>CAJOLZ010000022.1 GCA_905235575.1 uncultured Bacteroidaceae bacterium | reverse complement strand
ATGGGCGCATTCCTGTCGCTCGGCGCGCAAGAGACACAGGTGGTCTATCTCTCGGGAACGGACAAGGACCACACCGTGGACTGGGAGTTCATGTGTACCGACGGTGCACGCAGTGGTTCGTGGAGCACGATTCCCGTGCCGTCTTGCTGGGAACTTCAGGGCTTTGGAGCCTACAACTATGGTCACGACCGCGACCCACACAGCGAGCACGGCCTCTACCGGACTCAGTTTGAGGCCCGCCGCGAATGGCAGAAGAGCCGCACGTACATCGTCTTCGAAGGCGTGATGACCGATGCCGAGGTGAAGGTGAACGGCCAGTTGGCCGGCCCCATCCACCAGGGTGCTTTCTACCGTTTCAAATATGACATTTCGAAACTGCTCAACTACGGCGGCCAGAACACGCTTGAGGTGGAGGTGAGCAAGGAGTCCTCCAACCGCAGCATCAACAATGCCGAGCGTCGTGCCGACTACTGGATATTCGGCGGCATCTTCCGTCCTGTCTACCTCAGAATCGAACCCACCTCCTTCGTGGACCACGTGGCTATCGATGCCCGTCATACGGGAGCCTTCACAGCCGACGTGGTCGTGAACCGCACCGGCACCAAGCGTCTGGGCGTGGAAGTTGCCATCGAGGATGCCGAGGGAAAAGTGGTAGCCAGCCTGCCCACCCAGACGATGGCGTCTGACAGCCTGCGCGTGAACTTCCAGGTCAACGCTCCGCTGGCATGGACTGCAGAGACCCCCAATCTCTACACCGCACGCTTCACCCTGCGCGAGGGTCGCAAGGCCATCCACGTTTACCGCCAGCGCTTCGGTTTCCGCACCTTGGAATTCCGCCGCGAGGATGGCTTCTATGTGAACGGCACAAAGATCAAGTTCAAGGGTGTCTGCCGTCATACCTTCTGGCCCGAAAGTGGCCGTACCAGCAGCAAGGCATTGGCCATTGAGGACGTGAACCTCATTAAGGATATGAACATGAATGCCGTCCGCATGAGCCACTATCCCCCCGATACCTATTTCCTGGACGTGTGCGACTCGCTCGGCCTCTATGTCCTCGACGAACTTGCCGGCTGGCAGAGTGCCTACGACAGTATTACCGCCTGCCGTCTGGTTCCCGACATGATACGTCGCGACGTGAACCATCCCAGTATCTTAGTATGGGATAACGGCAACGAAGGTGGCTTCCCGAAGGCTGCACGCCCCCTCTACCCAAAATATGACATCCAGGGACGCCCCGTGGTGGAACCTTGGTCGAACTACGAGGGAATAGACACGCACCACTATCCCAAATATGGTCCCACGTTTGAGAAATCCTCGCGTACCAACATTGTGTATATGCCTACGGAAAGCCTGCACGGCCTGCACGACGGCGGTCACGGAGCCGGACTGGAAGATTATTGGGAGGTATTGCGCACGAGACCCAACGCAGCAGGTCAGTTCTTGTGGAACCTGGCTGACGAGGGCGTTGTCAGACGTGACATTCACGACAGCATCGACGTCTTCAACGACAAGGCTCCCGACGGCATCCTCGGTCCCCACCACGAGAAGGAAGGTTCCTTCTATGCCATCCGCGAGATCTGGTCTCCGATTTACATCGCACAGCCCGACTTCACCAACTTCAACGGCACGCTGCGCATTTCCAACCGCTATCACTTCACACGTCTCGGCGCCTGCACCTTCGAGGCCAAGCTGAGCAGTCTGCCTCGTCAGCGTCGCGGAGGTGGCGGAGGTGCTCCTGAAGCACGCGAGGCAAGCGTCCGCACCGAGGTGCCCGACCTGGCTCCCTGGACCGAGGACGGCACGATGCGTCTCTCGATGCCCAGCGACTGGCAGTCGTACGACCTGCTCTCCATCACCGCCACCGACCCGTCGGGTCGCAAGGTGATGACGTGGACGTGGCCCATCACGACAGCCGAACAACTCATGAGCAGAATGACGGAGCGCATGTCCCGCATGCAGGCGCAGGGCCAGGGACAGAGCGAGGCTCCGCGTGCCACCGAGACCGATGCCAGCCTTACGGTAAGTACATCGCAGCTCGAGGTAAGCTTCGACAAGGCTACGGGTCTGATCTCTGCAATCCGCAGCCGCGGAGAGAATGTGCCCCTGACGGGTGGTCCGAGATTTGTCGGAATAGAAACGAAGTTCCAGAAGCTGGAGCACCGTTCCACGTCCGAGGGTTATCAGGTGGATGCAATCTACGAGGACGGCGTTCGAGCCACATGGACTTTCAGCCGTGGCGGCATGCTCAAGCTGGACTACACCTATCGTCTGAATGGCGAATATGACTTCGCAGGCATCACGTTCAACTATCCCGAGAGTGAGGTGCTCGGCGCCGAACTCACGTCCGACGGTCCTTACCGCGTATGGAAGAACCGTCTGAAAGGCGTATCCTTCGGTGTCTATGACAAGACCTACAACAACACACCATCACCGGTCAGACCTGGGAATATCCCGAGTTCAAGGGCTATTATTCGCACTTCGCTTCGATGCGTCTCCGCACGAATGGCCGTCCGTTGTTCATCTCCTCGGCTACGAACAACCTCTACCTGCACCTGTTCACGCCTGAGAAGCCCGTCTACCTGAGCCGTAACGTCGACCCACCATTCCCCGACGGACAGATTTCCGTGCTTAACTGCATCCCGGCTATCGGTACCAAGTTCTCGAAGGCTGCTGACGAAGGTCCGCAAGGTGCAAAGACTCGCTACGAGAATGAGACCTTCAAGGGACAACTTTACTTCCGCTTTTAATCTTAGATATCAGACAAATAAAAACAACTTTCAGAGATGAAAAACATTAGAAAATACCTTATCGCAGCTGTCGTGCTGATGCCGATGGCTACCGCTCTGGCACAGGGCACATGGGACAAGACAAAATGGCCCGATGCAGAGGCTTATCGTGAAGATTTGGCCAAAGACTTCACCTGGAAGCCTGGTGCAAGTAATCAACCCATAGGTACCGCTCGCGGTGTCTTCCCTGGTCGTGTTGTGATGGCTCGCGACCCGCAGGCTACCCGATGGGCTGGTCGCTGGAATGTTGAGGATGACCAATGGTTCTTGGATAAGAATACCGATGCAGACCGCTGCGAGGCAATGCTCTCCGCCACTCTGCAACGACTGACTGGAACCAAGAGCGACAAGAAAGCATGGAAGAAGATTTTCCTCTTCCATAACAAGGAAATCCGTAATATAAAACAAGGCTACAAGCCGGGCGAAGTGGTTGCTATTAAGATAAATCTGAATAACAGTAGTGCCCGCAAGACGAACAACCAGAGCGATGCAACGCCGCAGATGACGCTGGCTGTAGTGCGTCACTTGGTGAATGTCGTAGGTGTGCCTCAGTCTGACATCTTTATTTTCGACGTGCGTCGTCAGATATATGCACAGATGCTGGAGCGCATTTGGAGAGAATTCCCCGACGTTCGCTTCGTGCAGGATGGTGAAGCGCGCCGCGAGCAACCCCTCAATCCCAAGTATGGCACACATCAGGGCATAGAGGCATCGAAGTGGGTGGAAGGCATAGAATATACCTACAACGACCGCTTTAACGAGGCCAAGCTGATTGCTCAGCAGGTGATGGATGCTACCTATATCATCAATCTGGCCATGCTGAAGCTCCATTCCTATCCCTACAACTACATGGAGCATGGCGACAACGGACAGACGGCCATCACCATGTCGGCCAAGAACCACGCAGGCAGTATCAAGGGTACGTCCGAGTTGCATCAGTGGATCAACTCCACCGAAATCCATAGACGTCAGCAGGTTGACCACGGATACAATCCCCTTGTCGACCTGGAGGCTTCCCCGAATCTGGGTCGTAAGACACTGCTTTATCTTTTGGACGGACTCTATTGTGGCCGCAAGTGGAGCACCTATCCGCTGCATTTCCCCAACCCGCCATTCAACAACCGCGTTGAGCCTTACGAGAATCCCGAGTGGCCTTCCTGTCTTCTCGCCTCGTTCGACCCCGTGGCTTTGCAGAGTGTGGGACTTGACATCTTCTATGCGCAGAGCTTAAACAACTTCGAGACTGGTTACTACAACGTGCCGCGTATCTTGCTGCGCGACATGGCCGACGACATTCTGCGCGAGATGGCCACCCCCAGCAACACACCTTCGGGCACTGTTTACAAGCAGGGCGGACAGCCTATCCCCAGCCTGGGAGTGTATGAACACTGGAACAGCCCCGAGAAGATGCAGTATTCCCGCAACCTCGACCCGAAGAACGGCAAGGGCATAGAGTTTATCTATATCCCCATGGGTGACGCCAAGTAAATAAGAAAACTTTAATCCAACCACTACAAAATGAGGTTACGTTCAATATTCATCGCACTCCTTATCCCAGTCGGCATCGGAGCACAGACTGTACGTCTTGTGCCCGATACCCCTTCGCTGGCGCCTGACTATTTCTGCACATGGAATATCCAAGGCTATGCCTCGAACTATATCTCCTCCGAGGTTACACGTCGTTTTATGACCGAGAAAGAGATTTTCGGGCACGAAGCTTTCGAACGTTGGGTGAAATTTTTCCCAGAGATTCGGTCAGACCTGCTTTTCGTCATGGACGATTCGTGGGACATACCAGCTGACGTCAACTACAGGAGAGATAATCCATACATCGGCATGCTCGAGCTCGATGCCACCCGTTTCCCCTCGTTCCGCGGAACTCCGCTCGAACGTATGAGGCAGTTGGCCGACAGCATCGAGGCATGCGGATGGCGTGGATTGGGACTCTGGGTAAGCCCGCAGAAGGCCCCCATTTTGGCTGATACCGACGAGAATGCTTTCTGGGAAGACCGCCTTCGCACGGCCGAGGCCGCGAGGGTCAGATACTGGAAGGTGGACTGGGGAGCACGCGAGCGTGACGATGCTTTCCGCCGTCAGATTGCCCAGAAGGCACGCCAGTTGGCGCCCAACTTGGTGTTGGAGAACGCCATGAAGCTGGAATACGTCCAGTTCAGCGATGCTTTCCGTACCTACGATGTGGAGAACATCAACTCACAGCCCATCACGATTCAGCGCGTGGTGGACCTGCTTCCGTATAAGGCTGAAAAAGGTGCGCGCGGCATCGTAAATTGCGAGGACGAACCCTACATCGCGGTGGGACTGGGTTGTGCCATCGGCGTGATGCGCCATCCCTATGCAGGCCGTCTGCCCAACGGACGCAAGGACCACGTCTTCCCCGAGAGTGTGCGCGACCTGAAGCGACGTCTCGACGAGGTAATACGCGGCGTGCGCTGGCATCGCATTGCAGGACCGTTCGGGGTGGACGGAGAATTCACCGCGGACACCGCCCGTCTGCACGATTTCTGGACCTATCAGGCCGAGGAAAGTTGGATGCAACGTCGTGAGGGAGAGCGTGTCAAGGGTGATGCGCCGGCCCGTGTCAGTCGTCACATGCCCCTGCCTGTGGTGGGGAGCGATGCCCCCGACCGTCCCTACATCCTGGCCTCGCGCTATCCCAGTGGAGCCACGGCAGTCTCGGCCATCGGCCGCACGCTCGACCGCAGCTATATCAGCCTGCCCGTGCCCGTCAGTTTCGAGGTAGAGCGCTGGGATGCCCCCATCGGTCTCTTTGGTCACTTTGGCGATGTCACCGTACAATTCCGTTCGCTCCCGTCAGATGTCCGTTTCTACGCCCAAGACCTCAAGGCCGACCGTGCCGAGGACATCACGGCACGCATCTCGCGCCGAGGCAACTCGGTCACCTTCCCCGCAGCACTGCTCAAGCGCATCGGACTCAGCGCAGCAGCCTACGGCGATGTCTCAGACCCTGGCCTCGTCATCAAGGCCATGGGACCGAAAAAGTGATAAGGTGGAGTGTGGAACGCAATTTCTAAGAGTAGGGACGATCGGGCTCGAACCGATGACCTCTGCAATGTGACTGCAGCGCTCTAAACCAACTGGGCTACGCCCCTGAATAAGCTCTTAGACCTAATTGCGATGCAAAGTTACAACATTTTTTTCATCCCGCAACCTTTTCCCATAAAAAGTTGCCCGAGGGGAGGAAAAAACGCACCGCAGTCCGTTGCTCGTCGCACCACGTTGCGCAGGCTGTCGCACCACGTTGCGTTGCCCGTCGCAGCATGGAGCGTATTTAGTAAATTTTCGCCATCGCGATACGATGTATAAAAATAATTAGTAACTTTACCTCCCGAAAGGCCCTGAAAGTGGCATATTAACCTTATATAAAATAAAAGAAGCGTATGAAAAAGTCAATCAGAATTGCAGCATTGTTGCTGGCGACAGTGCTGAGTGTGAACACCGCCGTGGCTCAGCGCCACGATTTTGCCGACTTCCGCCGCTATGCCCGTGACAACAAGGCTCTGGGAGCTCCTGCCAAGGGTGAGAAGCGCGTGGTGCTGATGGGCAACTCCATCACCGACGGATGGCCCGGCACACGTCCCGAATTCTTCCGCGAGAACAATCTCATCGGTCGCGGAATCAGCGGTCAGACCAGCTACCAGTTCCTGCTGCGCTATCGCGAGGACGTCATCAACCTGCAGCCGAAGGTGGTTGTCATCAACTACGGCACCAACGATATCGCCGAGAACACGGGCGCCTATGACGAAGACCTGACGTTCGGCAACGTATGCTCGATGGTCGAACTGGCCCGCTATCACAAGGCCAAGGTGATTCTGACCAGCACCCTGCCTGCCGGAGGATTCGGATGGAAACCCTCGATAACAGACTCGATGGACAAAATCCGCAGCCTGAACGCTCGCGTGAAAGCCTATGCCGAGGCCAACAAGATTCCCTTTGTCGACTATTTCAGCGCCATGGTATCGGAAGACGGCACCTGCATGAACCCCGCTTATGCCAAGGACAACCCAGGCGTACATCCCAATGCTCAGGGATATGCCGTCATGGAGAGTCTCCTGCTGCCCGTCATCAAGAAACTGCGCTGAGAATTCGGCCCGAGATGCTATCTGAAGGTAGCAAACAATGGTCTAAAGGTATAAAACATAGCCAGGGCGTTTGGAATTTCGGTAGGAAAGCACTACCTTGGTGCAAAATAACTGCATAACCCCCAATAACACCACTACAGCTATGGACAACAACTATTGCCTGATACTGGCCGGAGGAAACGGCAGCCGTCTGTGGCCCGTGAGCCGCACCACACGTCCCAAACAGTTCATGGACCTGCGGGGTTCGGGGCGCACGTTGCTGCAGGAAACCTATGCGCGTGTAGCCCGAATCATCGACCCCACGCATATCTACATATCGACCAACGTCGACTACGTGCCACTCGTCTACGAGCAACTGCCCGAAGTGGACGACACCCACATTCTGGAGGAACCCGTGCGGCGCGGCACGTTGGCGGCAGTGGCATGGGGCACGGTGGTGCTCGCCAAGCAGAACCTGCAGGCCAATATCTTCATGACACCCTCGGACCACATCATCAGCAACGAGGACGAATATCGGAAAGACGTGCTCAATGGGCTCGACTTTGTGTCTCGCAACGAGAAACTTCTCGTGACCGGCATACGTCCCTCGCGCCCCGATACAGGTTACGGATACATCCAGATGGACGACGCCTGCGAGCTGGCAAAAGGCATATACAAGGTGAAGTCGTTCACCGAGAAGCCCAATCGCGAGTTTGCACAGATATTCATCGACGAGGGAGACTTCCTTTGGAACGCCGGTCTGGCTTTCTTCAACGTAAACGTCATGTTGGCCAATCTCTATCGTCTGGTGCCCGAATATCAGGTCGAGATACCTCGCATGATGGCCGAAGCCGAGTCGGCATCGCCCACGCTGGTGCCTGAGTTCTTCAGTTCGCTGCCCAATCTGAACATCGACGTCAGCATCATGGAGCGCAGCGAGAACGTGTGTGTGCTGCAAGGTCACTTCGGATGGGCCGATATAGGTACGTGGAGCAGCATTGCGGACGATGCTCCGTCCGACGCGAACGGCAATGTACTAATCAATTCGCGTGCCTTCCTCTACGACTGCCAGAACAATCTGGTGCGCCTGCCCAACGGACGCACGGCGGTCATCAAGGGACTGAAAGATTATGTGGTGGCCGAGGAGGGCGAGATCTTGATGATTTGCCCGCGCGAAGACGTTGCCGCCATGCGCAAGATGCACACCGATACGAAATTTTCCTGATTACTCTGTAAGTGTAATAGAAGGCTAAAAAAACCGCATCAAAGCTGTGCTTTGATGCGGTTTGCTATTTCTGTGAATTCCTCTGGTGTCAGTTCCAGATGAGGCTTGTTGAATCTGATGTCGTCTTCGGTCTGCATGGGCACGAGGTGTATGTGGGTGTGTCTCACCTCGAGACCGATGACACACTGTCCGACCTTGACGCACGGAATGGCCTTCTTGATGGCTATGGCAATGCGTTTGGCAAAGAGTTGCAGTCCTGCCAGGTCGTCGTCGCTGAGGTCGAAGATATAGTCAACCTCTTTCTTCGGAATCACCAGTGTGTGTCCTTTTGTCAGCGGGCTGATGTCGAGGAAGGCATAGTAGCGCTCGTCCTCGGCTATCTTGTAGCTGGGTATCTCGCCGGCTACGATTTTTGAAAAGATGCTCATGTTGCGATGCTTTTAGGGGTTTGTGTTTTGTGGTTGAGGTTCTTGCCGGCGTCTTATTCGTCGAAATCGATGCCCAGCACCTCCAGTTCTATCTCGCCCTGAGGTACCTTTATCTTGGCGCGTTCGCCCACCTTTTTGCCCAGCAGGCCTTGTGCGATGGGTGTGCTCACCGAAATTTTGCCTTCGCGCAGGTTGGCTTCCGTTTCGCTGACGATGCGGTATTTCATCTCCATACCCGTCTTTACGTTCTTCAGCTTCACGTTGGCCAGAATCTGCACCGTGCTCAGGTCCATGTGCGTGGTGTCGATGATTTTTGCCTCGAAGATAGTCTGCTTGAGCAGCGCAATCTTGGTTTCCAGTTTTCCCTGCCATTCCTTGGCAGCGTCATATTCGGCGTTCTCGCTCAGGTCGCCCTTGTCGCGCGCCTCGGCTATTGCTGCGCTGGCTGCGGGACGGTCCACGGTTTCCAGGCGCTGCAGTTCGGCTACCAGTTTGTCGTAGCCCTTCTGTGACATGTATGCCATACCTTATTTATTATTAGTTATTATTCTTTTGTCGTTTGTTTTTAGGTGGAGCGGCGCAAAAAGCAAGAAAAAAAGAAGAATTCCAATCGCCAGACTGGAACCCTTTCGGTCATTTCTTCTTATGAACTCCACCGCAAAGGTAGAGACCTTTTTTGAATTTCCCAAATTTTTCTGTAATAAATTTATTTTTCTGCTGTTGCAGATGCCCGATGACCCTGTTTTCCACCTCTCGGAGGCTGCCTTGTGAGCGTAGGCAGAAACGCACCGCGGTTTTCTCTTTGTCGCACCACGTTGCGCAGCCTGTCGCACCACGTTGCGTAAGCCGTCGCAGCACGTTGCGTTTTCCGTAAGTTCCGCTTGCCTGGGGACTTCGTTTTGACAATAAGTGCAAATTATTTGGATATAGGTACTTTTCTTTGTCCGAAAAACGAATTAAGGAAAAATTAAGGCGATAAAATTTTTGTTCTCTTTGTGAAGATTGGTAAATTTGTGTCGTCAAACTGCTCAGTACGCCCCATTTTGGTAAGATGTGCGGCCATACAGATTGCAAAAAGATATTACGAACAGCACGTATAACCGATGATAGAAGGCTTTAACGGACAACAACTCCTGCGTATTCCACCTTCGATGGAAAAACTGGTAGAAGGCGAGGAAATACTGAAGGCATTGTGCATCACTGCCATCGGTTATTTTCCCTATGCCAGCCATCACCTCATCCGCCGCCCACGCGGCATAGAGGGTGCCAACGGCCAATACTTGCTGCAATACTGCATCGAGGGCAAGGGATGGTGCGAACTGGAGGGTCGGCGCCACGAAGTGACAGCCAACCAGTTTTTTATCTTCCCCGCAGACAGGCCACACTCATACGGCTCTGAAGATAACGAGACATGGACGGTCTATTGGGTGCGCTTCGGAGGCAACCTGGCCCGATACTTTTCCGAAGGGCTGGATGAGCCCAGGGCCATCAATGCAGGCCCCACGTCGCGCATCATTCATCGGCAGAACATCTTCGAGGAGATGTATAACATCCTCGACAACGAATATACGTTGGAGAACCTCTGCTATGCCTCCTCTCTGCTCTTCTCTTATCTGGCTTCGTTCAAATATCTGAACGTTTATCGCAAGTCGATGTCGAGGACAATGAGGCAGGATAACGAAGACGTGCTTGTTCGGGAAATTGTCCATTATATGATGGAAAAACTGGAAAAACGTATCACTTTACAGGAACTTTCGGATTTTTCGGGCTATTCCATCACGCAGATGTCGCATATCTTCCGCAAACGAATAGGGTATTCTCCATTGGCCTACTTCAACATTATGAAGATAAGGCGAGCCTGCTGGCTGCTTGAGCATACGACCCTGAAAATATACCAGGTATGCTATAAGTCGGGCTTCGACGACCCCTACTATTTCTCGCGCTTGTTCAAGAAGATTACGGGCATTTCTCCGCAGACATACAAGAGCGAAGGCGGAGGCAAAAGCCTCTTGCCGGGCGATATTGTATAACCTATCGGGCTTGTTGATATGCAACGATGTGTTGGATTTCGTAAAATCGTCCATCGTTAAAATGCGTGTTTTGGTTAAGTGTATTATGGAATAGTTCCGACCTTTGCGGAAAGAATGCAATTAATTCAACATAAAAACAACACTTAAAACAACAACAACTCATGAACAAAAAGACTTTCTTGGCAGCTGCTCTGACATTCCTATTGGGAGGAGCAAGCGCGTGGGCACTGGACGAAGTGGACGGTGTCTATCAGATTAACAATGGAGAGGATCTTGTTGCTTTCTCTGAGCTAGTTAATGGAGGTGAGCGAACAGCAAATGCTGTTTTGACGGCCGACATTGACATGACAGAGTACAGCGAACAGTTTGCTCCGATTGGTACCGACGATTTCAAGTACTCGGGAACCTTCGACGGACAGACTCACAAGATTTCGAACCTGAAAATTTATCGGGATCATGACTACGTAGGTCTCTTCGGAGTTATCGAGACCCCTGCACACATCAGTAACATCGTGCTCGATGCAACCTGCCATCTGGAGACGACCAAAGCCTATTGCGCTGTTGTCGGTGTCCTCAGAGGTTCAAAGGGCCCGATTTATCTGGAGAACATCGGTATGGAAGGCGAGGTTGTCCTCGGCGGCAAGAACGGTGGCGGTATCCTGGGTAACAACATGGACAATGCAGGTTATCCCAACCTGAAGAACTGCTACATGACTGGTACTGTATCCGCTGGTTCAAACTCAGCCCTGCTGATTGGCTATGCTGGTGACGGCGGTAGCTTTATCGGCTGCTGGGGTACCGGTGAAGTGCTCGCAGGTCTGGGCAGCGATGATAACTATTTCATCCGTTCCGCATCGAACACGGTGATTGAAGGCTGCTATAGCAAGAACGGTTCTCAGGGAACTGTAGGCACCCTCACTGAGGAGATGCTTTCATCTGGCGAACTTTGCTACGGACTGAACGGTAATCAGTCTGTAATTTCATGGTATCAGAACATCGGTACAGACCCTGTGCCCGTGCTTGATGCTACACACGCTATCGTCTATACCACCGCCCCCTTGCGTTGCGACGGAAAGGTTATTGGTGATGGTGACTATACGAACGATGCCTCCAAGGCTTCCAAAATTCCCGATCACCAGTATGTTGACGGTGTCTGCACCGAGTGCGGTCTGGTTCAGGAAGGCTTCATGGAGCCCGACGAGGAGGGTTTCTATAATATCAAGAATGCCAGCGAACTGGCATGGTTCTCAACATTCGTGAGCATCGGCGGCAATACTGAGGTGAACGCTCGTATTCTGGCTGACATTGACATGGCTGAGTACAGCTCGAGCTTTGTACCCATTGGTAGCGATGCCAACAGATATAAGGGTACCTTCGACGGTCAGGGACATAGAATTTCCAACCTGAACATCAATCTGACACAGAATTACGTAGGATTCTTCGGTGTCATTCAGGCTCCTGCAGCTATCCGCAATCTCATTATTGACGAGACTTGTACAATAGAGGGAACCGGTGACTATTGCGGCTTCGTCGCAGCCATCAAGGGCGGCAATAAGGCCGATGTATATCTGGAGAATCTGGGTATGGAAGGTTCAATAATCCTCACCGGTAAGGATGGTGGTGGTATCCTGGGTAACAATCAGGACAATGCTGCTTATCCGCGTCTGAAGAACTGCTATGTCACAGGTAATATAAGTGGTGGATCAAGTTCAGCCGTGTTGGTAGGTTATGCCGGTGACGGTGGTTCTTATGAGGGCTGCTGGGGTAACGGTCAAGTGCTTACAGGTCTGGATGGCGATAATAACTATTTCATCCGTTCCGCATCGAACAGCACAATCGCAAACTGCTTCAGCAAGTATGGCTCTACTGCAAACGTGACTATTCTCGAGGATAGCTGGCTGGAGACTGGTGAACTGTGCTACCGCCTCAATGGTAAGAGCTTTGAGAACCCCGGCTTCTATCAGAGAATCGGCGAAGACCTGTATCCTGTATTTGACTCCAGCCATGGTATTGTTTATAAGAATGGCGATGGTTACGGCTCTGTATATGACGATGCTACATTTGCAGACTTCCAGAGCGCATACCTCTGGGGCGAGTCTGAGTACGCTGAATCTGTTCTTGCTGAGCAGGCATGCATTGTCAATTATACCGATGCTCTTCAGGAACTGGAGGGTACCCAGAACATGGACGAGTTCATGGAGAAGTACTTCGAGATTCAGCCCGTGAAGGATCTTCTGAAATCTTCTGCAAGTGCATATGCCACATATCAGGCAACGATGGAAGATATCATCGCTTATCTGGATGAACACGACGACTTCTTCGGTGAGAAGCGCGAATATCTGGAGTCTTACCTGAGCGAATACATCGAGCCCGATGATGAGGACTATCCTGTCGGCTCATATGCTTACATCGTAGAAAATCACGAACTGAGCGAAGCAGACATCAAAGCTGAGACCGAGAAGATACTCACCGTGAGAGACGAGGCTATCGCAGAGGGCTTCGACATCCACTCTGATATTACGAAGATGCTCACGAACTATGATTTCAGCAACGGTTACAACGGCTGGGAAGGTCAGACCGGTAGCGGAACAAACTCTCCCGTGGCAGAGTGCAAGAACAAGACCTGCGACTACTATCAGACTATCACAGACCTCAGAAATGGTGTCTATGAACTGCAACTGAACGGATTCTTCCGTCCGGGTAACGCCACCAGCGGTGATGGTAACCTCACCAGCACCAACTACGGTGCATTCCTCTACACCAACGACATCCAGAACTATTTCATGGCAGCTATTGAGGATATGATTGCTGTCGAGGATGCTGTAGACGGTGAGAACTGCATGATTGGCAATGACAAGGTTGTCTATAACGAAGACGGCGAAGAGATTGGTTATATTCCCAGCGGACAGACTGGCTTCAAGACTGCTGCTAATAGTGGCCGTTACTCGAACCGCGTGCTGGTGAATGTAACTGACGGTACTCTGACTGTAGGTATCCGCGTTCCCGGTACAGGTGTTGCAAATGACCTGCTTGAAGTGGGCAATATCAAGTTGTTCTATCATGGAACTCTGGAAGATGCCGACGAGCAAATCGACGCAACGCTGGCTGGTATGGTAGCACGTGCCAATACGATCATCGCAAGTGTGCCTGACGGTGGTAACTATGCTGAATATCCCAACTTCAGCAACGAAATCCGTGCCGAACTGTCGAAGGCAGTGGACGCTGTTGCAGGCACTACGAGTGTAGAGGATAAGTATGCTCTCATAGAGAAATTCTCCGACTTGTTCCAGCAGGTTTACGACAGCAAGAAGGAATTTGTCAGCGTGATGGATGCAGCTGATAGCTTCCTGAGTCTGGCTACTGCTCTTGAGGCGTTCCTTTCTGAGGAAGATATCCAGAAGATTTATGCTTACACAGACCAACTTGTAGAGGCATTCCTCGATGGTACAGCTACTGCAGACATGGCTAACCTGGATAAAATTGGTATAGATACTTCCTTCCTTCCCGCAATGGTGGATGGCGTATATCAGATCCAGAACGGCCGCGAGCTCTCTGTCTTCAGTACACTGGTTAACTCTGGTGATATAAAGGCAAAGGCTGCCTTGATAGCTGATATTGACATGGCAGAAGATAGCGAAAGCTTCGAGCCGATCGGAAATGACGGTAGCAGATATGCTGGTATCTTCGACGGACAGGGACATAAGATCTCCAACCTGACGGTTAAGCATGAAGGTGATTACGCTGGTCTCTTCGGAGTAGTTCAGACACCTGCCATCATCCGTAACGTAGTTCTCGATGCAACCTGCCATCTGGAGACAACCGGTAACTATTGCGGTGTCGTAGGTGCCATCAAGGGCTCGAAGGGCGATGTATATCTGGAGAACATCGGTATGGAAGGCGAGGTTGTCCTCGGCGGAAAGAACGGTGGTGGTATCCTCGGAAACAACCAGGACAATGCAGCCTATCCACGCCTGAAGAACTGCTACATGACAGGTACCGTTTCTGCTAATACCAACTCAGCACTGTTGGTTGGCTATGCAGGCGACGCAGGTTCCTATGACAACTGCTGGGGTACTGGTGAAGTAATCAAGGGTCTGGGTGCTCAGGATAATTACCTTATCCGCTCCGCTTCGAATAGCGTATCATTCACCAACAACTACAGCAAGAATGGAAATCAATCCAATGTGACTATCATTCAGGAAGGTTGGGCTGAGAGCGGCGAACTCTGCTACAGACTCAACGGCGACCAGAGCGAGATCATCTGGTACCAGAACATTGGTGAGGACCTGTATCCCGTGCTCGATTCCACTCACGGAATTGTGGTTATGGATGAAGACGGTAATTACGTAACTGGCGTCGAGAACGTCATCGCTGCTGACACCAAGGCTCAGAACAAGGTTTACGACCTGCAGGGCCGTCGCATCACAAGCGACAAGTTGTCGAAGGGCATCTACGTAATCAATGGAAAGAAAGTGTTAGTAAAGTAGTGTATATTAGATTCTCTTTGGTGGTAGCGTCGGGAGCGATTCCTGGCGCTACCATTTTCCCTTATGGGAACACTTCTTTCATTTCGCGTTCATGAACTAACGCCAACTGTTTTTATCTATTGAATAACTTACGAACAGATTATTTGTATAAGAAACACTGTTTTACTTAGATATCATGAATTTCAGAAATCTCGTATCATGGATACTCGTGGCATCTTTCGCTTCGATGTTCTTTTTTTCATGTACCGAAGATGTCGACACATCCAGCCGATATGTTTTCAGATATAATACTGTAACAAGCTATTTGGAGAATCA
The DNA here is from genome assembly GCA_905235575.1 of uncultured Bacteroidaceae bacterium. GTDB lineage: Bacteria > Bacteroidota > Bacteroidia > Bacteroidales > Bacteroidaceae > Physcousia. Next base: position 16,452 of record CAJOLZ010000022.1, on the reverse strand, counting down.
CGATCAGTACAGCGAGTATTTGCGACTGACGGGGCTTGTGCATGTGAGTAGTATATCTGAAACCACAGTAAAGCAATTGCTCAGTGCACGTGGTAACTATACGGTTTTTGCACCGACCAACGAGGCTATCTATGCGTTCCTCGATACGCTTGTTGCAAAAGATCTTATCGACAGCCCCAGTTGGGATGGTTTCCGTGACAGTCTCTCGCTCGACTCTGTACAGAAACTCATTGTGCTGAACAGTATTGTTGATGGAGGTGACAACGTGGCTTTTACCGTTGCGGACTTCCCTGTTACGAACGCAACCGACATCCCATTGCCCAATATGTATGACCGTAAGCTCACAGTCACATATTCTGATTCAATTGTGGATGGCGTCTTTATAAATGACTGCAACATAGACGAGCGCAATCGTGACATCCCTGTGCTGAATGGTTATGTACACATGATGCACCGTGTCATAGCACCCAGTAACGATAACATGTCAAGCCTGATGGAGGAGATAATCCAGTCGAAGGAAAAAGGACATTATGTTGCATCGCTGTTGGCCACTGCATGTGGTTTGAAGGATACGCTGCGTGCTGTGCGTGACGACACCTATGAACTTCTCTATCAGACAGGACAGATACGTGACCACAACAATTCCAATGGTGCCAAGTATGCTCCGGCGCATCGCTATTTCGGTTTCTCATACTTTGCCGAGACGGACGACTTCTGGAGCAAGGAACTGGGTAAACCTTACGACGAAATCACCGTTGAAGACGTCGTTGCATATCTGGACGCAAACAACATCTATCCCGATGCGTTGCGCAACGATGACTATACTGACGAAAACAACCTGCTGAATCGTTTCGTCACTTATCACTTCCTGCCGTTCATCCTGCAGCCAGGTAACCTCGTATATCATCGTAACGAGATGGGTTATTATCCTTCGAACGCTATTTTGTCCGTTGCCATGGCTGAATATTACACCACGATGGGCAAGCGCCGTCTTATCAAGTTCTATGAGAGTCGCGAGAGCAATGGTGTCTTCATCAACCGTTTCCCCGTACTGAACAACGGGCGGCATGGCAACTACCACGAAGTGAGTTGCGACCCCGACAAAGAGGGAATTTTCGTCGGTACGCCTAATCGTGAAGGACATTACAATGTGCGCAACGGCATCATCTATCCCATTGAGGAACTCTTGGTTTATGATGACGCCACACGTGAAAACATGAGCGGTGAGCGTATTCGTTGGGATGTTGCTGCAATGTTCCCTGAGATGATGAACAATGATATCCGCCTGAACCCCATCGATGGAGCCAGACAGAATGACTTTGCTTTCCCTGCCGATGAAGTATATCGCTATTTCGAAGGAGCATGGAACGGAAGAACTCAGGAGTTGGGATACAGAACCGGTGGTGGTATAAACAGCGGTTTCAACGACTATCTGGGTGATGAGTTCCAGCTGCATGGCATTCCTGACATGATTGTGCGTATGCCGCCCGTGCCGCGTCGTGGCACTTATGAATTGCGCTATGGCATCCAGGCTCAGGCTTCCCGTAGTATGGTACAGTGCTACTGGGGCACCTCGCCCGAACAACTCCATGCCGAGGGTTTGCCTTTGGATACACGTATCGGTGGTAAGACACGCTTCACTGCAAACGGATCATACCCCAGTGATATCGGTTGGGAAGAAGACACCGGCGATGATGACTACGATGCCAAGGTCGACCACAACATGCGCAACAAGGGCTACATGAAGAATGTGGCACTGATGGCTACGAGTACCGGAGGCACGACATCGCAGCGTACTGGCGACAACACCATTCGCCGCATCATCCTGCGTGCCACACTTGACCCCGACGAGACGTATTACCTTCGTTTCAAGGGTGTGCTTGACGACTCGAACAAATTCCTCTTCTTCGATTTCTTGGAGTACTGCCCCAAGGAGGTCTATGACAACCCCGACGTACCAGAGGATATTTGGTGATGTAATCCGCATGGAGTTATAAACGACGTCCAATCTCCCTCCTGTCATTCTGAGCATCAAGGCTCAGGATGACAGGGCATGGGGATGGCGCTCCAGTGATTGCTCAATGCCCGAAATTCTTTCGCTAATATCAGGTTATTGTTCCTGCAGTGCGAAGATAGAGAACATAAAGGATATAAGAATATAATGTTTAAGTATAAAAGATTATTTGTAGTTGGAGCCTTGGTGCTCGCCCAGTCCCTCTTCCTACCTGTGTTGCAGGGTGTGTCTGCACAGATCGTTTTCAACAAACCTCACGGACTGTACAGCTCGCCCTTTTATCTGGCAATAATGGGTGCTGGCTCTGGTTCAAAGGTTTATTATACGACAGATGGCAGTGTACCCACAAAGAACAGTACGCTCTATCAGAAGGCATTTCTCGTCAATTCCACTACCATCGTACGTGCTGCGGAGTTTCGCGCCGATACGCTATATTCCACAGTAATCACTTCTTCCTATATCTATCCCAAGTCAGTCCTCTCTCAGCCGAACAATCCCAAGGGCTATCCCACCCAGTGGGGAAACTATACCAACATGTCCGGCAAGGCACCTGCCGACTATGAGATGGACCCGGAACTGACATCCGACCCCGTCTTTGCGCAGAAGATAATAGACGGTCTCTACAGTCTGCCCGTTCTTTCCCTTGTCACGGACAAAGGCAACTTCTTTAATACGAAGAACGACGAGAAGACGGGCGGTATCTATATCTTCACCGGAGCACCGTCCTCCAACTATCCCGGTAGGGGATGGGAACGTCCTGTCTCGGTCGAGTTCTTTGGCGGAGAACGCAACCATGACATGCAGATTGATTGTGCCGTGACCATTCACGGGGGCACCAGCCGAAATCCCGAGAAGACACCGAAGCACTCCCTGCGCCTGAAGTTCAAGAGCGACTACGGACCCAGCAAACTCTATTATCCCTTCTATGGCGATGGAGAGAGCGAGGTGCAGAAGTTCAACAGCATCATCATACGTGGCATGTTCAATGACAGTTGGGTTTATCAGGGAACATGGCGCGGAGAAAGTCAGTACATCAAGGAGATGTGGGCGCGTCTCATCCAGAAGAAAATGGGACATCCGGGCAGCAACGGCATCTATGTCCACCTCTTCCTGAACGGCATGTACTGGGGCATATACACCATTTCTGAACGCATCAACGACGATTTCTGCAAGACACATTTCGGCGGTGACGGCGAGGACTATGACGTGGTGAAGGTCACCGAAGACAGCGGCGGACAACGTCTGGAGGCATCCGACGGTACGCTCGATAAGTGGAACGAGATGATAAGCCTGGCTGAAAAAGCCACAGACAACAAATATTATTTCCAACTGACGGGTAGGAGCGCGGGCAGTGAGCCTCTTCTGGACGTCGACAACTTCATCGACTACATGCTGATAAACCAGTATTGCGGCAATGAAGACTGGGACTATCACAACTGGACGGCCATACGCAACCGCAAGCGTGCCGACAAGGGCTTCCAGTTCCTCTGCTGGGATGCCGAAATCATCTTCCGTCATCTCGACCAGAACGTGCTCGACATCTACAACAACAAGTGTACCACACACATTTTCAGGTATCTCATACAGAACTCAGTCTTCCGTCGTCGATACATCGACCGCGCATATCAGCTCTTGGTCGCCGAGGGTGGACTTCTCACCGAACAGCCTGTCGTGGAGTTGTGGGATAGCCTGTATAACGACATCTCCCTGGCTCTCTATGCCGAGTCCGCCCGATGGGGAGACTACCGCCGCGACGTGCATCAATACTCCTCCAAGGGCGAGTTGTATACGCCCGACAAGCACTACATGGCGCAGCGAAACAAACTCTTGACAGAGTATTTCCCGAAGAGGACCGCCATATTCCTTCAGCAGCTGGTGGACAAGGGTTGGTATCCCAAGTCCCAGCCGCCCACGTTCTTGATAAACGGCGAGCAGGACAACTCCGTGGATACACTCTTCACGGACGATGTGCTCACACTGAGCGGAAAGACCTACCTCTACTACACAAACGACGGCTCAGACCCCGTTTCGTGGGTCAATTCATCCGCAGGCGTCCGTACCGCCTCGTCCATCACGTATCTCGATGGCGACAACATCATAGAGTCTCTTCCCAACAAGGAAGGATGGGTGACACTGAAAATCATCGCCCAGTCGGGGCAAGGTTGGAGTCCCACCGTGACGCGTTCATTCTATCTGCAAAGCGCCGACGGCATAGCATATATCCGCCGTCCGAAAGACGAAACGCCGAAGCACATCTTCGACCTGTCCGGCCGACGGATTACAGACCCGAGCCAAATCTCTCGTGGCGTATATGTCGTGAATGGGAAGAAAGTTCTCTACAACAGGTAGCCTTTCCCGTCTGCCGACCGCATGAGAGTCGGAATTTGCGGAGACCCACATAGCCAAATGCCCGATTCGAGTTCACCTCGAGTCGGGCATTTTGTTTTACGTCAAAGCGCGAAACGTGTCGGTCATCTCCGATTCGGCTTTATGTCGGAGCGGGGAATTGCTCTGCCTAATACTCGATACGGTTTTCGAACAGTTGTTCATCTCCTGAAAACGCACCGCAGTCCTCCGCACGTCGCACCGTGCTGCGACAGGCAACGCACCGTGGTGCGACACGTGTCGCAACGTGGTACGTTTTTAACAAATATTCTCGGCTCGTTCAGAGCAACGCTTCGATGGCCTGCTCCAGGTTGGGGATATACTCCTGACGCGCGTTCAGGTCGCAGTTGCGGTCTATCAGGAAGTAGTATGGCAACTGGTCCACCTGGTAGAGTTTGAGCATGTCGGCGTTGATGCCCTCCTCGCAATAGACGCACACCCATGGCAGGGTCTCGCAACACTGTGTCCAGATGTGGCGGTTGGGGTCGACGCTCACCTGGTATATTTCGAATCCACGCTTGTGATATTTCTCGTACAGACGACGCATCTCGAGCGTCCGCTCGCTGCTTCCCCTCATGGAGTATGCCGTGAAATCCAGCAGAACCACTTTTCCGCTGAGGCTGCTCAGTGTAATTTCGTTGCCCAGAATGTCGGGGAACGTCATGTCGATGATGCCCACTTCCTTCACCCGTTCGTCGTTGACGTCGAGGGTGATCTGTCGTGGCGGCGTCAGATTGCGCATTCCTTCGTTCACAATGTTCACCATGTTTTGTGTGCGGGGGCTGTCGGGATATTTCTCGTGCCATGCGTTTGCCACGGCGCGCACCCACTTCAGGTCGTCCTTGTCGTAGAGGGGGTCGAACAGCAACTGGCCTCCCAGTGTCTGGAAACAGGCGAAGTAGCTGGCGGTGCTGCCCATGTGGTCTTGGATGAAGTCGCGTTTCACTTCCTCCTTATATTTTGTGGTCATCTGCCGAATCTTTGCGTCGCGCTCCTCCAGCGTATAGTTGCGGTTGGCGGCCATCTGTCGCACGCTGCGTTCCAGGTCGGCCATCTTCAGGCACAGCAGCCGTATGGTGTCACACGTGCCGCTGCCCTCCACCGAATATCCGAACGAGATGTCCTTCAGCGTCGCTTCCACGTGCACGGTCTCGCAGCTGTCGATGGCGAGGTTGATGCCTTGGTCGTCGATGCGCAGGCGGTAGAACTCAGGACTTCCGGGCCGCTTGCCACGCAGCGAGAAACGCCCTGTGGAATCGAGACGTGCCGAGTCGACCATGACCACGCCGCTGGCCAGTGTAACTTGTTCGAGATAAAGCGTAGAGCCGTCGGCTTCGGCGATGTGCCCCTCGACGGTGAAGTGCTTTCCCTTCTGGCTGCACGCGGTAAGCATCGCCAGCGAAAGCAGTGTGTAGATGAGTCTCTTCATTCGATGAAATTTTCGTTATGATATGCAAAGTTAATGCTTTTTCTGCAATTTTTTGGTCCAATGGAAACACTTTCGCCCGAAAAAGGCGTGCATACTTTGTTTTTCTCTCTATAAATTTGTAATTTTGCGCCCAATGTTTGACAGATTATTAGAATTTTTGCATCGAATCGATGCCAGGCAACAGGAGAGCCGTTTCGACTTTCATTACGTAGATGAGCATCGCGTGTGTTCTCACTGCGGCACGGAATATACGGGCAACATCTGTCCACAATGTGGGCTGGACCATATGTGCAGTCGTTTCACGTGGCGTTCCGCTTTCGGGAAGTTTGCCGACTCAGTGGGCTTCAACGAAAATGGCAACCGCGGTATCATGCGCACCCTGCGCGATCTGCTATGGCGCCCTGGCTATATGATTCGCGACTATCTGAACGGGCACAGCTCGGCATATTTTCAGCCTTTCAAACTCCTACTGCTGCTCGCCATCTTCTATATGGTGCTGGCTCACGTGACGGGACTGGCCCCGGAAAGAGAACTCCTTTTCTCGAACTTGGATAAAAAAATTGACGACCAAGAGGTTTCCGAAGCCCTCGCAGCCATCAAGCCGATTCTGACTTTCGTGTCAGTCATCGTGCAATGGTTCCGCCGCAATATCGCCTACAGCATCTTCCTGCAGAATATTTTCATTGTCAATGCCATGCATCGCACCTACCACAACCGTGCAAGCTATTCGTGGATAGAGACTTTCATCGCCCAAATGTACTTCTGTTGCCAGTTCCTGATGATAGCCATTGTGCAGCTGCTCGTGACGTGGCGCTACCAGGAGGACAACATTTTCCCATACTTCGTGAACGGATGGATAGTGGTTGTTGTCATGCTTTATGACTTCTTCCAGTTCTATGGCGAGCATCGTCTGATACCAGCCCTGTGGCGTCTGTTCCTTGTGGTCTTCAGTCTGCTGCTGCAATACATTGTTATCATAGTCCTTGGAATTCTCATTCTGGCGATATACGTGGGTATGAACCTCCCAGCGGAGTGACGCAACTTAATTATTTCTCGGTTAGGGCATTGAAATTCATAATAATTTTGTATCTTTGCGCCCGATAGTGCTGTAAATGCACATTTTTACACAATATTTATACACAAAAACTTAGATGAACGTAATTACAAAGACAGTCGAGTTGCCTGATGGCAGGACCATCAGCATCGAGACCGGGAAACTGGCGAAACAAGCCGATGGTTCCGTTGTCGTTCGTATGAACAACACTGTGCTCCTGGCCACTGTATGCGCCGCCAAAGATGCCGTTCCCGGAACAGATTTCATGCCCTTGCAGGTAGAGTACAGAGAAAAGTATGCCGCAGCCGGACGTTTCCCGGGCGGTTTCACGAAGCGCGAGGGTAAGGCAAACGACGACGAGATTCTCACTTGTCGTCTTGTGGACCGCGCGTTGCGTCCCCTTTTCCCCAGCAACTATCACGCTGAGGTTTATGTGAATGTTATTCTCTTCTCCGCCGATGGTGTGGACATGCCCGATGCACTGGCAGGCTTTGCCGCCTCTGCTGCACTGGCTGTCAGCGACATACCTTTCGAAGGTCCCATCTCTGAGGTGCGCGTAGCTCGCATTGATGGACAGTATGTCATCAATCCCACTTACGAACAGCTGAAGGAAGCCGACATGGACCTCATGGTCGGTGCCACCGAGGAGAACATCATGATGGTGGAAGGCGAAATGAAAGAGGTGAGTGAGCAAGACCTGCTGGGTGCATTAAAAGCCGCTCACGCTGCCATCAAGCCCATGTGCCGCCTGCAGAAAGAGCTGAGCAAGGAACTGGGCAAGGATGTGAAACGCGAATACTGCCACGAAGTAAATGATGAGGAACTGCGCGAGCAGGTCCACATCGAATGCTATCAACCCGCTTACGACGTGACGAAGCAGGCACTCGAGAAGCAGCAGCGTGCCGAGGCTTTCGAAAAGATTCGTGAAGACTTCAAGGCTCGCTATGCCGAGGCTCACCCCGATATGACTCCTGAGGAACTCGAGGAGAAGAATACGTTGGTAGACCGATATTATCACGACGTGGAGCGCGACGCCATGCGCCGTTGCATCCTCGACGAGGGCATACGTCTGGATGGCCGCAAGACCACCGATATCCGCCCCATCTGGTGTGAGGCCGATCCTCTGCCAGGCCCCCACGGAAGTGCCATCTTCACACGTGGTGAGACTCAGGCGCTGGCCACCTGTACGTTGGGTACGAAGCTCGATGAGAAACTTGTCGACGACGTTCTCGTACGCGAATACCAGCGTTTCCTGCTCCACTACAACTTCCCGCCCTTCTCCACTGGCGAGGCCAAGGCGCAGCGCGGTGTGGGTCGTCGCGAGATAGGTCATGGTCACCTCGCTTGGCGTGGACTGAAGGGCCAGTTGCCCGACGACTATCCCTATGTGGTTCGCGTGGTGAGCGATGTGCTCGAGAGCAACGGCTCAAGCTCGATGGCCACCACCTGTGCCGGATGTCTGGCACTGATGGATGCCGGTGTGCCCATCAAGGCTCCCGTGAGCGGCATCGCCATGGGTCTTATCAAGAATCCGGGTGAGGACAAATACGCTGTGCTGAGCGATATTCTGGGTGACGAAGACCACCTGGGCGACATGGACTTCAAGACCACTGGTACACCTAAGGGTCTGACTGCTACGCAGATGGATATCAAGTGCGACGGACTGAGTTATGAAATTCTCGAGAAGGCGCTTATGCAGGCTAAGGCCGGCCGCGAGCACATTCTGGCCGAGATGATGAAGACCATCTCCAAGCCGCGTGCCGAGCTGAAACCCCACGTGCCGCGCATCGAGCAGATAACCATCCCCAAGGAGTTCATCGGTGCTGTCATTGGCCCGGGCGGAAAGATCATTCAGAGCATTCAGGAAGATACCGGTGCCACCATCACCATCGACGAAGAGGATGGCGTGGGCAAGGTTCAGGTATCGGCACCCGACAAGGCTGCCATCACTGCTGCTTTGTCGAAAATCAAGGCCATCGTGGCCGTGCCCGAGGTGGGCGAGGTCTACGAGGGTACGGTGCGCAGCGTGATGCCTTACGGAGCTTTCGTTGAGTTTATGCCGGGCCGCGACGGCTTGCTGCATATCAGCGAGATAGACTGGAAACGACTCGAGACGGTGGAGGAAGCTGGCATCAAGGAGGGCGACAAGCTGCAGGTTAAGCTGCTCGAAATCGACCCCAAGACTGGCAAGTTCAAGCTTTCGCGCCGCGTGCTTCTCGAGAAGCCCGAGGGATATCAGGAGCGTGAGCGTCGTCCGCGTCCCGAACGCCGCGAGCGTCGCGAGAACCGTCAGGATCGCCAGGAAAAGAATTCCGAAAATCAATAATTCTCCCTTCGAGAAAAGTCAGGCAGCCCGATGCAGTCATGCGTCGGGCTGTTTTCGTTTCGCGACGGTGCTATTCGGCTGGTTCCCTGTTTCTTCAGCCGATGTCATGGCTAGATTTGGAATTGCGTGCGGAGAAGCACTGTGGTCCGTGGCATGTTGCACCGTGGTGCGACGGCCTGCGCAGCGTGGTGCGACACGCGTCGCAGCACGTTGCGTTTTCTGCCCCTCTTCTGCGTGCGCGCGTCATACGTAATAAAGGAAGCGCGTCGCATGTAAAAAAGGTATTATGTGTCACTCAAATGGAAGCACAAATACTTGATTTTGGCTCAATGAAAAAAACATTCGGCCAAAAGGTTGCATCCTTGTGATAAAATTCATAAATTTGCGAAAGAAAAATCGTCAAAACTAACTAATGACCTTTAGAATTATGCAATCGAGAAGAGATTTCCTGAAAGGAGTAGGACTTGCGACAGCTGGTCTTTCGATGGCTCCGGGCAGCGTTTTTGCCATGACATCGAAAGAGACTGCACAGGCCAAGTCGGAGAAAGTGAGGATAGCCTATATCGGCATCGGAAACCGTGGACAGCAGAACATCGACGAGTTCGCCAAGACGAACATGGTGGATGTGGTGGCGCTGTGCGACGTAGACATCCAGGGCAAGCAGTGCCAGAAGGCGCTCAGCATGTACCCCAATGCAAAGCGTTTCACCGACTTCCGCAAGCTCTTTGACGAATATGCCGACCATTTCGATGCAGTGGCTGCCAGCGTGCCCGACCACATTCACTTCTTTGTGGCCATGATGGCTCTCAAGCACGGCAAGCACATCTATCTGGAGAAACCCATGGTGCGCACCTTCCAGGAAGCCGAGTTGCTCATGGAGATGGCTCGCCGCAACCCCAAACTGGCCACGCAGGTGGGCAATCAGGGTCACTCCGATGCCAACTATTTCCAGTTCAAGGCTTGGAAAGAAGCCGGAATCATCAAGGACGTGACGGCTGTGACGGCTCACATGAACGAGGCACGTCGCTGGCACAAGTATGACTACAACATGATTCAGATGCCGCAGGGCGACCCCATTCCCACCGGCATGGACTGGGATACGTGGCACGGCGGCGTACGCTACCACAACTTCAGCAACCTCTTCCACCAGGGCGACTGGCGCAGCTGGTACGATTTCGGTATGGGTGCGCTGGGCGACTGGGGCGCTCACATCCTGGACACGGTGCACGAGTTCCTCAACCTGGGCCTGCCCTACGAGGTGACACTGAAGTACGCCAAATATCACAATGAGTTCTTCTATCCCTACAGCAGTACCATCCTCTTCCGCTTCGGCGCCCGCGACGGCATGCCGCCTTGCGACGTGACATGGTACGACGGTGTGGACAACCTGCCGCCTCTGCCCGCAGGATACGGCAAGAGCGAGATGGCAGCCGACATCCCTGCCAGCGGACAGAACGACTTCCAGAACTCGGCAGCCAAGGTGAGCCCGGGCAAGATCATCTACTCGCGCGACCTTATCTTCAAGGGAGGAAGCCATGGCAGCACGCTCAAGATTATTCCCGAAGAGAAAGCCAAGGAAATGGAAAGCAAACTGCCCGAGGTGCCCAAGAGCCCCAGCAACCACTACGTCAACTTCCTGCGCGCCTGCCAGGGAACCGAGAAGACACGCTCGCCCTTCGAAATAAATGGTGTGCTGAGCCAGGTGTTCTGCCTCGGTGTCATCGCACAGCGACTGAACACGCAGCTCTTCTTCGACCCACGTACGAAACGCTTCACCAACAACGAGTTTGCCAATGCCATGCTCACCGGCATGCCGCCACGCCGAGGTTGGGAAGACTACTACAAGATTGACTGAGAAAAGAAACGACGTCCCATGCCCCTCGTTCAAAGGGACGTGGGGCGCTCTTGTCGAAAACATAACCCATAAACCCCATAAAGACATGAAAAAATTATCCGTAGCATTCGCAGTGCTTTGCGCTTCGTTCATGGCAGTCAACACTGCCTGCTCTTCCGGCGAGACCGACGAACTCGGTGCCGCGTTGAACATGAAAGTCAGCGATAAAGACAACACGCTCACAAGAAAAGAAAAGAAAAACGGATGGACCCTCCTGTGGGACGGCCAGACCACCGAAGGATGGCGCGGTGCCAAGCTGCCCAACTTCCCCGAAAGAGGATGGCGCATTGAGGACGGCATACTGAAGGTGGAGGCTGCCAACGGAGCCGAGAGTGGCAACGGAGGCGACATCGTCACAGACCGCAACTATCATAACTTCATTCTGAAAGTGGACTTCAAGATTACCGAAGGAGCCAACAGCGGCATCAAATACTTCGTTGACCCCGACATGAATCAGGGCGAGGGTAGTGCCATCGGATGCGAGTTCCAGATTCTCGACGACCTGCGTCATCCCGATGCCAAACTGGGCGTGAAAGGCAACCGCACCCTGGCGTCGCTCTACGACCTCATCCCCGCTCCCGAAGACAAACCTTTCGACATCCACGAGTGGAACACCGCTCTCGTCTATGTGCAGGACAATCATGTGGAGCACTGGCTGAACGGCGTCAAGATGGTGGAGTACGAGCGTAACACGCAGGAATGGAACGCTCTGGTGGCATATAGCAAGTACAAGAACTGGCCTGACTTCGGTAACCGCGACGGACGCATCCTGCTGCAGGATCACGGCAACGAAGTCTGGTTTAAGAATATCAAGATAAAGGAACTGCAATGAAAAAGTCTCTCATCCTCCTTACCTTTGCCAGCCTCTCCTTCCTCAGCGCAGAGGCTATTGACAATCCTGTACAGTATGTCAATACGCTCGTGGGTACGCTCTCAAAAACGAGCCTTTCCACAGGTAACACCTATCCTGCCATCGCCCTGCCATGGGGTATGAACTTCTGGACACCGCAGACAGGTCGTAACGGCGACGGATGGGCATACACCTACGATGCCGACAAGATTCGCGGTTTCAAGCAGACCCATCAGCCCAGTCCGTGGATGAACGACTACGGAGAATTCAGCATCCTGCCCGAGACAGGCAGCGAGCCCATCTTCGATCAAGATAAGCGCGCCAGCTGGTTCTCGCATAAGGCCGAAGTGGCACGTCCGCACTATTATAAGGCTTATCTGGCCGACTATGACGTGACCACCGAGATTACGCCCACGTCACGTGCAGCCATGTTCCGCATCACCTTCCCCGAAAGCAAGAACAGCTATGTGGTGGTCGACGCTTATGACAATTCCTACGTCAAAGTCATTCCCTCCGAGCGCAAGATTGTGGGTTACACTACGCGCAACAGTGGTGGTGTAACATCTAACTTCCGCAACTACTTTGTGATTAAGTTCGACCGTCCCTTCACCTATTCTGCAACTGCTGACAATAACAATATAAGCACCAGCAACTCCGAGGTTACCAGCCGTCATGCAGGTGGCATCGTCGGCTTCAGTACCAAGCGTGGCGAGCAGGTGATTGTGCGTGTGGCAAGTTCCTTCATCAGTGCCGAACAGGCCGAACTCAACCTGAAGGAGTTGGGCGAAAAGAACTTCGACCAGGTGATGGCTGAAGGTCAGAAGGAATGGAACAAGGTGCTGAGTCGCATCGACGTGCAGGACACCGAGGACATCGACCGTCTGCGCACTTTCTATTCGTGCCTCTATCGTTCCGTCCTCTTCCCTCGTGCCCTTTACGAGTATGATGCCCAGGGCAAGCCTGTGCACTACAGCCCCTACAACGGCAAGGTGCTTCCCGGCTATCTGTATGGCGACACCGGTTTCTGGGACACTTTCCGTGCCCTCTTCCCGCTGGTCAATCTGGTCTATCCCGAGATGAGCCAGAAGATGCAGGCCGGATGGGTGAATGCCTACAAGGAGAGCGGTTTCCTGCCCGAATGGAGCTCGCCTGGCCATCGCGACTGTATGGTGGGCAACAACTCGGCTTCCGTGGTGGCCGACGCTTATCTGAAAGGCATCCGTGGCTACGAGATTGATACGCTCTGGGCTGCTGTCACACACGGAGCCAATGCCATGCTGGACAAGACATCGAGCGGACGTCGTTGCTTCGAGGAGTACAACAAGCTGGGATATGTTCCCTACGACAAGATTCGCGAAAGCGCGGCCCGCACACTCGAATATGCTTTCGATGACTGGAGCATCTACAAGCTCGGTCAGGCGCTGGGCAAGCCCGAGAAGGAGATTCAGATTTATGCCGAGCACGCCATGAACTACAAGAACCTCTTCGACCCCGAGCACAATCTGATGCGCGGCAAGCTTGAGAACGGCGAGTGGGCACCCAACTTCAACCCCTACAAGTGGGGCGACGCGTTCACCGAGGGCAACAGCTTGCATTACACATGGAGCGTGTTCCATGACGTGCAGGGGCTCATCGACTTGATGGGTGGCACCGATAAGTTCAACCACATGCTCGACACCGTCTTCGTGTTGCCGCCGATTTTCGACGACAGCTACTACGGAGGCACCATCCACGAGATTCGCGAGATGCAGATCATGAACATGGGCAACTATGCACACGGCAATCAGCCCATCCAGCACATGATTTATCTCTACGACTACAGTGGTCAGCCTTGGAAGACCCAGTATTGGCTGCGTGAGACGATGAATCGCATGTATAATGCCAACTTCGACGGCTATTGCGGCGACGAGGACAACGGGCAGACCAGCGCATGGTATGTCTTCACGGCCCTCGGCTTCTATCCCGTATGCCCCGGCTCGGGCGAGTACGCACTGGGCGCACCCTATTTCAAGAAGATAACGCTCCATCTTCCCAGCGGCAAGAACATCGTCGTGACGGCACCGAAGACCAGCGACGAGAACCGCTACGTGCAGCAGCTCTACTTCAACGGCACCTTGTATAACAAGAACTACGTGAAGCACACCGACCTCCTGCAGGGCCTCTCGATGGAGTACATAATGGGTTCCACGCCCAACACCGAGCGCGGCAATACGCTCGAGGCTGCCCCCTATTCCTTCTCGAACGAGTTGGCAGCCACCAAGGGTAAGAACAAGTCAAAGAAGAAATGAACCGAAGAATCCTCACCGCGCTGGTCGTCATGGCCAGCGCGCTTCGTTTGTCCGCGGCCAGTATCTCCTATACCGATGCCGACGAATGGAAGGCCTATGACGACTTCAACAGGGTCTTCCTCGACATGGATAAGTACATCTATCGCGACTATTCCGACCGTCCCAGGGCTGTCGACCGATGGGGTGGCGCGGCTGCCATCTGGTGTCAGGCCATCTACTTCGATATGGCTGTCAATGCCTATAGACGCGCCGCACAGGAAAACGACTCCGCGCGAATGAAGAAATACCGCACCCAGTTCCTGCATATCTATAGCGGAGAGAAGAAGCAGTATTGCGATTTCGATTTCCACAACAACAATACCAACACCGGATGGTTCGTCTATGACGACATCATGTGGTGGACGATAGCCCTGGCCCGTGCCTACGACGTCTTCGGTACGGCTGAGTATCTCGAGTATTCCGAGAACAGTTTCTGCCGCGTGTGGTATGGTTCCGAGAAGGTGGGCGACGACGGCTCCTATGCCGACCCTGCCCGTGGATTGGGCGGAGGCATGTTCTGGGAGTGGCAGCCGATAGAAAATCCCAAGCCCCACAAGGCAGGTGATTTCCGCTCGGCATGCATCAACTTCCCCACCGTCATCGCCGCATGTCTGCTCCACCAACTGGTGCCCGAGGGCCGCAAGGACCCGGTGGGAGCGCATCCCAGCCATCAGTCCAAGGAGTGGTATCTCGAGAAAGCCATCGAGGTGTACGACTGGGCTAACTCCACACTGGTCAAGAACGGACAGGTGGCCGACGGCATCCATGGAGGAGGACCCGAGTTCCACGACCACCTCTACAATCAGGCGACCTACATCGGTGCCAGTTGCCTGCTCTACATGATTACCAACGATGTGACCTACCTCACCAACGCCCGTGCCGCAGCCGATTACGTCTTCCGCACCATGTCCACATCGAACATAATGCCGCTTGAGACGGGTGTCGAGCAGGGTGTATATCATGCCATCTTTGCCCAGTACATCCACATGCTCATCTATGATTGCGGACAGAACGGCTACCTGAGCGTTGTGCAGCGCAACATCGAGCAGGGCTGGAAACACAGGGACACCACACGTGGCATCTCCAACTGCAACTTCAACCGCGACACCAAGCCCGACGAACGCGTGGAGAGCTATACGGCCAGCGGACTGCCTGCGCTCATGCTCATGTTCCCCGTGGGCGACAGTCAGACCGATGTCTCCTCACCCCACGCAGCCGTGTCTCCCTCGTCCGACGTCTTCGACATGGGAGGCCGTCTCGTGCGCGCCGATGCTTCGCCTCCCGAGATGGGAAACCTGCAGCGAGGGCTTTATATCTACAATGGACAAAAGATGCTGGTGCGCTGAGCGCCGGCATCTTTTTTATATATGGAAGCGGGATTATCCTAATGACAGGACAGGGATTATTTGTTTACACTTTTCTTTTCCTCTTTCGTCGCAGAATCTGAAAAACGGCTTTGCGGCACGTTTCGCTTTTTGTCGCACCACGTTGCGACGGCCATCGCACCACGTTGCGTTTTCGCGAAGTTGCTGCTCCGTCGCGTAAAAGTCCGCACGTCTCGGCGAAATGCAATTTTTGCGCTCTCTGGAAATCAGATGATTAGATTCTCGACGCAGCCGAAAACACAGCAAAAAGGGGCGAAAAACAACGTTTTTCGCCCCTTTTTGGGTGCACCCTCTTCGGGCACATTTATTCGCAATCTTCCGATAGTTTTACAATGTCGGATGCTTCGGTTCTATTTCAGCACAAACTCCAGCGTTCCGCCCTCCACAATCTGCCGGTGAGAGAGTTTCCAGTCGGTCACCGCCTTGCCGTTCAGCTTCACGCTCTTCACATGGATGCGTTCGGGCGTCTTGTTTTTGGCTGTGATGGTGAAATCTTTTCCGCCGGCCAGATGCAGCGTGGCTTTCGTGAAGAGGGGAGTGCCGATGACGTATTCGGCCGCACCGGCGTTGAAGGGATAGAAGCCCAGGGCCGAGAAGATGTACCATGCCGACATCTGGCCGCAGTCGTCGTTGCCGGCATATCCGCAGGCGGTGGCGTTGTAGAAAGTGGACCGCACCTGCTCCACCAACTCCTGTGTGCGCTCGGGGCGGTGGGCGAAGTTATAGAGGTAGACGGTGTGGTGGCTGGGCTCGTTGCCATGGGCATACTGTCCGATGAATCCCGAGGC
>CAJOLZ010000021.1 GCA_905235575.1 uncultured Bacteroidaceae bacterium | reverse complement strand
CGTCATCATGAATCCGAAGCTCATCCTCGCCGACGAGCCCACGGGTAACCTCGACTCGAAGAACGGCCTCGAAGTGATGCAGCTGCTCACCCAGCTCAACACCGAGGGCACCACCATCGTCATGGTGACCCACTCGCAGCGCGACGCCTCCTACGCCAGCCGCATCATCAACCTCTTCGACGGGCAAATCGTCAAAGAGGCTATGGGGCTGTAGTAGATGACATACGCCGAGACGCCGGAATAGAGTCCCTCCGAACACACACCACACACACAAGCCCCACCCCACTCCACACCGAGTGGGATGGGGCTTTTCTTTGTTTAGCCCGAACCTGCAGCACAGCACCCACCGAAAACGCACCACAGTCCTACACATGTCGCACCACGTTGCGACAGCCTACGCAGCACGCTGCGATGCCCGTCGCACCACGGTGCGTTTTTTGAGGGTATTTAGAGGTTGATTGGTCTGAATGACACGCAGTGGGTGTTGAAGAAGAATCTCACCGAGGACGTTCGCTTCTTAGAGATTCTTCCTCCATAGCAAAAACCTCCACATTTCTTTGTCTTTCCGAAAAAATGTATGTACCTTTGGCCACGTAAACAAGAAAACTACCAACTACCATGAACAAGCTAACTATCATCACCGCACTGCTGGCAATTCTGTGCATGGCAGCCTGCACAGAGACAAAGACAAGTACAGAGATTAAAGTCGTGGGGGATTTAGGCGACCCCAAGCCAACCTACCTCAACACTTTCGGAATGCTGAATCCTATTCTGCAAGCACAAAGCATAGAAGACAGCGTCATCACATTTGAGATTGATACAGCAGAAGCAACTATCGTCGTGATAGCCCGAGGCGCAGAAAGAAGGAGCCCGCTGGTCTGCTCCGTCATAGCCGACGGCAGTCCCATTGAAGTGACTATCACGGACGGAGCGGGCGAAATATCCAAGGGGTCTGTGCAAAACCTGAAATTAGCCGAGGCGCGCAACAGGCAGAAGGCTTTGGATGCCAAATACGACGTCCTGCGTGAAGAATATGGCCAGCTGCGCGAGAAGTATGGCGAGGAGATACCCGAGGCACAACAAGCCGACATAGACAAGCGCTGGGACGATATCGATGCGGAAAAACTAGCTGCTCAAAAACAAGCTATACTGGAAAACGCCGACAATCTGGTACCCATTTTCTTTTTATGTAAATATGCGAACGACCTCGGAGTTGAGTTCATCGACAGTTTTCTGACCGATTACAAGTACAAGGACCACAAGCAGCTGGACTACGTATATCGCATGATAAACGGGGAAAAGAACAAGATGGAAGGTGCTGAGGTTGTGGATTTCGTGGCTAAAGACCTTGAGGGTAAAGAGTGCCATCTGACCGATTATGTGGGCAAAGGCAAGTATGTACTCGTAGATTTCTGGGCAAGTTGGTGCGGCCCTTGCTGTGCAGAGGTTCCCAACGTAAAGGCCAACTATGAAAAATACAAAGAGAAAGGCTTCGAGGTAGTTGGCGTTTCACTCGACTATAAACAGGAAGATTGGGAAAAGAAAGTTCAGGCTCTTGGCATCACCTGGCCTCAGATGAGCGACCTGAAAGGTTGGGACAGCGATGTTTGCAGCCTCTATAACATTTACGCAATTCCCCAGGTTCTTCTGTACAACCCCGATGGTAAGGTTATAGCAGGTCCCTGGTTGCATGGTGAGGGATTAAGCAACAAACTTGCAGAAATCTTCGGAGAATAAAATCAAGCTTGCCGATGTGTCGGCAAGCATAATCAGAGGAAACTTCAGAACTCGCTGGTAAAGTGGAAGCGGATGTGCTTGAAGTCCTCCTGGGCCATCTGTAGGACATAGCCCGAGTCGGCAAGAAAGACGTCACGTCCCTCGCGGTCGCGAGCCATATACTGATATTTTCTCTTCTTGAAGGATTCCAGTTCTGCTTCGTCATCGCTCTCTATCCAGCATGCCTTGTAGAGGCTGACGGGTTGCCACTTGCACTTGGCTCCGTATTCGTTCTCCAAACGATACTGAATGACCTCAAACTGCAACTGGCCCACCGTGCCAATGAGTTTGCGACCATTGAACTGATTGATGAACAGCTGAGCCACGCCTTCGTCCATCAATTGATTGATGCCTTTCTCGAGCTGCTTAGTCTTCATGGGGTCGGCATTCTCGATGTACTTGAACATCTCGGGCGAGAAGGAGGGCAGGCCGCGATAGTGCAGTTGTTCTCCCTCTGTCAGCGTATCGCCTATTTTGAAGATGCCGTTGTCGGGCAGTCCGACGATATCTCCGGGCCAAGCTTCATCAATGGTCTCCTTGCGTTGCGCCATGAATTGCGTCGGGCTGCTGAACCGGAGTGTCTTGCCCTGGCGGACGTGGAGGTAGGGTGCGTTGCGGACGAACTTGCCAGAGCATACCTTACAGAAAGCGATGCAGGAGCGGTGGTTCGGATCGATGTTGGCTGTAATCTTGAAGATGAAACCTGTGAACTTCGGCTCGTCGGGTGTGACGGTGCGTTCCTCGGCCTGGGTGGGACGAGGGTAAGGAGCGATGCGTACAAAGCAATCGAGCAGTTCCTGCACACCAAAATTATTAAGGGCCGAGCCAAAGAAGACTGGTGCCACCGACGCATCGAGATAGGTCTGAACATCGAATTCCGGATATACGCCGTCAACCAGTTCCAAATCGTCGCGTAACTTTCATCACGCTCCCCCACTCGTTCGTCGAGTTCCTGACTATCAATGTCCACCTCCACCTTCTCAGTCACCTTCTGCTTGTCGGGTGTGAAAAGGTTGAGCCGTTTTTCGTAGATATTATACACGCCCTTGAAGCGCATGCCCTGATTGATGGGCCAGCTGAGAGGGCGCACTTTAATCTGGAGTTCCTGTTCCAGTTCGTCGAGCAGGTCGAAGGGGTCCTTACCCTCGCGGTCCATTTTATTTATGAAGATGATGACAGGGGTCTTGCGCATACGACATACGGTCATCAGTTTGCGCGTCTGCGCCTCCACTCCCTTAGCTCCGTCTACCACGATGATGACTGAGTCGACAGCCGTGAGCGTGCGGAAGGTATCTTCGGCGAAGTCTTGGTGGCCCGGGGTGTCCAGAATGTTCACCTTGTAGCCTTCGTAGTCGAACTCCATAACGCTGGTGGTGACCGAGATACCGCGTTGCTTCTCAATCTCCATCCAGTCGCTGGTAGCAGTTTTCTTTATTTTGTTGTTCTTGACGGCGCCTGCCACTTGTATCTGTCCGCCGAAGAGGAGGAGTTTCTCGGTGAGGGTGGTCTTTCCGGCGTCGGGGTGAGAGATGATGGCGAATGTTCGCCTGCGTTCTATTTCGGGGTTCATGTTTTTATGATGCTTTATTCGGAATCGGATTCGTATTGCTGTGCGAGGAGCTGGAGGAGGTTGGTGACGGGCTGCAGTGCGGCTTGTGTCTGGACGGTGAGCTCGCGGCCTTGCATCTTGAGGAGGGTCGCTCCGTAGAGTGCATCGAGGCAGTTTTCTATCTCGCTTTTGTCTTTGCCGGCTCCGTGAACTCGGAGTTCTACGATGGTGGGGAGTGCCTTGTAGTAGGCGGCTGTGTATTGGGTCTGCTTGGGGTCGCGAAGGAGTTCTTCGTGACGCTCGGCCATGAAGGTGATGGTGTTCTTCACAACCTGGACGTGACCTTGCTGGGTGGTGCCTTCTTCGTGCATCATTCTGATGAGACCCTGGTACCATTCGCAGGCCTGCTGTGTCTGCTGAGCATCGAGTCCGAAGCGTGGCAGGTAGTCGGCAACGATGCGGTCGGCATCGAGCTGATAGGCGCGGATGGTGTCTTCGACCTGAAACATGTAGAGGACGTAGGCGGTGATGTTCTGATGGCGGAGCTTCTGGGCTATGAACATATTTCTTGATTCGTAATTCTTAATGCACAATTCATAATTGTGGAAGGATATAGAGGGCGAAGCCCACGAGTGCGGCGAGCATGACGATGATGCCGATGATGCGATTGAGACGGACGATGGCGCGCATCTGGAAACGGCTGCGCACTTTGTCTATGCCTCCGGTGAGGCAGAACCACCAGAGACAGGCACCGGTGGCGATGGCTGCGAAGCCGAAGATGTACTCGAAGCGATAGGTGGGCTGTATGAAGTTGAGGCTATCGAAGAGTGCCATGAAGAGGATGATGATGAGGGGGTTGGAGAGGGCTACAAGGAAGCCTGTGAGCATGTTGCTGGCGAGTGTTCCGCGTCCGCGGCTTGGCGGCAGGGGGCGTGGGATGGCTCGGAAGCTGTAGAGCCCGAAGAGGAAGAGCATAACGATGCCTGCCAACTTGAATCGTTCTACCCACGGGGAGTTGTCGAGAAACTCCATCATCATGCTCATGCAGAAGGCCGTGAGGAGGGCGTAGGCCATATCGCTGACGACGGCTCCCAGACCTGTGACGAGCCCGAACCAGCGGCCTTTGTTGAGGGTGCGGCGAACGGTGAGCACTCCTACGGGTCCCATGGGTGCGCTTGCGATGATGCCTATAATGAGGCCTTTGAGGATGATGAGCAGTGTATTGACGGGGTCTAACAGCATTTCTTCGCACAACGAGGTTGCAAATTTCGTGTTTTTTTTCGAGTTATCGCACTTTTTCGGTAAAAAAGTAGTGCTATCTGAAACTTATTGACTATCTTTGTGGAGAGCAATCCTTGTGATGTTTCATAAAAAAAACTTTTATAACTAAAAAACTTTATTTTCAAAGACTATGGAAAAGAAACCTTATGTTATCGGCTTGGACCTGGGTGGAACGAACTCGGTTTTCGGCATTGTGGACGGAAAGGCTAACGTGGTTGCCAGTGTATCGGTGAAGACGCGCGGTCATGGCACGGCCGAGAATTACGTGAACAATTGCTGCGAAGCTCTGAAGACCATCATTACGCAGGTGGGCGGCATCGAGAAGATTCAGGC
Organism: uncultured Bacteroidaceae bacterium; assembly: GCA_905235575.1. Taxonomy (GTDB): domain Bacteria; phylum Bacteroidota; class Bacteroidia; order Bacteroidales; family Bacteroidaceae; genus Physcousia. Next base: position 66,979 of record CAJOLZ010000021.1, on the reverse strand, counting down.
GATGGGTATCGGCGCTCCCAACGGCAACTTCTACTCGGGCAGCGTGGAGAACGCTCCCAACCTGGAGTGGCCGGGCATCATTCCTCTGGCACAGATGTTCAGCGATCGTCTGGGCATTCCCGTAGCACTGACAAACGATGCCAATGCAGCTGCTATTGGCGAGATGACTTACGGCGTTGCCAAGGGGATGAAGAACTTCATCATGATTACGTTGGGCACCGGCGTCGGCAGCGGTATCGTTGTGAACGGCCAGCTGGTATATGGCAGCGACGGCTTTGCTGGTGAGCTGGGTCATGTCATCATCGACCGCAGCCATAGTGCCCGCGACTGCGGATGCGGCCGCAAAGGTTGTCTCGAGGCATACTGCTCGGCTACCGGTATGGTTCGCACCGCTCTCGAGTGGATGGCCATCCGCACCACTCCCTCCACCCTGCGCGACATTCCCGTTGAAAAGCTCGAGGCTAAGGACATAAGCTTCGCTGCAGCTCAGGGCGACTTCATGGCAAAGGAGATCATGAATTACACAGGCGACCTGCTGGGCAAGGCTTGTGCCGACTTCTGCAACTTCAGCACTCCCGAGGCCTTCATCTTCTTCGGCGGCCCCACCAAAGCCGGCGACCTGCTGATGAACCCCATCAAGAAGGCTTATGACGAGAACGTCCTCATGAACTTCAGAGGCAAGGCCAAGTTGCTTTTCTCAGAACTCGACGGTGCCAGCGCAGCCGTTCTCGGCGCAAGCGCACTCGGATGGGAACTGTAATCGTTCGAATTTCAGGACATTCCTACATCATGCAAAGGGCGGAACCGTCATCGGTTCTGCCCTTTTTTGTTGCTCGGAAATCAACTCGGCCCGATTCGGCTGAAAACGCACCGTGGTGCGACAGGCGACGCAGCGTGCTGCGACGGGCGACGCAACGTGGTGCGACAAGCGTCGAAGCGTGGTGCGTTTCGTTTTGCATTTTGCGTCTGGCACAGCATCGCATGTCACGCAGCCCTCGCGAACCCCTGCTGCCCCTCCTTCCGAGAAGACCTTCGCGCGCGCATATTTATAGATAAGGTGAGAGAAAAAAACGTTTCGGCTTGTATATTTGGACATTTATGTCGAAATTTGCAACAGAATCCCGAATCTCACGACACGACAAGAAACAGAAACCGCATGAAGAAGATTTGCCACCTAATCGCCATGACTTGCCTCCTGATGGTGGCAGGAGATGCGCTCGCTCAGAAGAAGCCGCTGGACCTGAAGATACTCAACCATCTCTCGGCTGGCGTAGGAGTGGGCACCACGGGTGTGTCGTTCGAACTGGCCACGCCGTGCACCAACTTCATCGCATTCCGCACCGGAATCAACTTCATGCCGAAATTCAGCTACAAGACCGACCTCGACTATACGGCGCATCCCGACGACCCCGTGAGAGAATCGAGAGAAAACGTCGACATCAAGGCCAAGATTCAAATGCTGGACTGGAAACTGCTGGCCGACGTCTACCCCATCCCCTTTACGGGATTCCACGTGACCGGCGGTTTCTATCTGGGCACCGATTTCCCGTTCCGGGCGCATAACACCAAGGAACTGGCAGGCGTGGAGCCCGGCGAAGGAATAGAGATAGGCAGCGTCTTTGTGCGCCCCGACGAGAACGGCATCGCCCGCATGAACGTCGCCACCAAACAGGTGCGCCCCTACGTAGGCCTCGGCTTCGGGCGCGCAGTACCCAATCGCCGCGTGAGTTTCGTCTTCGACATCGGTGCACAATTGTGGGGCGAGCCTTGCCTGAAGACCTATTCGTACGACGAGCACAAATGGGTGAAAGTGGGAAAGGGCGACGTGGATGACGATGATCTGAACGATGCCATCGACGTTATCAAGAAAATTGTCGTCTATCCGGTGCTGAACCTCCGCATCAACTTCAGGGCCATCTGAGGAAACGACATGTAAGAAAATCTACACAGGGGAGGGAATATCTCGAAAGGATGTCCCTCCCCTGTTCTATTATCACGAATCGATGGGATAGGATGAGACAGAGGAATTAAATATTTTCGGAGAATAAATAATAATTTTTGCTTGCATATCTGGACATATTTAGGTAACTTTGCGTCGTTTTTGACTTTCGGGAAATATCAACAAATAACCATACAAAAAAGACTAAAAGATGAAACTTTATCTCAAGAAGCGTCTGCCTCTTGCTGCCATCACAAGTGCATTGATTCTTGTACTTGCCGCAGGATGCGTGGACAAAAGTTACGACCTGGACGACGTGGACTGGACGCTGGGCTCAACCGTCGACTTGACGCTGCCCACCTGCAGCACCGGTGACATCATTCTGAAAAATGTCATGAACCTGAAGGAAGATGACGTGGTTCGGATGGTGTGGGACGAGAACCTGAAGGACAGCATCTTCTGCATCGTGCAGAACGGCGACGCCGACATCGAACCGGTGAACATCAACACCTTCCGTGTGACCAGGCCCAGCATCGACCCCTTCACGAGCGTCATCAAGCGAAGCGACCTGCTCAAAGCACAGGCAAAACCGCGCAGAGCCTCGGGACGAAACCGCATCAACGTAGACGTGGACCGCATCGAGATACCCAATGCCTCCTACCAATACATCATCAAGGACGGCGATGCCCACCAGACGTTCACCGACGCCAAGGCTACAGGCATCAGCACCGACGTGAAGAGCGTCGAACGCGTGGGCTGCGAAGAAGTGGTACTGACCCTCGAAGTGAAGACCGAAGGCTTTCCCAGCTACATACCCATCATGCACATCGACAACATGAGCATCACACTTCCGCGCGACCTGCATGTCAAAGCCTGCACACTCGACGGGAAAAATGCCGTCTCCATCGAGGAAGGCAAGATACAACTCACACCAGCCATCGACGTAGAAGGCCGCAGCACACGCAGCCTGACACTGAAGGTGACCTTCGACGAGATTACCGAGGGACGCGAGTTTGTCTTCAATCCTGACGAACACACCGCCGAACTCATCGGGGCATCCTCAGAAGTGCTGGGAACATTCCGCATTGAAACAAGCGAGATGGACCAGAACGCCATAAAGGCCATCGTGAAGGACTGGCTTGAACCGATGTCTGAACAAGATGCAGAGGACTTCCTTGAGAACCCCGACCTGACAGAGATAGACGGACTGATACCCACCTCGGTGACCATCGCCAGCACCAAGACCGAGTTCGACAAAGACATCATCGTGACAAGATTCACAGGTCTGATTGAACACCCCATCGGCGACATCGAGCCAATCAAACTGGACGACATGCCCGACTTCCTGAACGACGACGACGTCATTCTCGACCTCGACAACCCCATCATACTCTTCAACGCCTACAACGCCCTCCCGGCACAGGCCACGACATTCATGACCATGAAGAGCACCGTGGGCGGTCAGACAAAGGTCGTGAACACAGCCGCCATCAACGTCGATGCTGAGGGAACCACCCTGCTCTACATGGCCGACAAACCAGCCGCAACACTGCCCGACGACTACAAGACCGCCCGACGACAGAACGTGAACGGTAGCATCTCAGAACTCATCAGAAAGATACCCGACCAGATTGAAGTTGAAGTGCAACCCGTCACCCTCCATGCCGACAACATCAGCCTCAACACAGACTACGAAGTAAGCGTACATTACGAAGTCTTTGCCCCCCTGCAGTTGGGCGACAAGTTCCTGCTCGTCTATCGAGACAGCGAGCGCGGATGGGCCGAAGACCTTGATGACATAAAGAATGTCAACGCTGGAGCCATCGAATTGAAAGCGAAACTCGAAAGCGATCTGCCTGCCGACGCAACCCTCTCCATCATCCCCATCGACGAGAGTGGAGAGCGCATCCCACAGCTCATAGTGAACGACGTCAAGGCACCAGCCAAGACCGCCGACGCCAATGTCACCTTCACCATAAAAGCAGCCAACGGCTATACCATCAACGATGCCCTGGCTGGGAAGAACGGAGTCCACAAGCTCGACGGAATGATTTACGAAGCCCGACTCAACCATCCCGTCGGAGACAAGACACTGCATCAGAGCGCCCACATACGGCTCTACGATGCCAAGATAACCCTCAAAGGCGGAATCACCTACGATGCCAACTAAAGAGAAGCAGACGAAGTAAACACCCGAACTTTTGAACATTTGAACTTTCAATGAAAAAGACATTCAAACATATCCTGGCAGCTACACTCATGACATTAGCCGCCAGCGCAGCCGCACAAAACCTCAACAGCGCCTACTTCCTCGAGGGATACACCTACGGGCACGAGCTCAACCCCGCCCGAGACTTCAACCGCAAGGGCTACGTCAGCATTCCTGTCATAGGCAACACCAACATCGCGTTCCGCGGAAACATCGGCGTGAAAGACATCTTCTACAAGAATCCCAACCCCAACGGAAGCAAGCTCGTCAGCTACCTGCACCCAGACATCAGCTCGAAAGAAGCCATGGACGCATTCCACAACCGGAACAAACTGCTCATGGACATGCGCCTCGAAGTGCTCAGTTTCGGTTTTCACGCCTTCCACGGATACAACACCTTCACACTCAGCGCACGCTCAAACATAGGATTCAACATCCCCTACGAACTCTTCGACCTGACCAAGAACCTCAGCAACAGAAACTACAACATCAGCGAGTTCGGCGCCACCGCCACCGCATGGGCTGAGCTCGGGCTCGGACACAGCCACCAGCTCAACGACGCCTGGCGCATCGGAGCCAAAGCCAAGATACTCGTAGGAGCCGGCTATGCACGTCTGAAGATGGACAACCTGCGCCTCGACCTCTCCGGCGAGAACCAGTGGACAGCCAACGCCAACGCCACACTCGAAGCCGGAGTGAAAGGCTTCACATGGGGAGACACCGAAACGAAAGAATACAAGTACAAGAAAGATGCCGACGGAAACCCCGCCACCTACCAGCAACTCGACCTTGACAACGCCGACGTGGACGGAGGCGGAGCAAACGGATTCGGACTCGCCTTCGACCTCGGAGCAGAATGGGACCTCGGCAAGCAAGACCTTGTCGAAGGGCTCAAACTCAGCGCCAGCCTCCTCGACCTCGGTTTCATACGCTGGAAAGACGTAGCCATCGCACAGAACAGAGGCGAAGCCTTCGTCTTCGACGGATTCAACGACATCAAGGTGAAAGACGGTACTGGCACAAAGCTCGATGACCAGACCGACGACATCGCCGACCGGCTGAGCGACCTCTACAGCCTGCAGGACGGAGGAACCAAAAGCAAGGCTCGCGCACTCGGCGTCACGCTCAACATTGCTGCCGAGTATGCTCTGCCCACATACGACCGCCTCAAGTTCGGTTTCCTCAGCACATCGCGCATACAGGGCGTCTACGGATGGAACGAAGAGAAAGTAAGTGTCACGCTGAGCCCCTGCAACTTCTTCGAGATAAGCGGCAGCGCAGGCGTAGGAACCCTCGGCGGCAACCTCGGATGGGTCATCAACCTCCACCCCAGCGTCTGCAGCATCTACATCGGCTCCGACCACTGCATCGGCAAGTTCAGCAAACAGTGGATACCCCTGCGCAGCAACTTCGACTTCTGCATGGGCATCAACATTCCGTTCGGCAAGACCCGAGACCACAGGACGGAGGCCAAGCGAGAGTAAGTCCACGATACAGACCGAGGGGACAGCCCACACCGCTCGGCTTTGCTGCTTCTGCCCACGTCAGTGGGTGTTGAAGAACAGCACACCCCCAACGCACCGCAGTGCGACAAACGACGCACCACGCTGCGACAGCCAACGCACCACGCTGCGACGCCCGTCGCAACACGGTGCGTTTTTTGATAGTGATTGGTCGGAATGCCACAAAACGAAACACGTTTTCATTTTGTACTTTGCTCACTTATTCGTAACTCTGACCTTCGGTCGAACTTACTCTCATTGACTTCGTCTTCCTCTGTCACGACTCGGCCATCCGAGCAAGCTCAATGGCCCTCGCTGCTCCATCGGTTCGAAAATGCAAATTGAAAAATAATGTTTTCGTTTGCATTTTGCTCACTTATTCGTAACTTTGCAGTTGGAATTAAAAAACCTCTTTCAAGACATGATGATTACTTTCTTCCAAACCCCTGCCGGCAGCCTCATCGCTACGGAGTGTGACCATAAGCTCGCATCCGAGGAACTCGAGAAACTCTTCTGGCTATACGGTGGGGCTACCCTCGTGGACACCGACTCGGTGGAGGGTTACTTCGTGGGTCCGCGCCGCGAAATGATTACGCCGTGGAGCACCAATGCAGTGGAGATTACCCAGAACATGGCGCTCAAGGGCATTACGCGCATCGAGGAGTATTTCCCCGTGAGCGGTGCCGATGCCGAGTACGACCCGATGCTGCAACGCCTGTATAAGGGTCTGGACCAACGCATCTTCACGACCGACATCAAACCTGCGCCTATCCGACACATCGAGAATCTGGAGGAATACAACGAGGAGGAGGGTCTGGCACTCTCGCCCGAGGAGATTGGCTACCTGCACGACGTGGAGGCTCAGCTGGGACGCAAGCTGACGGACAGCGAGGTGTTCGGCTTTGCCCAGATAAACAGCGAGCACTGTCGCCACAAAATTTTCGGGGGTACCTTTATCATAGACGGTGAGGAGAAGGAGAGCAGCCTCTTCCAGATGATCAAGCGGACGACGCAGGAGAATCCTCACCAGATTATATCGGCATACAAGGACAACGTGGCTTTTGCACAGGGTCCCGTGGTGGAGCAGTTTGCTCCGCGAGACCACAGCAAGAGCGACTACTTCGAGGTGCGCGACATTGAGAGTGTCATCAGCCTGAAGGCGGAGACACATAACTTCCCGACCACGGTTGAGCCGTTCAACGGTGCGAGCACGGGAACGGGTGGCGAGATTCGCGACCGTATGGGTGGCGGCACTGGTTCGTGGCCCATCGCAGGCACTGCTGTCTATATGACGAGCTATCCTCGCACGGAGGAAGACCGCGCCTGGGAGCAGTTGCTGCCGGTGCGCCAGTGGCTCTATCAGACACCGGAGCAGATTCTTATCAAGGCATCGAACGGTGCGAGCGACTTCGGCAACAAGTTCGGCCAGCCGCTCATCTGCGGATCGGTGCTGACATTCGAGCATCGGGAGGAGGATGTCCCCTACGCCTACGACAAGGTCATCATGCTGGCTGGCGGCGTGGGTTACGGTACGAAGCGCGACTGCCTGAAAGGTACTCCGCAGAAGGGTAACAAGATTGTGGTCGTAGGCGGTGACAACTACCGCATCGGCCTGGGCGGCGGAAGTGTCTCGAGTGTGGAAACGGGCAGATACAGCAGCGGCATCGAACTGAATGCAGTGCAGCGCGCTAACCCCGAGATGCAGAAACGTGCCAACAACCTGGTGCGCGCGCTCTGCGAGGAGGAAGTGAACCCTGTGGTTTCTATTCACGACCATGGCTCGGCCGGCCATGTGAACTGTCTCTCGGAACTTGTGGAAGAGTGCGGTGGCCTTGTCGATATGACGAAACTGCCCATCGGCGACCCGACGCTCTCGGCGAAGGAGATTATCGCAAACGAGAGCCAGGAGCGCATGGGTCTCTTGATTGACGAACGACACATAGAACATGTCCGCCAGATTGCCGAACGCGAACGCGCTCCGCTTTACGTAGTGGGCGAAACGACGGGCGATGCTCACTTTGCGTTCGAACAGGGTGACGGAACACGACCCTTTGACCTCGACGTGGCACAGATGTTCGGTCACTCTCCGAAGACGGTGATGACGGACGAGACAGTGGTGCGGCACTATGAGGATGTTACATATAATGAGGAGGAACTGGACAAATATATCGCTCAGGTGTTGCGTCTGGAGGCTGTGGCTTGTAAGGACTGGCTGACGAACAAGGTGGACCGCTCGGTGACGGGCAAGGTCGCACGCCAGCAGTGTCAGGGCGAACTGCAATTGCCTCTCTCGGACTGCGGTGTGGTGGCCCTTGATTATCGTGGACGCAAGGGCATCGCGACAGCACTGGGTCATGCGCCTCAGGCTGGTCTGGCCAATGCAGCTGCCGGCTCGGTGCTGGCTGTTGCCGAGTCGCTCACCAATATCGTTTGGGCTCCTCTTGTAGGTGGCCTCGACGGTGTGAGCCTTTCGGCCAACTGGATGTGGCCTTGCAGGGCCCAACGTGGCGAGGATGCTCGTCTCTACAGCGCTGTGGAGGCTTTGTCGACGTTCTGCTGCGAGTTGGGAATCAATGTTCCGACGGGTAAGGATTCACTCAGCATGACTCAGAAGTATCCCGACGGACAGAAGGTTATCTCGCCTGGAACGGTCATCGTCTCCAGCGGTGCTCAGGTCGAAGACATCCGAAGAGTGGTATCGCCTGTCATGGCACGAGAACCGAAGAGTTCGCTTTATCATATCGACTTCTCGTTCGACACCCTGCGCCTCGGAGGCAGTGCCTTTGCACAGACCCAAGGTAAGGTGGGCGACGATGTGCCTACGGTGACAAATGCAGAATACTTCCGCGACGCTTTCCAAGCATTGCAGGACTGCATCGGCCGCGGACTGATTCTCGCAGGGCATGACGTGAGTGCCGGTGGACTGGTGACTTGCCTGCTCGAGATGTGCTTTGCAAACACCGACGGCGGTGCTAAAGTGAACCTCAACTCATTCGAAAGCGACGACATTATCAAGATTCTCTTTGCCGAGAATCCGGGTGTAGTGGTGCAAGTGGCAGACCGTGACGAGGCTTCCTTCAAAAAGATTATGGACGAGGCTGGCGTTGGTTATGCCTATATCGGAGTACCTTGCACAGGACGTCAGCTGCGACTCCGCAAGGATGGCTTCGAGAAAACGCTCGACATCGACCTGTTGCGCGATGTCTGGTACAACTCTTCGCGTCTGCTCGACCGCAAGCAGAGCATGAACGGGAAAGCCGACGAACGCTTCTCCAACTATGGCCGACAGCCGCTCCATTGGCGTTTCCTCCCCGGCTTCTCTGGTCAGCTGAAGCAGTTCGGCATAAGTCCGGACCGCCGCACTCCGACGGGGACACGCGCTGCCATAATAAGAGAGAAGGGCACCAACGGCGAGAGAGAAATGGCCTACATGCTTTATCTGGCCGGTTTCGACGTAAAAGACGTGATGATGACCGACCTCATATCAGGCCGTGAGACACTGGACGACATCAACTTCATCGTATTCTGCGGAGGCTTCTCCAACAGCGACGTGCTCGGTTCTGCCAAGGGATGGGCCGGTGCATTCCTCTTCAATCCGAAGGCCAAAGAGGCTCTGGACCGCTTCTATGCGCGTCCCGACACGCTCTCGTTGGGTGTTTGCAACGGATGCCAGCTTATGGTGGAACTGGGGCTGGTAGGTAGGAAAACCGATGCCGAAGCCTCTGGCAGCGAGAAGCCGAAAATGTTGCACAACGACTCGCATAAGTTCGAATCGGGTTTCGTTGGCGTGAAGGTAGAACCGAACAGCAGCGTGCTCATGGAAAGTCTCACCGGAAGCGAGCTTGGAATATGGGTGGCTCACGGAGAGGGCAAGTTCCATCTGCCGGGCTCCGAGCGTGACTACAACGTGGTGCTCAGGTACAGCTACGATGGTTATCCTGCAAATCCCAACGGCAGCGACTATTCGGCTGCAGGCATCTGCTCGTCCGACGGCCGTCATCTGGCCATGATGCCGCATCTGGAGCGTGCTTTCTTCCCATGGCAATGCGGGTTCTATCCAGCAGAGCGCAACCTGAAAGACGAGGTGACGCCGTGGATAGAGGCCTTTGTGAATGCCCGAAAGTGGGTGGAGGCCATACGCAAGGCATAGCAGCCGCAGGCTTGCGAGGGCTGTCTCAAGAGATGCAGACTGCCCTTGCTCCCAACTGCAAGACACTGAAAAGCGATGAAAGAAAGCCTTGACCTCTTTAGAACATTCTTCCGCATTGGTCTTTTCACCATCGGAGGAGGATATGCTATGATACCGCTCATCGAGGAGATGGTGGTGCATCGCAAGGCTTGGGCCACGCAGGACGAACTGCTCGACCTCATTGCCGTTGCACAGTCTTGCCCTGGCATTTTTGCGGTGAACATCAGTATTTTCATCGGATACAGGCAACGTGGCATGCGCGGGGCTGTATGTTCTACGCTTGGCACGGTGCTTCCGTCCTTCATCATCATCCTGTGCATTGCAATTCTGTTTCGCCACTTCAGAGATAACTGGGTGGTGGAGCGAATCTTCCGCGGCATACGTCCTGCCGTAGTGGCACTCATTGCGGCTCCCGTCTTCCGCATGGCACGGCGTTCGCAGCTGTCGCGTTACAACATCTGGATTCCCATCGTTTCGGCACTTCTCATCTGGCTCCTGGGTGTAAGTCCGATATACGTGATACTTGCGGCCGGCATCGGCGGATATATCTATGGTCAATATATAAAGGAATAGGTTGCGAGATGGCACTGCTTCTGTTACGTCTCTTCTGGACATTCTTCGTCATCGGGCTGCTGGGATTTGGCGGCGGTTATGCGATGCTTTCGATGATTCAAGCAGAAATCGTCACACGCTATCAGTGGATGACGATGGGCGAGTTCACCGACATCGTGGCTGTGAGCCAGAGTACACCAGGTCCCATTGGCATCAACTGCGCCACCTATGTAGGTTATACCAGCGTAGTGAACGCGGGATGGGCTCCGGGGTGGGGCTTTCTGGGCAGTTTCCTGGCCACTTTCGCCTTGGTGCTTCCCAGTTTTGTGCTGATGATTGTCATTAGTCGCTTCCTACTGCACTATCGTCACAACCACGCTGTGGAAAGTGTTTTCTCCGCGCTTCGGCCGGCTGTGGTGGGCCTGTTGGCAGCGGCGGCATTGCTGCTGATGAACGCCGAGAACTTCGGAATTCGCACCGAAGACCCCTGGCGATTCACCGTAAGTCTGCTCCTTTTCCTGTTTGCCTTCATCAGTCAGCAGGTGTACCATTTGGGCGCCATACGCATCATCCTGCTATGCGGAGCCGCTGGTTTCCTGCTTCTCTAACACCGTGGAATGATGCCTAATCCACAGAAAAAATATCCGAAAAGTTCCGAGATATGAAATAAAATACCTACTTTTACATAGTCAAACCCTATAAAACAATAAATACATGAAGAAAACAGTCATTCTTTGTACCGCATTCATCGCGTGTACCATGCTGACAACATCGTGCAGCAAAAGCAGTGAGACACAATCTCAGACCACCGAGAAGAAGGCCAAGAAGGCTAAGAAGGCCGACAAGGACGTATTCTTCTACACAGCTCAGCACCGCAAGGATAAGTTCGTTCCCACATCGCCCGTCATTGGTTTCACCGACAAGATTCTCGACATCAAGGCCGAGGAGTTCAAGGGTAACGAGAACATACGCGAGATAATCGTACCAAAGCATATAGAGCACATCGCCGAGTCGGCTTTCGAAGGCTGCACAAACCTCGAAACAATCCACTTTGCAGGCGAAATGAAGGTAATCAACGACAATGCCTTCGCAGGTTGTACTTCGCTGAAGAAACTCATGGTGGACACCTGGACCGTGGGACTGAGCTCTTTCGAAGGCTGTACGTCATTGGAGGAAGTGCGTTTCGGCGACCACATGTGGTGGATCAGAGCCAACGCCTTCGCAGGTTGCACCTCGCTGAAGAGCATTTTGATGGGCATCACGCTCGAGAAGCTGGAGGACGATGCCTTCGCCGGCTGTAAGGCTGTGGAAGAATTCAGTGTGCCTCAGGCTATGAAGAACCGCATGTTCGGTTACTTTGCAGACTGTCCGAACGTAAAGAAAGTCTACATCCTCAGCACCGAATTTTTCCCCGTTCCCAAGAATTGCACGCCAAAGGCCTCCACGACCATCTATGTGCCCGATGCCTTCCTGGCTCAGTTCCAGGGCGATGCAGGATGGAGCAAGTTCGGCGAAATTCTGCCGCTGTCTAAGAGCAAGTACTTTGCCGACAACGGTTTCTGGAAAAAGTAAGAAGCCGGAAAGGGCTCGACAGAGATGGATTCCAAGAGAGCCTGAGCGCATCACAGACATTGCGGGGAGCAGCCGAGGGCTGTTCCCCTTTTTCTTGCCCTATCGGTCTCTCAGGACGACAAGAGCGACCGCCTCATCGGGAGATCCTGTTCGTCCCAGAAGGGTGAGGCAGAGGCTGCAAGGGACCTTACGAAAACGCACCACGGTGCTACAGGCATCGCAGCACGGTGCGCAGGCCATCGCAGCACGTTGCTTCGTGCGACGCACTGCGGCATGTGGCTTCACTACGAGATGTCGGGGTGGGAATGGCCTGATATAGCGAGCCTTAGCCCGAGACATACAGACAAAAAAAAGAGACGGCACAAGTCCGTCCCTTCATTCATGTGTAGTAAAGTAGTAATAAGAATTCTCACTGTCAAAACTATAGACTAAAAATGTTTTTCTTGCGAACTTTCCAGCTGAAAGTCGTAGATTTTTCATTCTATTTTAAAAAGCCTTTACGGAGGAGGAGTAAGAATAAACCATATAATTCTAAATCAAATATGAAAATTAAATCTCTCAAACATCTTCTGTGCAACATTCATCTCTCTATTAAAAGAGACTTACTGTCTATGAAAACAAACTCATAGTATCCGAGTCTTCACGACTAAAACACCTATGCTTTGTAGCCCAAGACCGAGCCTCACGGTCCAATGCAAGGGCTGGAGTTTTAACTATGAATATAATTCAATCAAAAAAATTAAAGTCATTAATGTCATTAAAGAAAATTTCCTATGTCTCACGACAATATGTGGGTGGGCGGTGCAGTCTCACGACTTTATGCCCTTTGCAAGTATTAAAAAAAACTAACTTACTCACCCCATCCGCTTTGGCTTATTTGACATTAAGTTGTTAGATCACGATGCAAATATACAAAAAAATTGTTACGTGAGCATAAAAGAGGGAAAAAAATAGTCGAAAAAGGGATTTTTTCGACTATTGGGGACAATTTGCCAACTAAAGAGTGGCATTTGTGGGGCAATTTGGGTTTCGTTTTCTTCTGTCAGCTTGAATTTTTGTGTTGTGAGACGAGAAAATCAGTTTTCCGCTACGATGTTGGCAGGCGGTGTCTGCCTTTCGTAGCCCCAGTCCTGCAGGACCTCTCCCCAGTGCTCGTTCACCAGTTCGATGGTACGCGGGTCATACTCGTAACGGTTCTTGCGATAACCTTTCTTGCCTTCGATGTATGCCGTGATGTCTGCACGTGCCTCTTCCCAACCGGGGATGCGCAGACGACGGTAGATGTCTTCTATCATCTCAAGCGGATTGCGCTCTATGTCCTCGAACTTGACCTCGATGATGTTCTCCTTCGGCACAAACTGCTTCTGCTCCTTATAGGCATGGTAGAGCTCCATGTAGTTGCGGAGTATGTTCTGCTCGAATTGTTCCTGCGGAATGGAATGCAGCTCAAGCGGATGTATCGTGTTGAGGAAGAACGAGCGCGTGCTTTCGAAAACGGTATAGGGATTGCGCATGAGGTAGACAAACTTGGCATCGGGGAAAAGTTCTGTGAGCGCTTTCAGACGGCCTGTGTGTGGCGGGTTCTTGCTCAGATACTGCGTACCTCCCGTGTTCCAGAGGGATATCTTGACCAGCTTGGTGAACGCCTGCTTGAACTCCTCGAGTTCGTCGGGACGTATGTCGCGGAAAGTAAGATAGCGGTCGGCATACTCCTGCATTCTCTCGGGGAAGAACCAGAAATTGTAGTAGTTATAAGGACATGCGTTGTTCAGTGCGAACTCCTCTTCCTGAGGCAGGTCGGGTGCCAGTTCCATATTGTCGGTGGGACGTTTGTTAGGCATGAGCCATCCCATTGTGGGTTTGAAGAGCCCCTGCAAAGCCATCACGTAGTGCGGGAACACGGTTTGGTAGGTGGTCGTGTAACCGAAATGCTTGTCCTGCGCAAAGATGTTGTGCACAAAGGTTGTGCCGCATCGCCAGTGTCCGACGATGAAGAGCGGGTCGTTCTCGATGGGCTTGTCGGCCAGGAGTTTGCGGTACTTGCGGTCCTGCAGAGGCACACAGACACTGAGCAATCGGCAGATGGCCTTCGTCAGAAGAAACTTCGTACGCTTCTCTGGAGCAATGTGCTGGTCCTTAGTAACGGTTTTGAAGGTGCGCCAGTCGGCTCCCACGAGGGTGTTGACCGGCAGTTTGCTGAATTCTATAAGTCCCATGGCTATATGGTTTTAAGTTACTTGATGACTTGTATCTCCAGTCCCTGTCGTGCCAGTTCGGCCACGGCTCGGTCTATGGCATCGTAATGCTCGGGCGCGATTCCCAGTCGAGGCAGGTCGAGCGACGGTATGTCGTCGTTTTCGTCTGCATCGCCTTCGATGGGGTGCAGTATCATTCCCACGGCCGAAGTGTTGTTGGTGATGGGATCTATGAGGATGAATGCGCCCGTGGCACGGTTGCGCGTGTAGGAATCAAAGAAGATGGTGCGCGCCGTGGATATGGACACAGAGGCTATCTCATTGAGAGAAAGCGGATGTCCGAGCTTATGCTCCATGGTGTTTACATCCACAAGGTAGTCTATGTCAAGGAGCGAAGCGCGCGTCGTATTAGTGTTGTGCTTGAGAAAGAAGTATTTCGATGTGTCCATCGGCTCTTCATCCATCCACACAAGCATGGTCTGGAATCGCCGACCCACGTAGGGAAGATTGTCGGGCTTCACCAGCATCTCGCCTCGGCTTATATCGATTTCGTCCTCCAATGTCAGTGTGACACTCTGCGGACAATAGGCTTCGTCGAGTTCGCCATCGTATGTGACGATGCTCTTTACACGGCTGCGCTTCATCGACGGAAGTGCAACTACTTCGTCGCCCTTTGTTATCACGCCACTGGCCACCTTGCCCGAGAAGCCGCGAAAGTCCAGATTGGGACGCAGGACATACTGTACCGGGAAGCGGAAGTCTGCCATGTTGCGGTCGAGATGGATGGGAACAGTCTCGAGGAATTCGAGCAACGAAGGACCATCGTACCATGGTGTGCGGTCGCTCTTCTCTACGACGTTGTCGCCTTCGAGGGCAGAAAGCGGCATGCACGTCACGTCCTCGATGCCGAGCTGTGCAGTCAGTGCGAGGTACTCTTCCTTGATATGGTCGAAGGTTTCCTGCGAGAAAGACACGAGGTCCATTTTGTTCACGGCCAACACGATGTGCTTTATGCCGAGCAGACTTACCAGGAACGTATGACGACGTGTCTGCGTGATGACTCCGGTGCGCGCATCGACGAGGATGATTGCAAGGTTCGCAGTGGACCCGCCTGTTATCATGTTGCGCGTATATTGCTCATGTCCGGGCGTGTCAGCAATAATGAACTTGCGCAGGTTTGTGCTGAAATAGCGATATGCGACATCGATTGTGATGCCTTCTTCACGCTCAGCCTTCAGTCCGTCGAGCAAAAGTGCATAGTCTATCTGGCCTGCGCCGGCATTGCCCACTCGCTTAGAGTCTCGCTCCAGTGCGGTGAGCTGGTCCTCATATAGTTTCTTGCTGTCGAAGAGCAGTCGCCCAATGAGTGTGCTCTTTCCGTCGTCCACACTGCCTGCAGTAAGCAGCCTCAGGAGCGACTTCTGCTCATCCTGTTCTGTTCGAGATATGCCCTTATGTCCATCGGCTTCGAGGTCTCGTCTTTCCGTGTCAAGGGTTGTGAGTTTTTATTCATCAGTGGGTGTCGATTATTCGGTTAGGGGATGTTAGGAAGCGGGATGTCAGAAGTATCCCTCTCTTTTCTTCTGTTCCATTGAGGCTTCCTGGTCGAAGTCGATGACGCGTGTGGTGCGTTCGCTCCGTGTGGTGGTCATCATTTCTTCTACAATTTCCTCGATGGTCGTCGCATTGCTCTCCACGGCACCGGTAAGAGGCCAGCAGCCGAGTGTGCGGAAACGTACCATTCTGGGATGTATCTTCGGGACGAGTTCCTTGGGCAGACGGTCGTCATCGGCCATGATGAGGTTGCCATCAATCTCGACACAGGGACGTTCTTTAGCGAAGTAGAGCGGCACAATGGGGATGTTCTCGAGTCGTATATACTGCCACACGTCGAGTTCCGTCCAGTTGCTGAGGGGGAATACTCTGATGGACTCGCCTTTATGGATTCGGCTGTTATAGATGTCCCAGAGTTCCGGGCGTTGGTTCTTGGGGTCCCATTGGTTGAACTGGTCGCGGAACGAGAAGATGCGTTCCTTGGCACGGCTTTTTTCCTCATCGCGTCGGGCGCCTCCGAAGGCTGCGTCGAACTTGTACTTGTTGAGCGCATCGAGCAGCGCCTTGGTCTTCATCAGGTCGGTATGCACCTTGCTGCCGTGGGTGAAAGGTCCCACGCCGGCACGAAATGCTTCCATGTTGGATTCGACGATCAGGTTCCATCCATACTTCTTTGCATAGGCGTCGCGGAACTCAATCATCTCTCTGAACTTCCACTTCGAGTCTATGTGCATCAGCGGGAAAGGCACTTTGCCCGGAGCAAAAGCCTTTTCGGCAAGGCGCACCATCACGCTGCTGTCCTTGCCGATGCTGTAAAGCATGACGGGATTCTCAAATTCGGCGGCCACCTCGCGTATGATATGGATACTCTCGGCTTCCAGTTCCTGCAGGTGGCTCAGGCTGTATTCTTTCATTCTTTCGTATTATGTGCTGTAATCAGGTCCACCACGCGCTGGGTAGATTCCTCGAGCGAGAGGCGGGATGTATCGATGGAGAGGGACGGATTCGACGGCGCTTCGAAGGGCGCGCTGACGCCGGTGAAGTCCTTTACCTCGCCGCGGCGTGCACGGGCGTAGAGCCCCTTGACGTCTCTCCGCTCACATTCCTCGATGGGGGTCGACACAAAGACTTCGAGGAAATCGTCGGCTCCGATGATTTGGCGTGCCAGCGAGCGTATGTCCTCGGTGGGCGAGACGAAGCAGGCCAGCGTGACAATGCCGGTCTGGACGAACAGCTTGCCGACCTCGGCTATGCGACGTATGTTTTCGCGGCGGTCCTCGGCCGAGAAGCCCAGGTTGTTGTTGATGCCGGCCCGGATGTTGTCTCCGTCGAGGATGCGGCAGAGGATGCCCCTGCGATGCAGCTCGCGCTCCACCGACAGCGCAACGGTGCTCTTGCCGCTGCCGCTCAGACCGGTGAACCATACCATCACGCCACGCTGTCCGAGAAGTTGCTCCTTGTCAGCGCGCGTCATCATGCTGATGGGATATATGTTTTCTGTCATAGCCTCATACGCAGAGCAGGCTCCGACGGCCTGCCACAGCGTTTCTTTTGACTGCAAAATTACACAAAAATATCCTTTCGACCTATCTTTTCTCCTCAAAAATACACAATTCGTGGTAGATGGCGAGAAACGCACTGCGCTGAGGCGGCTGTCGCACCACGCTGCGACGGCCAACGCACCGTGCTGCGACGCACGTCGCAACACGGTGCGTTTTTGGACTCGATGCAGCACTCCCCTGCCCCATCGGAACAAAACGGAAAAGGCCGGAAGCACACAGCGTGCTCCCGGCCATATGAAAGTATGTTCTCGCATGCATGCGAGGCGATGTCTTACTTATACTCGCTCCAGCTCTTGATGGCCAAGTCTTCGGGACGAAGCGTACAGAAGGCCTGTATGAAGGCGGCGGCCAATCGCGTGTTGGTGATGAGGGGTACGTTCAGGTCGACGGCTGCGCGGCGAATCTTGTAGCCATTGGTGAGCTCGCCTGCCGACAAGTCCTTGGGGATGTTCACCACCATGTCAATCTGGTGGCTGTGCAGGAGTTGCAGAGCCTGAGGCGTCTTCTCGGCTTCGCTCGGCCAGTATACCAGCGTATTCTCGATGCCGTTCTCGGTGAGATAGCGGCTCGTGCCACCTGTCGCGAAGAGTTTGTATCCGTGTTCAACCAACATACGTGCAGCGTCGAGCATGGCAGCCTTGTCCTTCGCAGGACCGGTGGAGAGCAGTATGTTCTGCTTCGGTATGCGGTGACCTACGGAGAGCATCGACTTCAGCAGGGCCGCGTTCGAATCGTCGCCCAGGCAACCGACCTCGCCCGTCGAGCTCATGTCCACCCCCAGAACGGGGTCGGCCTTCTGCAGACGGTTGAACGAGAACTGGCTTGCCTTGATGCCCACGTAGTCGAAATCGAAGAAACTCTTGTGAGGCTTCTCGACCGGTATGCCGAGCATAACCTTGGTGGCCAGCTCGATGAGATTTATCTTCAGCACCTTGCTTACGAAGGGGAACGAACGCGATGCGCGCAGGTTACACTCTATGACCTTGATTTCGTTGTCCTTAGCCAGATACTGGATGTTGAACGGACCGCTGATATTCAGTTCGCGAGCTATCTGTGCACTGATCTTCTTGATGCGTCGCACGGTCTCTACATATAGCTTCTGCGCAGGGAACTGTATGGTTGCATCGCCCGAATGTACTCCGGCAAACTCAATGTGCTCCGAAATGGCATAGGCTATTATCTCGCCGTTGCGTGCCACAGCATCCATCTCAACCTCCTTCGTATTCTGCATGAACTTGGAGATGACCACGGGATGCTTCTTGCTCACGTTGGCTGCAACCTGCAGGAAACGCTCAAGTTCTTCCTGATTGGAGCATACGTTCATGGCTGCACCGGAGAGGACATACGACGGACGCACCAGAACGGGATAGCCCACGCGGTCGATGAAGGCATGCACATCGGCCATCGAGGTGAGCGCACTCCACTCGGGCTGGTCAACACCAATGCGGTCGAGCATAGCGCTGAACTTGTCTCTATCCTCGGCATTATCTATGTACTTGGCCTGTGTTCCCAGGATGGGCACCTTCTGTGCATCGAGCTTCATGGCCAGGTTGTTGGGAATCTGACCACCCGTACTGATGACAACGCCCTTCGGAATCTCCAGGTCGAGGATGTCCATGACGCGCTCGAAGGTGAGTTCATCGAAATAGAGGCGGTCGCACATATCGTAGTCGGTGGACACCGTCTCGGGGTTGTAGTTGATCATGATGGAACGGTAACCCTCGCGACGGATGGTATGCAAAGCCTGCACGCCGCACCAGTCGAACTCGACCGAGGAACCGATACGATAGGCACCCGAACCGAGCACCACGATGCTGCGCTGGTCGTTCTCGAACGGAATGTCATGAGCCACGCCAAGATAGGTGAGGTACAGATAGTTGGTCTGTGCCGGATACTCGGCAGCCAGCGTATCAATCTGCTTCACCACGGGAAGTATGCCCCACTCCTTGCGCTTTTCACGCACCTGCAGCATGGCCTCCTCAATGTCCATCTGCTTCTCCATATCGAGCGCACGTGCCACCTGGAAGTCGGTGAATCCATATATCTTGGCACGTCTCAAGAGGTCGGCATCGAGCTGCTTCAGTCCCTTCCGCTCATGCAATTCGTTATCAATCTCGCGAATGTTCTGCAACTTCTGCAGGAACCAGCGGTCAATCTTCGTCAGGTCGTGAATCTGATCCACCGTGTAACCTTGGCGCAGTGCCTTTGCGATGATGAAGATGCGCTTGTCGGTGGGTTCACGGAGGGCCTTGTCGATGTCGCTGATGACCAGTTCCTTGTTCTCGACAAAACCATGCATGCCCTGCCCAATCATACGCAGACCCTTCTGGATGGTCTCCTCGAAGGTGCGTCCGATGGCCATCACTTCACCCACAGACTTCATGCTCGAGCCGAGTTCGCGGTCGACGCCACGGAACTTGCCGAGGTCCCAACGCGGAATCTTGCAGACCACATAGTCAATGGCGGGCTCAAAGAAGGCGGTGGTGGTCTTTGTCACGGAGTTCTTCAATTCGAAGAGACCGTAACCCAAACCGAGTTTGGCTGCGACAAAAGCGAGAGGATAGCCCGTGGCCTTGCTGGCCAACGCTGAAGAACGCGACAGACGGGCGTTCACCTCAATGACGCGATAGTCCTCGCTCTCGGGGTCGAACGCAAACTGGATGTTACATTCACCCACGATGCCTATATGACGAATAATCTCGATGCTGAGCGCACGCAGTTTCTGATATTCTGAATTGTTCAGTGTCTGTGAAGGTGCAACCACGATTGACTCGCCCGTATGAATGCCCAGAGGGTCGAAGTTTTCCATGCTACAAACCGTGATGCAGTTGTCATAACGGTCGCGCACCACCTCGTACTCAATCTCTTTCCAACCCTTCAGACTTTTTTCAACCAGCACCTGCGGCGAGAAAGAGAAGGCTTTTTCAGCAATCTTGTTCAGTTCTTCCTCATTGTCACAGAAGCCCGAGCCGAGACCACCGAGGGCGTAGGCAGCACGAATGATGATGGGATAACCCAGGTCGCGGGCTGCTTGCCGTGCCGACTCAATATCCTCACAAGCCTGACTCTTGATGGTCTTCACGTTTATCTCGTCAAGACGCTCCACGAAGAGTTCGCGGTCCTCTGTGTCGATAATGGCTTGCACAGGCGTTCCGAGCACTTGCACACCATACTTCTCGAGCACGCCACTCTTGTAGAGAGCCACGCCGCAGTTCAGCGCCGTCTGCCCACCGAAAGCCAGCAGGATGCCCTGCGGACGTTCCTTTTCGATGACGCGCTCCACAAAGTAAGGAGTCACAGGCAGGAAGTATATCTGATCTGCAACGCCGTCGGACGTTTGCACCGTGGCGATGTTGGGATTGATGAGCACTGTCTCGATGCCCTCTTCACGCATAGCCTTCAATGCCTGCGAACCGCTGTAGTCAAATTCGCCGGCTTCACCAATCTTCAGTGCACCGGAACCCAGCAGGAGCACTTTCTTGATAGAGCCCGGCGTGGTGCTATACTTCAAGGGCACGTTGTGTGAGGTTTCAGCATGAGGGTCGTTCAGCAGAGCCACGAAGTTGTCGAACAACAAGTCCATGTCCACAGGACCGGAACATGCTTCGGGATGGAACTGTGCCGAGAACCAGGGATTCGTCTTGTGACGCAGTCCTTCGTTCGAACCGTCGTTCATGTTCACGAACGAAGTTTCCCATCCTTCGGGCAACGTAGTGTCGTCCACGGCATAGCCATGGTTCTGCGTAGTGATGAAGCAGTGGTCTGTGCCTACTTGGCGCACAGGCTGGTTGTGACTGCGATGACCATATTTCAGTTTGTATATGCGTGCTCCGGCAGCCTTGGCCAGCAACTGGTTACCCATACAGATTCCCATGCAGGGACGCACGTTGGGCGATGCCAAGAACTTGCGGATGTTCTGCACGGTGGCTTCGCATGTCTCGGGGTCGCCGGGACCATTTGCGAGGAAGAGGCCATCGAACTCCAGTTCGTTAAAGTCGTAATCCCAGGGTACACGAATCACTTCCAGGTTGCGACGCAACAGGCAGCGGATGATGTTTTCCTTCACGCCGCAATCCACCAGCACAATTTTCTTCTTTGCATGCGGCAGGGTATAGCGGATAACTTCCTTGCAGCTCACCTGCGAAACGAAGTTCACGCCCTCGTACTGTGCTTCGGGAATGTTGTCGGGTTCGTCGTCGAAGAGTATCTTACCCATCATCACACCGTGCTCACGCAGTATTTTTGTCAGCTCGCGTGTATCGATGCCTGTGACGCCGGGCACCTTCTCGCGTTTCAGCCAGTCGCCGAGGGTCTCCACGCCGTTCCAGTGGCTGAATTCCTTGCTGTAGTCGCTCACGATGAGTGCGTTCACATAGATGCGGTCGCCCTCCATGTAGGTGGACAGACCGTTCTCCTCGTGCGTGAGGGGCGGCACGCCGTAGTTACCCACAAGGGGATAGGTCAGTGTCAGGAGCTGACCTGCATACGAGGGGTCGGTCAGGCTCTCAGGATAGCCCATCATGGCGGTGTTGAACACAACTTCACCGGCCACGGGCTGCTCGTATCCAAAGGAGGTGCCGTGAAACTCTGTTCCGTCCTCCAGTCTCAATGTAACCTTTCTGCTCATTGTTTATATTTCTATTTGGTTTTTATTCGCGTCAGGCCGTTGTCCCCCGCTGAGAGGGATACAAAAGAAAGGCCACTCTTGCCAGCAATGCGATACTGGAGGTGGCCTCTGTGGGATTGGTGATAAACGGCGAACCCGCTCCGACACTGGCGGAGGTCAACGACACGCCGGACGGCATGCAGTGCCAAGTTTTGCCCGACGGGGGCAGGGTCTTATCACTCACGTTCATCTATTCTCAATTATATTTCCTGCAAATTTACAACAATTATTCCGTGTGAGCAATAATTGGGGGCAGAAAAAATGGGTCTTTTTCCGAAAAAGAAAAACGGAGAGACGGTCATGGACTGTTCTCTCCGCATTTTTCCGGGAGCCGATAGGCGGACTCGAACCGCCGACCCACGCATTACGAATGCGTTGCTCTACCAACTGAGCCATATCGGCAAAACCGAGTGCAAAGGTAAACCTTTTTTTTGATTCCCGAAAATAATTCCCGCCATTTTTTGCCGCTGTGCGCATAATTCCCTAATTTTGCGTATCATTCCAGACGAACCTATGAACCGAAAACATATTCTGATGGCCTGTGCCGGCCTTGCCGTGGCTGGCATGGCGGTCGCGGGCGGTGTGGCAGCATCGCTTCTCCTGAGCTGCGTAGAGGGCACCACCGACGAGGCAGACACCCCCAAGTATATATACATCGACGCGGACGACACGACCGACTCGCTCCGTCTGAAATCGAATCTGGGCTGGCGATTCGATGCCTATGCGCGGGCGATGAAACCTGTTGTGCGCACAGGCCGCTATCGCGTTGACCCCGGAATGAGACGGTTGGAGCTCTACCGCCGTATGCGCAACGGACAGCAGGAACCGCTCATGCTGAGGCTCCCCTCGGTGCGAACGCTCGACCGTCTGGCATCGTTGCTGGGCCGCGAGCTGATGATGGACTCGGCTACCGTCATGCAGTCGTTTGTCGACAGCACCTTCTGCCGCGAGTACGACTACACGCCGGCCACGCTCTATGCGCTCTTCATCCCCAACACCTACGAGATATACTGGAACATATCGCTCCCGGCGTTCATGCAACGTATGAAACAGGAGAACGAACGATTCTGGACCGAGGAGCGCGAGCAGAGAGCTGCCAGCCTGGGACTGACACACTTAGAGGTGTCCACACTGGCCAGCATCGTAGACGAGGAGACGGCCAACAATGCCGAAAAGCCCATGATTGCGGGCCTCTACCTGAACCGTCTCGCCAAGGGCATGCTGCTGCAGGCCGACCCCACCGTGAAATTCGCTCAGGGCGACTGGTCGCTGCGCCGCATCTACTTCTCGCACCTCGGCATAGACAATCCGTATAATACCTATATATATAAGGGCCTTCCTCCCGGCCCGATACGTGTGCCCAGCGTGGAGGGACTCGATGCGGTGCTGTATCGCAAGGAGCATCCGTTCCTGTATATGTGTGCCAAGGAAGACTTCTCGGGAACGCACAATTTTGCGGTCTCCTATGCCGAACACCTGCGCAATGCACGCAGATATTCCAAGGCGCTGAACGAGAGGAACATAAAATAGCCCCGAATCACTCAGCAGGAAGCGACCGAAAACGCACCGTGGTGCGCAGGGCGTCGCAGCGTGGTGCGACAGCTGTCGCAACGTGGTGCGTCACGGCATGAAACACGGTGCGTTTTCGGTATGTCCGTCAGGAGGCGCGTCCCGAACGCTCCACCATCTGCCGCACACGGCTGCAGAAAGTCTCTTCGGAGGATAGCTGCTCCAACGTGAGGTGCATCCGATAGCGCCAGTAGTGACGCGAGACGGCGGGCACGTTGATTCGCTCGTCGTCGGGGTTCGGATGGCGCAGCCGTTCGTCGGTGGCGAGCCAGTCCTGCAAGCTTATCAGACAGAGCATCGAGGGCGAAGCCAGGTGGCGCTGCACGATTTCTTCGGCCAGTTCGTCGCTGAGCACGCGCGGTGCCTCTCCATAGCGCATCAGCACCTCGGAATAGTAGGCCTGGGCGCGCTCGTAATCCTCTTCCCACCACTGGCGCAGGGTGGGCATGTCGTGCGTAAAGATGGTGCAGACGCTGCGCACGGGGTTCTCCTCCAGCCGCGCGAAACGCACACCGTAGGCCTTGGGCATCGTCTGAATCTCGAGCGAAAGCATGCCCAGACGCTCCATCACGGGACGAACGCAGGCAGGCACCATGCCCAGGTCCTCGGCACAGCATAGCATCCGCGTGGACATGACCAGCGCCGGCAGCTTCTTCATGGCCTCGGCATACCAGAAATCGTTGTGCCGATGATAGAAGAAGTGCTCGCGGATGCGGTCGAAGGCGGCGCGCTCGTCGTCGGAGAGAGCGAGACCCTCCTGCGGCACGATGAGGGGGTGATAGAGGTCGTGGCGGCGACGGTCGGGCACAAAGAGATGGCCCACCATCTCGCTGCGGAAGGTGAGACCGAACGAGGCTATCTCCTGCGTGCTCATGGGCAGGGCTGGGTCGAACTGCCCCATGAGGGCATTCTGGCTGGGACGCGGCACCGACCAGATGCGGAAGAAGCCCAGCACGTGGTCGATGCGGTAGGCATCGAAATAATGTGACATGCGTTCCAGTCGCCTGCGCCACCAGAGGTAGCCGTCCTGTGCCATCCGCTCCCAATGGTACGTGGGGAAGCCCCAGTTCTGACCCGTGGCGCTGAACGCATCGGGCGGAGCACCGGCCGAAACATCGAGGTGAAAGAGATGGGGCTCGGTCCATGCCTCCACACTGCACGGACTGATGCCTATGGGTATGTCGCCCTTGAGCACCACCCCCAGACGGCGCGCATGGGCAGCAACGGACGACAACTGGCCGTCGAGCAGATATTGCACGAAGACATGGAAGCCCACTTCGTCCCACTCGCTGCGTGCAAAAAGGCGCGCCTCGTCCTCGTCGTAGTGCGAGAGACATGACCACGAGCGAAAATCTGCCGTACCGAACCGCTCGCGCAACGTGCAGAAGACGGCATAGGGCAGGAGCCATCGCTGGTTGTCGTCATAGAAATGCTGGAACGAATCGGCACGCATCACGTCGCGACCCTGCTCGTCGTAGAGTGCGTGCAGGAACTTGAACTTGAGGTCCATCACCTTTTCGTAGTTCAACGTGGGTTCGGCCTGCAACTTCTTCGCCTGCGTAGTGAGACGCTGCATGAGTTTCTTGTCGTGCAGAGGCGGCAACTGGCGGAGGTCGATGTAAAGCGGATGCAGGGCAAAGACGCTGACGCAGTTGTAGGGATAGCTGTCGAACCAGGTATGGCTCTGCGTGGTATCGTTGATGGGCAGCAGCTGAACCGCCCTCATGCCCACCTGGTGAGCCCAGTCGACCATCGAGCGGAGGTCGCCGAAATCGCCTACGCCCTGGCTACCCTCGCTGCGCAGCGAGAACATGGGCACCACCACACCAGCCAATCGCCACGGACGTGCCGCGAGACGTGCCTGGCTGTCGAAGATGGTCACCACGGCAGAACCCTCGGGCATCTGCGACGGACTGCGTCTGTTTTCGCCACTCTCCCATTCGAGCAACTCGCCGGACTTCTCACGCACGCGAACATATTTATATTCTATAGGCAGATATAGTCCCTGGGATGTGAGCGAAATGCTCCATTCGTGACGCCCCGTACGCATCAGGCGCAGGGCACGCTCAGGCCGCCACTCCCCCAACGGAGGCTGGTTGCCCACGAGCGCCAAAGCCTCGCCCTCGGCCAACTGAGGTGCCTGCACACGGAAGAGCAACGTATGTTCGAAGTAGACAAGAGACTGGACCGACGCCGGACGAACGCTTCCGCAAGCTGAGCTGTAGAGATGAGCCAGCTCGGGAATGTCGCGCCAATAGTCATAAAAAACGAAGGAACGCCCGGCCGACGCACTGAAAAGACGCGGCTCAGCATTCCATTCGCGACGGGTAACGGTCTCGCCCTCGCATACCTGATACGTATAAGAAAAAGTCTCTACATCCGTCTCGGCCACGAAATAGTCGCCCTGCCAACAGATGCCATCGGCTGTGGAAAGCTGCACGAGACGCGAAAATGTCGCACCGCTGCGTTTCGTAAACGTCAGCTCTACTCGCAACTGCTCTTCCCAGCGCGTAACGTATTCTATCGAGAAATGAAAGTCCATAGTGAAGACAAATTTACGGGAATTTGCAGAAAATGACAAGCAGAGTTGGAAAAATCGCAAGATAAAGAGATAAAAAACAGTTTTTTTCTTGCAAGGTAAATGTTTTCTACTTATCTTTGCGTTAGAAGATGAGCAAAAAACCACACCGCACTGGTCAGAATGGGATACTCATCAAATTTTTAAATGAAACTGAGACAAGTTTCGCTGTCCAATGGCGTGCCATCCTTTCCGCACACGCTGAATGCAGGTGGATTACAAAGGCTGCGAACCCTCAAAACCTTACTATCAGGAGTTTCATCACTTCAATCCAGTGCGGTTTCCAATAGCGAGGGCGGACTCCCACACGGGAATCCGCCCTCAGTCTTTTTCTGCATCTGACGTAAATCTGAAAAACAAAGCGTGCCTCCCGTTGTGGGAAACACGCTTTTCTTCGTAAATCAGATTAGGTCCGACTTTACTTCACCTTGGCCACGATAGCCTTGAAGGCTTCGGGATGATTCATGGCGAGGTCGGCCAATACCTTGCGGTTGATTTCGATTCCAGCCTTATGCAGCTGACCCATCAGCTGTGAATAGCTGAGACCTTCGAGGCGAGCGGCAGCATTGATACGCTGAATCCACAGTGCGCGGAAGTTGCGTTTCTTGGCACGACGGTCGCGGAAGGCATAGGTCAGACCCTTTTCCCAAGTGTTCTTGGCTACGGTCCACACATTCTTGCGAGCACCAATGTAACCTCTGGTGAGGCGCAGAATCTTCTTTCTCTTAGCTCTTGAAGCTACGTGATTTACTGATCTTGGCATAATTTTTCTTGTTTTGAACGTTAGCGCCGCCTATCTGTGGACGAACTTTGTGCTAAACATTCGGTTAATAACTTAAGTTAAGAACTCCTTTCTTGACACTGATAGTTAACGCATGCACAGAAGGTCGCGCACCTGTTTCATGTTCTGGGATTCCACCAGATCGCTGTGATCCAGGTTCCTCTTCTGCTTCTTGGTCTTCTTTGTCAAGATGTGGCTGTGATAAGCGTGATGACGCTTTACCTTGCCGGTTCCGGTCAGTGTGAATCTCTTCTTTGCGCCGGAGTTTGTCTTTACTTTTGGCATAATTGTTTTAATTATTTTAATTTGGTTATTATTAACGATGTGGCAACGCATATACCCGGCGTTACGCACTATCTTTTCTCAATCATCAAAGTCTTCTCCTTCTACTTTCGGACCGGTGTATTCCTTGCGAGCCTTCTGCTGAGGTGCCTTTCGTTCCTTGGGCATATCGTCGGTAGGAACACCGGCTGTCTCACTCGGTTTCTTGGTTCCTGCAGGTTGTTTCTTGGGGGAGATGAACATAATCATGCGCTTTCCTTCGAGCTGAGGCATCTGTTCCACCTTTCCGTATTCCTCCAAGTCCTGAGCGAAACGCAGCAGAAGCACCTCGCCCTGTTCCTTGAAGAGGATGCTGCGTCCCTTGAAGAAGACGTAGGCCTTCACTTTGTCTCCGTCAGAGAGGAAGCCCTGGGCATGCTTAAGCTTGAAGTTGTAGTCGTGGTCGTCGGTCTGTGGTCCGAAGCGAATCTCCTTCACCTCCACCTTCACCTGCTTCGACTTCATCTCCTTCTGGTGTTTCTTCTGCTGATAGATGAACTTGCTGTAGTCAATGAGTCGGCAGACGGGGGGCTGTGCGTTGGGCGATATTTCCACCAGGTCTACGCCCTTCTGTTCAGCTATCTGAAGGGCTTTGTAAGTAGGAACGACGGTGGATTCGATGCCGTCACCGACGATGCGGACTTCGCGAACTCGAATCTGTTCGTTTACGCGATAATTCTGCTTGAGGTTGTCTTTCTTCATTCAGGGATGAGGGATAATCGGTGCAATATTAGTAATTTTCGGTCAAATTCCGCACCTCTTCATTGATTTTCTTTGCAAATTCCTCGTATTTCAGCACACCCTGCTCTCCTCCACCCTGCTGGCGGAAGCTCACGGTGCCTTCGTTCTGTTCTTTCTCACCGACGATGAGCATGTAGGGGATGCGTTTCAGCTCGTTGTCGCGAATCTTGCGTCCAATCTTCTCGTTGCGTTCATCCACCACGGCGCGCACACCCTGCTCGTCGTAGTATTTGAGAAGCATCTGGGCATAGTCATTGTATTTCTCACTTACGGGCAGTATGGCCACCTGGTCGGGGCTGAGCCACAGGGGGAAGTGCCCGGCGGTGTGCTCGATGAGCACGGCCACAAAGCGTTCCATGCTGCCGAAGGGAGCACGGTGAATCATCACGGGACGATGCTTCTGATTGTCCTCGCCCACATATTCCAGCTGGAAGCGTTCCGGCAGGTTGTAGTCCACCTGAATGGTACCCAGCTGCCAGCGGCGACCCAGGGCATCTTTCACCATGAAGTCCAGCTTGGGACCGTAGAATGCAGCCTCGCCCAGCTCGGTGGTGGTCTTCAGTCCCTTCTCCTCGCATGCCTCTATAATGGCACGCTCTGCCTGTTCCCACACTTCGTCGGAGCCGATGTATTTCTCCTTGTCGTTGGGGTCACGCAGACTTATCTGAGCCTCGAAGCTGTCGAACTTGAGGGCTCCGAAGATGATCTGAATGATTTCCATCACGCGGATGAACTCATCTTTCACCTGGTCGGGGCGGCAGAAGATGTGCGCATCGTCCTGCGTAAAGCTGCGCACACGGGTCAGTCCGTGTAGCTCGCCGCTCTGCTCATAGCGATATACAGTACCGAATTCGGCGCAGCGGAAGGGCAGGTCCTTGTAGCTGCGGGGCTTCCATGCATAAATCTGGCAGTGGTGCGGGCAGTTCATGGGCTTCAGCAGGTATTCCTCGCCCTCCTCGGGGGTATGGATGGGCTGGAAGCTGTCTTTGCCGTAGTGGTCCCAGTGGCCGCTGGTCACGTAGAGGTTCTTTCCGCCGATGTGAGGCGTCATCACCTGCTGGTAGCCATATCGTTTCTGAATTTTCTTCAGGAAGTCTTCCAGACGCAGGCGCAGCGCCGTACCCTTGGGCAGCCACATGGGCAGTCCCTTGCCCACCAGGTCGCTGAACATGAAGAGCTCCATCTCCTTGCCGATGCGACGGTGGTCGCGTTTCTTGGCCTCCTCCAGCAGCACCAGATACTCGTCGAGCAACTTCTTCTTGGGGAAGGTGATGGCATAGAGACGTGTCATCTGCGGACGCTTCTCGTCGCCACGCCAGTAGGCCGAGCTCACGGCCAGAATCTTGGCAGCCTTGATGGGCGCAGTGCTCATCAGGTGAGGACCGCGGCAAAGGTCGGTGAAGTTGCCCTGTGTATAAGTGGTGATATGTCCGTCCTCGAGGTCCGCAATCAGCTCGTTCTTGTACGACTGGCCGCGGTCGCCGAAGAATTTCAGCGCGTCGTTCTTCGAGATATCCTGTCTCACGAGCGCCTCCTTGCGCTGCAGCAGTTCCATCATCTTCTGCTCGATGGCCGCAAAGTCACCCTCGCGGATAACGGTACCCTCGGCAGGCATCACGTCATAGTAGAAGCCATTCTCGATGGCCGGTCCGATGCCGAACTGGATGCCCGGATAGAGTTCCTGGAGCGCCTCGGCCATCAGGTGGGCACTGGTGTGCCAGAAAGCATGTTTGCCCTCGGCGTCATCCCACTTATAGAGCACCACGGCGGCATCCTCCGCAATAGGGCGGTTCAGTTCCACAGTCTCGCCGTTCACGCCGCACGCCAGCACGTCCTGAGCCAGACGGGGAGAGATGCTCTCGGCAATCTGCAGACCAGTCACGCCAGCCTCATATTCGCGCACGGAGCCATCAGGAAAAGTAATTTTTATCATCTTCTAACGATTCGATTTTTAGTGATATCTTATTTCAAGGGTGCAAAATTACAAAAAAGTTTGTACACAAGCCCCCAACAAGCCCACTTTTTTTGCTTTAACTCCCTATTTTTTCATATTTTGCATGCCACCGAAACACAGACACTGCGCAGAAAACGCAAAGCCGAATCGCAATTTCACTCGACAACAGCAACTTTCGTGCAAAACCGAATCAGCCAATCGTGCTGAAAAACGCGCCACGCTGCGACAGGCAACGCACCGTGGTGCGACGCCCGTCGCACCGCAGTGCGTCAGAATGAAAAGCACGGTGCGTTTTCGACCTCAGTACGGGTGTGTGGACGTGGGGAAAAGAAACAGGCACGGGAGAAGCGGCGGATGGCTACTTCTTCTGTGCCTGCGATGAGTATTTCTTTATCAGATTGTATGCCGTATATAGCCCATACTCGCCGGCCTGGCTGAGGTCGTTCAGTCCTTCGGAATTCTGGCCTGCCAGCAGATAGGCCACGCCGCGACTGTAGTAGGCATCGGGGAAATGGGCGTCAAGTCGGATGGCCTCTGTATAGGCCTGGATGGCATTGCCGTATTCGCCGAGCTGGACGTAGATATTGCCCTTGTTGTAGAAGTGATAGGCCACGTCGGGCTGTTTGTCGGCGGCGTGGGAATAGTCCTGAAGCACCATCAAATAGCCCAGCCGCAGGTCGGCAGCCGAGGCGGTGGTGCGCGAGACCTCCAACTGTGCAAAACGGCATTGGGCACGCAGCATGAATGCGAGCACGTTGTTGTTTTCGAGGGCGAGGAGCGCGTTGAGGTCGGAGATGCTGTTCTCGAAATCGCGCACATGGTAGTAGTCGAGTGCCCGACGCAGGAGCAAGTCTTTGTTGTAGCCGTCGTTCTCGAGTTTCTCGGAAACCTCTGCAATCCAATCGAAATGTTGCTGAATGTTCTGCTCCGTCATGGCACCCTCGAGCGGGGTTAGATAGAGTACGCCCGGAAGGATATGCCGTGCGTTGAGTTCCTCGAGATCTTTGCTGAAGGCCACGTAGGTCTTGAGGTCGGAGACTTGACGATAATAGGACAGGACGTAGAGCGGCTCCACGTGGAGGTCGGTCTGACGGTTCTGCACACGTCCTCTGTATTCGCTTGCATACTCGTTCTCGGGTTCCTGTATGTCCTCCTCCACGAGTTTGTCGTAATCCTCTATGTTGTGTTCGCTCTTCTTGCGCGTCTTGCCGCTGGGCTTGTATTTTCCGGTGGCAACGGCCATACGTGCCTCAAGCAGCTTGAACTCGTCGCGTTCGGCACCATAGGTGTCACCCACCTTGCGACGTATCTCGGCACGTTTGCGATAGCCTTCCCAAAAGTCGGGATAGTCCTTGATGACGGCACTGATGTCGCGTATGGCACCATTGTAGTCGCCCACGTTGTCGAGCAGGAGCGCGCGGTTGTAGAGGACGATGGTGTTGTCGGGCTCAAGGTTGAGCACGAAATTGAGATCTTCGATGGCCTGGTTGTCCTCACCCACCTGTGCCCGCAGCAGTCCTCGGTTGAAGTGTCCGAGATAGTTGGAGGGGTCGATGTCGAGCGCCGCGTCGTAGTCCGACATGGCACCGCGCAGGTTGTCCTGATTGTAGCGAGCGAGGGCACGGTTGATGTATAGACCGGCCATGCGCGGCATCTGCACGATGGCCTTGTCGAGCGATTCCTCGGCTTGTTTATACTCTCCGCGATGCCCTTGTATGACGGCCTTCATGCTCCACGCCGAACCTTCGAAAGCATTTTCTTCCAGGGCTCGGTCGGCCCATTTCTCGGCATTCACGGTGTCCTCACGAGCCATTGCCACCTGAGCTTTCAGCGAATACTGCGATGCTTCCTTCGGCCAGTAACGTATCATCTGGTCGAGCGACGAATCTGCCTTTTCGTACTCCTTCAGTTCCATCTGGCAGAGCACCAAGTTGTGCCAGCTGTCCCGTTCGAGAGGACTTATCTCAATCGACTTCAGATAGTCTTCCTCGGCCAGTTTGTATCGACTCTGATTGATTCGGCACAGGGCACGCAGCATATATTGGCGATCGACGTATGGATTGCGTTCCAGCGCGTTGCCGCAGTCAATCTCTGCGCCCTGATAATCTTCGAGATAGAACTTTGCCAAGGCACGATAGAAGTAAGGTTCGTTCATCCACGGCTTGGCATTGATGACCATGTTGAAGCGCTGGATGGCCAGCACATAGTCCTCATAGTAGAGCGCGTTGCGTCCCATCAGCATCACGCGCTCAGTGTTTATCTGAGCTAAGCCTCTCCCGCTCCACAAGAAGGTGAGAAGAAGCATCATGGCAAGTATGACCTTCCGGGAGAGACGCATCGGTGTTTATCGTTTAACCTTCACCTTATAGTTGCACGAGAATTTGCCTTTCTGTATCGAAGCGAGCTTGCTCTTGGCCATCTGTTTGCGAAGTCCCACCAAATGGTCGGTGAACACCTGTCCCTCGAGATGGTCGAACTCGTGCTGCATCACACGTGCCAGATAGCCGTCCACCCATTCGTCGTGCGGCTCAAAGTTCTCGTCGAGATAGTTCACATGGATGCGTGTAGGGCGCTTCACTTTCTCGTGAATGCCGGGAAGCGAAAGGCATCCCTCTTCCATTGTCTCTGTCTCGGAGTCGTCAAATTCCACGATATGCGGGTTGACGAAGGTGCGTATGTAGCCTTTGTATTCAGGCAGGTCGTCGCTGATGACGTCGAGGTTGATGACCACTAGGCGTATGCTGAGTCCCACCTGTGGTGCTGCCAGTCCGATGCCTTCGCTGCGCTCCAGCGTCTCGTACATGTTCTGTATGAGTTGTGGCAGTTCCGGATAGTCCTTGTCGATGTCTTGCGCCACCTTGCGCAACACCGGCTGTCCGTAGGTGTAAATGGGTAGTATCACGTGCGTTACGTTTTTATCTTTATTCCTTTTTCAGTCAGCTTCTCATCGGTGTGCTTCCATCCACCCTTGCAGTATGATGGTGGCACTTATCTCGTCCACGAGAGCTTTGTTTCTGCGCGCCATTTTTCCGATGCCGCTTTCGAGCATCGTGCGGTGAGCCATGACGCTGGTATATCGTTCGTCCCACATTTCTACGGGAATCTGTGGGAATGTCTTCGTCAGTTGTGCCACGAAGTTTTTCACGCGTGGCAAGTTGTCGCTGTCCCAGCCATTGGTCTGCCGCGGCAGTCCGACGACGAAGCGTTCCACCTGTTCGTGTGCCACGTAGTTGCGCAGATAGTCCATCAGCGCAGGCGTAGCCACGGTGGTCAGCCCGCCGGCTATAATCTGAAGAGGGTCCGTCACAGCCAAACCGGTGCGACGGACCCCATAATCGATCGATAGAACTCTACCCACCTATATTATAAAAGGTAAGGCGAGCTGTTTATTTCTGATACAGCAGCCATGCGCCAGGGTACTGAGCCTCGAGGTTGCTGCGGCTCTGAGCTGCATCGGCCTTCGTATCGTAGCTGGTAGCTACCACACGGTACATGGTGCCGTTCGTGGTGGATGCCTGCAATACACGCGGAGTATAGCCCTTGGAAGCCAGTGTCTCGCTCAGACGTGTGGCATTGGCCTTCACGCCGAAGCTGCCTACAACCACGCTGTAAGCCTTCAGCGGAGCACCAGACACGAGTGAGAAGTTCTCGGAGCGAACCTGCACGTTGCTGTAGTCAGCTGCGGGCTGAGCAGGAGTAACGGGAGTCACAGCACTCGGGTTGGTCTGCTGAACCGTAGTCGGGGTTGTAGTAGTCTGTACCTGCTGTGCCTGAGCCTTCTCGTAGGCTTTCTTGTAAGCACTCTCCTTGCTCTTGCAGGAAGTCAAGGCAAACACTGCGCAAATGGCAGCACCCATCAATAATGTCTTTTTCATACTTAAAGGTTTATAATAAGGTTTTATTCTGTCTTTTTAATATTTTGCGCAAAGGTAGCAAAAAAACTCGATGCAAGCAATATAGAATACGAAAAAAAACGTTAAAAATCGCGATTATTTGTCCCATTGGGGCTTGTTATAAGAAAAAAGACGTATATTTGCACTGAAACTACACCAAATATAACTAATACGACTATGAGAGCATTCAATTATTTCGTTGCATTTCTGGGTGGCGCCGCACTGGGTGCCGCATGTGGTCTTCTGTTTGCTCCCGAAAAGGGAAGTGACCTGCGTGACAAGATTGCCGAGGCCCTCCGCAAGCGTGGCATCAAGCTGAACAAAAAGGAGATGGAAAGCCTGGTGGACGAGATTGCAGAGGAGTTGCAGAACGCAGCCAGCGAGGACTAAACCACACGCATCCGGCCAGGAATGAAAGGCGGATACACCACCCAATTCCGCGCGCTCTTCAACGAGTTGCGCCGCTACCTGAAGCTGCAGAAGCGCTATGTGGCGCTCGATGCGGCCGACAAGCTCATTGTCCTCCTCACCACCATAGCGGTGGCCGAGGTGTGCTTTGTATTGGGAGCCATGCTGCTGTTTTTCCTCACCGTCGCCCTGGCCATGTGGATAGGGCGGCTGGCTGACAACGTCGCTGTGGGATTCCTGAGTATTGCGGCAGTGCTGGCGATCGCGCTGTTCATTTTCAACAAAAACCGAACACGATGGGTGCTCGTGCCCATATCGCGACTGGTGGTGGGGCTGTTCAGCAGCATCAGTTCGTCGCCAGACGACGAAGAGACCGAGACGGAGGAGGAGGCCGCTGAGGATGAATAACTTTTCCGTACGCGAAACCGACATCCTCGTGTCGCTGCGACGCGAGAAGAAGCAGCTCAACAAGGAGTTGCGAAAGTCGCAGGCACGCATCACCGACACCACGCGAGACATCTTCGGCGAGGTGCCAAAGACGGGAAATCGCGTCGCGCTGTTCACCAATCTGGTGGGCAACGGCATGGCCATCTATCAGGGCGTGCGCATCGGAAACAGCCTCATTCGCACCCTCAGCCTGATATTTCGCAAACGCCGCAAATAGGTGCACCGCCGGGAGGTGACCGCCGCTTCGATTTTGTAAACATATCTGAGGATTTCACACTTCAGACCGAAAATTCAATGCCCCTGAAAAATGCCGAAAAAGGCACTTTTCAGGGGCATTTTCTGTAGTTTCTGCATGCATCGGATTTTTAACCACCTGATTATCAGCGCTCGCGAGAATTGATTATTTTCGAGCGACTTCTACTTTGGGCAGAAATATCGCACGCTCGTGATGTTTGAACCGTGTTTCGAGGGTCAACGCACCGTGGTGCGACATCCCGAAAAGCACGTCGCGACGGTTCACTTCGTAAGTTCCGTCGAAATAGAGAACGGAAAATGTAATGATTAAATCATCGGAGCAGCAATCGAGAATCACTTCTCCGCCTCGCCCGTCGAATAGAGAATCATGCGTCGGATGGCGCGTTCACAAACGGGACAGAAGACGGGGGCCTCGTTGATTTTCATTCGGCACTCCTGCACGGGCCTGTAAACGCCCTTCGACTGATAGCCCGCCCCCTCGTAAACACCCACTTGGGTATAGATGTCGCGGCCGTCGGGCTGCGTGGGAATTTTGGTGTCGGGCGGCAGCATGTCTGCCCATTTCTGCGAGAAGTCTTTCAGCGTAGTGATGTTCGGTTCCCACGGCTCGGTGTCGGCATGATAGAATTCCTCGAAAGTGTCGTCGTTGTAGTATTCGTCGGCCAGTCCGGCAAAGCTGTGACCGAATTCGTGCACCACCACGGGGCGGCTCTTCGCATTGTGCGCCGCACTCATCAGATAGCTGTTGTAGATTCCGCCGCCGCCATAGTTGTCGGTGTTGGCCAGTATGATGATGTGTTCGTAGGGAATGCCTGCGAGGATGTCGTGGAGGCGCTTCAGATGGAGGGTGGTCAGATAGCGCTCGCTGTAGAAGGTGTCGAACGCGGAGCTGAGAGCCGTGGAGCGCCACTCGCCCCGATGGGGGATGCTGACGCCACTCTCGTCCGACGGCATGGCTACAGCCACGAAGTTGAAATGGTCGGCCATCGAGCGGAAGGGCTCGTGACTGAGCATGGCATCGATGCTCTCCCGGCAGTCGTCGTAGAAGCGCTCCATCTCGTCCTGCCGATAGCCCTCGGGCACGAAGGCGATGTCGATGCGCTGGCGGCTGTCGCCGGACTGTCCCAAATAGCGCCAGGGTGTCTGCTTCCGGCCGATGGGGCGAATCAGGATGTCATCGGGATTCACGCGATGTGTCAGACTTTCCACCACGCGGTTGTGGGTGTCGGTGAGCGTGACCGTGACAAGGACGGGCTGTTTGGGCATGGGCAGCAGGAAGACATTCTCGAACGATTTCCATACGTGGGTGGCCTCCTCGGTGGTCTGCCACTCCTGGAAAAGCGTGCTGAAGGAATGGCGGTAGAGCGTGTCGCGGCCAAGCGTATCGGTCATGGTCAGCTGGCCGTTGCCACGCAGAAGCAGACTGTCGAGATTCGCACGACGGCCATACCAGCCCTCGGAGCACAAAAGTTCGTCGACAGAAATCTGCTGGTGGCGGTTGTCGCCGCTGAAAGTATAATCCACACGAAGCGTACGGTCGACGAAAAAGTCGTCGAACCTCTGTGCCTTCAACGATACTGCGATGCAGAGAAGAAGGGGTAGAAGAAAGCGGATTTTCATCTCAAAAGAGCGTTTTGTCAGCACAAAGGTATGAAGAAATTTCTGATTTAAGCAAAAAAAGTGTAACTTTGCATCCAAACAAATCCACAATGACAAAGACCGAGTTTGACCAACTGACGGCAGCGGCAAAACCCACGCTGGACGCGATTCGCAATTGTGCCCACGAACTGCACCAGAGTGTCAACCAACTTTACGACGGCACAAAGCCCTACGGATTCCACCTGGACATGGTGGCAGACGGCGTCTTCCGCTACGGACACGAGATATGTCAGCGGAAGCAGGACGTGGCGCCATTGTTTTTCGGGGCATGGTTCCACGACAGCATAGAGGACGCACGGCTGACATACAACGACGTGACACGCATCGCCCGCAGATTCATGGACGAAGAACAGGCTCACATGGCGGCCGAAATTGTGTATGCACTGACCAACGAAAAAGGTCGCACACGCGAGGAACGCGCCGACGAACGATACTACCGCGGAATACGCGAGACACCCTATGCACCCTTCGTGAAACTCTGCGACCGCGCCGCCAACATCGCCTATTCCTGCCAAGGCACCGACGAATCGAACAACCACATGCGAGAAGTCTATTCGCGCGAACTCCCCCACTTTCTGAAGGCTCTGCAGGCTCCAACCGACGACCTGCGGATGAGTCTTCCCGAGGGACTGAAAGCCGAAATAGAGACCTCGCTCCAATCATAAAAAACAAGAAACATCTCCCTTATGAACGACAAGCCACAGACGTTGCTCGACCTGCACACCCATACCCTCGTCTCGGGACACGCCTACAATACCCTCACCGAAATGGTGACCGCCGCACAGCAGAAAGGACTGCGCGTGCTGGGCATCACAACACGGCCCCAGCATACCCGGCACATGCTCGGTGCTCTACTTCAGAAATATGTACATCGTGCCGCGCCAATGGGACGGGATGCGCCTGCTGATGGGCTGCGAGATGAACATACTGGACACCGAAGGCACACTGGACATAGACGAAGTGATGATGGACCGACTCGACCTGCGCATAGCCGGCATTCACTCAGTTTGCTGGAAAGGCGGTACCCGCACAGAGAACACCGACGGAGTGATTCGGGTCATACAACATCCCAAGATGCACATCATAAGCCACCCTGCCGACGGTACGGCCGAGCTGGACTTCGAGGCACTCGTGCTGGCAGCCAAGGAAGCACACACGCTGCTCGAGGTGAACAACCACTCGATGGCCCCCATACGTCACTTCACCGAAGCACGCAGCAACAACGCTGAGCTGCTGCGATTGTGCAAGAAACACGACGTGCCCGTGATACTGGGCAGCGACGCACACATCACATACCAGATAGCACAATACGACCGCGCACTGGAGTTGGTGGACGAAGTGGGCTATCCCTCGGAACTGATCATGAACTACTGGCCGGAAAAGTGTCTCGACTATCTGGGCATCAAATAGGAAATTTGTCCATCCACAAAAAGCAATAAATACACCTGTTTATTGAAAATAAAGTATACATTTGCCTGACAAAACTAACTGGAAAATGAAAAACAAGATTGTTACGATGGGCGAAATCATGCTTCGCCTTTCACCCCCACAGCAGGAACGCTTCACACAAGCCACTCAATTTGACGTAGTTTACGGCGGCGGCGAAGCCAACGTAGCCGTCAGTCTGGCCAACTATGGACACGCAACGCAATTCATAACGAAGTTGCCGAAGAACGAGATAGGTCAGGCAGCCATCAATTCGCTGCGCCGCTTTGGTGTGGACACAGAATGCATCGTAAGAGGCGGCGACCGCATCGGCATCTATTACCTGGAGACGGGTTCGGCCATGCGTCCCTCGAAAGTAATATACGACCGTGCAGGCTCAGCCATTGCTCAGGCCGAGGCAAGCGAATTCGACTTCGATGCCATCATGCAAGACGCACGCTGGTTCCACTGGACAGGCATCACCCCAGCCCTCAGCGACAGCGCAGCACAACTGGTGAAAGCCGCCTGCGAAGCCGCAAAGAGACATGGCGTGACTGTGTCGTGCGACCTCAACTTCCGTAAAAAATTGTGGACCTCAGAGAAAGCACAGCAAGTGATGCGCCCGCTGATGGAGTATGTGGATGTGTGCATCGGTAACGAAGAAGACGCAAAACTCTGCCTGGGCTTCACGCCCGATGCCGATGTGACAAGCGGACAGACCGCAGCCGAGGGATATAAGAATATCTTCCGCGGCATGGCTGAGACATTCGGTTTCCGCTACGTGGCCTCCACACTGCGCGAAAGCTATTCGGCCTCGCACAACGGATGGAAAGCCCTCATCTATGACGGAAACGAATTCTACGAAAGCCGTAGATACGACATACAGCCCATCGTGGACCGCGTGGGAGGTGGTGACTCTTTCGCTGCCGGACTCATCCACGGACTGCTCACGCAGCCGTCACAAGCCGGAGCACTGGAGTTCGCCGTGGCTGCCTCAGCCCTGAAACACACAATACCAGGCGATGTGAACATGGTGACGACAGAAGAAGTGGAAAGCCTGATGGGCGGAGACGGCTCAGGACGTGTTCAACGATAAACCAGGAATTATACTATGGAAAAACTTTTCGACATCACCGGTAATGTGATTGTGATGACGGGAGCCACAGGTGTTCTCGGCACTGCCATCTCGAAATATCTGGCTGGACAAGGAGCACGCATGGTGCTACTCGGACGAAATGAGGAAAAGGGTAAAGCCATCGAAGCAGAAATCCGAAAGAACGGAGGCGAAGCCATCTTCCTGACGACAAACGTGCTGGATCGCGAAATTCTGGAAGAGAATCTGCAAGAGGTGTTGTCAACCTATGGTACCGTAGATGCACTGCTGAACGCAGCCGGAGGTAACATGCCGGGGGCCACAATTCCGCCCGACAAGAACTTCTTCGACCTCAGTACGGGAGCTATCGAACAGGTGATGCAGCTGAACCTCGTTGGCACTATCCTACCCACACAGGTGTTCCTTCAGCCGATGGCCGAGCGTAAACAAGGATGTGTGGTGAACTTCTCGTCCATGTCAGCATTCCGTCCCCTTACCCGAGTGGCAGGCTACGGCATCGCAAAGTCGGGAATTAACAATTTCACTGCATACATGGCTACGGAGGTAGCACGCAAGTTCTCCCCCGAAATACGTGTAAACGCCATCGCACCGGGCTTCTTCCTCACAGAACAAAACCGCACGCTGCTGACGAATCCTGACGGTTCGCTCACAGAACGCGGCCATGACATCATTCGCCAGACACCAATGGGACGCATGGGACAGCCTGAGGAACTCTGCGGAACCATTCACTATCTCATCAGCCCAGCCTCACGTTTCGTTACAGGAACCGTGGCAGTGGTTGACGGTGGTTTCAACGTATTTTCGATATAAACATATGATACTCTCGGAACAATCTTTCAGATGGTATGGGCCAAACGACCCAGTGTCGCTGCAAGACATCAGACAAGCCGGAGCCACAGGCATCGTTACGGCTCTGCACCATATACCCAACGGCGAGGTGTGGAGCGTGGAGGAAATCCTTCGTCGCAAAGAGATAATCGAAGCGGCAGGCATGCGATGGGCTGCCGTGGAAAGCGTACCGGTGCATGAGCACATCAAGACACAGACAGGCAACTACCAGCAATATATCGAGAACTACAAGGAGAGCCTGCGCAATCTAGGACAATGCAGCATAAACGTAGTAACATACAACTTCATGCCCGTACTCGACTGGACACGCACCAACCTAGCCTTCGAGATGCCTGATGGAAGCCGTGCATTGCGTTTTGAGCGAGCCGCCTACATGGCTTTCGACCTCTTTATATTGAAACGTCCCGGAGCTGAGAAGGAGTATACGAAAGAAGACATAGACAAAGCGCAACGACGTTATGAGACGATGGATGAGGAAGAACGCAACCTCATCACACGCAACATGATAGCCGGACTGCCCGGTTCTGAAGAGAGTTTTACACTGGAACAGTTCCAAAAGGAACTCGATCGCTATCGTGACATCGATGCAGAACGTCTGCGCGCCAACTTGATATATTTTTTGAGAGAAGTATGTCCGGTGGCAGAGGAAGCAGGCGTAAGATTGGTAATCCACCCTGATGACCCACCTATGCCCATCTTGGGACTTCCACGCATCATGAGTACAGCTGAAGACTTTCAGCAACTGATTGATGCCGTACCGAGCAAGGCTAACGGGCTATGCCTCTGCACTGGTTCTCTGGGAGTAAGGGCAGACAACGACCTTCCAGCTATGATGCGACGTTTTGCCGACCGCATCGACTTCGTCCATTTGCGCAGCACCCAACGTGACGCAGAAGGAAACTTCCACGAGGCGAACCATCTGGAGGGAGACGTTCCGATGGTGGAGGTGATGCAGGCGTTTCTCGAGATTCAGCAACAACGCGGCCAAAGCATCGTCATGCGTCCCGACCACGGGCACCAGATGATTGACGACCTGAAGAAGAAGACAAATCCTGGGTATTCATGCATCGGTCGTCTGAGAGGACTTGCCGAACTGCGAGGTCTGGAACTGGGACTTGCCTCACGAATGAAATAGAAAAAGAAAGAACAACAGATATGAGTAAATTTGACAAGACAACAGTCATACAAAAGATGGCACAGACACGCATGGTGCCTGTGTTCTATCATGCCGACGCTGAAATAGCGAAGCAAGTAGTGCAGGCATGCTACAAAGGTGGCGTGCGTGCTTTTGAGTTCACCAACCGAGGCGACTTTGCCCATGAGGTGTTTGCCGATGTGATGAAATACGTCCGTAGCGAGTGCCCGGAACTGGCATTGGGTGTCGGTTCCATCGTCGATGCTCCTACAGCCTCGCTCTACATACAGATGGGTGCCGACTTCGTAGTTGGACCACTGTTGAACGCCGAAGTGGCCAAGGTATGTAACCGTCGCTGTGTACCCTATACACCTGGGTGCGGCACGGTAAGCGAAGTGGGACAGGCGCAGGAAATAGGCTGCGACCTTGTGAAAGTGTTCCCCGGCGATGTACTCGGTCCCAAGTTCGTGAAAGGCATCATGGCGCCCATGCCATGGACCAAGTTGATGGTAACGGGCGGTGTGGAGCCTACTGCCGAGAACTTGCAGGCATGGCGGAAAGCCGGCGTATTCTGTGTCGGCATGGGTTCGAAACTTTTCCCAAAAGATCGCATTGCAGCCCAAGATTGGGAGTACATCAGCCAGCAGTGCAAAGATTCGATTTCACTTCTTACAACCTAAAAACTTATACGTATGAAACAATTCATGGACAAGGATTTTCTCCTTCAGACACCCACAGCGCAGCGTCTGTATCACGAGCACGCTGCCAATTTGCCCATTATCGACTTTCATTGCCACCTGAATCCACGTGAGATAGCCGAGAACCATCGTTTCAGTTCCATCACTGAGTTGTGGCTCGGCGGCGACCATTATAAGTGGCGTGCAATGCGCACAAACGGCGTAGACGAACATTTCATCACTGGCAATTCTACCGACTGGGAGAAGTTCGAAAAATGGGCCGAGACCATTCCGTATGCAATGCGTAACCCGCTCTATCACTGGACACATCTTGAACTGCGCACAGCTTTCGGCATCGATAAGATATTGAATAAGCAGACAGCCCGAGAGATTTTCGACGAGTGTAACGAGAAACTGAAATCACCCGAGTTCTATGCTCGCGGACTGATGCGCCGCTATCATGTGGAGACGGTCTGCACCACCGACGACCCTGTCGATTCGCTTGAATGGCACAAGCAAGTGAAGGATGAAGGTTTCGAAATTAACGTACTGCCTGCATGGCGTCCCGACAAGGCAATGGCCATTGGCAATCCGACTACTTATCGCAAATACATTGAGAAACTGTCTTCCGTCAGCGGCAAAGACGTCCGCTCGTTTGGCGACCTCATAGAGGCACTGCAGTTGCGCCACGATTTCTTTGCAAGCTACGGTTGTGCTCTCTCCGACCACGGTCTCAACACGTTCTATGCCGAGCCGTATCAAGAGAAAGAGATTGAAAGCATCTTCAGCCGCGTGATGAATGGCGAGCAACCCACCGAGCACGAAATCAACCAGTTCTGCTCGGCCATGTTGTACGAGATGGCTGTGATGGATGCCGAGAGCGGATGGGTACAGCAGTTCCACTACGGAGCAATACGCGAC
Organism: uncultured Bacteroidaceae bacterium; assembly: GCA_905235575.1. Classification (GTDB taxonomy): domain Bacteria; phylum Bacteroidota; class Bacteroidia; order Bacteroidales; family Bacteroidaceae; genus Physcousia. The sequence continues at coordinate 24,312 of CAJOLZ010000021.1, read as the reverse complement.
AACAATTCCAAGATATTCAATCTGCTGGGGCCCGACTCAGGTTGCGATTCGATGGGCGATGCCGACACAGCACTGCCGATGGCGCATTTCTTCAGCCGTCTGGCCACGGCCGATCGTCTGGCAAAGACCATCATCTACAACATCAATCCGAGCGACAACGACATGGTGGCCACGATGATTGGCAACTTCCAGGACGGAACGGTGCCCGGCAAGATGCAATGGGGCAGTGCATGGTGGTTCAACGACCAGAAGGATGGCATCGAGAACCAGCTCAACATACTCTCACTGCATGGACTGCTGAGCCAGTTCGTAGGTATGCTCACAGATTCGCGTTCCTTCCTGTCATATCCCCGTCACGAGTATTTCCGCCGCATTCTCTGCAACTTGGTCGGAAACGACGTGGAGAACGGACTGTTGCCCGCCAGCGAGATGGAGCGCATAGGCGCTATGATTGAGGACATCTGTTATTACAACGCACGCCGTTACTTCAATTTCTGCTCATAACGCCTTCTGATGACAAAGGGCATAGCCAGGAATGATGTTCCGCTGTTGGCTGCATACGTCGCCGTCAACCTGCTGTTCGTCTTCAAGTATGGCTTACGTCTGATGTCGTTTTGGCAAGTGAGTCTTGCAGCGGTGTGCTATACCGCACTTGTGGTGGCCGTCTGGCGATGGGGCTGCAGTATCATACTGCGAGCCAACCGCGCCATGACGGCCATCATTGTTTTTGCAGCTGTCGCAGCAATGCTGGTGTTGCAGTATGCACTCGACCCGATGGCCATTCGGGTGGACCGATGGTCGGCCATTCATAATTTTCTTGGGCGTTTGATGCAGGGCGAATATCCCTATGCCGCTCAAACGCATCTGGGCGGATATGGTTCGCCTTTTCCTGTGTGGCAGATACTCCATCTGCCCTTTTATCTGCTGGGCAACGTGGGGTTCTCCATCTTTGCCGGCGGAGCGTATTTCCTCTATGCCGTGCATCGTTCCGGCGGGCGGGCGTCATGCTTGCAGGCTTTCATCTTGTTGCTTCTTTCGCCGGCCTTTATATATGAGGTTGCAGTGCGCAGCGACCTTGTCACACTCTTTCTCGTGTGTTGCGGACTCATGTTCGGACTCCATCGGAGGGGAGTGCGGTATACCGAGCATCCCGTGTTGGTGGGCATTGTTGCCGGACTTCTGCTGAGCACGCGCGTCACAGCCATCATTCCGCTGGTCGTTTTCTATCTCGAAGATGCGATGCGGAGCGGCTTGCGCAGACAGGCTGTAGGCATTATCGTGGCGCTGACGACTTTCGTTCTGACGTTCCTCCCTTTTCTTTTGTGGAACGGCGAGATGCTGCTTTTCTTCGAACACAACCCCTTTGCGCTGCAGAGTCGCCAAGGCAGCGTGTGGGACGTGGCAGTGGTGACTCCCATCGTGGTGGCCGCTGCATGGTGGTGGCGAGGCAGTCTGCGCCGATATTCCGCCTCGTGTGCTGCATGTCTGATACTGCTGGTGGCCGTGGCTTTTGCCCACCGCATGTGGTACGACAGCAGCTGGCTGCGGCTGTTCGATTCGCCCTACGACATCACCTACTTCAACATGTCGCTGCCATTTCTGATTGCAGCGCTTTCCACACAAAAACGCCGGAGTGTCCGCTGAGGGCATTCCGGCGTTTCTTTTTTGTACGTCTGTGGCAGCGAGGTCAGATGCTGAGCACGGCCAGGACGTTGAGAAGTTCTTCCTTGATGGGTTTGTCGCTCTTGATGGCGTTGCTGAAAGGCACGTAGACCACTTCGTCGTTCTTGATGCCCATCATCACATTTCGCTGTCCTTCCATGAAAGCGTTTATGGCAGCCACTCCGAGTCGGCTGGCCAGGATGCGGTCGCCGGCACTGGGACTTCCGCCGCGCTGCAGGTGTCCCAGGATGGAAACACGCACGTCGTACTGCGGATATTCCTTCCTGACACGCTCGGCGTAGTACATGGCACCGCACTTGGGGCTCTCGCTCACGAGTACGATACTGCTGTTCTTGCTCTTGCGTATGCCGCGCTTGATGAATTGCTCCAGCTGGTCGGCATCGGTCAGCACTTCGGGGATGATGGCAGCTTCGGCTCCGGCGGCGATGGCACTGTTCTGCGCCAGAAATCCGGCGTCGCGTCCCATCACTTCGACGAAGAAGATGCGCTCGTGGCTGGTGGCGGTGTCGCGGATGCGGTCAACACATTCCATGATGGTGTTCAGCGTGGTGTCATAGCCGATGGTACTGTCGGTGCCGTTCAGGTCGTTATCGATGGTTCCGGGCAGACCGATGATGGGCACGTCGAACTCCTCGGCAAAGATGCGGGCGCCCGTCAGCGAGCCGTTGCCGCCGATGACCACCAGCGCGTCGATGCCGCGCTTCTTCATGTTCTTATATGCCTTCTTACGTCCTTCGGTAGTCTCGAAATCGTGGCTGCGCGCCGTCTTCAATATGGTGCCGCCGCGCTGTATGATGTTGCTCACGTTTTCGGTATGAAACTCCACAATCTCGTCGTTTATCAGACCTTCGTAGCCACGATAGATGGCCATCACGCGAAAACCGTTGGCTATGGCCGAACGTGTGACGGCACGTATGGCTGCGTTCATGCCGGGCGAGTCTCCGCCGCTCGTCAGAATTCCTATACAACTAATCTTTCCCATATCTTTTACATTTGGTTTTCGAGGGCAAAATTACAAACATTCTTCGAAACGAGCAAACCTGCGAGCGGGGAAAAATGATTCAACCCGAATCGATTATCAGACTGACTCAGGCCTTTTTCCTCCTGTATGAGAAGTCTTTATATACAATAAGGACATTTTTTTCGGCATCTGTGGCAGGGGCGGAGACAGAGGCATGCCAATGCGAACGAAAACGCAACGTGGTGCGACGCCTTGCGCAGCGTGGTGCGACAGCCTGCGCAACGTGGTGCGACAGCCGACAAAACGTGGTGCATTTCGAGCCACATCGGAGAACAAAGGAGAAATTGGAGCAATTTTAAGGAAATTTAACACTTGATAATATCTAAGAGTGGAGGGAATATAATAACTTTGCCGTGGCAAAATAACAGACCAACAAAGTATGATTCAAAGAATAATCAATGCCATCTATCTGTGCTGGTGGGAAAGACCTCGCCGGGTGGGGCAGTCGCCCAAAATAAAACTCGAATGCAGCCACGAAACCTATGGCCGCAACGTGACCGACCTGACATGGAAACTGCGTCTGGGCAAATACAAGCGCACACTCTCGGAACGCGTGACCGACTACAACATGATATCCGTCATACGTCACGTGGAACGCGAGGAACTTCCGCTCGAGATTGAGAAAATGAAAGCCTCGTCCAACCACCCGCACACATCCTCCGAACCAGTCACTGAAGACTAAACGAGGAGTATTCCTTTAAGGCGAATCATTCATTATGATTTAAAATTCAGTCCGAAACATTTGGTTGTTCCGGATTTTTTTTATACTTTTGCGCCCGAGTTTTTAATCAACATAAAGTCTAACTCTATTAATTCAAACATTAACAACTATCTGTATGGCAGATTTTAAGAACGTTACCCCTCTGGCTGAATTCGATTGGGAGGCCTTTGAGCAGGGTAACAACAACAGCGAAGTGAGCCGCGAGGCTCAGGAAGAAGCCTACGCAGGCTCTCTGAACAAAATCAACGACTTCGACGTGGTCGACGGAACAGTAATCGCTATGAACAAGCGCGAAGTGGTGGTGAACATCGGCTTCAAGAGCGACGGCATCATCCCCGCAAGCGAATTCCGCTACAACCCCGACTTGAAGGTGGGCGACACCGTAGAGGTTTACATCGAAAACCAAGAGGACAAGAAGGGTCAGCTGCTGCTCTCGCACAAGAAAGCACGCGCCAGCCGTTCGTGGGACCGCGTAAACCAGGCTATGGAGAACGAAGAAATCGTGAAGGGATACGTGAAGTGCCGCACCAAGGGCGGTATGATCGTAGACGTCTTCGGCATCGAGGCATTCCTGCCCGGCAGCCAGATCGACGTGAAGCCCATCCGCGACTATGACATCTTCGTGGGCAAGACCATGGAATTCCAGATTGTGAAAATCAATCAGGAGTACAAGAACGTGGTTGTAAGCCACAAGGCTCTCATCGAAGCCGAACTGGAGAAACAGAAGAAGGAAATCATCGGCCGTCTCGAAAAGGGACAGGTGCTCGAAGGCACCGTAAAGAACATCACCAGCTATGGTGTGTTCATCGACCTGGGTGGCGTAGACGGACTCATCCATATCACAGACCTCTCCTGGGGCCGCGTAAGCAACCCCGAGGAAGTGGTGACACTCGACGAGAAGATCAACGTGGTTATTCTGGACTTCGACAACGAGCGCAAGCGCATCGCGCTGGGTCTGAAGCAACTCACACCTCATCCTTGGGATGCCCTGGACGAGAACCTCAAGGTGGGCGACCACGTGAAGGGCAAGGTAGTGGTGATGGCCGACTACGGCGCATTCATCGAGATTGCACCGGGCATCGAAGGTCTCATCCACGTGTCCGAGATGTCGTGGAGCCAGCACCTGCGCAGCGCTCAGGACTTCATGAAGGTGGGCGACGAAGTGGAGGCTGTCATCCTGACACTCGACCGCGACGAGCGCAAGATGTCTCTCGGCATCAAGCAGCTGAAGGACGATCCCTGGGAGCACATCGAGGAGAAGTATCCCATCGGCAGCAAGCACACTGCCAAGGTGCGCAACTTCACCAACTTCGGCATCTTCGTGGAAATCGAAGAAGGTGTGGACGGACTCATCCATATCAGCGACCTCAGCTGGACCAAGAAGATCAAGCACCCCAGCGAGTTCACACAGATTGGCTCCGAGATTGAAGTGTGTGTACTGGAAATCGACAAGAACAACCGTCGTCTCTCCCTCGGCCACAAGCAGCTGGAGGAGAACCCCTGGGATGTATTCGAGACCGTCTTCACACAGGATTCCATCCACGAAGGCACCATCATAGAGATGCTCGACAAGGGCGCAGTCATCCAGCTGGAATACGGCGTGGAAGGCTTCGCAACACCCAAGCACCTCGTGAAGGAAGACGGCAGCCAGGCTCAGCTGAACGAGAAGCTGCCCTTCAAGGTGATTGAGTTCAACAAGGACAGCCGCCGCATCTTCCTCTCGCACAGCCGCATCTTCGAAGATGTTCAGCGTGCCGAGGCTCGCGCCGAGAAGAAGAAGAACGCACGTCCCGCCGCACGCAAGGAGGAGGCACCTGTAATCCAGAACCAGGCTGCCAGCACCACACTGGGCGACATCGACGCACTGGCCGCACTGAAGGCCAAGATGCAGAACGGCGACAAAGAGTAAGATTGTAACACAATACAAAGCTGATAAGTAAAGAGGGTGGCCCCGAACACAGCGGGTCACCCTCTTTTCATAAGACACCTGCGAATGGAATCATTCAACGTACACATCCTGGGATGCGGCAGCGCCAAACCATCGACACGGCACAACGCGGCATGCCAAGTGGTGGAGATACGCGGCAAGCTATACATGATTGACTGCGGCGAGGCGGCACAGATCGAGTTCGCATGCCAAAAGCTCAACATCAACCGCCTGGGCCACATCTTCATCAGCCACAACCACGGCGACCACGTCTTCGGGCTGCCCGGCATGATAAGCACCATGGGACTGCTGGGACGAACGGCCGAGCTGCACATACACGGTCCCGAGAAGGTGCGCGAACTGCTCGACGTGACACTGGGCACCTATTGCCAAGGGATGGAGTACGAGGTACACTTCCACCCCGTGGACACCACCCGACACCAGCTGGTATTCGAAGACCGCAGCATCGAAGTCTGGAGTCTGCCGCTCACCCACCGCGTGCCCTGCTGCGGCTATCTCTTCCGCGAAAAGCCGCGCCTGCCGCACATACGCCGAGAGATGATTGACGCACTGCAGATACCCCTTTCGCAGATTAACAACATCAAAGCCGGCGCATCGTGGACCATGGACGACGGAACGGTGATTCCGCACGAGAACCTGACCACGCCCGCCGAGCCGCCACGCAGCTACGCCTACTGCTCAGACACGGCCTACCGACCCGAGCTCGTGCCGCTCGTGAAGGGCGCTACCCTGCTCTACCACGAGGCAACCTACCCCGAAGAACTGAGCGACCGCGCCCAGGAATACTGCCACAGCACGTCACAACAGGCTGCCAAGGTGGCGCGGGAGGCCGAGGTGAAACGCCTGTGCATAGGCCACTACAGCCTGAGAATCAAGGACGAGGGAGCCCATCTGCGCGAGGCACAGGAAGTCTTCCAAAACACCATACTGACACACGAAGGGCAGATAATACGCGTGGAATAGGCAGGGACCTTCCCCAAGCCATGCAGGAGAAGGCACCACGCTTTTCGGCCCGACGCACCACGCTGCGACACGCGTCGCACCACGTTGCGTTGCCTGTCGCACCACAGTGCGTTTTTAGCACTAACCAGTCACTAAAGTTAAACATCTAAGAAATAGCGGAAGCATTCGAAAAACGCGTAAAAACATCTTCAAAGAATAAAAAAGGTAAAAATGTAGCACTTTTTCTCAGAAAAATTTGGCGCAACAAAATAAAAAGGCTAAATTTGCGTTGGGAAAAGCTGAAAAAATGAAGAAAATACTCCTCATAGCGCTCGCAACGATGCTTCTGGCCACGCCAGAGCGCATCTACGCCCAGACGGACAGTGAGACGGTGGAAAACGCCATCTCAGGGATAACGCTGACCGTCAAAGGGACCAAAGTGAGCATTACGGGCGCCAACGGAGAAACAATGGAAATCTTCAACCTGACGGGCGTCAAGGTATCATCGGTAGTGATTGACAGTTCGGACAAATCGTTCAACCTGAACCTGCCGAAGGGTTGCTACATCCTGAAGGTAGGCAAGGTGGTGCGCAAGATTTCCATCCGTTAATCCACTTCCCCATAACATCACCCAATCTTTATGTCGTGACGAGAGCCTTGGATTCCTGTTCGCCGGAAGGCTCTATATTATATATAATAAATGTACACGCGCGTAGGAGCCAACGATGCCCCTCGGCAGAAAAGCGATGATAAACGAACAGGAAATCATACAACAACTGCAGCAGAAGAAGACACGCGAAAGCGCGTTCAGCAAATTGGTGTATGAGTATCAGGAACCCATCTACTGGCAGATAAGACGTCTCGTCACCGACCACGACGACGCCAACGACATCGTCCAGAACACCTTCCTGAAAGCATGGAGCGCCATCGACAGCTTCCGCGGAGAATCCAAGATAAGCACATGGCTCTTCCGCATAGCCATCAACGAAGCCCTGAACTTCATCGACAAAAAGAAACAAAACATATACCTGGACGACACAGAAAACAGCGTGGCCTACATGCTGAGAAGCGACCCATACTTCGACGGCGACGAGACACAGCTGCAGCTGCAGCAGGCCATCAGCCAGCTACCGGAAAAACAACGCGCTGTATTCAACTTGAAATACTTCCAGGAAATGAAATACGAGGACATGAGCCAGGTGCTCGACACCAGCGTGGGCGCACTGAAAGCCTCGTATCACCATGCCGTAAAAAAAATATGCGCTTTTTTTAATTCCATCGATTAAACCATTTAACCAAATACAAATCTACACAATAGAACGAAAAGCAAGAAATGACAATGGACGAGGAGAAAATCATAATGGAACGGTGCGGAAAGAAGAACCCCTTCAGCACGCCAGAGGGCTATTTCGAGGCTCTACCTCTGCAGGTCATGGACCGCATACGGCAACGCCGCAGAAACCGCACAATATGGAAATGGGCCGCAGCAGCAGCCGTGGCCGGTGTAATCTCTACCGCAGGCATGATGTCGCTCCGCAACCAAAGCGACGCGCTCATGGCAGACGATATGATCTATACCGAAGATGCGCTGGACTACTCGATGATCAACAATCTGGACATCGTTTACTACATCTCTGAAGCAAAATGAAGATGACAGGAAAGAGAATACATACAATCCTGATTGCGCTGGCCTGCACCCTCGTGGCAATGGCACAGCCGCAGCGCAGCAACGAGCGCGACAGATTCAACCCAGAGGAGTTCAAGGCACATCTGGAAGCGCACATCACGAGAAGCGCACATCTGACCACCGAAGAAAGCCAGAAATTCTTCCCTCTCTTCTATGAAATGAAAGAAAAGCAACGCCAGTTGCAGAAAGAAATTTCAGACCTGAAGAAAGACAAGATGAGACATCTGGGCCCCGGCCCATTCCACCGTCCGCCCAGAAATGCCGAGATGAAAGACAACATCAGCGACGAGGAGTATGCCAAGACACTGATGAGAATCAAGAAGCTGAACGCAGAAATGGCAGAGGTGGAAAGCGAATATTACAGAAAGTTCTGCCGAGAGATATCCCCGAAAAAAGTCTTTGCAGCCATGATTGCCGAAGACGATTTTCACAGGGTAATGCTAAGCAGATTTAACCAGGAAAGAAAGCGCAAATAGTAGTGTTTTTATATTTTGTTGTTTTTCTCGGAGAAGGCGTAGTGAGTACGGTTTCTCCGTTTTTTTATGTCCTTCGGCATTAGGGATTATCCCTCGCGTTCAAGCTGCTTAGCCTCGTTCCAAAGTGCATCCATCTGAGAGAGCGTCATATCTTGCAGTGCGACGTTCATCTCGTGCGCCTTCTGCTCTACATAGTTGAAACGACGGATGAACTTCTGATTCGTCATCTCCAACGCATTGTCGGGGTTCAGATGATAAAAGCGGCCGGCGTTGATGATGCTGAAAATGAAATCGCCAAACTCTTCAGTCTGCCGCTCGTGGTTGTTCTCACGTTCCAACTCAGCCTCCAACTCGTCCAGTTCTTCCCGCACCTTGTCCCAGACCTCCTCGCGTTTTTCCCAATCGAAGCCCACATTGCGAGCCTTGTCCTGAATGCGATAGGCCTTGATGAGCGACGGCAGCGACTCAGGCACACCAGAGAGGACTGTCTTGTTGCCATCCTTCTCTTTCAGCTTAATCTGCTCCCACGACTTAATCACATCGCCGGCCGTCTTTGCCACGGCATCGCCATAGACATGCGGATGACGGAAAATCAACTTGTCGCAGAGCGTATTGCATACGTCGGCAATATCAAACTGTCCCTTCTCGCTGCCTATCTTTGCATAGAAAACCACGTGAAGCAGCACGTCACCCAACTCTTTCTGGATATTCGGAACGTCGTTCTTGAGCAGTGCGTCGCACAGTTCGTAGGTTTCCTCGATGGTATTCGGTCGCAGACTCTCGTTGGTCTGCTTGGCATCCCAGGGACATTTCTCGCGCAGGTCGTCCATCACATCGAGCAGACGGCCAAAGGCTTTCATCTTTTCTTCTCTTGTATGCATGATTCTGATTTCTTGCTTTTTGAGGGCACAAAATTACACAATTCCTTTCTCTTTCGCAAAGAGCCGAGATATTTTTTACAGAACACTTTGCCATTCTATCTATTTTACGTAATTTTGCGCCAAATACACAAATCAACAAATTAAGCAACTACTATTATGGCACCACAGACAAAAATGGCATGCATTCTTGCATTGGGAATGGTTATTATGGGCGAATCCATTCGCTCGGGCATCAAGAGTTTTTCGGATGGCAACCGCAAGGTGGTAGTAAAAGGACTTTGCGAACGCGAAGTGGCAGCCGACAAAGTCACATGGCCTCTCGTTTACAAAGAAATGGGTAGCGACCCCGTGTCAATGTATGAAACACTCGAGGTGAAGAACCAGAAGATTCTCGATTTTCTGACTTCTGCAGGCATCACAAAGGATGAAATCAGTGTGAATCCACCCACCATCCGTGACCGTCAGGCCGACAACTATGGCAACGAAATCATGAACTTCCGTTACAAGGCCACCAGCGTCATCACCGTAACCTCGACAAACGTGGAGAAGGTGCGCGAACTCATGAACCGCCAGACAGAACTCATGCGACAGGGTGTGCCCATCGTCAGTGAAGAGTATGGCGAGAACAGCATTGAGTATTCCTTCACCGGACTGAACGACATCAAGCCCGAGATGGTAGAGATAGCCACCAAGAACGCACGCCTCACGGCCGAGAAGTTTGCACAGGACAGCAACAGCAAGCTCGGGAAAATAAAGAGTGCATCGCAGGGACAGTTCTCCATCGAAAGCCGCGATGCCTACACACCCTACATAAAGCGAATCCGCGTGGTGAACACCGTGGAATACTCGCTGAAGTAGACCTGCAGCCCCCACAGAACGCCTCTTGGCTCAATATGACCGAAAGGGCAAAGCGAAATTTCGCATTTCGCTTTGCCCTTTCTGCGTTTATTCGTACCTTTGCATTCAGTTTCGGCAAACGAAGCCGCACTTTATTCGCATAACAATAAACAACATACCGAATCATGTCAGAATTAGCCACGAAGTACAATCCCACGGACGTGGAGGCGAAATGGTACCAATACTGGTTGGACCAGAAACTCTTCAGCAGTAAGCCCGACGGGCGCGAACCTTACACCATCGTCATTCCGCCCCCAAACGTCACCGGCGTACTCCACATGGGCCACGTGCTGAACGAGACCATCCAAGACATTCTGGTGCGTCACGCTCGCATGGAAGGCAAGAATGCCTGCTGGGTGCCGGGCACCGACCACGCATCGATTGCCACCGAAGCCAAAGTGGTGAACCGTCTGGCCGAACAGGGAATCAAGAAGACCGACCTCACCCGCGAGGAGTTCCTCAAGCACGCTTGGAGTTGGACCGAGGAACACGGAGGCATCATTCTGAAGCAACTGCGCAAGCTCGGATGCTCATGCGACTGGGACCGCACGGCTTTCACCATGGACGAGACCCGCAGCAAGAGTGTCATCAAAGTCTTCTGTGACCTCTATCGCAAAGGCCTCATCTATCGTGGTGTCCGCATGGTCAACTGGGACCCCAAGGCACTTACGGCACTCTCCGACGAGGAGGTGATATACAAGGAGGAGCACACCAAGCTCTACTACATGAAGTATTATCTGGCCACCGAACCGCAGATTACATCTGAGGCCGATGGCAACGTCATACATCATGACGAGCGCGGATACTACGCCGTCGTGGCCACCACACGTCCCGAGACCATCATGGGCGACGTGGCTGTCTGCATCAATCCTGCCGACCCCAAGAACCAGTGGCTCAAAGGTCAGAAGGTGATAGTGCCGCTCAAGAACCGCGTGGTGCCTATCATCGAGGACGACTACGTCGAGATTGAGTTCGGTACAGGATGTCTGAAGGTGACACCTGCCCACGACGTGAACGACTACATGCTGGGCGAGAAGTACGGACTGGAAGCCATCGACGTCTTCAACCCCGACGGCACACTCTCAGAGGCAGCCGGACTTTACATCGGCATGGAACGATTCGAATGCCGACGCCAGATAGCCATCGACATGCAGGAGGCCGGACTGATGGAGAAGGTTGAGGACTACGACAATAAGATCGGATGCAGCGAGCGCACCGGTGTGCCCATCGAGCCGCGCCTCTCCATGCAGTGGTTCCTCAAGATGGAACACCTTGCTGAGATTGCCCTCGCTCCAGTCATGAGCGATGAGATTCAGTTCTATCCAACGAAATACAAGAACACCTACCGCCACTGGCTCGAGAATATCAAGGACTGGTGCATCAGCCGCCAGCTCTGGTGGGGACATCGCATTCCGGCCTATTATCTGCCCACAGGTGGATTCGTGGTAGCCGAGACTGCCGAGGAGGCACTCAAGATGGCACGTGAAAAGGACCCCTCGCTCCGTCTCGAAGACCTCCGACAGGACGAGGACGCGCTGGACACCTGGTTCTCTTCGTGGCTCTGGCCCATCAGTCTTTTCGATGGCATCAACAACCCCGGCAACTCCGAAATACAATACTACTACCCCACCGCCGACCTCGTGACCGGCCCCGACATCATCTTCTTCTGGGTGGCACGCATGATTATGTCTGGCGAGGAGTACATGGGCAAGTATCCTTTCAAGAACGTTTACTTCACCGGTATCGTGCGCGACAAGCTGGGCCGCAAGATGTCCAAGTCGCTCGGCAACAGCCCCGACCCTCTCGACCTCATCGAGCGTTTCGGAGCCGACGGAGTACGCATGGGCATGATGCTCTCAGCCCCTGCCGGCAACGACATTCTCTTCGACGAAAGCCTCTGTGAGCAAGGTCGCAACTTCAACAACAAGATTTGGAACGCCTTCCGCCTCGTGAAGGGATGGGAAGTAGCCGACAGCGAACAGCCGGAGGCCGCCAAACTGGCTACCAACTGGTTTGCCGCCAAGCTGCGTCTGACCGCAGAGGAACTGGCCGACGACTTCACCAAGTATCGTCTCTCCGAAGCCCTCATGACCGTCTACAAGCTCTTCTGGGACGAGTTCTCCAGCTGGTATCTCGAGATGGTCAAGCCCGCCTACGTCGACGGCAAGCCACAGCCTGTGGACCGCGCAACCTACGACGCCACGCTCCAGTTCTTCGAGGTTCTGCAGAAGATGCTGCACCCCTTCATGCCCTTCATTACCGAGGAACTCTGGCAGGCTCTCTATGAACGTCAACCGGGCGAGAGCATCATGCGCTCCGAACTGCATATCGCCGCTGCCACCGAATACGACCGCCAGCTCTGTGCCGCAGTGGATGACCTGAAGGAGATTGTCACCAGCGTGCGCGCCATCCGCAGTCAGAAGAACATCGCGCCCAAGGAGAAACTAATACTCGAGGTCGTGGATGCTGCAGACCTGCGTCCGCTGCCACAAAGTGGTGTGGAAGCACTCATAAAGATGGCCAACCTCTCTGCTGTCAACGTCGTAACAGAGAAATCCAAGGACAGTGCCAGCTTCCTCATCGGCACCAACGAATATGCCGTACCGTTGGGTAACCTCATCGATGCCGAAGCCGAGGTGAAGAAAGCCGAAGCCGAGATACAGCGCCTCCAGGGCTTCATGGCCGGAATACAGAAAAAACTGCAGAACGAGCGCTTCGTCCAGAACGCACCGGCGCAAGTGGTGGAACTCGAGCGCAAGAAACTTTCCGATGCCGAGAGCAAAATTGCAGCGCTCCGAGAGACGGTTGCTGCGCTCAGCAAGTAGGAAAAACAACGTTTGAACATTCTAAAAAAGCGTCTTCCCGATATGGGAGGACGCTTTTTTTATATGTATTCAAGAGACAGGAAGTGCCTTGGGCCAACGGAGACGGGCGCGGAATGCCGATGTAAGGATATCGTCAGAAGCCGACCATCCACGCCGTTCGAAGGGTGGACCCAAACGGGCTGAGGAACGATGAGAATGGATGCGCTCGGGTGAGGGACACGCATCGAAAGGAAACTAAGTACTTGATTATCAGCAACGCGATTTTTTGCATCAAAGTTCCCGCTCTCATGATTTTCCTTACTCAACAGGCTTTTGAGGACGACGCACCGTGGTGCGACAGCCGTCGCACCACGGTGCGTCGTCCAACGAATCACGTTGCGACACACGTTTTCAGCTTCTTCAACAAAATAGAAAAGGGGAAATGTAAGGATTACGGATTGCAGGCTTTCCACGGCGCTACACATCCCCTTCTCAGCCGAAAAATGCCTTCGGAGGTCGGGAAAAATCGGGAGAAAGAGGAAAAAAAGGGCAAAAAGAGCTTTAAAAGGGCACTTTTTCCCGAATTTTCTTGGCTGTTTATCGAAAAAGGCCTAATTTCGCAGCCGAAAAATTGAAAGGGGTAGTGCCTGAGACCTCATAGAATGAAGGCAAGACTAAAAAAAATGTATTATGAAAAAGATTATTCTTACTGCAATGGTGGCTGTTTGCGCAATGACTGCTAACGCACAGGTATGGATGGGCGGCGCCCTGGGCTTCGACGTAACGGACTTCGAAAACGGTGCCAAGAACCAGACCACATTCAAGTTCACTCCCGAGGTTGGTTACAGCTTCAACGAGAAGTGGGACGCAGCTATCGCACTGGGCATATCGAGAATCAACAACCAGAACGGTGTTAAGGAAAAGAGCTACACCCAGTTCAGCATCAACCCCTATGCCCGCTACACATTTGCACAGGCTGGCATCGCCTCGTTCTTCGTGGACGGCGGCTTCGCCTATGAGCTGCTCGACCCGAAGCATGGCGACAGCGTGAATGGTTTCTACATCGGTGTACGTCCCGGCGTGAAGGTGGCTCTCTCCGACAAGGTTTGCCTGGTTTCTCACCTGGGCTACTTCGGTTACGAGACTGTCGAGGACACATACAACAAGTTCGGCTTCGGCGTAGATAACAACACCATCGACTTCGGTCTCTACTGGGCTTTCTAAGCAGAGCGAGACGAAAAAGTATGAAAAAAGCAAGGCGTACCGTCCCGTATGGGGTGGCACGCCTTTTCTTTGTATAACCCGAATCTCGGCGAAGGTCAGCGGAGCACCTTGCGACCGTTGCGCACATAGATGCCGTGGCCGACTTCAAATCAGTATATTTGGCCACATCTCCTGAAAGTCTCAAACTGAGACTTCATATTTTATTTTATCTGGGGAGGCAAACACCTTCCATCACATCACAACTTTCTTGCCGTTCATAATGTACAGGTCCTTACGTCTCGTTCCTTGAACCACACGTCCACTGAGGTCGTAAATGGGAGTGTTGCGCAACGCCGCAGACGCTGGTACGTTAATAATTCCATCCGGGTCAGGTATTGTATCGGACGAGGAAACAATAGTACCATCCACAAACTTGGTCAGTTCTATGTAACATGGACCACCAATGGAACGTATGGGCTGAGCCTCCTTTTCACGAACATCCTTGGTTCTCATATATACCTTGTATGTGCCGGCCTGAAGGTCGGATATGTCTATGGTATCTCTCATCGATTTTCCATCAGAACGGGAGAATCCTGACCAATAATCAAATTCTTCACCCTCCTCTGTCTCGAATAGAATCAGATTGTCACTGTCTCCACCCGAAATGTTCTCGAAATACAGATCCACAATGCCCCGGAAAGGGATAACATGCAAATTATAGTAGCTCAATATAGCAAATTCCACTAAATTTTCGCCTAATGTCCAGACATTATAGGGAGTTTCACAATACCAGAGTGACGTAAAGTTATTAGATTCTCCAGTTGACAAGTGTGGCTCCATACCCAGAATCATGTCCTGACCTACGCTGAAATTGTATGTATGGTTATTAGTGACAGGCGAAAGGTCTGCCATATCATAAAAGCCGTCAGCATCTCCGTCCCAGCCCCAGTTGACATATACTCTGCCCTCAGCATCCAACCCACTGAGAACAAAGGCATGCCCTCCAGCCTTTTCGTCAGAGGCGCCATATAATATCGGGCGAAGATTATTCATCTCATTATATACCATATCCATCCATTCCTGACTGTCATATATAACACGATGTAAATAACGGACAGACAACGAATCGTAACTGAAGTTCTGATAAAATGCAAATGCGGCATCTTCGCTCATAGCACCACTTCCAGACATCGCATAGGACATATTAACCGCTGCACCTACATCGGCCATCAGATACTGGACAGCCACTTTGCTAAGTGCTGCGGACTGTGGCGTATAGCTGTTCAGCATCCTATCCCATCGATATTCATTCTTAATTGTAACAGATTTACTTTTCCCGCCAGCTGTATATGAACCTTTTCCTGTTCCCTGACCAGGATATTGATAGTAGTTCATAATCTGAGCCATAGCTGTTGCCACACATCCTGCAGGCGGACGCGAGGTTCCGACCTTTGGGCACAATCCATTGTATGGATCCAGCTGTCCCCATGTAGTCTTTACAAAATTGTTTATAGGAGTTATGCCAGTACGTGTTTTCCCCATATATCCAGTCTCCATGCTCTGCGTGATTGTATTCAGCCACCATTTGAATCCGTCTGGCATCTGACTGCCTTTATAAGGAGTGTGTGATATGGCCAGCACAGGCATATAGTCATTGTTACTGCTGATAACTACAAAACTTTCCTTTGGATAGCCATAGATACTGTATAACTTGGATTTCTCTATCAGTTCTGGCTCTCTTGCATTCCCGCTTCTTGTCAATGAGACATCAGAAAGGGCTTCTATGGCAATAGCAAGCATCTCTTTATCAGACCTATTCTTTGCAGATACAAAAAGAGCAGGCAAAAGAAGATAGAAGAAGACAATTTTTCTCAACATAGGGAAGAGGTATATCGTTCTTAATTAATGTACGTCCGACGAATATAGTTTAGAACAGTGTAAGTTGATTCTCGGTGTATTTGAAACTTGTACTGCCAAATTCTTCAGAAAACCGCAGTATGCGTCCAATGCCGCCATGGTGTTGACGTAGAAAATGTCGAGGCTTCGGTATCTTGTTTCCGAGACCTTGTCCTCGATGAACATAGCGATTATTGTTTGTACGACTTTGTTATTGAGCGCTATAAAGGCACACAACTTTCGCTAATCAGCAAACTTTCAGGCTATCAAATTCGTCAAACTCACGTTTGTTTAAGAAAACAGAAAGAGCGCACAATTTTTACATGTGCGCTCTTTGCTGTTTATCAAGATTTATTTGCCGGGCCAACCTTCGGTCCATTCAAAATCGAATGCGAAACCGGTATAGTAGCCAGCGCCGCTTATAACTCCCAGCATAACACACTCAAAGGAGTTTCCAGTATTGACAATATTACAATAGTCAGGTACATAGTCATCAACCCACACAAAGTCATACTGGTCTGCGCTTACGACAAGCCCGCCATCGGTGACAAATGAAATGCTGTAATCGTCATTCAGTGTGAATGTTATACCGGTATCACTGTTGAATCCATCATCACCTTCACCATAAGCGGCAATGAACGGCTGAACAATCCGGTATATATTGGTGCCGTCAGCATTCAGAATAGTTACATCCTCGGCTGTCGTACCTTCATCGGAGAACGTATAGTCGGTAAATGTACACGTTCCAGCTTTCACCCAATTGTAGTCACACATTACACTTACAGTAGTGATAATGTTATTTGACGTGCCAATTATTGTGTCTGTTGTCTCTATGTCCTCATCACTAAGGGTCAGTGTGAAGGTATAGGTCGTACCAATCTCCATGTTTGCAGCATCGACATTAATAGTGGTTTTCCACTCACCATTGGCAAAAGTTGCAACACCTTCATTCTTGTCCGTGAAGATTCCTTCATCTTCACTCTCCAATGTATAATGTGCGGTGTAGCTACCTGCTGTATTTGAACGAGTCAGAGTAACAGGGAGTGATATCTCTGAGTACTTTGTTACTACTGTGGCAGGGGTCTCCTTCTCAAAGGCAATGTTCTGAGCAGAGGAACTATATACCGCACCGATATTGTCTGTATCACAGGAGGTCAAAAGTAGACCAGCAAATACAGCTAATATATACTTCTTCATAATCAATAATTTTAGTTGTTGTTATTAATCAAATGGATTCTGATCCTTCGCATCATCGAGATTGGCATTTCCGTCGAACTCGGATTGTGGTATAACCATTACCCACTTATAGCTTTCAGGATCCTTGGTAGCATTATTCAGTTTCTCCTTGCATGCACTGGAGGGATGTCCGTCATCTGTAGAACGTGTAAAGCCCTGGTGCAAGCGACGTATGTCATAAATACGTCCGAATTCTCCCCAAAGCTCAATGCGACGCTGGTTGATAATCTCTTCACGCAAAGAACCTGTCAGGTCAGTGGTCAAAATACCCAAATCCTTACCGGTCTTATCACATGTATATTCAGGGTCACGCTTTTTCATTAATGTCTTCAGTGTCTGCTGTGCAGCTACATCGTCACCATTCATACACTCTGCCTCGGCCTTAATAAGGTACATTTCCTCAATTCGCATGAAGATGTAGTCACCTTCCCAGGTCTGATAGTTTACAAACTTGAACTTCTCCTGCTGATAGCCGCCCCCTTCACCATTGGCAGGATCTTCAGGATTCCACCATGCACGTCTTTCGTCCTTGGCACCCATCTTTTCATAAAGTGAGCGAGTTATCTGGTGACGGGCTGTCTTACCGTACTTTCCCATGTCAGCATCCAAATGGGTGAAGAAGCTTGCATACATTCCTACTTGGTCAGCAATAATCTTCACGCCCCACATTACATTCTGGGCAGAAACACTGTTCAAGCCCATGAACTGGCTGACACCTGCGATGTCGATATTTTCCTTCTTAGCCTCGTTTATTGCTTCGGATGCTTTCTCCAGAGCAACATCCCACTTCTCCTCTACCTGGGCAATACGGGCGTGAAGACCGTAAACTTCAGCAAGACCTAAATGAGATTTGCTATCACGCTCTTTTTCTGTAGCTGACAGTAACTCCTCGGCCTTTGCAATATCATTATTAATTTGTTCATAGACCTTGGCAATGGTTTCTCGTGCCTTACCCTTTGTGTCCTTGTTGGTGGGCTCTGTGTAAATAGGGACACAAGGCTCGTTCTCATGACCTACCAGAGTACGTGAATACCACTGAGCCAGCATGAAGTAGCTGAATGCACGGATGGCAAAAGCCTGACCGACAACATAATTTACATCTGATGCGGTTCCCTCCATGGTCTTCTCTGCTGCTGTTATGTAATTGGCATTTGCAATAAGTGTATAGAAGAAGTTCCATACTGCATAGGGACGGCCGGCATCGTGGCTGTAGTCACCCTTTACATCATACAGATAGTCATAATAGAACCATCCGCTGCCAGAGGCTGCCTGAATGTGATCTTCGCCCATCAGGTCAGCTGTAAGGTTCAATGCACTCAGGCCGAACTCCTCATGTTCCCAGCTTGAGGTATAGCCTGTTGAATACATCAGTCGGTACATACCGTCAATGGCAGCGATTGCCTTGCCGCTCGACTGGGCTATCTCGTTTGTTGCAATTGCGGTTGTTGGGCTTGTCTCCAACAGATCCTGTGAGCATGAGTTAAACATAACCATGCCCAGTGAACTCATCAGTAAAAATTTATATATAGTTTTCATATTTTTTCCCTTTCTTCATTAGAAATTAACTTCAACACCAAAGGTCATAGTTCTGTTCGGTGCATAAGTATAAGTTGTGCCGCCACTAAAGTTATATTGCGGATCCATACCTTCAAGGTGGCTAAAGAGGGCTATGTTATCACAAGAGCCATAGACTCTTATACTATTTAACTTAGCCTTGTTAACCCACTTCCTGGGCAGAGTATAGCTCAATGTGATATTCTTGAAGGAGAAATAAGAAGCGTTTACCAAATAACGATCAGTTATGTAAGTGTTACCCTTGATAGCCATACGAGGAACGTCAGTAATATCACCTGGCTGCTGCCAGCGACGTAATACGTTCTGATTCCAAGTGTTATTCAGATAAGTGAGGTTCATACTGCTATAGTAGTTAGAATCAAGTATCTTGCCACCCAAAGAGTAAGTGGTGAGGACGGAAAGGCTGAGACCCTTCCAGCTCAGGTCTGTTCCAATGCTACCATAGAGGTCAGGAATACGGTCTCCCATTTCGTAACGGCAGGATGATGCCTTCGCATAGTCATCAGAAATGCGCTCGTTAATAATGTCACCGTTATCGTCCTTGTCATAAACCCACCAAAGTTCCTTACCTGTAGCGGGGTCAACGCCAGCACTCTTGCGGAGATAGAAAGTATTGATGGGAAGGCCTTCCTTGATGATATAGCTGCCAGTCAGAATCTCAGGTGACTCTGGTGTCAGTTTTGTTACTTCATTCTTAACGGTTGACCCCATCCATGTAACCTCCCACAGGAAATCCTTAGTGCGGATAGGTGCACCTGTAATTTCGAATTCAAAGCCTTTATTAACCATGTCGCCTACATTGGCATCATATCCGTCAAAGCCTGTAGAAACAGCCATTGGGTAGTTCAATAGCATGTCCGTGGTCTTACGGCGGTAGTATTCAGCGCCAACGCGGATACGGCGATTCAGGAAAGAAGCTTCAAAACCAGTATTGAAATTACCATTCTTTTCCCATGATATGTCAGTGTTCTCTAATGTTGACAATACAGCACCGGCTGCGTTGGCATTGGGGTATGCGACACTTGAAAGGCCCTGCCATGCATAATAAGAACCAATTGCATCATTACCCTGTTGTCCATAGCTCAACTTGTAAGATAAATTGTCAAGCCATTCGACATCCTGCAGGAACTTCTCCTGAGAGATACGCCAGTTAGCACCGATAGACCAGAATGTGCCCCTATGATGATCTTTATGGAAACGTGATGATGCGTCAGAACGAACCGACGTTGAGAAGTAGTATTTATTGTCATAATTGTAGTTGAAACGACTCAACCATGAATCAATACGATAATCCTGAGAATAAGAGTCGGCACCACTTAAGGTTGCACCCGGTCGCAGCTCTATGATACCGTCAACCAAACCAGATCGTTGACCTTCCAGGAAACTGTAGTTATAGGAATAGTATTCATGGCCAGCCAATACATCAAAGCTATGTTTGTCAAAGCTGCGGTTCCATGTCAACAACTGGTTGAAAGTGTAACTCTGGGTTCTATCGTTCTGTTTTGTAAGCAAGCCGCCAGATGTTGCCTGATTGCCATGCTCCATATTCATATAACGTGTGTAATTGCTATTGCGATAATCGAAGCCAAAGTTTACAGTAAACTTCAGGCCCTTTGCCCAACCCATCTTGTCCTCATCACTACCGAAGGTCAAGCCACTACGCATGCCTGCGACATCATTAAGTGTTTTAGCCTTGTCAAGCAGCAGCATACCTAATGAACTGTGGTCGTTCATGGAGCCTGGGCGCTGGTTGTTGTTATCACGAATCTCACCCCAGTCATACTGAATCTGACCATCCTTGTAAATGTTGTTACCTGCCAAATCTTTCAGGTAAACGGGGAACAAGGGGTTGATAAACTGAGCTGTATACCATACATTAGACGTAGAACTTCCATCATAGTCCATGAAGTTGGACTTGGCATGAGCTACGTTCAGACCTACGTTGGCACTAAACCAGTCATTAATCTTATGGTCCACGCTGACTCTTGAATTGTAACGTTCAAAAGCAGTTGTCTGTAAAACGCCCTTCTCATTAAGATAACCTAAAGATACTGCATACTTTGTACGGTTGTTACCACCATTCATAGACAACTGGTATTCATGGCGAAGTGCCCTGTCGCGTGTTGTGGCATCCAGCCAGTCTTCATCCCAAGCAGATTGGGCATCTGCACGTACTTTGCCTGTAGCTGGATCTATGATATCGTTCCATGCGTAGTTCTTGAATGGATTATAGTATTCACCTCCAAGAGTTGAGCCTAATGATCGGCGGGCAGCAGCTTCCGCGTCATCCCATGATGCGCCATCATCCCATGCTTCGTTACGCAATGCTTCGTATGTAAGCTGAACAAAATCTTTTTGATTAACATTCTTGTAACGCTTCAGAGCACGACTGTTCCATCCGACATTGGAGCGTAAAGTGATATTAGCCTTACCTTCCTGGCCTTTCTTGGTGGTAATCATAACAACACCGTTGGCACCACGGGCACCATACAGGGCAGCCGCAGACGCATCCTTTAATACCGTCATCGACTCAATGTCTGATGGGTTAAGGGTGGCCAGTGCACCATCATAAGGTATACCGTCAACTACGTACAAGGGTGCGTTAGAAGCGTTGATGGATCCAAAACCGCGTATGCGGATAGATGGAGATGAACCGGGCTGTCCGCTACCAGCTGTCATCTGAACACCCGTTACGTTTCCTTCAAGAGCCTTTGTTACAGAGGTTACAGGACGCAGTTCGATGTCTTCCGCGCCTATAGATTGAGCACTACCTGTAAAGGAGCTCTTTCTTTGAGTACCGTAGGCTACCACGATAACATCGTCCATAGCCTTGGTATCAGTCTCCATTAGCACTTTCATGCCGTCACGAGCTGCAAGGGTGGCAGGCTTCATGCCCATGTAACTGAAACTCAAGCTATTTACGCCTGCGGGGAGGTTGATTGAGAACTTACCGTCCATATCCGTTATTACACCTGTTGTGGTGTTGGGAACACGTACGGAAACTCCAATCAGAGCTTCGCCTGACTCAGCATCAACTACAGTACCTGTAATTCGCGTCTGGGCCAGTGCCATGCTTGTAGTCATCAACATACAAGCAAGGATTGAAAGGATTTTTTTACCCATGTTGATTTTGTTAATTGTTAAATAAATAATTTATTTGTTTTTCTTTTTCTCTCTCATTTTCTTGTGTCGGTCAGATGTCCAATCCTGTCTTTACATAATGCCGGTTATACCTATTTATATATCCGCGCATATACCCGCGCGCGAGGACTCATATCCCGAATCGAACGGGCACATTCATGGCATGCTAACTATTCAAGTGGCAAAATTAAGCATTTTTATACAAATATGCAATAATTTGCTAAAATATCTTTCGAATTATCACAAATTGTATCAAAAATGTGAAAGATTGGCGCTAAAATGGGTGGAAGAATTTAATCCCAATCGGTCATTAGGTCGACGGAATTGCTTTTCCTCTTGTATGAGAAGTCTTTTTAGACCAATAGTTCATTTTGCAGGCTGAAACCTCTCTCAAAGTACGATAAACACTGGTGTTTTGAGCGTTCAAGCTACCTTCAGCGACAAATCGACGTTCGAAATTGCTCAATAGCTCATTTTGACAATTCTATTTTCTTGATTACTTTAGCGGGAACACCGCCCACAATTGTATTTGGTTCAACATCTTTTGTCACTACTGCACCAGCAGCAACTACTGCTCCGTCGCCAATGGTGACTCCAGCAAGGATGATGGCTCCTGCACCTATCCAGCAACCATCGCCTATGGTGACAGGCAGTGCACGGGTGCGACAGAAATACTCTCCACTTTCTGGTGTCCAGCCCTTAGTCAGCCGCTCTTCAAGTGCGACGGGATGGGTCGAGGTGTTGATCTGTACACCCGGGGCAATTAGCACATTGTTGCCGATAGTGATGCGGTTGCTATCTACAAAAAGGCACCTGTGATTGATGCTGACGTTGTTGCCTATATGGATGTTATCACCGAAATCACAGATGAAATCCGTGCCTATCGACACGTTGCTGCCCACGTTGCCGAGCAATTCACCAAGCATCCGTTGGCGTTCGTCGCGACGGTTATAAGGAATGCTGTTGTAACGCTCACACCATGCTGCTGCCTTGGCTTTCCTTTCAATGAAGATGGAGTCATGGCAATCGTATAGTTCGCCATTCATACACTTTTGGAGTTCCGTATTCATTGCTATAGTTAATTATTATTATCTTTTTGCACTATGCTGCACCAACGAGTGTAGTTTCTTGAATACGCGGTGGACGTGTGCCGTGCCTTCGGATTCCTTTTCTTTCACCCATCGTTCCTGCACTTCGCTTTGACGAACGGTGATGACGAAATCGGACACTTCCTCATGCGTGAGGTGGCGCACGGTGCAGCCCTCATTGCTCAGTTGCTGAAGCATCTGCTCGTAACTCTCATCCATCGTCTTGCCCATCGCCTTGTAAGTCTTACTTGCAGCACGCTCGATGGCACGCTTGTCCTTCGTGGGCAAGGCATTCCAGCGGTCAAGGTTCATCGCCACCAAGTAGATGTGCCCTAACCAGAGTTCCTGCGACACCAACAGGTGAGGGGCGACACGGTGGGCACCGATGTCCCATCCACTGTCTATATTCACCATGATGCCGTCGATGATGCCGGAGTGCAGCGAATCAGAAACTTGTTCTCCCCAAGGGATGCGCTTGTTCTTTGCTCCTGCATTCTCCAGATAACTGATGTGCCAGAAACTGGCGGTTCTCCACGTCTGCCCCTTCAGCGCGCTGAGGTCTGCCATCGGCTTTTGGCTATAAAAACCCACGGGATAGCCCGTAGCCACCAGCACGGGGTGGATGCCCGCGCGGTGCAGTTCCTCTGTCAGTTCGGGAATCGTCTTGTAGGCTTTGCGTATGAGTGCCACCTGTACCTCGCCCGAAGGTCCTGCCAGGAAACTCTTGAACAACTGGTGGAGCGGCATCCGCTGACTGTCGTATTCGGGCACCACCGTAGCCATGTCGGTCTTCTTGCCTTCGTGCACCGTCTCGAAGGCATCATAACTCGACGATATTTCGCCGTTCCAGTGGTCATCGATGCGGATGCGCCCCTTGCTTTCCTGCTCCACAAGACGGAAAAACTGCTCTGTCACCTGCGTCCGCATGTTGCCCAACGGCTCGTGGTCGGTGAAAGTCAGCGTCTGAGCTCCCAGAAGCATCGGGACGCAAAGTGTCATCAGTAATACGATTTTTTCATATCCATCTTCATAAATTGGGATTTATTTGACTGCCATCAGGACAGAAAACTTTTGGTTGGTGTAAATGCAATGTGTGTGCATAAAACCAGCCTT
>CAJOLZ010000020.1:4202-65513 GCA_905235575.1 uncultured Bacteroidaceae bacterium | reverse complement strand
GTCTCGCGTTCGTGGCTATAGTGCGAGCAATAGCTGTCGGCGCGATAGAAACCCTCCTTGGTGACGGGCAGCATGGGGATATTCACCAGGTTCCAGTGTCCCATAGCGGTATGGGCAAAGCCGAAGATGTTGGGGTCTTCATACTGATAACCGCCGCCGGAGCCGTACTTCGTGACGGGCGTAATCTGTACCATGGAGTTTGGAACGGTGGCGCCGGGAAATGTCTCACCACCCCAGGGACGTTTGTCACGAATGTGCGTAAATCCCAGATCTTCAGGAGTCCACAATGTGGAAGTACCCAGACGTGTGTCTGCGAGTTTAGTCAGATCGCCAGCCTTCACCGACAGTCCGGAGAGGCAACAGAGCGAAAGGATAAATAAGGTTTTACTTCTCATAATGTATTTTGATATTAGAATTGTTATTTGCCGTTTTGGGGGCCGATTTTTGGTATTAAAGCCACCTCTCGAAGGTTGCTCATGCTACAAAAGTATAAATAAAAACCAAAAATCTCAAATAAATGCCACGAAATTTGCAGCGAATAATCGAATTATCCATCCGTCATGTCTCGACGAAGCGCTCGCATACATTATCTGTCCGAATCGCTCTTTCGTGGTTCTATCAAACGATGCATGGTTTGCATGCCGACGCACCACGTTGCGACAGGCAATGCACCACGCTGCGACGGCCGTCGCAACGTGGTGCGTTTTTAACCCGAATCAGTCGTTATGATTTATGTCAGAGTTTTTGTCGATTTTGTGGCCCCGATTCGGTTTTACCAGTTCCTCTTTCCTATGTCGAATCACTCGTCCAGAGGCACGGCATCCCAGCCGAAGTCCTGATAGCACGAGATACTCAACTGGTTGGCTTTCACATAGTCGGAGATGATGGATGTCCTGATGGCATTCCCTCTTTCCGTGTCCGAGCATGCTTCCAGCAGGTCGTCATAGCTGTCACCGAAAATCGCCTTGGCTGTGGGTTCGAAGCTGCTACCGTCTCCCACACGGTCGAACGCGGACACTACGTATTTCCCATCAACGTCCGTCAGATGGAAGAGCCCCGGATGACTGCCACCGGAAGCCATCTTCAGCGTGTCGCCGACAAGGTCGTAGTTAAACACCCAGAAGTCACCCCACACGCGGATGTCGGCAGGGTCACTCTCGTCCGTTTTCACAACAATCGGGCAGGGTATGCAGACATCGCCCTGCAAATAAAACGCGCCGAGCGAATCGGTCAGGAAAGCACAAATGGGCGACAATAGTGGTGTTTCGCCGCTATATACATACGCCGGGAGCGACACTTCACACACCGCTTCCTCCGTCTGCACCTTCTTCACGCACGAGGTCGCGATGGCACAGGACAGAATGGCGACTGGTAGGAATAATCGTATCTTTTTCATTTTCGGATTATTGAGTTTGCTGTTCTACATGAAAGGCTCACGCCGAATCATACGTAGGTCACGGTTTCATCTATGGGTTTGCGGCTGAAGTGATTAGCGAGGGGTGCCGTGCCTTCTGCTGCATATCCAAGGGCGATGCAGGTGAGAATCTCCTCGTTTTCGGGCAGTTGGAAAGCCTCGGACAACTTATCGGGGTCGAAGAAATTCACCCAGCAGCTGTCCACGCCCACGCTCTTCGATGCCAGAATCATATGCGTGGCAACAATCGTGGCGTCCTCGATGCCCGAATCGTACTTCTGACCCGGGTAGGTGAAGACGTTGTTCTTGTCGAAAGCCACTATGAGCATCGTGGGCGCACCGTAGCGGCAGGGCGTGAGACCGTCAATCTTCGCCAGACCTTCGGCAGACTGCACCACATAGATATGCTGCTCCTGCAAGTTCTTGGCCGTAGGTGCCAGCCGACCGGCTTCCAGTATGGTGTCGAGTTGTTCCTTACTTATCTGACGTGCGTCAAACTTCTTGCAGGCATACCTGCTTCTCACTACATCCATGAAATCCATATTTCTCTCCTTTATTTTATTTATTTGAGATTAGTGTTACGAATTAAGAATCAGGACTTATTTCAGCGCAGGCAGGATATAGTCCCAGACGAGATTCAGCTCGGCCTGCATGTCCTGCAGATTGGCAGTATTGATGACAACGGCATCCTTGTCGGGGATGACGATGATATACTGGCCGCCTGCACCGTCGGCACGATAGGCATTGTGACGGCAGCGCCACACCTGATATCCGTATCCGTGCACCCAGTCGCTGTTCTCAAGCGTAAGTCCGCTCTTGTCGGCTTCGTCGAATCTGATCCACGAGGGCACACAGGGCACCTGCTTGCTGGTGGCTTCGGTCACCCACGCGGCGGGCAGAATCTGCTTTCCGTTCCATTTTCCTTTCTGCAGCAACATCTGTCCCATCTTGGCCAGGTCCTCGGTCTTCAGATAGAGTCCCCATCCACCGCAGTTGATGCCCTGCGGGCTCTCTTCCCAGCGTGGTGCGTCGATGCCCAGTGGGTCGAAGAGGCGCGGCTGCAGATAGTCCACAATCTTCTGACCTGTCACTTTCTGTACGATGGCCGAGAGCATATAGGTGCCCAGACTGTTGTAGCAGTAGTAGGTGCCTGGCTCGTGCTGTATGGGTGCGTTGAGGAAGGCTTCTGCCCACGTATTGGCCTTCGAGCGGTCGGGCTCGGTGTCGTGTCCGCTGTTCATCGTCAGCAGGTTACGAATGGTCACCTTCTTGAGGTTCTCGGAGGGCGAGGCCGGAGTTTCGTTGGGGAAGAAGGAGATGAGCTTGTCGTCGAGCGAAAGTTTTCCTTCGGCGATGGCGAATCCCACAGCAGCCGAGGTGAAGGTCTTGCTCACACTGTTCAGCACGTGCGGCTGACGGGCATCGCCTCCGTTCATCCAGTGTTCGTAGAGCACCTTTCCATGCTGCAGAACCATCACGCTCTGTATGTTCAGTCGCTGGTTCTGGGCTGCCTGCAGATACTGCGTCATGGCCGTCTCGATACGAGCCTTGGGTTTTGCGCGTTTCAGCGAGATAGCCTTCTTCTGCGGCTGCGTTGCTGACGAAGAAAAGGCGTTGGCCTGGGCATAGGCGCACAGGCTGGAAAGACAAAGGAGTACGGACAGGCCGTAACGGATAATGATTTTTTTCATAGTTTTAGTTTTTTATGGGTTAACATACTTCTAATATTCCGCCATTGCATCATCTTCACATGCAAAGGTATGAAATTTGTACGAATATCAAAACTTTTTTCCATCAATTTTATGCGAAAGAAAACGCACCGTGCTGCGACAGCCTTCGCACCACGGTGCGTCAAGCGGAAAAGCACAGTGCATCGTCAGAGGTTTAGCCCGAATCGGCTCAACATACGCTCTGATATAATTTACGATGAGCTATTTGAATGTTAATTCTAGCGGCTGTACGGGCGTGCCGTGGCTCTGTCCGTCGAACGGAATGGTGAGGGAGGATGTCTGAATTTGGAGCATTTGAGGGTCGTAGAGACGGAACGAGATGTTTTCGTTGCCGGGCTGGGCTGTCGAGACATTCGACTGATTGCTCCATATGCGGAAACGCCACAAAGAACGCCCAGTATTCATGGGTTCACCTGTTCCTCGCAACTCGTTTCCATAGAATGCGGCCACCTTTATCCACGCCTTTGGGACAAGGCCTTGGTGCGAGATGTGGGCATAGACAACCATGTCATTCAGATAACGATAAGGATCATCCACCCATCGAGGGATGACGACAACGACACAGGTGTCTGCTATCGTCTGGTCCATCGAACTGGCTATCACATAGGTAGTGCCCTCTCCGAGTGCGTAGATGGCCTTGTCGGTAATGTCCACCACTTTGGCGTTACCGCTGCGCAGATAGACGGAAGAACTGCTTGCCGTTTCGGGATAGATCTGGGGAGTCAGCGTGAAAGCATCTCCCGCCATGGCATAGACCGTGTCGTTAGTAAAACTTATGTCGATAATCTGCTGCGCGGCAGGGTCGAGCTCCGTATCATTGTGCCCACAGCCCGTAAGCATTGCCACGAGGCAGAGACATATTGGTTTTAGGAGCCTATATTTCATATCGACATTGTTTTAGTGTAATCGTTTCTTGTCAGCCAACGTTTCCCATGTCACCCTATCCTCGATACGACTCAGCATGCTGCGTTTTCTTGCCCGTTGGAGAGAGAAGGTGTCATTCTTCAACACCCGACCTTGTCGGGCAGAAGCGTCCGTGGGTGCTGAAGAATGACATTTTGGGGGAATGATTCGTGTTTGTGGGCTTACTTCAAAACTTTCTTTCCGTTGATGATGTATATGCCTTTTTGCAGACGCTCAACACGTCGACCTGAGAGGTCGTATATGACATTCTCCTGTCCTTCCGTGTCGTTCACGCGACCGATTCCGGTTGGATTGCCGATGCTCAGCACCACGGGTTCATTAAGTGAGCCCTTGGAAAGGCTATACGACATGGTCTCGGAAATCGACGACATCTCGCCGGTGAGGTTGTTCATCAGTTTGAATGTGAGATGCTCTCCTGCCTGTCCGACAGCATTCACGAACATCAAGTCGTCTCTCACCACCCGACCACGACCACGACACTCGTCGTTCACGAATACGCCAAGCGTATAGTTCTCGGGATTATCCAGGCCATCGATGGTGGCCACCATAATCATATTGTCGGCATAAGCATATTTGTCATACTGGAATGCCTCGTCCGAGTTTCCACGCATCGTCCAAGGAAGGCTCGACTTGACATTTCCTTCAGCTGCAGAATTCAGGGTGATGGCAAAGTCTGGCTGCAAATTGGGGTTGTGATACAGACTCTTTTCCGTAGCTGCGGAATTGTAGTACACAAAGCCTTCACCTTCTTTCAGTGCAAAATTCAGATCAGCCACCCACTCACCGTTCTGGTATATGGCAAAGGCATCGCGCGTGATTATCTTGTCTCCTTCGCTGGGAGTAAATGGCGACAAGAATGCAGACAAGCGTGCGACCGATACATCAAACTCATAAGGATTGTTTGTCCAGTTGTATCCTGGGTGCAGTTTATAGGCATCGTCGGTCGGAACTGAAATCTGTCCCATCTTAGCCACAGTGGCCTTATTGGTCTTCACCTTATAGCTGCCATCAGTGTATGTCAGCGTGTTTATACTACCGAAGTATCCGTAGATGGCATCATTGTAAAGCAATCCCAGCTGCGAACGAATCTCTATGATATCTTTCTGAGTGAAGACTTCGCTCACAGGCGAACCATTGTTATATAGCATATTGTTGATTGATATCCAGTTCCATCCGCTTGCCAGATTCTGTTCCACAAAGATGTTGATGGTACTGCGACCTATCACTTCGCCATTATAAGAGACGTCGAACGGAATCTTGTTACCTGCAAAGAGGGGCTTGATGAGGATTTTATATGCTGTCTCGCTTGCTTCTGCATCTGTTGCCTCCACCTCTTCCAGACCGGCCTGAATTGCATAGGGATAGCCAGAATAGCGCTCACTGAACGAGATGGACAGACTGTTCAAACTGAAGGGCTCACCACCGGGATTGTTGACATAAACAATGGCTGGCGTAGCATCGCTCACTTGCCCGTTCTTCACGAAATCAGATTCGCCGGTAGTCATTCGAGCCGAGAGTCGGCTTTCGATATTGATGGTCACCGTATATGTGTCTGTGCCGGGGAAATCGGGATTGTCCAATCGACCGTTCACAAGTTTGACCGTCACACGCACAGAACCGGTCTTGAGTGCTACACCGGTTGCACTGACATAGGCGTTATCGCTCACCGTATAGGCCACTTCGTTCTTCACGTACGGCCCAACGTTTTGGCTAGGATATTCTATCACCTGATTTGCTTCGATTCGGTCAAAGACGTTCTCACCCACACCTAATGTCAGTGTGTTGGTGTTGGATTTTATGTTGTAGGGAAGCATCCACGCCTTGACATTTACCTGAGCAGGTTGACCGCTATAGTTGGTGTCAAGTGGCCATATATTGAGGACAAAGTCACCGCTGGTGTTAAACGTTTTATCGTCGTTCAGTGCTGCCCCAGTCGCATCGTCCTTTGGTTCTACGTAAAAGCCCTTTGTCGAGGCATTCTCAGGCAGGATGGTTACCTTGTCGTTCAAAAGCTCCGTAATGACTTCGCCGAAGGCATTCACCTCCAAATCGGTCACGCTACAAGTGATGCTCGTCACAGGTACGGTTGCTATTTCGACCTTGAAGTTGGTCTGGCCGACAAGTTGAGCTGAAACACCATCGCCATTGGAAAATGAAGCATTTACTTGAACTGCAACATTTTCTGCTGCAATGGCTTGATTTACAGTTACGTTATTTCCAGAGAAAGTAAAGTTCGTGTTTGACGAAGACCACTGGTAACTTATACTACTAAGGATACGGCTTTCGCCCTTAGGTGTAGCATCGCCATAGGCCAGCGTGGCGTAGGACGAAAGGTCCATGGTGTAGGGAAATGCCGAGGCGGGTTGCGTAATCGATATGGGACTAAGAACCGACACAGCGGTGGGCGCATCCAGATTGAGCACCAGTGGATTATTCACAGAACTCTGAGTCTCGCCCGTGAAAGGAACCTTCGCAGTGAACTCGAACTCTATCCCACTACGATAGGCACGAAATGCGATGTTCTGGTTTTCCTCTGTCTGACGGTCACCTACGACACGGAGCGTGTATATGAGACGATTAGCGGAAGTGGCAGGCGCGTTGTCATCGGCTCGGCATTCTGTTCCGAGGAATGCGGCCAGCTCCAGTGCATCGCTGGCGGTGGCATCCACACCGTTGATATTCACCATCGCATAAACAATCGTCTCATCCGGATAGTCAGCGGTCGTCTTCGGCGTCCAATGTTGAGCCATCACCGCCACAGGCAGTGAGAGTAACAAGGGCAGGAGAAATTTTTTCATAGCTCGAAATACTTGTTGTGAATAAATAATTATATTACGATTTTTCGCTTGTATGCAGTTCTGTCGTTTCTGTCCACATAGTGGATTTTGACATCATTTTATATTTTTCAGTTGCAAAGATAGCATTATTTTCACATACACGAGCCATAATGTATTAGCAAAAATTTCCAAAAAATATCTGATTATGTGTTTGAGCATTGTAATTTTGATTCATTTTTGAAGCTTATGATGTAGATTTACAATATATTAGAATTACATTACATGAGAACTTGACAAATGTCACAGAAGAACCCTTTCTACGTATCGTTCGGACCTGACGGCGCGATATCAAAAAGACGCACCACAGTGCGTTGCTTGTCGCACCACGTTGCGACGCCCGTCGCACCGTGGTGCGACAGCCTTCGCAGCACGGTGCGTTTTTCACCTCTGCACGTCAGACACAAGAAAGCAGGGGGAAAAAGCGGCAGATTCCGCCGAAATGTGTATCTTTGCGCATACAATGTCTCAAAAGCTGAGGGCAGACGACGCATGACAAGGGAACGGACATACGTAGCCATCGACCTGAAATCGTTCTACGCATCGGTGGAGTGTGTGGACAGAGGGCTCGACCCACTGACCACCAACCTTGTGGTGGCCGACGTGAGCCGCACGGAGAAGACTATCTGCCTGGCTGTATCTCCGTCGATGAAAGCCTACGGCATCGGCGGCAGGGCGCGCCTGTTCGAAGTGGTGCAACGGGTGCGCGAGGTGAACAGGGAACGCCGTCAGGCTGCGGGATGGAAGATGAGGGGCAAGTCGACGGACGACCTCGAACTGAAGGCTCATCCCGACCTCGAAATCGACTACATCGCCGCCCCACCGCGCATGGCTCATTATATAGATGTAAGCACACGCGTATATCAGACCTACCTTAAATACATCGCGCCCGAGGACATACACGTCTACAGCATCGACGAGGTGTTCATCGACGTCACACCCTATCTGGACACCTACGCGATGACACCGCACCAGCTGGCCATGACGATGATACGCGACGTACTGAAGACGACGGGCATCACGGCCACGGCAGGCATAGGCACCAACATGTATCTGGCCAAGGTGGCCATGGACATCGTAGCCAAGAAAATGGCGGCCGACGAAGACGGAGTGCGCATAGCAGAACTGGATGAACGAAGTTATCGGGAACAGCTCTGGGACTACCGCCCCATCACCAAGTTCTGGCGTGTGGGGCACGGCATTGCGCAGAGACTCGCGCCCTACGGCATAGACACCATGGGAAAGCTCGCACGACTCTCGGAGGAGAACGAAGAACTGCTCTACCGGCTCTTCGGCGTGAATGCCGAACTGCTCATCGACCACGCCTGGGGATGGGAACCCTGCACCATCGACCTGGTGAAACAATACCGCCCGGAGACCAACTCCTTCAGCAGCGGCCAGGTGTTGCAGCACCCCTATACGTGGGAAAAGACGCGTGTGGTGGTGCAGGAAATGGCCGATGCAGCAGCCCTCTCCCTCGTGGCAAAACGGCTTGTCACCGACCAGATGGTGCTCACCATCGGATACGACGCGGAGAGTCTGACGAATCCCGAGATACGGGCAAAGTACGACGGCCCGATTACGCTCAACCACTATGGCAAGGCGGTGCCTAAACACGCCCACGGCACTGCCAACCTGCCCCGGAAGACATCCTCGGCACGGCTCATCACCGAAGCCGTCATGCAGCTCTACGACCGCATCGTGAACCCCGACCTGCTCGTCCGACGCATCAACCTCACCACCAATCGCGTGGTGGACGAAAGGCTCGCCGGCACAACCAAGGAGCCCCAACAGCTCGACCTTTTCACGGACTACGATGCACTGGAGAAGCAGCGCCGGGCCGAGCAGGAGGCGCTCGACAAGGAACGCAGCCTGCAGGAGGCGCGACTGGCCATCAAGCAACGCTTCGGGAAAAACGCCATTCTGAAAGGACTGAACTTCGTGGAGGGCGCCACGGCCAAGGAACGGAATGCACAGATAGGAGGGCACAAGGCATGAATACAGAAGACATTGAGAACCAGATAACTAATTCGACAGAACAGCCAGAGACGGAGGAGAAGGTGGCGGGCAAATATGACGACATCATAGACCATCCACACCACGTCTCGACGACACATCCGCAGATGTCGATGCTGAACCGCGCCGCCCAGTTTGCGCCCTTCGCTGCACTCACGGGCTACGACGAGGCCATCGACGATGCAGCACGGCGTTCGGAAGAGGAGCCCGAGGCGGAGGAGGAACCCTGACCTGCAGAGCGACGGAAAACGCACCGCGTTCCGCAACACGACGCACCACGCTGCGACGGGCGTCGCAACACGATGCGACAGCCTTCGCACCACAGTGCGTTTTTAACAATTCAAAAGAGATATGACAAGAAGCATCGGAAAACGAGACACGAGACAGCACACGAAAGCCAGCGATGTGGTGGAGCAGATGGAGCAGATGTACGACGAAGCACAACGTCGCATACTGATGCAATTCTTCAAAACGGGCGAGGGAGAGTATGGCTATGGTGATGAGTTCCTGGGAATTAAGGTGCCGCAGACGCGCGAGGTGGTGAAAGCAGCCAAAGACCTGCCGATGGAGGAAATCCCCGAACTCTTGAGGAGCCGTTGGCACGAAGTGAGACTCTGCGGATGGCTGATTCTGGTGGACAAATTCGAACGTCTGGCTACAAAACGACTGACTGACGACCCCGACGCCATCCGACGGCGCGACGAAATCGTGACACTCTATCTGGAACAGGCCGAGCATGCCAACAACTGGGACCTGGTGGACTTGTCGGCCTACAAGATAATCGGCCATTGGCTGCTGCTCCCCACCAATCTGGGCGGCGAAACAACAGACCTGCATCGGGTCTACAAGCAGGAAGTACTCGACGCTCTGGCCAAGAGCCCCAACCTGTGGCGGCAACGCATCAGCATGGTCTGCACACTGAAACCGACACAGCGGCGACCCTTCGTGGTGCCTGCGCTATGCCGAGATGCACATAAAAAAATCCCACGACCTCATGCACAAGGCCGTGGGATGGATGTTGCGCGAAATGGGCAAGCATGTCAGCATGGACCTACTTCGCGATTTCCTTGAAAAACATGTCCACGAGATGCCACGGACTACGTTTCGCTACGCCATCGAGAAGATGACAGAGGAAGAGCGGAAGACGTGGCTGAAGAGGGACTATTCTGCCTGAATCTGAATCTCGGCGCCCTGCAGGCCGTCAGCCTCAGCCTTCAGCGTGATACCACCACGTTTGGGAGCTCTCACGATGGCCAGACACTTACCGTTGTAAGCCTGTTTCTCAGGTTTCTTCAGACTCGAGTGGTCGTCCGGGCGGCCATTCTCGACAGCGAGAATCTCTCCGCCGGTGATTGTGAATTTCACCAGATTGTCTGCCCTCGGGACGAGGTTGCCGTCCTTATCCAGAACGTCCACAGTGACATGAGCTACGTCGTCGGGGTCAGCCTTGATGGTGCTGCGGTCCACCGAAAGACGAATCGATGCCGGAGCACCAGCCGTCACGATGCGCTCCACGTATTCCACGCCCTTCTTGATGCCAACAACCTTGATTTCACCGGGTTCGTACACCACATCCCATTGCAGATGGAGGTCAGCAGTCGTGGGGAAGACCTTGTTGGGACCGTATTTATTCCAGCCCAGTTCAACTCCCATTCGGGGGAATTCAATCGACTTTTTGCCGTACGATTTGCCGTTCACAAAGAGTTCGACGCTCTCGCAGTTGGTGAAGCAAACCACGGGGATGACCTGACCTTCGCGACCCTCCCAGTTCCAGTGCGGCAACAGATGAAGCGTCGGCTCTGTCGTCCAGATGGCCTTGAAGAAGTAGTAGGGGTCTTTCTTAAATCCGCACAGGTCGAGATAGCCCGAGCTGTGACCGCGGTTTGGCCAGCTGGTCTCGCCGTAATAGTCGATGCCGGTCCACATGAAATCGCCGATGACGTAATCATAAAGGAGGGTGAACTTCCAACGTGCAGCGACATCCACAAGGCGGTCGTTGACATACGAAGCCGACGTCACCTTCGTGGGGTCATCACCCAAGGAATACTCACCGCGGTCGCCACGCAGGCTACCCGTCTCGGTACCCACGACACGACGATTCGGGTGCTCCTTCTTGTCGATGGAATAGAGCAACTCGCGGCGTGTCTTCCAGCGGTCGGGATAGTTATAACCGACAATGTCGTTGTCAAACGCAGCAAAGAACTCAGGCGTAGGAGGACCGTAGGGGTCGGCAATGCGGTCGTTACCCGAGGTCACCAGACGCGTCGGGTCGTTGGCATGACAAAGGGCTATCAACTCTTTGGCAATCGTACCGCCGATGGGGTCAGTCTGATCAAACACCTCATTACCAGCACTCCACATCACAACAGAGGGATGATTTCGGTCGCGTTTCACCATTGCCGTCAGGTCCGTGACATGCCATTCCTTCCAATAAATCTGATACGAATATCTGTTCTTGCCATGCTGCCACTCGTCGAAAGCCTCATCCATCACGAGGAAGCCCAAGCGGTCGCAGAGATCCAGAAACTCGGGAGCAGGTGGATTGTGCGAGGTACGGATGGCATTGCAGCCGCCCTCCTTCAGGATTTCCAAACGACGCTCCCAGACGCGCAACGGCACAGCGGCACCCACGCCACCCGCATCGTGATGCAGGTTCACGCCCTTCATCTTCACCTGCTTACCGTTCAGCAGGAAGCCCTTGTCCAGGTCGTAGTCGATAGTTCTCACACCCAACACGTTATCGATGCAGTCCTGTTCGCGGCCAGCCACGATGACCGAGGAACGCAAGGTGTAGAGATTGGGCG
Source organism: uncultured Bacteroidaceae bacterium (assembly GCA_905235575.1). Taxonomy (GTDB): domain Bacteria; phylum Bacteroidota; class Bacteroidia; order Bacteroidales; family Bacteroidaceae; genus Physcousia. The sequence continues at coordinate 53,791 of CAJOLZ010000020.1, read as the reverse complement.
AGTCGACATCCCATAGCACCGGCTGCGGAATGGTGATCTCCTGCGTAAACTTCTGCGTTCCGTCCAGCGACACCTCCTGCTGAACCTCAGCCACAACCTTCTTTTCGGCATTCAGCACCTGATGTTTCACGATGCCACGCTTCGAAGCATTACCCTCGTTTGCGATTTCCGATTCGACGTAGACCACAGCAGCGTCGTCCGAGATAGACTTCGTATAATTAAACGTACCCCAGTGGGTGAAATGAATCGACTTCGTCTTCACAAGCCTTACGTGGCGATAGATGCCCGAGCCAGAATACCAGCGCGAGTTGGGCTGCTTCGAGTTGTCCACCTTCACAGCAATCACGTTCTTGCCCTTCACCAGATACGGTGTCAACTCGTACAGGAAACTGCTGTATCCGTAAGGATAGGTGCCAACCTCCTTACCGTTCACCCACACGGTGCTGTTCATGTAGACACCGTCAAACTCAATCTCGTAACGTTCGTCCGCTTTCAGGCTCGACACGTTGAACACCTTCCGATACCATCCGATGCCCGTCGGGAAGAAAGCCACCGTGCCGCCGCCCGGGTTCGACTCCAGGTTCTCGCCCTCGATGCTCCAGTCATGCGGGACATCCAACTTTCGCCAGTCCGCATCCTTGAAGTCCGCTTTCTCGGCACCAGTTACATCGCCCAGGTAAAAACGCCAGTCGGCATCGAAGTTCGTAATCACCCTACTCTCGTCGCGCGCCGCAGCAACAGCCACACTCAGTAGCAATGCGCCTGTCAGCAACACGCTTCTCATAATTCGCAATGTGTAATTCATAATTCACTATTTTTACGATTAGACAATATCCCTCAGTCGATTCTCACGCCCTTATTTTTGGTTAAAAACTATTCGCAAAGGTATAAAAAAAGATAAAAAGGACAAAACATCACCTTCCTTTTTCAGTCATAATTGTAAATTTGCAGAAAAAAATCCCCGAGAAATAAAGAATTACAGATGATGAATCACGAATTAGTTCCCCTCCTCACCCTTGCCCTCAGCATCGTCTCCTGCTCCGGTTCCGACGAAGAGCTCCCCCTTCCTACTACCCAAGACGCAGCTGTAGCCACCGTCACCCAGAACCGCAGCGAGACCACCGAAGCACCATCCGAGACCAGCGACCAGATAGAGACCTACACCGACCCGAACGGTGACATCGCATTCATCCCCGCCCAATTCCGCGTCTCTGCCAAGCCCGACGAACAAGTCATACGCACAGGGCTCGTCGTCATCGGGCCCGACGACAGCGAGTACGTATGGGTGCCCACCACCCAGACGCAGCTCAGTGTGCGCGAGTTCAATTCCTACTTCTATTCCGGTCGTATCAGCGACTACGAAGACGAAACCAGCCTGCCCTCCTACAAGGCCATGGCCGACTGCGTCCAACACTTCGGTGGATTCTATATCGGCCGATACGAAGCCAGCGTCGGCAGCGGAAACAGCCTCGACAACTACATACCGGCCAGCAAACCCGTGACAGCCGACCACCCCGGACGCATCTGGGTGCAGTTCTCGCCCCAAGACGCCACCGTCATCTGCCGGAACCTCTATGCCGATAACCCCACCGTCCAAGGTTTCTTCCCATGGGGAGCCAACTGGGACACCACCCTCCAGTGGCTCATCGACAGCGGATGCAAGACACGCCGGCAAGTCACCGAAGACAGCACCTCGTGGGGAAACTATTCCGACGACACCTTCTCGCCCAACGCCAGTGGAAAATACACCGGCGCATACGAGGAAACAAAGGCCAACAACATCTACGACCTCGCAGGCAATAACTGGGAGTGGACACAAGAACGATACGGCACCTCCTATGTCATGCGCGGAGGAGGATACAGCCTCATGGGCGGAGGATGCTCCGGAAGCCGATATCCCGCAGCGTTGCGAGACCCGCTCCCCGGCAACAACCATCACCCCAACGTCTGCTTCCGCACGGCCCTTTTCCTCGTGCCACAGGGCGAGACCACAGGCATCACGCCAGTGAAGATGTAAGACAAAGACGGAAATCCATATAAAAACGCACCACGTTGCGACGGCTGTCGCAACGTGGTGCGTTGTCTTTCGCAGCGTGGTGCGTCAAGTGTCGCAGCACGGTGTGTTTGTCTTCGGACTATTTCAGCACTTTCTCTCCGCTCGAATTCACATAGATTTGTCCCGGGCGGGGTGTGGACTGGGCGCGTCCCTGCGTGTCGTACCAGACGGGGTGGGACTGCGCATCGGCGGTGGGCAGCGTGACAGGCACAAGGTCGTCTATGTCGCCGGTGCGGACCACCTGAAAGAGGGCTGCGGTGGCTTTGTCGGAATAGACGTAAGAGCCGTCGTCGGTGGTGTCGAAGTTGAAATACTGCTGTTCGCGTTCGGCTCCGCGCAGGCGGATGTTATTGTTCTTGTCTTGCTCGACGAGTATCCACTGACTGTGTGCCGTGGCGTCCTGTGTGGTGAGTCCGTTGACGTGCCAGCTCTCTACGGCCATGTATCGCATGGGGCTCTGGGTACGCAGGGTGTAATAGGCTGTGTAGCCCGTGACGGGACTAAACTGGAAGCGATAGCTGCGGTCGTTGACATTGTCGGAGGTGAGGGTGCCGAGGGCGTAATTGCCTTCGTTGGAAGCGTCGAGATAATGGAGGAAACGACCGGAGGGGAGGTGACGCAGATAGCAGTAGAGGGAGCCGGAGGGAATGACGGAGGTCTGGGCTTCGGGCTTCTCGACTTCTGCGACGGGTACGATTCCTATCTCGGCTGCAGAGGCATAGCCTTGGTTGTCGTGGGTGGAGAGGATGATAAGTCGGAGATAGCGGCCGACGGGCTGACTGGAGAGGGTGATGTGCTGTGGGTCAGAACTGTTGGAGAGGGTTCCGGTGGCGACGGGTGCTGCCCAGACGTTGGGAGTATTGCTGACGTAGAACTCGTACTTGGCCACGCGTCCGTTGCTGCCATCGTCGCGTCCCTGATAAACGAACTGTGCGATGCGGTAGTACTTCTTCATGTCGATGACTATCTCATGGGGGCAGGTGGGTTTCGATGGGCTGTACTGGGTGTGCCAGATGGTTGTGGGGTCTTCGTCGATGACGTTCTTGGCTGCCTCGCCTCCACCCTGCTGGCTGCTGACGCTGTAGATGGTCCAGGCTTGCTTGCTTACGTAGGGAGCAATGTCTTGCTGGTTGACGGGTCCTGCGACGCAACCGGGTGCAGTGGTCCATGCGGTGATATGTCCGCCCTGAATGAGGTTGAAGGGTGCGGTGTAGGACTGTTCCTCGCCACCGTCGATGGTGTAGTGGATGGTAGCATCGGACTGTCCGCTGATGAGGGTGACGATGCCTTTCTGGCTGTTGATTTCAACGGGAGGTGCTACGGGTGAGAGGAAGCGTGCTCGGCTGGCGAGTTCAGCATCGGTGAGGGTTTCGCTGAGGGGAAGAATAACGAAGCTGTACTGTGTCTGAGCTGCGCGTATCTTGTATTTCTCGATGACGTCGGGGCCGCAGCTGGCATTGCCGAGGGCGCGGGTGTAGGCATCGATGTTGAGGACGGTGGTCTCGCAGAATTTCACGTCAGCAGGATGGCGCTTGCGGTTGTTGCGGTCGGTGTAGATGTCTTCGGGACGCCAGTGACCGACGCTGGCTGCCATGTGCTGAGGTGCCACGACGAGAAGACCTCGGCCCTCGTCGTTGGTGAGTGCCATCCAGCGGACATCTTCCTTGTTGCCTTGCTCTTGCGGCTTGACGTAGTTGGTCCACTGGTCTGTGACGGTGGAGTGATGGAGACCGACGTAGCACGATTCCTTGCGGTCGCGGTAGTTATCCCAGGGACCTCGTCCGAGCCATCGCATGTTCTCAACGCCTTTGGGGAGTTCGGTGCGGAGTCCGAGTCGGGGCAGTTCGGTGCCGAGCGGTGTGGGGAGGAACATGGCATTGACGACGATGGTGCCGTCAGCGAGGACGAGGAAGTCCTGACGAACAACGAACTGTGTGCCGTTCTGTCCCTTGTAGGTGTTGGTGATGGCGAGGCTCACTTGACGGTGGTCTTCGCTCTGTGTGACTTCCCATGTACCGGGAGTGAGGGCGAGGTTGCGCAGTCCCATATTGTCGTAGGTGCCGGCGCGGCCCTTCTCGTTGTCGGTGGGGAGACGGAAGGCCTGGAAGGTGAGGGGTGCGGCGAGCATGGATGTGCCGTTGAAGGTGTAGGTGCTGAGAACGCCGTCGGTAAATACGAGGCGGAAGTTATCGCCGGTGATGGTGACGCGACGCGAGTTGGCCGTGACAGAGATGGTGGCGGTGTCGTTCTGTATTACGTAGGGCTGACGGTCGGTGGCCTCACGCAGACGGAAATGCTCGGTTGCTACTTCGAAACCTGCGTCGGCCCATTCGGTGGCCTCTTTTTGTGTGGCTGAGAAGCGGATAAAGTATTCGGCCTTGGGTGTTGCGGGGTTCTGTACGATGCTCTTTACCTCGGGTATGACGAAGGACTTGCTTTCTCCGATGGCGAGACGGACGTCGGGGATTGTGCCGTTGCCAACGGGGATACCATCTTCATAGAGCGTGTAGCTGACGTTGAGGTCGTCGAGAATGCGCTGCTGGAGCTTGCTCTTGAGAATGAACTCTCCTGCGAGGCTGTCTTTCATGGAGAAGTAGATGGGCTGATAGACTTTCTTCATGCTGTAGCTCTTGGCGGTGGGGGTGTTGTCGGCGAGGACCACACCGTTGCAGCAGAAGTTGTCGTCGTTGGGCTGGTCACCGAAGTCGCCTCCGTAGGCCCAGTACTCGCCCTTGGTGATGTCGAGGGTGGAGATGATGTCGCTGCGCTGGGTGCGACCGGGGGCTGAGAAGGTGAGGCTCTGCTGGTCAGGTCCCATCTTCAGACCTTGGTCTTTCCAGTCCCAGACGAATTCTCCGGTCAGGGCCGGGTACTTCTCGTATATTTCGAAGTATTCGGGCTGATTGCCCATGGCATTACCCATGGCGTGGGTGTTCTCGCACTGGATGTGGGGTCTGATGCCGGTCTTGCCATTCTGATAGTCTGACAGACGGCTGCTTCCAGTACTTTCCATCGATGCCATATTACCGTACATGGTGCTGGTGACCTTGCTCCATGTGCTGTTTCCTTCGTAGTGGCTGAGGCGTGTGGGGTCGAGGGCGTGAATCCGATCCATGACAGAGCGGAAGTTATCACCGCCGCCGCTCTCGTTGCCTGCACTCCAGATGAGGATGGAGGTGTGGTTGCGGAGTGTGAGGACATGGCGTTCGTTGCGTTCCACCATGGGTTTGCGGAAGGCTTCAACTCCGGAGAGTCCTGTATTGCCGTGGCACTCGACATCGGCCTCGGCCAGGACGTAGATGCCGAGACGGTCGCAGAGGTCGTAGAGATAGGGGTTGTTGGGATAGTGCGAGGTTCGGATGGCGTTGACATTGAGACGCTTCATCTGCAGGACATCGGTCTCTATCTCAGCCTTGGTGAGGGTACGTCCGCCGTATTCGCTGAAGCTGTGACGGTCCACACCATGGAAGATGATGCGGCGACCGTTTACGCGGAGCGAGCCGTCGGGACCTACACTGACGGTGCGGAAGCCCACCTTCAGCGAACGGGTGTCGGTGGTACCGTCGCCGTTGCGGAGTGTCAGCACAAGGTCGTAGAGCCTCGGATATTCAGCGCTCCAAGCCTCTATGCCCGAGACATTTGCGAAGGTCAGGTCGACATCGCCCACCTTCGTAATGGCGGTCTGCTGCGTAGCAATTACGTTGGCGCCGTCGCAAAGTTGGGCTTCGAGGGTGGCTCCGGATGGTGTTGCTCCGGCCACCGATACAGTGAGCTGGGCTCGGGCTGAAGTGCCGTCGTTGCTCAGCTGCGTTGTGCGGAAGAAGAAATCACTGATGCGGGTGCGAGGTGCGCTCCACAGATAAATGTCACGGGTGATGCCGGTGAGGCGCCAATAGTCCTGACACTCGAGGAACGAGCCCGAGGTGAAACGATAGACGCGCACCGAGATGTTGTTGGTCCCCTTGCGCACCTTGTTGGTAATGTCAAATTCGCTGGGCAGATAGGAATCCTCGGCATAGCCTACGAACTCGCCGTTGACCCATACATAGTAGCCATGGCCGGCTCCGTTGAGGCGCAGGAAGATGTCGCGACCGTCCCATTCGTCAGGCACCGTGAACTCGCGGCGGTAGGAGCCGACGGGGTTCTTCTTTGAGCCCGAATAGCTCCAGTTGGAGGGGCGGTCGGCCATCACGCTCCACGTCTGGTTGTTATAGGTGAAGGGGTAGCCCGTGTTGCAGTAGAGGGGCTTGTCCCACGATGTCTTCCCATGGCGTATGCCGTAGACCTGCCACGACGAGGGTACATCGATGTTGTCCCACGACGATGCGTCGAAGTTATCGTTAAAGAAAGTCTTGCTGGCCTGCGACGGGTCGCCCACCCAGCGGAACTTCCAGGTGCCGTTGAGACTCAGGAACCAGGGTGAGGCCTCGAGGGCATTTGTCGGGGTATAGGCTGCAGCGGCGTCGGAAGCGCTGCCCACGGGAATGTCGAGCGTGTGGGCCGGCAGTCGGTTCAGTTGGGTTACGTTCACATCGTCCCATTCGTTCAGGCTCTGCCCGGCTGCGGTGAGCGACACCACGGCGAGGGCACTTAGTAAGATTCGTTTCATGTCTTCAGATTAAAATATTACAACTCCACCTGCAAAGGTACGAAGACTATGCGGCAAAAACAAAAAATCGCGGAATAATTGTAGATATTTTGTAATATAAAAGCGACACGCACCCCTTCGCGCGCACATAATATATAATATAAGGTGAAGAAGTGCTTCTTCGGAGCGTTCGGAAGGAGGTGTGCGGAGGGCGATGTCAAACGCACCGCAGTTTTATGTCTGACGCAACGTGGTGCGAAAGGCAACGCAACGTGGTGCGAAGGCTGTCGCACCACGTTGCGTTTTTTAACACGAATCGGATTAGGATTTTAATTTCTACAGACTCTCGTGCAGGATGGCTATGACCTCGTCCCGCGAAAGGGTCTTGTATCCTCCGCTCAGCAGGAAGGTACTGTCTGCAATGGCCGGCAGCATGTCCTCGGTAGCGCCCAATTCGCCTATCGACATGCTCACACCAATCTCGCGCATCCATGCCTCCAGTGCTTTCAGGCCCTCCAAGGCTTGTTCCTGAAGGCTTCGCTCTCCGCGAGCGATGCCCCATACGTTCTCAGCAAAACGGGCGAACTTCGCCACGCCATAAGGCAGGATATGACGGTAGTAGGCCATCGAGACAGCCGAGAGTGTCATCCCATGCGTAGCATCGGTGTGGGCACCGACAGCCTGACCTATCATGTGAACTTCCCAGTCCTGGGTCTTCCCCATACCAATCAGCGTGTTGAGCGCCCATGTGGCGGTCCACATGATGTTCGAACGCGCCTCGTAGTCGTCGGGCTTGCGGATGGCCGTCCGGCTGCTGTTGATGAGCGAACGCATCAGCGCCTCCGAGAGATAGTCGCTCGTATTGTCGTCCGTACCCGAGAAGTATTGCTCCATGATGTGGCTCATGATATCGAAAAAGCCTGCAACCATCTGCCGACGAGGCACCGTGAAGGTATAACGCGGATTGAGGATGGCGAAGCGAGGGAAGGCGTACGGACCGAAGACCTTACCAATCTTCATGCCGCAGGCAGGGTTTGTGATGACGCTTCCGCCGTTCATCTCCGAGCCCGTGCCCACCATGGTGAGGATACATCCGACGGGCACCACACGACATGAGGCTTCCTCCTGCCGGACGTAATACTTCTCCCAGACGTCCTCCTCGCACCATGCCGAACACGAGACGCCCTTGGCATAGTCAATCGTGGAGCCGCCGCCCACAGCCAGGATGAGGTCCACCTGGTTCTCGCGAGCCATGCGCGCTCCTTCCTGCAGTTTCTCGAGCGTCGGGTTGGGCATCACGCCGCCGTCCTCGACAACTGTCTTTCCGGCCTCGCGCAGCACTGCCGTCACCTCGTCATATATACCGTTGCGTTTGATGGAACCGCCGCCATAGCACAGCATAACGGTGGGTCCGTACTGAGCCAACTCGCTCCGAAGGCTCCCGATGGCGTCTTCGCCGAAATGAAGACGTGTGGGGTTGTGATAACAGAAATTTCCAATCATATTAAGTTGTTTTTTAAGGGTTATACGGGGAAATCCCCTCACAAAATTACGAAATTGTTTCCATCTATGCAAGCCTTTGGTCACTTGAGCGATTTTTTGTAATTTTGCAGCACAAACGATGAGACTCACCTACATTTTCCATAGCGGCTTCGTGCTCGAGACGGAACACTCCATTCTGGTGTTCGATTGTTGGATGGACCCGAGCGACGTCATGTCTGGCGTCCTGCGAAGCCGGAAACCCCTGTATGTCTTCTCGAGCCACTTCCACGAGGACCACTTCAGCCGCAGAATCTTCGAATGGCGAAAACTGCGCAGCGACATAACGTACATCCTCTCGAAGGATATTCTCCGGCGCAGGAAAGCGCAGCGCGAGGAGGCCGACGTGTGGCTGGCAAAGGGCGGGGAATGGACAGACGGTGTGGTGAGGGTGCGCGCCGCAGGCAGCACAGACAGCGGTGTGTCATGGATTGTAGAGACCGAACAGAAACGCATCTTCCACGCCGGAGACCTCAACAACTGGTACGCGCGCTTCCTGCCCGACGCCGTGCCGGGACAGACCATCTACAGCGAAGAGTTCGGGGAGGAGATTGACCCCATTGCCCACGAGAAACAATATCTGGGAGAGCTGAAGGACATCCGCAAGATGGCCGACCGTTTCGACGTGGCGATATTCCCTGTCGACGGGCACATCGGCAACGGCTACACGCTGGGGGGCAGACAGTTCATCGAACGATTCGGCGTGGGACTCTTCGTGCCCATGCACTTCGTGATGAGCGGATTCGAGTCGGCATGGCGTTTCCGCGAGTTCGCCGACGAGAAAGGCATCGACTTCTGGTGCATCGCACGGGAGGGAGACTCCATCGAGATATAGAGAAATTCTACGGACTATTGGGGATGTGCGAAAACACACCGTGCTGCGACGGCCAACGCAGCGTGGTGCGACAGGCAACGCAACGTGGTGCGACATCCGTCGCACTGCGGTACATTTCCAAACACTTCGAGAAAAGTGTGCGAAAACGGAAAAAATCGGGGCGCATTCTTGGCTTTCTGCAAAAGATTTCCTAACTTTGCAGAAACGCCTATTATTTTCTAATCAAGACCATGAAAACCCAAACTGGAACTTTTACGTCCCCGCAAGGGACAAGACATGAGGTGAGGACACGCAAGCGCAGGATGCTCTGCACCGCATTGATGGTGCTCACAGTGGCACTGGCTGCATCGGCTCAGGAAGCGAAGCGCGACTCCATCGGCAAGACCATGCGCGTGGGCTATTCCGACGGCAAGGCGAACACCGTGGCAGGCGCCATAGACAAGGTGACGGAACAGCAGATGAACAAGGGTCTGGTGATTTCGTCGCTCGATGCGCTGAGCGGTCAGGCCGCAGGTGTGCAGGTGACATCGGGAGGCAACCAGGCGGCGATGATGACGGCAGTGCGCGTCAGAGGAACGACATCGCTCACCGGTGCCAACGACCCGCTGGTAATCATCGACGGCGTCATCAGCGACCTCTCCACGCTCTCGACCATCTACCCTGCCGACATCGAGAGTTTCACCATCCTGAAAGACGCTTCCGAGACCGCCCAGTATGGCAGCCGCGGAGCCGCAGGCGTCATCGAGGTGGCTACGAAAAAAGGTACCGAATCGCAGTTTCACATCTCCTACAACGGCACCATTGGCTTCGAGAGTATCTACAAACGGACAAGGATGCTCGACGCCTCGCAGTTCCGACAGGCAGCCACGAATCTGAACCTGGACTACATCGACAAAGGCGGAGATACCGACTATGGGCGCAGCATCGAACGCACCGGCTTCGTCCAGAACCATCACGTAGCCTTCGGGGGCGGCACAGAGGAAGCCAACTACCGCGCATCAATCGGCATGACGGAACACAAGACGGTGGTGGAGACCAACAACCACCGAAACTACACCGCCAAGGTCGACATCTCGCAGCAGGCCTTCGACAAGAGGCTGACCGTCGACCTGGGATTCTTCGGCTCAATCCAGAAGAACAACAACCTGCCGTTCCTGCAGAAACTGATGTACTCGGCGCACACCTTCAACCCCACCATCCCCAACGGACGCAATGCCGACGGAGGATACGACCAGGTGACGGAGGCAACGTGGATAAACAATCCGAACTCGCTGCTGGAGATGAAGAACGACGACGACAACGGCCACCTCAATGCGCATCTGAATGCCGAGGCTACCCTACTGGAAGGACTGAAACTCAGAGCCTTCGCCTCGTATTCCTACAGCTCGGTCAACAATGCTCACTACTACCCCACCTTCGTCTGGAGCCACGGCGAGGCCTATCGCGGAAACAACAAAAGCGAGGAACTGCTCACAAACATAGCCCTCGAATACAATCTGAACCTGCCCACCTCGAACCTGCAGCTGATGGCGCTGGGTGAGGGCGAGTCGCAAAAAGTGAAGGGGTTCTACACCACGACAACCAACTTCCCGACCGACGCCTTCGGCTACGACAAGCTGTCGGCAGGAGCCACACGACTGTGGGACGGCACAGACTCGTATTCCACCGATGCTCACATGGAATCGATGCTGTTGCGGGCCCAGTATTCGCTGGCCGACAGATACACCCTGACAGGAAACGCCCGCATCGACGCCTCATCAAAAGTGGGAAAGAACCACCGCAGCGGATTCTTCCCCTCGGTAAGCGGCGCTTGGGTCATCAGCAACGAGAACTGGATGAAGCGCCTCACCTTCGTCAACAATGCCAAACTGCGCGCTGGCTACGGACTCAGCGGCAATCTGGGCGCCATCGACTCCTACAACTCCATGCAGCTTGTGCAGCCCAACGGCCTCGTTCCTCTGGAAGGAACCTCCGCAACCACCCTCGGCATCATCCGCAATGCCAATCCCGACCTGAAATGGGAAGTGAAGCGAACATTCAACATCGGTCTCGACGCAGCGTTCTGGAACGAGCGCATCGCACTCTCCATCGACCTCTACCGCACGAAAACCACCGACATGCTCTACGTCTATGACGTCCCCGTTCCGCCCTTCCCCTACGACAAGCTGCTGGCCAACCTCGGCTCGATGAGAAACAACGGACTGGAAATCGGCTTCGGCATCACACCCCTGCAGACAAAAGACATGCTGCTCACAATCAACATGAACTGGTCCTTCCAGAGCAACAAACTGCTCTCGCTCGACGGAGACTACAACGGACAGCACCTGACAGCACCCCAGATGAAAGGCATCTCCTCGCTGTGGGGAGCCGGATTCCACGGAGCGAGCGACGTCGTAATGCAAATCGTAGGCCAACCCCTCGGCGTCTTCTACCTGCCCCACTGCAACGGACTCACAACCGATGCCAGCGGAGCAAGACACTACGACGTCAGCACCGAGAAATACATCTGCGGACAAGCCACACCCAAAGCCACCATGGGCTCCAACATCGCCTTCCGCTTCCGGCAATGGGACATCACCGTCCAGACCAACGGAGCCTTCGGACACAAAATCTACAACGGTACCGCACTCACCTACATGAACACACTCTCGCTACCCAACTACAACATCATGCAAGGCGCACCCGAGAAGAACATACAAGACCAGACCATCAGCGACTACTGGCTCGAACGAGGCGACTACCTCAACATCGACTACCTCACCGTCGGATGGACCATACCGACACACTCCCGACACATCCAGTCGCTGCGCCTCTCCGCATCCGTCAACAACCTCGCCACCATAACATCCTACAGCGGAACCACACCCATCATCAACTCCAGCGTCATCAACGGCACACTCGGCATAGACGACAAAAACACCTTCCCCGTCTATCGAAGCTACACAGCCGGACTCAGCATACAATTCTAAAACACACCGAAACCATGAAGAAGACACACCTCGCCCCACTGCTACTGCTGCTCGCAGCCTGCACCCTCGACGAGCACCCCCGCGACCAGATACCCGAAGAACAGATACTCACCACAGCAACAGGACTCTATCGCAACACCGTTGCAACACTCTACAGCTACATCGGCGGAGACCAAGACGGGCAGGGACTGCAAGGCACCTGCAGAGGAGTCTACGACCTGCAGACCTTCGGAAGCGACGAAGCCATGCTCCCCACACGAGGCACCGACTGGTACGACGGCGGACTCTGGCAAGACATGTACCGACACACCTGGACCGCAGGACACGACCTCATGAAAAACGCGTGGCTCTACCTCTACAAAGTCATCGCACTCTGCAACCGCTCCCTCCAGCAGCTCGACAGCCACCGACACATCCTCACCGCCACCCAGCTCCAGCAATACCAAGCCGAAGTGCGCGCCATCAGAGCCATCTACTACTGGTACCTCATCGACTTCTTCGGCCCCGTACCCCTCGTCACCAGCCCCGACGCCTCCATGCAGGAAGTAAGGCAATCCACACGGCAGCAAGTCTTCCAGTTCGCCGTCGACGAGCTCCAAGCCACCCTCCCCCTGCTCGCACCCGAAAACAGCACACACCCCGGCGACTACTACGGGCGCGTAACCCAACCCGTCGCACTCTTCGTCCTCGCCAAACTCATGCTCAACGCACAGATATACAGCGGCACACCACAATGGGAACAGACCATCCGCTACTGCAACCAACTCGAAGAAATGGGATACCGCCTCGAGCCGAACTACGAGGACAACTTCGCCGTACACAACGAGACCTCCGTCGAGAACATCTGGACCATACCCCTCGACCACCACCTCTACCGCAGCCAGCAGCAGAACCTCTTCCGCTCCTACCACTACCGACACGCCGCAGCCTACGGATTCACAGGCGAGAACGGCTCCTGCGCCACCCTCACCACCCTGCGCATCTTCGGCTACGACACCCCCGACGTCGATACCCGCTTCGCCCTCAACTACTGGGCAGGCGTTGTCACCGACCTCAACGGAGACACCGTCCCCGACCGCAACGGCCGCCCCCTCACCTACCAACCCTGGGCCGTCCAGATGGACCTCAGCGGCACCCCCTACGCCGAGACCGCCGGCGCACGCATGAAGAAATACCAGGTGGACAAGAACGCCCTCAAGGACGGCAAACTCATGGACAACGACATCGTCCTCTTCCGCTTCGCCGACGTACTCCTCATGCGCGCCGAAGCCACAATACGCTGCGGACGCGACGCACAGGCCGACTACGACCGCGTACGTCTCCGCGCCGGCATGCCCACACGCCCCGCCACACTCCCCAACCTCCTCGACGAACGACTCCTCGAACTCTGTTGGGAAGGATGGCGACGACAAGACCTCATACGCTTTCACCAATACCGAAGCCCCTACCAAGGCGACGGACAGACAGCACCCATTGACGAGACCGACGGACACACCACACTCTATCCCATACCAGCCGACATCCGGGCCCTCAACAGCAACCTGAAACAGAACCCCGGATACTGAGCGCGGAAGCGCACCGACGGCAGAGAGGAAACGAAAGGCTGAAAACACACTGGGGGAGACGGGAAAACGCAGCGTGCTGCGACGAGCGACGCAACGTGCTGCGACGAGCGACGCAACGTGGTGCGTCATCCGTTGCACTGCGGTGTTTGCGGCTCCGCCGCCAAGGTATGTTTCTGCCTCTGCTCCCTCGCAGACGCGATGCTCGAAAAGAAAAGGGGCCATAAATTTGCGGTTCTGCGGGGTTTGCACTACCTTTGCAGGGTGTGACACAAAAACGGAACGGACAATGGAGACGAAAAGGGAACTTATCTTGCTGCGCATTACGGGCGAGGACCGCCCGGGGCTGACAGCGAGCTTCATGGAGATATTGGCTCGCTACGGCGCAGACGTGATGGACATCGGTCAGGCCGACATTCACAACACGCTCTCGCTGGGCATCATGATCTATGTGGACGAGCAGTGCTCGGGGCAGGTGATGAAGCATGTGCTCTTCAAGGCCTCGGAGCTGGGGGTGGTGGTGCACTTTGCCCCGGTGAGCGAGGAGGAATACGAGGCGTGGGTGAGCCGACAGGGCAAGAACCGCTCGATTCTGACGGTGCTGGGCCGACGACTGGAGGCGCGACAGATTGAGGCGGTGACGAGGGTGATTGCGGAACAGGGGCTGAACATCGACTCGATTCGCCGTCTGACGGGTAGGCCACCCTTGCACGGTGACAGGGAGTCGGCGAAGGCCTGCATCGAGTTCAGTGTCCGCGGCACTCCGCGCGACAAGGCGCTGCTGCACGAACGGCTGATGTATTTCTCGTCGGAGATGGAAATGGACTGCTCATTCCAGAAGGATGACATGTATCGGCGCATGCGGCGCCTGATTTGCTTCGACATGGACTCGACGCTGATTCAGACGGAGTGCATCGACGAGCTGGCGGAGCGCAACGGTGTGGGGGCGCAGGTGAGGGCTATCACGGAGTGTGCCATGCGGGGCGAGATTGACTTCAAGGAGAGCTTCACCCGCCGCGTGGCGCTGCTCAGGGGACTGGACGTTTCGGTAATGCAGGACATTGCGGAGCATCTGCCGATGACGGAGGGTGTGGAGCGTCTGATGATGGTGCTGAAACGCTACGGATATAAGATTGCGCTGCTCTCGGGCGGCTTTACGTTCTTCGGCGAATATCTGCAGCGGAAGCTGGGCATTGACTATGTCTATGCGAACGAGCTGGAGATTGGCGAGGACGGAAAGCTGACGGGCCGATATGTGGGGGACATCGTGGACGGGCAGCGCAAGGCTGAGTTGCTGCGGCTGATTGCGCAGGTGGAGAAGGTGGACCTGGAACAGACGATTGCGGTGGGCGACGGTGCGAACGACTTGCCGATGCTCTCGCTGGCGGGACTAGGTATTGCGTTCCACGCCAAGCCTCGTGTGGTGGCCAACGCGAAGCAGAGCATCAACACCATCGGAATTGACGGTGTTCTATACTTCCTCGGCTTCAAGGATTCTTACCTGCACATGTAGGTTCCCGGCTACAGGAGCTGTCGGGCGCGGTCGAGGGCGATGTTGATGTGGCTGCAGATGTTGTCGCTACCGACGAGCTCGTCGACCTTGGCGCGGTGGAGGACGGCCTGAACGCGGTCGTTGACTCCAGAGAGTACGACTTGTATTCCCTCGCGCTGCGACATGAGGCAGAGGTTGGTGAGGTTGTGGATGCCTGTGGAATCTACGAAGGGGACTTTGCGCATTCTTATTATACGGACTTTGGGACGCTGCACCCGCCCCAGGGCTGACATGATTTCCTCGAACTTGTTGCCGGCTCCGAAGAAATAGGGGCCGTTGATTTCGTAGACCTCTACTCCGTCGGGGATGGTGAGGTGCTCGAGGTTGCCCATCTGGAAGTCGCTGTCTTCCTCGGCGGGATTGATTTCGTCGCTGATGACTTTCACGTCGGTGGTTTCAGCCATTCGTCTCATGAAGAGGAGGCAGGCGCAGATGAGCCCGACTTCGATGGCAACGGTGAGGTCGAAGATGACGGTGAGCAGGAAGGTGACCCAAAGTACAATGACATCGCTCTTGGGATTCTTCATGATGCTCGCGAACGAGCGCCAGCCACTCATTCCATAGGCCACGATGACGAGCACTCCAGCCAGACAGGCCATGGGGATGTATTGTGCCAAGGGCATGAGAAAGAGGAAGATAAGGAGCAACACGGCTGCGTGGACGATGCCTGCCACCGGTGTGCGGCCGCCGTTGTTGATATTCGTCATGGTGCGGGCGATGGCTCCCGTTGCAGGTATTCCTCCGAAGATGGGCGAGGCGAGATTGGCGACGCCCTGTGCTATGAGTTCGGTGTTGGAGGAGTGACGGTCGCCAATGACACCGTCGGCCACCGTAGCGGAAAGGAGCGATTCGATGGCGCCAAGGATGGCTATGGTGATGGCTGGCGATACGAGGCCTTTGATGACTTCCCACGAAAGCACCGGTATCTGTGCCTCGGGCAGAACGGCTGAGATGGAGAAGCGGTCGCCAATGGTTTCGACAGAAGTGATGCCGGCATAGCGTTTGAGCAACCAGACGGCAACGGTCATCACCAGAATGGCAATGAGACTGCCTGGCAGACGTTTGAGAAACGGCAGATGTCTGGCGAGGAACGGGGTGTGGGTGAGGTAGGGCCAAAGGGCTATCAGCAACACCGACGCCAAGCCTACGGCTGCGCTCCAGAGGTCGATGGTGGGCAGGGCACCGACATAGGCTATCCATTCCTCGATGAAGTCCGACGGCACTGTCTCCATAGAGAGGCCCAGCAGGTCCTTTATCTGAGTGGTAAAGATGGTGAGGGCGATACCCGAGGTAAAGCCCACGATGATGGGATAAGGAATGTACTTGATGATGGTGCCGAGGTGCAGAACGCCAAACATTATCAGGAACACGCCAGCCATGAGCGTGGCAATGGTAAGTCCCTCGAAACCATACTGCTGAATGATGCCGTATATAATAATGATGAACGCGCCCGTAGGTCCGCCAATCTGCACCTTCGACCCTCCGAAGAGCGAGACGATGAGCCCCGCCACGATGGCAGTGATGATGCCCTTTTCCGGAGTGACACCCGATGCAATACCGAAAGCGATGGCCAGTGGCAGCGCGACGATTCCGACGATGACACCAGCCAGAAGGTCGGCTGTAAATTGTTTCTTGTTGTAACTTTTCAGCGTAGACAGCAGTTGCGGCTTAAACTCGATTTTTGTTGTTTTCATACTAATACCTATTCATTTCGGCTGCAAAATTAACACTATTTCCTGAAACAAGAGGCCATCTTGCGAAAATTGTGACTGTTTTGTGACAACCGAGAAATCGTTATACCCCGAACTAAGAAGAAGGGACATCAAGAGAGGAGCGCGGAGAGGCTGAAAACGCAGCGTGCTGCGACAGGCATCGCACCGTGCTGCGACGGCCGTCGCAACGTGGTGCGACAAGCGACGCTCTGTGGTGCGTCATTTTGAGAGGAAGCGCTGTTCCGATGTGCCCTCGCCTTCCGACGTGTGATGTTTTCTGTCGTTCCCTTGCTCAGATTTAAATTATTTTCGTATTTTTGCGGAGGAAAAAAGGTAAAAAGGTCAGAAAACTACGTTTCGAAAGCGACAAAAGTTGATACTAATCTAATATAACTATGCAGAAAATCAAGACATTCGCTCTGTGCGCCACGATGGCCATGAGCCTGGGGGCACGGGCACAGGAACTGAAACTGACGGCAGACAACATCGACCAGATTGTGGCTGCCATGACACTCGAAGAGAAAGCCCACCTGCTCGTTGGCGGTGGCGACGACCGTTCGCTCAACATCGTCCCCGGCGCTGCAGGCCCCAGCCACGCCATACCCCGACTGGGCATCCCGGCTACGATTCTCACCGACGGTCCTGCCGGTGTGCGCATTTCGTCGCATCGCAGGGGCACCGAGGAGACATTCTACGGCACAGGCTTCCCCGTAGGTGTGGCCCTGGCTTCGACATGGAACACCGAACTGGTGGAGGAAGTGGGCAAATCTATCGGCAACGAGGTGCTGGAATATGGTTGCGACGTGCTGCTCGCACCCGGTATGAACATACAGCGCACCCCGCTCTGTGGCCGCAACTTCGAGTACTATTCCGAGGACCCCGTGGTGGCAGGACAGATAGCCACCGCCTACGTGAAAGGTATTCAGAGTCAAGGCGTTGGCACGAGCATTAAGCATTTCTCCGCCAACAGTCAGGAGACCAACCGCATCAACGTGGACGAGGTGATGAGCCAGCGCACCCTGCGCGAAATCTACCTGAAACCCTTCGAACTTGCCGTAAAACAGGGTGACCCCTGGACGGTGATGTCATCGTATAACAAAATCAACGGCACATGGACGCAGTCGAGCCGCGACCTGCTCATCACCATCCTGCGCGACGAATGGAAGTTCCCGGGCATCGTGATGACCGACTGGACCAACGAACGCCGCACCTCGTGGGACCGCGTATGGGCTGGCAACGACCTGCTCATGCCTGGTCACGACTGGCAGGACGAGGACATCATCAAGGCCGTGAAGGACGGACAGCTCTCGATGGCCGATGTCGATGCCCGCGTGAAGAACTTCCTGCAGTTTGTCGTGCGCACTCCGCGCTTCAAGGGATATAAGTACAGCGACAAGCCCGACCTGAAGGCGCATGCCGAGGTGACCCGTCAGAGTTCCACCGAGGGTATGGTGCTCCTGAAAAACGAACAGCAGGCGCTGCCCATCAAAGACGCAAAGAAAGTCGCACTTTTCGGCCTGACATCCTATGACTTCATCGCCGGCGGAACTGGCTCGGGCAACGTGAACAAGCCCTACGTCATCGACCTGAAGACGGGACTCGAGAATGCAGGCTATCAGCTGAGCGAGGATGTGATTGCACTCTACGACACCTATAAGGCTCAGGTGAATGCCGAGCGCAAGGCACGCGGCGGACGCGGCGGCCAGAACACCGAGATGAACATCAGCCGCGACATACTGGACCGTCAGGCTGAGACCAACGACATCGCCATCTTTACCATCGGCAGACAGGCTGGCGAAGGCAGCGACCGTCGCATCGACGGCGACTTCAACCTGACGAACGACGAGCGCGACCTGCTGCAGAACCTCTGCTTCGCTTTCCATGCCAAAGGTAAGAAGGTCATCGTCATCCTCAACATGGGCAACAGCATCGAGACTGCATCGTGGAAGGGAATGCCCGACGCCATCCTGCTGGCATGGCAGCCCGGACAAGAGGGCGGCAATTCGGTGGCCGACGTGCTCAGCGGTAAGGTGTCGCCGAGCGGAAAACTCACGATGTCTTTCCCCAACACCATCTCCGACCATCCCGCTTATCTGAACTTCCCCACCGGCATCGCAACCTACTCCGACCGTCGCCGCAACCAGGACTACACCATCCATGAGGAGGGCATCTACGTCGGTTATCGCTACTTCACCACCTTCGGCCGCAGTGTCAGCTACCCCTTCGGATACGGACTCAGCTACACCACCTTCGACTACAGCAACCCGAAAGTCACGGCTACGAAGGACGGATTCACCGCAAGCATCGTCGTGAAAAACACGGGTAGCACCGCTGGAAAAGAGGTAGTGGAAGTCTATGTGAACGCCCCGAAGGGTAGTTTTGCCGACAAGCCCATCCGCGAACTGAAAGCCTTTGCAAAGACGCGCGAACTGAAGCCCGGCGAGAGCCAGACGCTGACATTCAAGGTCGATAGCTATGCGCTGGCATCGTTCAACGACAAACTGAGCCAGTGGGAAACCGCTGCCGGACAGTATGACATCCAGTTTGCGGCCAGCAGCGAAGACATCCGTGCCCATGCCAGCTACAAGCAGAGCAAGGAGCAATCGTGGCCGGTGAACAACGTCATGGCTCCCAACGACCAATATAAGAACGCCGTCTCCACCGTTTCGAACCAGTCGGGCGTAATAAGCGGACTGGAACATGTCATCGGCGTGGAGTGAGTGGATTATAATTGGAAAATGTTAAACCCGAATCGGTCTTTAGGTTGACAAAAGTGCGTTTTCTCACCGTAGCCCGCTACGCCATCGAAGACGCTACCAGCAGTCTGTTCGAGACATCTGTCACTCTGACATAAATCATAATAACTGATTCGGATAAAAAACGCAGCGTGTTGCGACGCCTGTCGCAGCACGCTGCGTTGCCTTTCGCACCACAGTGCGTTGCCCGTCGCACCACAGTGCATCTTCCGTAAGACTGTCCTGCCACTTTTACACGATTTCGTGCAGAGGACTCAGTCTTTTCATCTATTTTTGACACGAAAAAAGGAATTCAACGGTTATGAAACGACTTTCACTACTCTTCGTCATGGGTTGCTGCACGATATTGAGCTGCGCCCAGCGTCCTCCGATAACTCCACAGTGGGCCTTCGGTCACATCGTCTGGGAGGACAGTCTCAACAACACCACCGGCGCTGAACGCATCGTGAACGGCTACCTGGAACGGAACATCCCCGTGGACGGCATCATCATCGACAGCCCGTGGTCCACGGCATACAACGATTTCGAATGGGACCGCGCACGCTATGCCGACCCCGTTGCCATGATGAAACGTCTGTCCGACAAGGGCGTACGCACCATCCTCTGGCTGACAGGCGACGTGAACGAGACAGCGCAGGACACCCCGAAACAGAAAAGCGCCACATACGACGAGGTGGTGAGCAACAACTTCGGAGTGAACAACAGCCGTCCCTACAAATGGTGGAAAGGCAACGGACTGCACATCGACTTCACGAACAAGCAGGCCACCCGATGGTGGTACGGACAGTTGGACAAGGTCTTCAACGAATACGTCTACGGATGGAAGGTGGACCAAGGAGAGCAATGGCTCCCGGACACGTTTCAGACATCCAAGGGACAGATGAGGAACGAGGAGTTCCGCCACTACTATTACGACGCGATGTACGACTACACGGTGGAACGCAAGCAGGACGGCATCATCATCGCCCGACCGTTCTCCCATCAGGGCGGACTGGCGGCCAGCGTGGAAAAGATGAGTCTGGGCTGGTGCGGCGATTTCAGCGGAAACTGGGGTGGACTGAAGCAGCAGATTGACAATATCTATCGTTCCTCGCAATACGGCTACGGCTCTGTGGGTTGCGAGGTGGGCGGTTTCTTTGCCGAAGGTGCCAACAAGATGCAGTTTATCCGATATGCCCAGTTCGGTTGCATGACGGCCTGCATGATCAACGGCGGTTCCAACGGTGCCTTCTCGACCCATCTGCCCTGGTACCACGGCAGCGACGTGGAGGACGCCTACCGCTGGTGCGTCAACTGGATGGAAGATTTGGCGCCCTACAAGTTCTCCACCATCGTGGAGGCGCATCTGAAAGGCGGGTCACTCATGAAGTCCTCCAATCTGAAGGAGTTCAGCCACCTCCTGGGCAACGACCTCTTCACCAAGGCCATTGTTTCTGACGACAACACGGTGGAGTTCCATCTGCCCGACGACGGAGTCTGGATTGACTTCTGGAGCGGCGAGCGCCACCAGGCTGGAGAGATGGTAACACAGACCTACCCCATCGGCCGTTTCCCGCTCTTCGTGCGCGCCGGCGCCATCATACCCATGAGAATCTCCAACGACGTGACCGGGCTGGGCAACGAGACCATGCGCGGAAAGCGCGTCTTCGTCATCTATCCCAACGGCACATCGGCCCGCCGTTTCCATCTCCCGACAGGCGACGGCACGGAGTATTTCGATTGCAGCGTCTCATACGACGAGCGACGCGGACGCATCACCCTGAGTTCCGAGCGCGACGAGCAATACGTCTTTATAATAATAGGCAGCAAGCCCAAACGCATCGAGGCCGCGGGGAAAGAAGTCCGCAAATAGGAGCAACTCCGGGACGAGCCACGCCGCAGCAGCGCAGCCTTTCTGCACAGCATGAGCGCACCGCCTGCAAGACCCCGAATGAACGCGCCACGCTGCGATGCTTGTCGCACCACGTTGCGTAGCCCGTCGCACCACGCTGCGACAGCCTGCGCACCACAGTGCGTTTTCGGCATCACTTTTACACAGGGGAAAACCATCTTCGGGAAGTTCCGTCTTGTGGAAATATCTGTAAGGGAATAATCAGAACTTCCTTTTTGCGCAAAATATGTCTTCCTTTGGACTAAAGCGGTATCGTAAGAGTGGATTCTGCCCGAAAATGCGTAACTTTGCATCCGTAATGAGACACGCCAAAGACATCCGACGGAGGCCGACAAATGCGTACGGGAACATGGACATTCCTGCGCCAGACCGACGGAACAAATGTAAGGCGTTTTGACACAAATGATTAGACGATACATTACATACATCATCGGACTCTACTTCGTCGCACTCGGAGTGGCCATGATTATCATATCCGGTCTGGGCTCATCCCCCATATCGTCGTGGGCCTACGTCATGAGCCTGAACACGCCCTGGACCGTCGGGACCTATACCTTTCTGCTGAACGTGATACTCATCGTCGGGCAGATGCTCATCCTGCACCGCCACGGACTGAAAGACGAGTTGCTGAACATCGCGCTCCAGATACCTTTCTCGTTTCTTTTCGGTGCCTTCATCGACATCAACATGAACCTGCTCCGACTGGGCTTCACACCCGAAAATCTGTCGGGACTGATGGGGTTAGGTCAGACCGCCTACACACTACGGATGCTCTGTCTGCTGATGGGCATCGCCATCCAGAGCGGAGGTCTCGTGCTGGAAGTCAGACCACGGGTCACCATGATGAGTGCCGAAGCCTTTGTCTATTACACCAGCCGCCGATGGAGCCGCGAGTTCGGCAACGTGAAAGTATGGTTCGACTGCTCGCTCGTCACACTCGCCATCCTCTGCGCCGCAGCCTTCGCCCTCTGCAACCACCAGTCCGTCATCGAAGCCATCCTTGTCGTGGCACGCGAGGGAACACTCCTCGCTGCCCTGCTCACCGGATATCTCGTACGTCAAATCAGCCGTCACGCCCGGCCGCTCGACAGATTCCTGTTCGGGACAGAAGCGGATTCATACAAATAAGAAACAAATATGTTCAGTCTGAAATACAAGGTAACCACCAGCACCTGCGACGACAAGGGACAGCTCAAACTCTATTCCGTCCTCCAGATGATGCAGGACTGCTCCGAAATGTGGATAGACAGCGAGCCGCAAGTGAAAAGATATTTCGCCGAGCAGAACATGGCCCAGCTCCTGGCCACGCGGCAGGTGGAAATCGTCCGAGTACCCCGGTACAAGGAAGAACTCACCGTCACCACCACCGTCTACACCATCAAGCCCATGTTCGGTTTCCGCAACACCTTCGTCTACGACGCCTCGGGCCAACCCTGCTACAAGACATGGAGCATGGGAGCCTTCGTAGACAAAGCCACAGGCAAGCTCAAGCGCGTGGACGATGACACCATCGCATCCATCGCACTCGAACCACAACTCGAGATGAACTACCGCGACCGCCGAATCATCCTGCTCAAGGAGGGCGGCCGGCAACTCGAGCCCGTCCGCGTGCTTCGCGCCGACATCGATTACAACCGCCACATGAACAACGCCAACTATGTACGCATCGCCATGGAACTGCTGCCGGAGAATTTCGAGATCAGCGGGCTCCGGGTGGAATACCGCGTAGCTGCAAAGCAGGGGGACATGCTCCAACCCGTACTCTATCAGACCGAGGAAGCCATTGTCGTTGCCCTCACGATGGGCGGCGAGACAAGTGCAATAGTCGAATTCACCGGACGGGAATCACAACCGCAAAGCGACTGCTGAACATCGTCCCGATACGGATTTTGTGAACCGACAATTGATTCGGGTTAAAAACGCACCGTGGTGCGACGTCTGTCGCACCACGGTGCGTTGCTTGTCGGACCACGGTGCGTTGGCTGTCGCACTGCGGTGCGTCAGAGTGTCACTCCAGTCTTGAAGATGGCAATCTCGGCGTTTCCGTGCGTTTCGGCCAGCGTCTTGCACTCGCCCGAGGCGACATCGATGATGAGTTTCGCAAACTGTTGCAGCAGTTGTGGCATAGGTATTCCGCTGAGGAGCTGTCCGGCATCGAAGTCTATCCACTGGGGTTTGCGACGGGCAAGGTCGCTGTTGGTGGATACCTTGAGGGTGGGCACAAAGGTGGAGAAGGGGGTGCCTCGACCGGTGGTGAAGAGTACCATCTGACAACCTGCTGCTGCCAGCGCCGTGGAGGCCACGAGGTCGTTGCCGGGCGCGGAGAGGAGGTGGAGGCCAGTGCCGGAGATACGTTCGCCGTAGGAGAGGACACCACAGACGGGTGCCGTGCCAGCCTTCTGGGTGCAACCGAGGGACTTCTCCTCGAGCGTCGATATACCTCCTGCCTTGTTGCCGGGCGAAGGATTCTCACCGATGGGCTCTCCGTGAGCGGTGAAGTAGTCTTTGAAATCGTTGATGAGCCGGATGGTCTGCTGCAGGAGTTCGTCGGAGACACAGCGCTGCATGAGGATGGTCTCGGCTCCGAACATTTCGGGCACCTCGGTGAGTATGGCTGTTCCGCCTTCGCGGATGCAGAGATAGTCGGTGAAGACGCCTAAGAGCGGATTGGCGGTGATGCCTGAGAATCCGTCGGAACCGCCGCACTTGAGGCCGACTCGCAGGGCTGAGAGCGGCACGGGCTGACGACGGAAAGTCTGGGCCGTGCGGATGAGCTGGCGCAGATGCTCTACGCCGGTCTGCACTTCGTCTCCTTCAACTTCCTGACATACCATGAAGCGGACGCGGTTTCGGTCGTAGTCTCCGCAGAAGGCTTCGAAGTCGTGCGGCTGATTGTTCTCACACCCAAGTCCGACGACGAGGACGGCTCCGGCGTTTGGATGGAGGACGATGTCGCGCAGGATGCTGCGTGTATTCTCGTGGTCGGCAGAGAGTTGGGAGCACCCGTAATTGTGGGGGAAGTAGTTGATGGCATCGATGCCGGTGAGATCGGCTATCTCAGCGCGGGCACGTTCCACAATTTGTCGGCAGATGCCGTTGACACAGCCGACAGTAGGTACGACCCATACTTCGTTGCGGATGCCGACTTGTCCGTCGCTGCGCCGATAGCCCATGAAGGTTGGACCTTGCTCGTCAATCGGTTCGATTGTCAAATTGTCCAACTTGATGTCGCTGTAGTCGATGGTTCCGGCGAGGTTGGTGGCGAGGTTGGTGTGGTCAACAAGCCCACCTTTCGGGACATCTTCGGTTGTATGGCCGATGGGGTATCCGTATTTGACGACGTTGCTCTGGCTGGATAGGTCGCAAAGTGCAAATTTGTGTCCCTGCGGAATGTCGGCGCAGAGGAGGACGGGGGCGAGGTCGTCGTCCACAATCACCTGGCTGCCTTTCGGGAGCGGACAGAGAGCGACGGCGACGTTGTCGGCTGGGTGGATGCGCAGGCAGTCTCTCATGCTATGACTTGTTGGACGGTGTCGAGCATGCCGTTCTGGAGAATGGCGTCGATGTAGCTGGTGAGGAGGTCGGTCAGGCCGGGTATCTGATTCAGATTGCCGTGCTCATGCCAGATGAGCGCATCGGCAGCCAGCACGCCTTCGGCAAGCTGTCTGGTGTCTCTGGTAGCCCAAAGTTTCTGGAGCAGGTCTATGATTTGCTTATCGTCGTTCGGCTGATATGCTGTTCCGTCGGCGCGCGCTCCTCCCTTGTAATAGACGATGATGGCGGCCAATCCGAGGACGAGCCCTTTCGGCAGGGTTCCCTTGCGCTGAAGGTAGGTCTTCAGTCCAGGCAGGTCGCGCGTCTGGAACTTGGGGAACGAGTTGAGCATGATGCTTGTCAGCTGGTGATCAACGTAGGGATTTTGGAATCGCTCCATGACGTCGTTGGCAAACTGCAGCAGTTCGTCTTCGGGAAGATTCAGCGTGGGCATGAGTTCCTGATACATCACTTGACGTACGAAACGTCCCAACACGTCGTGCTGACAGGTGTCACGGACGATGTTGAGCCCTGAGAGGAAGGCGACGGGCGAAAGCACGGTGTGCGGACCATTGAGCAGGGTGACCTTGCGCTCGTGGTAGGGCGATTCGTCGGTGGTGAATACGATGTTCAAACCAGCCTTTCCTGCGGGGAACTCGTTCTCCAACTTCTCCAGCGGCAGGTTGGGTGCGGTTTCGATGACCCACAGATGGAAGGCCTCGCCCTGCACCACCATTTGGTCGGCGTACCCAATTTGTTGCTGAATGGCATCGATGTCTTTGCGTGGAAATCCGGGTACGATGCGGTCAACGAGTGTGGCGCAGACGTAGCATGACTCAGCTACCCAGCGGCGGAAACCCTCGTAGTCGCTGCCGAGTTCTGTTTTCCAGAGTTCGATATACTGGCGAATGCATTCTGCCAGATGATGTCCGTTCTGGAAGATGAGCTCGCAGGGCAATATGATGAGGCCCTTCTCGGGGTCGCCATTGAATGCGAGATAGCGCTGATAGAGCAGCTGTGTGAGTTTGCCGGGATATGAAGCAGGGGGTGCATCGTTCAGGTGGCACTCCGGGTCGAAGGCGATGCCGGCTTCGGTTGTGTTCGAGATGACGAAACGCACATCGGGCAGCGAGGCCAGCGCAAGGAAGGCTGCGTGGTTCGCATAGGGGTTCACGGTGCGGCTGATGGTGTCCACAAGCTCGAGGGTGTTCACAGGTTTTCCGTCGGAAAGACCTTGCAGGTTGACGTGATAGAGGCAGTCTTGCTGCTCCAGTTTCTCAGTCATACCCTGTGCAATCGGTTGCACCACTACCACCGATGCGTCGAAGTCGGTAGCCTGATCGGTTTTCATGATGATCCAATCGACAAAAGCGCGCAGGAAGTTGCCTTCGCCAAACTGGATGATGCGCTCCTTGCGCTGAGGCTTCGGAGCCGTTTGTTTATTCAGTTCTTTCATTTTCTACAATATGATTTGAACGACGAGACTCTTTTATCACTTCACTGGTTTATAGGTGGGAACCAGCAATTTCAGCAGCGACCAGCCCAGCAGGTAGGCGATGGAGCAATAGGCGAACAGCAGGAAGTAGCCGGCCTCCTTGCCCTCGAAACCGAGGACGTTGATCTGATGTGCATTCACATAGTCGAGCAGGTATCCCGAACCCAGGTTGATGAGGAACGAACCGATGCCGCCAGCCATGCCATTGATGCCGGTGATGGTACCGACAGCCGACTTCGGGAAGATGTCGCTACCCACGCTGTAGAGGTTGGCCGACCACGACTGGTGAGCAGCGCCGACGATACCGATGACGATGAGTGTCAGCCAGCAGGAGATGCTGCCCAGCGACTGTGCTGTCAGGCCCAGCAGGGGGAAGATGGCAAAGATGAGCATCGCCCTCATGCGGCTCATGTAGGCATTCTGGCCTGTGCGACGCATGATGATGGTCGGCAACTTACCGCCGTAGAGAGATAACATCGTGATGGCATACATCGTGAACATCAGCCAGCGCGCAATGCTCGAATCCGAAGTATATCCATATACATCGCTCAGATAGGCCGGAGTCCAGAACAGGAAGAACCACCAAACGCCGTCGGTGAACAGCTTGGCCAGGATGATGCCCCAAGTCTGCGGCAGGCAGAAGAGCTCGCCGTAGGTGAACTTGCGACCCGTTTCGACTTTCTCCTCGCTCTCCTTCACTTCTGCGAGGCTGTCCTGCAGAATGTAGTTGCGCTCAGCCTCGTTGACATACTGGTTGTGCTGCAGGTCCTTGTAGAGGAACATCCAGAGTCCCATCCAGATGAAGCCGAGACCACCAATGACGATGAAGGCCATTTCCCAGCCGCCGCCCCAGCCCAGGTCCTTGAAATAGCGGGCCAGTGTGGGGATGCAGAGCGGAGCCACCAGTGCACCGATGGTGCTGCCTGCGTTGAAGATACTCGTGGCATAGGCGCGGTCTTTCTGCGGGAAGTATTCAGCCGTAGCCTTGATGGCCGAAGGGAAGTTGCCCGATTCGCCGGCTGCCAGCACCACGCGAGCCGCCAGGAAGAACCACACACTCACCGTGGCTATCGTGACAGCCACATCGCCCGTGGCACCAGCCAGTCCCAGCACGTCGTCATAGCCCACCACCTGTTCCGTGGCCCAACCGCAGGCAGCATGGAGGCAGGCGCCGGCCGACCATACGCCGATGGCCCAGAGGTAGCCGCGCTTCGTGCCGAGCCAGTCGATGATACGGCCCGAGAAGAAATTGGCAATGGCATAGACGATGGAGAAGGCGGCCGTAATATAGCCGTAGTGGACATTCGTCCAGTGGAACTCGGGAGCGATGAAGTCTTTCCACGTGAGGGAAAGCACCTGACGGTCCATGTAGTTTACGGTTGTGGCCAGCAATAGCATGGCACAGATCACCCAGCGATAGTTTGTCATCCGCTGGTTCGCGTTTTTCAGTGTTTCAGACATAATTTATTGAAGTTTTCATTAGTTTTTGCAACACATTTGCCCACCGAGACTTACGTCTGGCAAGCCCGACCGGCACTTTCCGGCACGACCGAAGTCGATACAAATTTACAATAATTTCTCGACCGCTGTTCGTTTCATCTCCTTTTTTTGACTCCAAGGAGGGCAACTCCGCAAAATAGTGCATGATGAAAGTCGAGACTACACCTTATTTTATTATACGCACGTAGAGTCGATGCTGTTCTTTGACATCCACACGCATCCTCGGCAGTCGCGTTCGGGCGAAAAACGACTGCTTCGGAAACTGCCGCACAGACATCGCGAAAACGCACCGTGGTGCGACGCCCGTCGCAGCGTGGTGCGGAGGCTGTCGCAGCGTGGTGCGACAAGCGTTGCAGCGTGGTGCTTTTCCCGAACACTTTAACCCGAAGCGGTCATTGGGTTTTATGTCAGAGTGATATATGTTTCGAGCAGATTGTTGACAGCGTCTTCGATGGCGTAGCGGGCTACGGTGAGGAGACGCTGTCAATGAGATGCCAAAAGAGATATCGTTATGGCATAAAAAGACTTCTCATGCTAGAGGAAAAGCACTTTTGTCGACCTAATGACCGATTCGGGTTTAATCCGAAACAGTCAATCGTAAGAAAGGACAATCAAGTTTTTTCAAGTTTTATTTGGCATAAACCCGAAAAAGTCTATCTTTGCCCTGCGAAAAACGCATTGGCTAATTCAGAATCTATAATCAACCAATATAATTGTTTAACATTAAAAATCGAATCACCATGAGAAAAATCAGATTGTTAGTACTGGCCATCCTTGTAGCCGCAATTCATCCGACCGCCGACGCAAAGAAGAAATCATCTTCCAGCATCCCCTCTGACAAGAAGGAAATCATCGACCGCTTCATCGCGGGCACCCTCGACCCCTCTTACACCCCTGCCCTATTCTTCGGCCACTTCGGTGGTGGAAAGCAACTCGGCGAAGAGGCCATCAAGGCCCACCTGAGCCTGTTCCTGAAAGGCGGCGCCGACGTGCTCAAGGTGCAGACCGAACAGGGAATGCCTCACGTCGATGACCTGACGATGAACACGCCCCTCGTGCCCGAGGACTACTACCGGCCGACACTCGAACTGATTAAGGAAATCCTCTCCTACGTGGGCAATGACGTCTATGTGATGCCCACCATTCTCAGCACCCACCAGGTGGCACGCCAGGGCTTCGGCGACAACCGTCTGCCGACCTACGCCGTAGAGCGCCCCGAGGCTTACAAACGCATGCTCGACTCGTACACAAAGGCCATCCTCTGGTTTATACGCGAGTGCAAGGCTGCCGGTGTCGAAGCATTCTTCACCGCCACACAGGGAGGCGAGAAGAAATTCTACGACCTCAAGGTGCCCAACGGCTTCTATGAGACATACATCCGTCCCTACGACCTGCAGGTGATGGGCGAGGCCAACAAGGACACGAAGATGACAATCCTGCACATCTGCGACTGGGAAGGCCCGATGGACGACCTGACACGCTACCTCGACTACCCCGGCAAAATTGTGAACGTGCCGCTGACCATCGACGGCAAACCGCTCTCGCCGAAAGAGACGTACAAACTGTTCAAGCGCCCCGTGCTCGGTGGATTCAACCGCAAGGCCGAGATTGGCAAGGCTTCGCCTGAGAAGATTGCCGAAATGACACGTCAGCTCATCGACGAAGGTCCCAAAGGCCACTTCATGATTGGAGCCGACTGCTCCGTGCCTTCTCCGCTGGATAATACGGACAAGATCCACGCCGCCGTCAGCACCGCACACGGAAGGTGAGCCGTTGAACCTAAATTAAAACTCGAATACGAATGAAACGCACCGTGTTGCGACGCTTGTCGCAGCACGGTGCGTTGGTTGTTGAAGCACAGTGCGTCAAGCAACGCACTGCGGTGCGTTTATTCGGGGTCCTTATCCAAGCCTACTTCTTCCAGCACTCGCCGTTCTTTCACGCCGGCGGGGCTGCTGTTGAGGATGATGTTCACGATGCCCACGGCATCGGTGATGCTGATATCACCATTTCCGTCAACATCTGCTGCACGTTTGATGAACACGCCCTGCGTAGAACCAAGGATGTAGTTCACCACTGCCACTGCGTCGGTGATGGTCACCTTACCGTCGCCGTTCGCGTCGCCCAGCACAAACTTCGTGAAGTAGCCCGGGTTGTCTGCTGTGTCGGGATGAGCGTAGGTGGCATTGGCGACTTTCGACGATTTGTAGGATGTACCCTGTCCGCCGACGAGTCTGTTGCAACTTGCGAACATACTTCCCGAATAAAGCCCCTCCTTGTACCAGTCGTTGTCACATATAATGGTGGTCAGATAGAAGCATTCTTCGAACATATTTCTCATGTCCGTCACCTTCTCGGTGTTGAAGTTGCTCACGTCGAGACTCGTCAGGCCTTCGCAACCATAGAACATGTAGCGCATGTTCGTCACGTTCTCCGTATTGAAGCCACTCACGTCAAGGCTCGTCAGGTCTGTGCAGAAGTAGAACATTCGACTCATATTCGTCACCTGGCTTGTGTTGAGATACTCCTTCATGCCTATAATTGAGTTGAGATTTTCCATATAACTGAACCAGCAATAGGTTGAAGTGGGACGTGCCTCCTTAAACGAGGCATCGAAGACAACCGTGGTTGTATTAAAATATACACCTTCAGAATACGCATACCAATCGGGGTCGTTGTTACCGCTATTCAAGCTGTATGTCTTGTCCGTTCTTGTATCGCGCTGCGTGTCGTAGTAGAAGGTAAGTGTCTTGTCGCTCTCTGTGTACACAGCATAGGCCTCGGGTTTCTTCGTGAAGTATCCCGGGTTGCCCTCTGCATCGGGATGGGCGTAGGTGGCATCGGTGTACGATGCTTTATACACCATTCCGTTGCCGCCCACCAGACTTGTGCAACGAAGGAACATATAAGACGATTTAGGCTTGCCCTTGTTCCAGTCGTCGTTGCAATAGATGGTTGTCAGGTTGGAGCAGTCAGAGAACATAGAGGACATGTCCGTCACGTTTTCCGTGTTGAAGCTGCTCACGTCGAGCTTCTCCAACTTGGGGCAGTCATAGAACATCATACGCATGTCCGTCACGTTCTCGGTATTGAAGCCGCTCACGTCGAGGTTCTCCAACTTGGAGCAGTCATAGAACATTTGTCGCATGTCCGTCACGTTCTCGGTATTGAAGCCGCTCAAGTCGAGACTCGTCAGGCTGGAACAGGAGGCGAACATCCAACTCATGTCTGTCACTTTCTCGGTATTGAAGTTGCTCACGTCGAGGCTCGTCAGAAGGGAGCAATGGTCGAACATACAAGCCATGATTGTCACGTTGGCGGTATTGAAGTTGCTCACGTCGAGGCTCTCCAGGCTGGAGCAACGGTAGAACATGAAAGCCATGTCCGTCACGTTGGCGGTATTGAAGCCGCTCACGTCGAGGCTCGCCAGACTGGAACAGTCCTCGAACATACCATTCATGTCCGTCACTTCGCTTGTGTTGAGATACTCCTTCATGCCTGATATTGAGATAAGTTTAGTCATTTTATAAAACCAACCATCGGTTGAAATGGGGCGGGCGTCCTTGAACGAGGAATCGAAAACAACCTTGGTTACATTTTTATAGATACCGTTTTCCATCCAACCGGGAGCGCTGTTACCGCTATTCAAGCCGTATGTCGTGCCGCGCGAGCTGCGCTGCGTGTCGTAGTAGAAGGTGAGGGTCGTGTTACTCTCTGTGTACACAGCATAGGCCTCCTTCTGTGCCAGCATGGTAAGGGGTGAGAGCAGCAGGATGAGTGCTGCAAGAATCTTTTTGGTTGAATTAGTTCTCATCTGTGATTGTATTAAAATGGGTTATACATTTGTGCAAAAATACAAAGGATTGGCCTATTATGCAAGGATTATGGGGATTTTTTTTGAATAATGTCATTCTGAGTGCCCAACGGGCCGAAGAATCTCTCGCAGGACCACTTCCTCTTAGAGATTCTTCGGGTCACTTCGTTCGCCTCTGCGCTCGGCTTTGCCGCTTCTGCCCGACAACGTCGGGTGTTGAAGAATGACAAAGGGGGAAAAAACGCACTGCGGTGCGACGGGCGTCGCAGCGTGGTGCGTAGGCTGTCGCAGCGTGGTGCGACAGGCAACGTACCACAGTGAAAAAAACGAATTCGGGTTGAAACAACAAAAAAGCCGCCCTCTCGCAGTGGAGACGGGCGGCTCGGGTTTATGTGTCAGAGATGGTGACTACTCCTCTTCTTTCTTACGTGCCACGGCGCGCTTGCGCTTGGGTTTCTCCTCGGTGACGGCCGGAGCGATTTCGACACCAGCCAGTTCGGGGTCGATCATGATGCGTCCGCAGAACTCGCATACGATAATTTTCTTACGCATACGTATGTCGAGCTGACGCTGGGGCGGTATCTTGTTGAAGCAACCTCCGCAGGCGTCGCGCTGCACATAGACGATTCCCAGTCCGTTGCGGCTGTTCTTGCGTATGCGCTTGAAGGCGCTCAGCAGACGTGTCTCGATGGTCAGCTCCACGTTCTTGGCCTTCTCGCGAAGTTTGTCTTCCTCGGCCTTTGTCTCGCTGATAATCTCTTCGAGTTCGTTCTTTTTGATGTCGAGGTCGGCACGTCGTTCGGCCACCAGTGCGGTGCTGTTTGCGGCTTCCTCGGCACGTTCGGCCATCAGTGTCTTGGCTTCGCCTATACGCTTCTCGTTCAGCTGGTTGTCAAGCTCGGCATATTCTATCTGCTTGGACAGATTGTCATACTCGCGGTTGTTGCGCACGTTGTCAATCTGGGCTTTGTATCGCTCGATGTTCGCCTTGTTGCCTTCTATGCCGACGGTGCGTTCGCTTATTTCTTTCTTCAGCTGTTCTATCTCGCTGTTGATTTTCTCGATGCGGGTGGTGAGTCCTTCGATTTCGTCTTCGAGGTCCTGCACTTCGAGCGGCAGTTCGCCACGGAGCGTCTTGATCTTGTCAATTTCGGAGAGCAGCGACTGGAGTGTGTAGAGGTTTCTGAGCTTCTCCTCCACGCTCAGATCGGTGGGGTCTTTGATCTTTTCTTTCGACATTTTCTGTTACTTTTGTTGGTTTATAGATTATCTGTTGATGTTTCGTGCTTGAATGTCCGGTGTCAGAGGTACTTGACGGGGTTGGTGTTGGTGCGGCTGCGGAAGAGGGGCAGCATGGGGAATGCCTGGCTGAGGACGGAATAGAAGATGTCGGGCGTGAAACGCTCGCTCTGATAGTGGCCGAGCACGCCGATCTGTATCTGCTGCTCGTGTCCGAAATACTGGTGATAGTGCATTTCTCCGGTCAGGAAGGCATCGGCCTGGAGACGGATGGCCTCGTCGAGGAGGAAGTCGCCGGCTCCGCCGCAGAGTGCCACGCTCTGTATGGGGCGACGCAGCAATTCGTTGTGCATCAGACATTCCACTCCGAAGACCTCCTTCACCCTTTCCAGGAATCGCAACGAGTCTTCGCCCTCGGGCAGATAGCCTATGACACCACTGCCGGCCTTCACGGGCTGGTCGTGGTCGTCGATGCGCACCTGTACCCGTCGGGGCATCATCAGTTCGACATCGAGCAGTCCCAGTTGCTCGGCAAAGCGGAAGTTCACTCCGTCCTCGCTGTTGTCCAGATTGGTGTGGGCCGAATAGATGGAAAGATTGTGCTGAACAGCCATGCGCACGCAACGCTCTGTCATGGTGGCATCGGAGAGCCGCTTCAGCCCCCGGAAAAGCAAGGGATGGTGCGAAACAATGAGGTCGCAGTCCATCTCCAGTGCCTCGGCGATGACCTCTTCGGTCACGTCCAGACACAATAAGGCCCCTGAGACTTCCGCCTCTGTAAATCCAACCTGCAGGCCAGCATTATCGTAGCTCTCCTGAAGGGGCAGAGGCGCGAAAAGTTCAAGGGCGCGCATCACGTCACGTACTTTCACGCTCATAATGAGGAATGTTTCGTTGCGGCAAAGGTACGGCAAATCAAATAAATATCCAAATTTATTTTGTTTTTTCTCGCTTTAGCACTACTTTTGCAACCAAATTGGAACTTAGGAAGACATGGCGCTGCAATTCAAACTGATCACTCCCACGCCCGACGACCTGACGCTGCACATGGATTTTGTCGAGCCGTCGCAGCCCGAGCGTGTCGGTCTGCGCGCCACACACCTCCCTGCCGAGTGGCATCCACAGAGCGCCGTACTGCTGACATGGCCCCATGCCGATACCGACTGGGCACCCATCCTGAAGGAGGTGACGCGATGCTACCTGCGCATGGCTTTCGAGATAGCCCTGCGCGAACGACTGCTCATCGCCACTCCCGAACCAGAGGCCGTGGGTGCACTGCTCGAAGAACAACTACCACAGAACGTGCTCCGGAACATCTCGCTCCATCGGATGCCCACCAACGACACTTGGGCACGCGACCATGGTTTCCTGACACTGCTCACCGAAAACGGCGTGCGATTGCTCGACTTTGCCTTCAACGGCTGGGGAGAGAAGTTTCCGGCCGAGCTGGACAACCAGATAAACAGCCGTCTGTGGCAGGAGAACATCTTTGAGGGAACATACGAAGGGCACCTGGACCTCATCCTCGAAGGCGGCAGCATCGAGAGCGACGGACGAGGCACACTGCTCACCACCAGCCGATGCCTGACTGCTCCCCACCGCAACCAACCGCTGTCGCAGGCCGACATCGAGATGCGACTGCTCGACTACTTCCACGCACGGCGCGTCCTTTGGCTCGACTACGGATGGCTTGCCGGCGACGATACCGACAGCCACATCGACACCCTGGCACGCTTCTGCCCCTCGGACACCATCGCCTATGTTCAATGCAAGGACAAAAGCGACGAGCACTACGACGAGCTGCAGCAGATGGAAGCGCAGCTGCAGACGTTCCGCACAATGGAGGACGAACCGTATCGACTTGTGCCACTGCCCATGGCAGACGCCGTGTATGACGAGGACGGGAACCGTCTGCCAGCCACATATGCGAACTTCCTCATCCTGAACGGAGCTGTGCTGATGCCCACCTATGGGCAACCCGAAAACGACGACACGGCGCGCCGACAACTGCAGAAATGCTTCCCGAAACTCGAGATTATCGGCATCGATGCCCGTCCGCTCATCGTACAACACGGCAGCATACACTGCTGCGCCATGCAATTTCCGGCAGGAGCACTGAGGAAGAATTGAGAAAACTGATAAGAGAGAGCATAATGAAAATAGGAATCGTACAGCAGTCGTGCACTGCCGACATCGAAGAGAATAAGCAAAAGCTGGCCGCCAACATAGCCAAAGTGGCCAACGACGGCGCACAGCTGGTGGTGCTGCAAGAACTGCACAACAGCCGATACTTCTGCCAGACGGAAGACACGGAGAACTTCGCCCTTGCTGAACCTATACCCGGTCCGAGCACCGACTTTTACGGAGAGTTGGCACGCAAGCACCACATCGTGCTCGTGACAAGTCTTTTCGAACGTCGCGCTGCAGGGCTTTATCACAACACAGCAGTGGTCTTCGAGAACGACGGAACGATTGCCGGCAAGTATCGCAAGATGCACATTCCCGACGATCCAGCCTACTACGAGAAGTTCTATTTCACCCCTGGCGACCTCGGTTTCCACCCCATACAGACCTCAGTGGGGCGTCTGGGAGTGCAGGTTTGCTGGGACCAGTGGTTTCCCGAAGGTGCCCGACTGATGGCACTTCAGGGAGCCGAACTGCTCATCTACCCTACCGCCATCGGATATGAGAGTTCTGATACGCCGGAAGAACAGAAGCGTCAGCGCGAAGCATGGATGACGGTGCAGCGAGGTCATGCCGTGGCAAACGGTCTGCCTTTGGTGGCCGTGAACCGAGTTGGCCATGAACCAGACCCGAGCGGACTCTCGCAAGGTATCCGCTTCTGGGGCAACAGCTTCGTGGCCGGACCGCAAGGCGAACTGCTGGCACAGGCTGGCGAAGAGGAGACATGCATGACCATCGACATCGACATGCAGCGCTCCGAGAACGTGCGCCGTTGGTGGCCCTTCCTGCGAGACCGCCGCATTGATGAGTTCCAGGGACTCATGCAGCGCTTTCTCGATGAAAACAATCAAATCGTAAAATAGTAAATCGTAAATAGAAAAATAACATGTCAAGCAGTCTGAGATTTCATGTCGTGGGCGAAGCCTTCAAGAAAAAACCGGTGGAAGTGCCCGACAGCAAGGAACGTCCCAGCGAATTCTTTGCCAAGTACGTTTTCAACCGCCAGAAGATGCGCAAATATCTGCCGGCGCCTGTCTTCAGCAAGATGTGCGACGTCATTGACAACAATAGCCGTCTCGACCTCCCCACCGCCAACGCAGTGGCCGAAGGAATGAAGAAGTGGGCAATGGAACTTGGTGCCACACATTGCACCCACTGGTTCCAACCACTCACCGAAGGCACAGCCGAGAAGCATGACGGCTTCGTGGAGCACGACGGAAAGGAAGGTATGATGGAGGAGTTCACAGGCAAGGAACTCATTCAGCAGGAACCCGATGCCTCGTCCTTCCCCTCGGGAGGCATCCGCTCCACGTTCGAAGCCCGGGGATACTCCGCATGGGATCCCGCAAGCCCCGTCTTCGTCATCGGCGACACACTGATGATTCCCACCGTCTTCATCTCATACACCGGCGAAGCGCTCGACTATAAGGCCCCCCTCAAGAAAGCTCTCCACGCTGTGGACAAAGCCGCCACCGAGGTCGCACGATACTTCTATCCCGACGTCAACAAAGTCATCTGCAACTTAGGATGGGAACAAGAGTATTTCCTGGTTGATGAAGGTCTCTACGCCGCGCGCCCCGACCTGCTCATGACAGGCCGAACACTCATGGGTCACGACAGTGCCAAGAACCAGCAGATGGACGACCACTACTTCGGTTCCATACCCGAACGCGTTGCGGCCTTCATGAAAGACCTTGAGATAAAAGCGCTCGAGCTCGGCATCCCCTGCAAGACACGTCACAACGAGGTGGCTCCAAACCAGTTTGAGCTTGCACCCATCTTCGAAGAAACCAACCTCGCAGTCGATCACAACATGCTTCTCATGAGTCTGATGAGGAAAGTAGCACGCCACCACGGCTTCCGCTGCCTCCTCCACGAGAAGCCCTTTGCCGGCATTAACGGTTCGGGAAAGCATAACAACTGGAGCCTCGCCACCGACACCGGCATCCTGCTACACGCACCCGGCAAGACCGAGCTCGACAACCTGCGTTTCCTCACCTTCATAGTCGAGACCCTCATGGCTGTCCATCGCCACAACGGGCTCCTCAAGGCCAGCATCATCTCTGCCACCAATGCCCACCGTCTCGGAGCCCACGAGGCACCGCCTGCCATCATATCCGCATTCCTCGGCAAGCAGCTCTCAGACCTGCTCCAACGCCTCGAGGAAACCGACGAAGACGAACACCTCAACCTCGCCGGGAAGCAAGCCGTAAGGCTCAACATTCCACAGATTCCCGAACTGCTGCTCGACAATACCGACCGCAACCGCACCTCGCCCTTCGCCTTCACCGGCAACCGTTTCGAGTTCCGCGCCGTGGGTTCGCAGGCCAACTGTGCTGCAGCCATGATTGTGCTCAACACCGCCGTCGCCGAAGCCCTCACCGACTTCAAGCAGCGCACCGACCGTCTCATCGCTCAGGGAACACCCACCCTCAAGGCCATCCTGCAGACGGTGCGGCAGGACATCAAGACGTGCAAACCCATCCACTTCG
Source organism: uncultured Bacteroidaceae bacterium (assembly GCA_905235575.1). Taxonomy (GTDB): domain Bacteria; phylum Bacteroidota; class Bacteroidia; order Bacteroidales; family Bacteroidaceae; genus Physcousia. The sequence continues at coordinate 16,073 of CAJOLZ010000020.1, read as the reverse complement.
AAGGCAACGGATACAGCGACGAATGGAAGCAAGAGGCGGCACACCGTGGGCTCGACGTCGAATCCAGCGCACCACTCATGCTCCTCAACTACGTCAAGCCTGAGACCATCCAGATGTTCGGTCGCATGAACGTACTCAGCGAAGCCGAACTCAACGCGCGCCTCGAAATAAAACTCGAGACCTACACCAAGAAGATACAGATAGAAGCGCGCATCTTCGGCGACCTCTGTCTCAACCACATCATCCCCGTGGCCACACGCTACCAGAGTCAACTCATTGACAACGTACACAAGATGAAGGAGATATTCCCCGCCGAGACAGCCGAAAAGCTCAGCGCCGAGAACCTGCAGCTCATTCAGCAGATAAGCGAGCACGCCAGCTACATCACCGAACACGTCTCACAACTCGTCGAGGCGCGCAAGGTGGCCAACCGACTCACCTCGGAGCGCGAGAAAGCCATTGCCTATCACGACACCGTGGCACCCCTGCTCGAGAGTACACGCCGACATGTGGACCAGCTCGAACTCATTGTGGACGACGAGCTCTGGCCGCTGCCCAAATACCGCGAACTGCTCTTCATCAGATAAGCGCAGAAACCATACGATACGGAAGAAAACATTATCCCCGAAGACACGTCTCTCCGGGGATTTTTTATGCCTATTCTGCAGCATGTGTCTGCGCAGGGGGCGAGGTCCTTCGGAAAACGCACCGTGGTGCGCAGGGCTACGCACCGTGGTGCGACGGCTGTCGCAGCGTGTTGCGTTTTGTGTCGCACTGTGGTGTGTTTTCGACTTTCGATAACTTCTTCGTTACTCTGACCTTCGGTCGAACTTACTCCCGCTTGAAAATGCAAATTGAAAAATGATGTTTTTCGTTTTGCACTTTGCTCACTTATTCGTAACTTTGCATCGAAAGACATTATAAAGCCTAAAGATTTCGATATGAAAAAGACCTACAAGATGTTTCTGCTGGCCATGCTGACTGTGTGCGCCGGCTTTGTGCAGAGTGTGCGGGCCGATGTGCCTCGCCCCGAGTATCCCCGCCCGCAGTTTGAGCGCAGCGAGTGGCTGAACCTGAATGGAGAATGGACGTATACGTTCGATTTCGGACTGTCGGGCGACGCACGTGACTTCAAGAACAGCAAGGGCTTCGACGGCAAGATTGTAGTGCCGTTCTGCCCCGAAAGCCGCCTCTCGGGAGTAGCCTACACCGACTTTATCAACGGCATGTGGTATCAGCGCACCATCACGGCTCCCCAGGCTTGGGAGGGCAAGCGCATCCTGCTGCACTTCGGTGCCGTGGACTACGAAGCTACCATTTTTGTGGACGGCAAGAAGGTGATGACGCACTATGGAACAGGCTCGAGCTTCGCTGCCGACATCACCGACTTTGTGACGCCCGGACGCGCTGCCAATCTGGTGGTTCGCGTGAAGGATGACCTGCGCAGCGGAGTGCAACCCGGCGGTAAGCAGAGTAGCAGCTACTATTCGGCTGGCTGTAACTACACCCGCACCACCGGCATCTGGCAGACGGTGTGGATGGAGCCCGTGAGCCAGCAGGGTCTGAAGCAGACGGTCATCATCCCCGACATCGACCAGGAGCAGCTCGTGGTACGCCCCCAGTTCTGGGGCATCAAGCCGGGCAATACGCTGACGGTGGAAATGACCGACGGCAAGAAGGTGGTGGCCAGCCGCACCGTGCCCACGGCCGACGAGAGCACCATCGTGCTGCCCGTGAAGAAACCTCACTTGTGGAGCCCCGAGGACCCGTACCTCTACGACCTGAAATTTACGGTTAAGGACAAGGACGGAAAGGTGATTGACCAGGTTTCGTCGTACGCCGGAATGCGCAAGATTCACCTGGCCGACGGATACTTCTATCTGAACAACAAGCCTTACTTCCAGCGTCTCGTGCTGGACCAGGGCTTCTATCCCGAAGGCATCTGGACGGCTCCTACCGACGAGGATCTGAAGAACGACATCGCCATGTCGAAGGCCGTCGGTTTCAACGGCGCCCGTCTGCACCAAAAGGTGTTCGAGGAGAGATATTATTACTGGGCTGACCATCTGGGCTACCTCACCTGGGGCGAAGAAGCCAGCTGGTCGCTCAACGTGAACAACGACCTGGCCGTGCGTAACTTCCTCTCGGAATGGGCCGAAGTTGTTGTGCGTGACCGCAATCATCCGAGCATCGTCACCTGGACGCCCTTCAACGAGACGTGGGACGCTCGCGACGGTGTTTACGTTCGTCTGATGAAAGATGTTTATGACCTGACGAAGGCTATCGACCCGACCCGTCCTGTGAACGACTCGAGCGGCGACGGCCATGTGAAGACCGACCTGTGGACCGTGCACGATTACTCACGCGAGCCCGACCGTCTGATTGCCAACCACACCATCCGCAAAGGCGTGGAACCCTATCGTAACATGCGCGGAAAGGACTTCCTGGCCAAGTTCGAGGGTCAGCCTTACATGCTGGACGAGTTCGGCGGTCTGCCCTGGATTAAGGAGAGCGAGCGCGGCACTTCGTGGGGCTACGGCTCGAACATCGACACGCTGGACGACTTCTACAAGATCCTGGAGAACGAGATTGATGCCATCCGCGCTTGCCCCTACATCACAGCGTTCTGCTACACCCAGATTACCGACGTTGAGCAGGAGAAGAACGGTATCTACTACTACGACCGCAAGCCCAAATTCGATGCGGCACGCCTGAAGGCCATCTTCGAGAAGATTCCGTCTGTCATCGAGAATCCTGTCGACCTCACCGGATGGAAGTAAATCGCCAACCACGGCTGTGGAACAGCAACTATCTTAGAGCATGGAGTGCAAACTTCATGCTCTATTTCTCTTTCATGCTGCTCACTCCCCTGCTGCCGCTCTATCTGAGCGAGGCCTTCGGAGCTGACAAGGACGAGATAGGCCTTGTGCTGAGCGGCTACGCCTTGACGGCACTGCTGATTCGTCCGTTCAGCGGATACCTAGTGGACAGTTTTCCACGCAAGGTCACACTGCTCGTCTGCTATTTCCTCTTCTTCATCCTCTTTGGCGGCTATCTGGTGGCCGGTTCGCTGCTTGCCTTCTGCGTCGTGCGCACCCTGCACGGTGCTCCCATGGGGGCCACCACGGTTGCCAACAGCACCGTAGCCATCGACGTCCTGCACCCTCAACGGCGTGCCGAGGGCATCGGATATTATGGGCTGAGCAACAATCTGGCCACAGCCATTGCGCCGTCCGTGGGACTGCTCATCTATCATTGGTGGAACAACTATACCATCATCTTCTCGCTTGCACTGATTGCCGCAGGGCTCGGGCTTGTCATCAACAGCACCCTGCAGATGCAGCCACGCCCGGTGCAGAGTGGACGTCCGCCCCTTTCGCTCGACCGTTTTCTGCTGCTCAAGGGGTGGAGCGAAGGTGTCTCGATGACGTGCTTTTCCTTCTCGTACGGTGTAATCAGCACCTATCTGGCCATCTACGGCAAGCAGGAACTGGGCATCACGGCCGGTACGGGTCTCTTCTTTGCACTGCTGAGCACAGGTCTCATCATGAGCCGACTGGCAGGAGCCCACAGACTGGGGCGCGGAGAAGTGACACGCAACGCCAGCCACGGTGTGGCAGTCTCGCTCGTGGGCTACCTGCTTTTTGCCGCGCTCCACAATGCCTGGGGTTACTACGGCGCAGCGCTCATCATCGGACTGGGAAACGGCCACATGTTTCCGGCCTTTCAGACGATGTTCATCAATCTGGCCCCCAACAGCCAGCGCGGCACAGCCAACAGCACACTGCTCACCGCATGGGACCTGGGCATCGGCCTTGGCATCGTAGCCGGAGGTGTGGTGGCCGAACGTATGTCGTACCACGCAGCCTTCTGGATGGCATGGATAGTGAACGCAGCAGGAGCCGCCTTCTACTATCTTTACGTCAGAAGGCATTTCCTGAAGAACAAACTCCGATAGGCAACAAGCGCCTCACGAGACAACGCACTTCAAAGCACCGCAGTGTGACATGAAACGCAGCGTGGTGCGACGCCCGACGCAGCACAGTGCGATGCCTGTCGCACCACGGTGCGTTTTTAACACTTCCACTTTTGCTTTTTTCTCGGCTTATTTATACTTTTGTGGAAGAAAAGACGAACTCGCATGAAACTGTCCATAGTAGGAACCGGAAAGATTGCAGGCGAAGTGATGGAGATGCTCCACCGCGACTTTGCCGGAAAGATAGAGGTGACGGGCCTTTTTGCCCGCGAACAGAGTGTTGAACATGCCATCGACCTGATGATGGCCTATGCCCCCACGGGATTTGTATATACCGACTACGACCGAATGCTTGCAGAAGCCGAGGCCGATTTCGTGTATATTGCCAATGCCAACCACGTGCACTACGAATACGCGCTGAGGGCGATGCAGGCCGGGCATAGCGTGATTGTGGAGAAACCGCTCACTGCGACGCGTGACCAAGCCGAGGCGCTCTACGACGCTGCCATGCTCCACGGCGTGGTGTGTCTGCCGGCCTTCAGTCTGCTATACATGCCGATGTTCGGTCTGCTGGGCGAAGCTGTGCAGCGTCTGGGCACGATACGCATCGTGGAGTGCAACTACTCGCAGTACAGCAGTCGCTACGACCGCTATCTGCAGGGCGAGGTCACGCCAGCCTTCGACCCCGAGTGCGCCGGCGGTGCGCTGATGGACATCAACATCTATAACCTCTGCTTCTGCGTAGCCCTCTTCGGACCGCCACGCATCGTGCGATATACCTCAAACCACGGTTTCAACGGCATCGACACCAGCGGTACGCTCACCCTGCAGTACCCCACGTTCGTAGCCTCGCTCACCGGAGCGAAAGATTCGGCTGGTCCCTCGCACGGATGTATTCAGGGCGAGAAGGGATACATCGAGGTGGAAGGTTCGGTGAGCATTCTGAAATCGTTCACGCTCCACCTGAACGGACAGGAGCCACATTCCGCGCGGAAGAAGGGCCACACCGACTCTCATACGAGTTCGAGGCCTTCCGACAGCTGGCTGACAACCGACAGGAGAGTCGGCTGAACATCCCATTCCTGAGCCGCGTGGCGCTCGAGATAGCCTCCGCCGTGGACAAGGCGAGATAGTACCTGTAATAAGAAGACCCGACCATGATTGCGACCCTCATAGCCGAACGGCTCGGACTGAAAGAGAACTACGTGCAGGACACCATCGACCTTCTGCAGGAGGGGGCCACCATCCCCTTCATCAGCCGCTACCGCAAGGAGGCGACAGGCGGAATGAACGAGGTGCAGGTGGCCTCCGTGGCTGACGAACTGGACAAGCTGACCGAACTGCAGCGACGACGCGAATACATCCTGACCACCATCGAGACACAGGGCAAGCTGACTGACGAACTGCGAAAACGCATCGAGGACTGCTGGAACCCCACCGAGATGGAAGACCTCTACCTGCCCTACAAGCAGTAGAGACGCACCCGTGCCCAGGTGGCTCGCGAAGCCGGGCTGGAACCGCTGGCCAACATCATTCAGGCACAGAACGGAGCGCCCATCCAGAAGGCGGCACTGCGATACATCAACACAGAGAAAGGCATCGACACGGCCGAGAAAGCCATTCAGGGAGCCCAGGACATCATAGCCGAACGTGTCAGCCCAGCGTGCCAGAGAGTCGCTCCGGCTGACGTTCTCGAAACATGCCGTCATCGAAAGCCACATCATAAAGGGGAAAGACGCAGAAGGACAGAACTTCCGCTCGTGGTTCGACTGGCACGAACCGCTCTCCCGCTGCAGCAGCCACCGCCTGCTGGCCATGCGCAGAGGCGAAGCGGAAGGCGTGCTGCGCGTGAAAATCGGCGTGGAAGACGAAGCCGCCATCCAGCGCATAAGCCGCATGTTCGTGAAGGGCAACGACGAGGCCTCGCAGCTGGTGGCCGAAGCCGTGGAGGACGGATACAAACGTCTGCTGGAACCAAGCATAGAAGCCGAGTTCGCGGCCTCGTCGAAACAACGTGCCGACGAAGAAGCCATCCAGATATTCACACGCAACCTCGAACAACTGCTCATGGCATCTCCGCTGGGGCAGAAGCGCGTGATGGGCATCGACCCGGGATTCCGCACAGGATGCAAGGTGGTCTGCCTCGATGCACAGGGCAACTTGCTCCACCACGATGTCATCTATCCGCATCCACCCAAAAACGAGCGTGTGCAGGCCATGCTGACGGTGCAGCGCCTCGTCGAGAAATACCGCATCGAAGCCATCTCGATAGGCAACGGCACCGCAGGACGCGAGACAGAAAGTTTCATCGAACACCTCGACCTGCCCGAAAATATCGAGGTGTACAGCGTCAGCGAGGATGGAGCCAGCATATACAGCGCCAGTGAGATAGCCCGAGAGGAGTTTCCCGACGAAGATGTCACCGTGCGCGGCGCAGTATCCATAGGCCGCAGACTGATGGACCCACTGGCCGAACTCGTCAAGATTGACCCCAGCAGCATCGGCGTAGGGCAATATCAGAAGGACGTGAACCAGCCGGCACTGAAGCGGAGCCTGGACCAGACGGTTGTGTCCTGCGTGAACCGTGTGGGTGTCAACGTGAACACAGCCAGCCCGTGGCTCCTCACCTATGTCAGCGGACTAGGCCCCTCGTTGGCACGCAACATCGTTGGATATCGCTCCCAGAACGGGCCATTCCGCTCACGACGCGACATTCTGAAGGTGCCTCGCATGGGTGCAAAAGCATTCGAACAGTGTGCCGGCTTCCTGCGCATCCCAGAAGGAGACCATCCGTTGGACAACAGTGCCGTTCATCCCGAGCGCTACGCCCTGGTGGAACAGATGGCCAAGGACTGCGGATGCAGTGTGGAGACGCTGATGAAAGACGCTGCACGGCGAGCCGAGATAGACATCAATCGCTATACGAACGAGCAAGTCGGACTGCCCACCCTGCGCGACATCATGGACGAGCTGGAGAAACCTGGGCGTGATCCACGTGAACCGCTGAAGCAGTTTGCCTTCGACCCGACGGTGCACGAACTCTCCGACCTTCATCCGGGACAAATACTGCCGGGCATCGTAACAAACATAACGAACTTCGGAGCCTTTGTCGATATCGGTGTGCACACAAAGGGGCTCGTACATGTTTCACAGATGGCCGACCACTTCGTAAAAGACCCCACCACGGTGGTGACACTGCATCAGCACGTAATGGTGCGTGTCCTCGAAGTGGACCTGCAGCGCGAGCGCATCAGCCTCAGCATGAAAAGCAATTAACAGCAACGGCTCTCCGTCCTTGCAGCATCGTCATAATCGGCCACATTGACCACTTTTAGGACAATGTGGCTGATACATAAACCTTTGCAAGCCTTTTGTTACGGATAGGAGTGAGGCTCAGTGAAAATCTGAAGCCTCAACGAGAAAACTACGAAACATCGTAACAAAAGAAAGGATAACAATTATGAACCTGAACAAATTTACCATCAAGGCCCAAGAGGCCGTACAAGAGGCGGTGAACCGGGTTCAGCGCCAAGGACAACAAGCCGTCGAGCCGGAGCATCTGCTGAGCGGTGTGCTTCAGGTGGGCGAACAAGTCATACAATTCATATCTCAAAAGTTAGGCATCAACCCCACCCTGCTTCGCCAGGCCGTGGATGCACAGATTGGCAGCCTGCCGAAAGTGCAGGGCGGTGAGCCTTATCTGAGTCGGGAAGCCAACGAAGTGTTGCTGAAAGCCGAGGACATTGCAGGTAAGAACGGCGACGAATTCGTCTCAATCGAACATTTGCTTCAGGCAATCCTCGCCGTGAACTGCACCGCCGGCAAGATTCTCAAGGATATGGGTATGACCGAAGACGAGCTTCGTAAAGCCATCGACGAACTGCGAGGCGGTCAAAAGGTGAACTCGCAAGCAAGTGAAGACACATACCAGAGTCTCTCTAAGTATGCCCGTAACCTGGTGGACGAAGCCCGTGCCGGGAAACTCGACCCCGTTATTGGCCGCGACGACGAGATTCGTCGTGTACTGCAAATCCTGAGCCGCAGGACAAAGAACAACCCTATCCTCATCGGCGAACCCGGAACCGGAAAGACTGCTATCGTGGAAGGACTGGCACACCGAATACTGCGCGGCGACGTGCCCGAAAACCTGCGCGACAAGCAACTCTACAGCCTCGACATGGGCGCACTCATCGCCGGAGCCAAGTATAAAGGTGAGTTTGAAGAGCGACTGAAAAGTGTGGTGAACGAAGTGACAAAAAGCGAAGGCCGCATCATCCTCTTCATTGACGAGATACACACACTCGTCGGAGCAGGAAAGAGCGAGGGAGCCATGGATGCTGCCAACATTCTGAAACCTGCACTGGCACGCGGCGAACTGCGCAGCATCGGAGCCACAACCTTCGACGAATACCAGAAGTATTTCGAAAAAGACAAGGCACTGGAGCGACGTTTCCAGACTGTCATGGTCGACGAACCCGACACGCTCGACTCCATCAGCATCCTGCGTGGACTGAAGGAACGATACGAAAATCACCACAAGGTGCGTATCCAAGACGATGCCATCATCGCTGCTGTCGAGCTTTCGAACCGCTACATCACAGAGCGTTTCCTGCCTGATAAAGCCATCGACCTCATGGACGAGGCAGCCGCAAAACTCCGTATGGAGCGAGACTCCGTGCCCGAAGAGCTCGACGAGACTGAGCGGCGGCTCAAACAACTTGAGATTGAACGCGAGGCCATCAAGCGTGAAGGAGACAGTGTGAAACTGGAAAACCTCAATCGCGAGATTGCTCAGCTGCAGGACGAAGTCAATGCCTACAAGGCCAAATGGCAGGGCGAGAAAGAGCTGGTGAACCGCATCCAGCAGAACAAACAATTGATAGAGCAACTGAAGTTCGAAGCCGAGCGAGCCGAACGCGAAGGTAACTACGGACGAGTAGCCGAGATACGCTACGGCAAGCTGCAGCAACTGCAGGACGAAATACAACAGACGCAGGAACAACTGCGCCAGGCACAGGGAGCACAGGCCATGGTCAAGGAGGAAGTGACAGCCGACGACATCGCCGACGTGGTATCGCGATGGACCGGCATCCCAGTGAGCCGAATGATGCAGAGCGAGCGCGACAAACTGCTCCATCTGGAAGAAGAACTCCACCGACGTGTCATCGGTCAGGACGAAGCCATACGTGCCGTCAGCAACGCTGTTCGCCGCAGCCGTGCAGGACTGCAAGACCCACGTCGCCCCATCGGTTCCTTCATCTTCCTAGGCACCACGGGCGTCGGAAAGACCGAACTGGCCAAGGCGTTGGCCGACTATCTCTTCGACGACGAGACCATGATGACGCGCATCGACATGAGCGAGTATCAAGAGAAGTTCAGCGTGACACGCCTCATCGGTGCACCTCCGGGCTACGTAGGTTATGACGAGGGCGGTCAGCTCACCGAGGCCGTACGGCGCAAGCCCTATCAGGTGGTGCTCTTCGACGAGATTGAGAAAGCACATCCCGATGTCTTCAACACACTGCTGCAGGTGCTCGACGACGGTCGTCTCACCGATTCGAAAGGTCGCACCGTCAACTTCAAGAACACCCTCATCATCCTCACGAGCAACCTCGGCAGCCAACTCTTCCAGAACGCACACACCGAGGCCGACTACGAAGAGACGAAGCGTCAGGTGCTGCAACTGCTCAAGCAGACCATCCGCCCCGAGTTCCTGAACCGAATCGACGAGACCGTCGTCTTCCATCCCCTCACCTTCGGAGAGATTAAGCAGGTGGTCGGCCTGCAACTCGAGGGAGTCAGCAAGATGCTTGCCACGAACGGCATCACGCTGCAGGTGGACGAAACAGCCGTGGAATTTCTGGCAAAGGAGGGCTACGACCCCGACTTCGGCGCACGTCCCGTCAAGCGAGCCATACAGCGACTGTTGCTCGACCCGCTCAGCCTGCGACTGCTTCAAGCCGATGACCTCCGCAACCGTCCCATCCGCGTATGGGCTGAGAACGACAAACTCTGCTTCGGGAATTGAGCGGAAAGCTGTCCCGACATACTGTGATTAGAAATACAAGTCTCAAACATTAAACACAAGAAATTTGTCGGCCAGACGACCGACTTAAGTTAAACTTAACATTTGAATTATGAAAAAGAAATTGAATATCGCATTGGTTGCACACGATTCCCGCAAGAAGGAACTGATAACCTGGGTTCAGTATAACGTGAATCTGCTGTCTGCACACAACCTGTACGCCACAGGCACCACAGGCAAGCTGATAAGCAACGTAGGAGTCGCCGAAAAGATGGAAGACGGACGCGAAGCCGTTTCATACCTGTTGCGCGACAAGGTGACCTGCCTCTTCAGCGGTCCCCTGGGAGGCGACCAGCAAATAGGCGCAATGATTGCGGAGGGAAAAATCGACATGCTCATCTTCTTCTGCGACAACCTGGTAATGCAGGGCCATCAGAACGACGTCTCCGCACTGACGCGACTCGCCTCGCTCTACAACATCGCATTCGCCACCAACCGCACCACAGCCGACATGCTGCTGACATCCAAGCTGTTGGATGACGAAACCTACGAACGTGTCACCCCCGATTGCATTCAGCAATATGCACACAGGAAACTCTGAACACACAGCGACAGCCCCTAAACACCAACCAGTCCCCTCCCCGAGCCATCCTCAGGGAGAGGACTTTTTTTGTTTCTCTCTGACATGAATCCCATCGCCCATATCCACACACCCTTCCCCACAAAGTTCGGAGTGCCACGGCAGAGCGGCATCGTAGAAGACATCGTAGGCACCATCGTCTTCCTCCCGCCCTATCGCGACCCCAACGCCCTGCGCGGACTCGAGCAATACTCCCACCTGTGGCTCATCTGGGAGTTCTCCGAAACCAGCCGCGCCGAATGGAGTCCCACCGTGCGCCCACCGAGACTGGGAGGCAACCAGCGCATAGGCGTATGGGCCACCAGGTCGCCCTTCCGGCCCAACCCCATCGGTCTCTCCTCCGTGCGGCTGCGAAGCATCCAACTCGACACGCCCCAGGGACCCGTCATCGAAGTCGAGGGACCCGACCTCATGGACGGCACCCCCATACTCGACATCAAACCCTATCTGCCCTACACCGACAGCCATCCCAACGCCCTCGCCGGCTTCGCACAACAGCCCAACGACCCCTCGGAACATCTCATCGTCGACCTCCCCGACACCCTCGCACGCCAACTCAGCAGCGAGGAGGTGCAGACACTGCGCGCCGTGCTCGCCGCCGACCCGCGCCCACGCTATCACCACGATGCCAGCCGCATCTACGTCATGCCCTTCGGTCCACACCAGGTACATTTCACCGTAGACCGAGGCATCCTCAGCGTAGTCGGGATTGACTGAAAGAACCGCTGCCGGAAGGCACAAAAAACGCAGCACGTTGCGACGGGCGTCGCAGCGTGCTGCGTAAGCTGTCGCAACGTGGTGCGACATGTGTCGAAGCACAGTGTGTTTAATCTGGGTCCCTATAAGTTTCTATTTCCTCCCGCTCACGGCGTTCTTTCACGCCGCCGGAATCGGTGTTGAGGATGATGTTCACAATACCCACGGCATCGGTGATGGTGATGTTACCGCTTCCGTCGACATCGGCAGCAACTTCGCTGAACTTGCCTTGCCCCACTACCAATCAAAGTAACACTATGTGGGATTTCTATTGACCTTATTGAACGGCAGAATTTGCGAAGCCTGTTGATATCATTTTGAAACTTATTAAGCCGATATAGTGTCAAAATGTACAATATACACGTTTTAAGAAAGAAAAAAACTTGTTTTTTATGTATTATTCTTGCAAAATGCTTATCTTTGCACCCGATAAGTTGAGATGTGATATATTAATATAATAAAATAGGTATATAT
>CAJOLZ010000020.1:0-4178 GCA_905235575.1 uncultured Bacteroidaceae bacterium | reverse complement strand
CTAATGACTGCGATGGTGCTGATAGCCGTCGCAGGTGTGTTTGTAGGCGAGCCTACGTTTGAGTGTGACTGGTCGGTGATTTCGGCAGCCGACGTGGCGTGGCTCATCACGGCCACCATCTTCGTGCTGATGATGACCCCCGGCCTGTCGTTCTTCTACGGCGGCATGGTAGGTGCGAAAAACGTCATCTCGACCATGCTCCAGTCGTTCATTGCGATGGGACTCATCTCTGTGCTGTGGGTGGTTGTCGGCTTCTCGCTCTGTTTCGGCGACGACATCGGCGGTGTTATCGGCAATCCGCTGACGTTTCTCATGTTTCAGAGCGTGGGCGGGGCGGTTTACACCACACCGGCGGGCAACGTGCTGGGCGGTGCCACCATCCCGCTGGCACTGTTCGCGCTATTCCAGATGAAGTTCGCCATCATTACCCCGTCGCTGATTACGGGGTCGTTTGCCGAGCGTGTGCGCTTCTCGGCCTACATGTTCTTCATGATGTTCTTCTTCTTCTTCATCTACTGTCCGCTGGCCCACATGACGTGGCACCCCGAGGGACTGTTCCTGAAGTGGGGCCGTGGTGCATGCCTCCAGCGGTGTGGCCGCACTTGCCGGAGCCATCTTTTTAGGCCGGCGTGAAGCAGAGACGCGCAGGAGCGAACCGGCCAACATTCCTTTTGTGCTCTTAGGTGCCGCCCTGCTGTGGTTAGGCTGGTTCGGCTTCAATGCCGGCTCGTCGCTCCATGCTGATGGACAGGCGGTGAAGGCGTTCCTCAACACCAACACAGCCTCTGCCACGGCCATGATGACTTGGATATTCTTCGACTGTCTGCGGGGGCGCAAGCCATCGGCTATGGGTGCTGCCGTAGGCTGTGTGGTAGGACTTGTGGCCATCACCCCGTCGGCAGGCTACGTCAGTGTGGGGCAGAGCATCTTCATTGCCTTCGTCATCACGCTCATCTGCAACATTGCCGTCTATTGGCGTTCACGTAGCAGCATCGACGATGCCCTCGACGTGTTCCCCACTCACGGCACCGGCGGTATCTTCGGCACCGTGCTGACAGGTATCTTCATCCAGGAAGGACTGATTGCGGGCACGTGGGACGGTTTTGTCGTTTTCCTCTACCATCTGCTGGCCATCGCTATCGTCTTTGTCTATACCTTCGGCATGAGTTGGCTGGGCTATTCGCTGATAGACAAGCTGATACCTATGCGCGTCTCCGCCTACAGCGAGAAGGTGGGCTTGGACTACAGTCAGCACGACGAGCACTACGGACTGGCCCACGTCGGCGAGCGGGAAATAGCGGAATACGAGGAGCATCTCCGCGAAAAGGAGATGAGGACGTAAAGTCCGTCCCTCCACAGCCCCGTACCCGCGACTTTAAGTACATCAAAATAATCGAAACAAACACTGGACAGAATTATGAATATCAGGATAAATGAATTGGTTGACGGCCGTGACACGGTGAATAAATGGATGGAGCGCTTCGGCGTCAGGTTCGGGGTCTATAAGCATGGTGTGTTCAATGAACAGCTGTTCCCTTTCGACTCCATACCCCGGATTATCCCTGCCAGCGACTGGGCTTATTTAGAGGAGGGGCTCCGCCAGCGCGTGACGGCCCTGAACAAGTTCCTATGGGATGTCTATCACGACAAGCGCATCATCAAGGACGGCGTCGTGCCCGAGGAGTTCGTGTATTCCTCGAAGGGCTACATGCCTGAGTGCGAAGGCATCAGTCCGACGGGTGAGGTCTATGCCCACATCGCTGGCATCGACCTCGTGGAGGGCAAGGACGGCCAGTGGTATGTGTTGGAGGACAACCTGCGCATCCCCTCCGGCGCCAGCTATCCGATGATAGCCCGTGAGATTACCCGCAAGGTGTCGCCGCAGACCTTTACCCAGAATGCCGTTGCCGAGAACCGCGACTATGCCCATCTGCTTGCCACGATGATGGAAGAGATGAACGACGGGCGCGGCATAGCGGTCATCCTCACCCCGGGGCGCTATAACTCGGCCTATTTCGAGCACAGCTATTTCGCCGAGAAGACGGGCGCCACGCTGGTCTACCCCGGCGACCTGTTTGTGGAGGACAACAAGGTGTACTATGGCGGCATCTACAAGGAGAAGACCCGCGTGGGCTGCATCTACCGCCGTGTGAGCGACGAGTACATGGATCCGCTGCTGTTTGAGGCCTCCTCACTGCTGGGCATCCCCAATGTGATGCAAGCCTACAAGGCCGGCAACGTTGCCCTCATCAATGCCATCGGCAATGGCGTGGCCGACGACAAGGGCATCTACTACTTCGTACCGAAGATGGTGGAATACTATCTCGGCGAGCAGCCCATCCTGCAGAACGCCCCCACCTATCTGCCTTATTTCGAGAAAGACCGCGACTATGTGCTGAAGAACATTAAGAAGCTCGTCATCAAGGATGTCAGCGAGGCGGGAGGCTACGGTGTGGTGTTTGGCAAAGACCTGGCGGAGAAAGAGCTTGCCGACCTGACGGAACTGGTAAGGAGCGAGCCTCGCCGCTGGATTGCGCAGGAAGTGATAGACTTCAAGGACCTGGAGATTCTGGAGGGCGACCAGACCGTGTGGCGCAAGGCCGACCTGAGAGCCTTCGTCGTCAGCGGCAAGGAGGTGAAAGTCTGGAAGAGTGGACTGACGCGCTTCTCGCGAAACCCCAACTCGTTTGTGGTCAATTCCTCACAGGGGGGCGGCTTTAAGGACACGTGGGTGATGGAGAGTTAAAAGTGAAAGGTTAAAAGTGAAAAGGTTAGAAGGATGACACAGACTAATTTGATATCGGCAACCAAGGCGAACAGCCTCTACTGGCTGGGGCGCTATGAAGAGAGAGTGTATATCACGCTGCACCTGCTGCGTAAGTGTTATGACAAGATGATCGATGGCGAACTGGAGGACTATTCCATGCTGTGGACGCGGCTCGATTCGAGCGGCGTCTACCAGTCGGGCGAGGAGTTCACCTTCGGCATGATGTACGACGAAACCAACATCGCCTCGGTGATGGCGGCGCAGGTCAAGGCCAAGGACAATGCCATGCTCCTGCGCGAGGAAATCATGAGCGAGTCGCTCAGCTATTTAGAGATGAGTGTCGCCCTGATGAAGGAGTGCCGTGAGCGGCGCGAGATGAACGTCACGGCCCTGCAGCCAGTCATCGACTGGTCGCTGGCGTTCTGGGGCTCAGCCGAACAGCGTCTGCGCAACCACAAGGCACTCTATATCATGATGATTGGGCGCAACGTGGAGAATCTCGACATGCTGCTGCGCTTCGACTATCCCTACGAGCGGGCGGCACTGGCCTACGACTCGCTGAAACGCTATCTCCGACAGATGTCCACCATCGTCGATGACCACATCGAGGCACAGCTGAACAGCCTCATCATCAAAGAGCAGTTCAACCTGAACGACGCGGAGTACAAGAACAAACTGCTGAAGTTTATCAACCAACTGGTGAGAGTGTGAAACGCTATCTGTATAACTATCAGACGGTGGTAGAGTTCTCCGAGCCCGTGCCCGCCCATGCCGTCATGCTCCGCTGCCAGCCGGTAGCTGGTGCCTGTCAGACGGTGGAGCAGGAGCATCTCGTGGTGTCGCCCAATTACTGGCTGCAGGCCGGCAGTGATGCCTTCTACAACCGCATCCTCTTCGGCGGGGCCACCGAGCCGCACTCCGTCTTCGCCTACGTCAGCACGGGCATCGTAGCCACCCACAACTATCTGGTAAAGTATCGCGGCGAGAACCTGTTCCTTTACCGTCAGCCCACGCTGCTTACTTCTATCGCAGACGGGCCACCGGATATTAGCGACAACAGCATCCAGGCCGCCTACGACATCTGTCAGTGGCTCCATGAGAACATCCGCTATCAGCCGCAGGCCACCACCATCGAGACCACGGCGGCCGAGGTGATCGAGAAGCGCCAGGGCGTATGCCAGGACTTTGCCCACCTCATGATAGCCCTCTGCCGACGGAGGGGCATCCCCGCCCGCTACGTCAACGGGTTCCTCGTGGGCGAGGGCGAGACCCATGCCTGGGTGGAGATATTCGACGGCTACAACTGGCTGGGCTTCGACCCTACTCACAACTGCCGCATCAGCTACGGCTACGTCAAGCTGGCCCACGGACGCGACGCCCGCGACTGCTCCGTCAGCCGGGGCATGTACAC
>CAJOLZ010000019.1 GCA_905235575.1 uncultured Bacteroidaceae bacterium | reverse complement strand
CCGCGCTGCCTGCGAGGGCTCCTCTGAGCAGGCTCCCCGACGGGCGCCGTTCCTCGTTTGCGGGTGCAAAGGTACGACAACTTTCCGAACCTGCCAAATGTTTCCGCAACTTTTTTCGAATTATTTTTCTGAGCACCTGCCTCGCGCGTACATTTTATTTTATAATGTCATTCTTCAACACCCGACGGTGTCGGGCAGAAGCGGCAGAGCCGAGCGCAGAGCGAAGCGAAGAATCTTTTCCTATGGGGTCCTCTTAGAGATTCATCGGGTCACTTCGTTCGCCTCTGAATGACAAGTATGTGTTTACCCTCGTTTTCCCCCATAATGTCATTCTGAGCGAAGCGAAGAATCTCTCGCAGGACGTTCGCTTCTTAGAGATTCATCGGCCCGTTGGGCGCTCTGAATGACAGGGAGGGAGCATGCAATCAGTCCGACCCACTCCCCTACTAAAAACGCAGCGTGGTGCGACGGGCGTCGGAGCGTGGTGCGGAGGCTGTCGAAGCACGGTCTGCAATGCCGACCAACGTGGGCAGATGCGGCAGAGGACGTCGGGGGTTGGAGAATGACTGGGGCTTTGGGTGAGAGACAAAAAAAGCGGGAGTGTGACTCCCGCTTTTGCTATGGTTTGTTTTTTTATTTTTATTCGTCCCAGAGGAATGTGGATTCCTTTACTTCAACGTCTTTTGAGCCGTCGGTATCAACACCACCGTACTTGATACCATTGTTGCTATTAACGCCGCTGACGGCAATCATTGCTTCGGTTCTTACCGTAACCTGCTCCATGCAGGGCTTGATATATGTCTTTCTCATTTTACAAGAACTTTTTTGTTGTTAATAATATAGATACCCTTTGTCGCTTTTTCTACGCGGCGGCCGCTGAGGTCGTAGATGGTCTCAGGCTTCTCGGTTCCGTCGTTAGCGATTTCAATGCTTGTTGCGTCGCCGAATACGATTCTCATCTTAACACCATATTCATCCTCAACTTCAGAAATAGCATCATAGAAGTCGAAGTATGCGCGGAAAGCTTTAATCTTTGTTTTACCGGTAGAATACCAGAAAGCACCATCACTCAAGAACAAGCTACATGAGGGAATCACTGTTTCCGCTTTATACGTTCCAATCATCTCACTCCATTGCCTTTTGCTACGCTCTACAGCTGCATTAATCAGCTCATCGACGGGATCGATATCAACTCCTTCCAATGTGAATTCCGACACTGGAGCGGAAACCTTAATAATATAAGGACGGTTGGCCTCAATATTTTTTACTTCTTCAAAATTCACCAAAATGCCAGTCACCAGTTTGCCCTCTTCCTCAGTTTCGTATCCTTTGAAATCACCCAGCTGTACGTCGTCGCCGAAAGCTTTCTTCACCTGTGCTTCTGCCATTGCGAAGGGGAGGCAGATGGTGCTCCACTGGTTGGCCTTGATGGTACGCTTTACTGTTACTTTAACATTTTCCTCAGCTTTTGGTGCCGTTGTAGAATTTTCATCGAGAACCACACCATCTGTGATTAAGATTTTGAACTCAGTGTCAGCAATTTTGGCATCCACGTTATTATTTTCGGCATCCTTTACCGTAGCGCCTATCTCAGTTAATTTAATTGTTATCTCGTCACCAACAGGAAGGGTTTTTGCAGCCTTAAAATTAACTGTAAGCACAGTTCCAGAGTTTTCTTTAAAGGTTCCTGTGCCAAAGATTCCTAATCCATCTTGCCGAACTACCACAGAATGGCCATTAAGGCGTGCATTTGTTGGAGCTTCGTAGTCGGCAGAATCCGGATTCAGTTCTTCAACCTCAATACCTTCGGGCAGCGTGTATTTTATAATAAGAGCCAAAACACGGTCGGTGTTATTCAACTCAATGTCGAAACTACCTGTACCACCTGAGGCAACAGTGACGTCTTTCACGCTGATTGTGTTGTCTGCGAAGACACTTGTCATGCCTGCAAACAGAGCAATTAAAAGTAGAATTTTCTTTTTCATACTTCTGATGTTTTAGAGTTATTAAATAGGTGTTAATTAATTATTCTTCTTTGGGGGTTTCTGTGATTTTGGGGATGGGTGAGGTGTCAGCGTCCGTACGGTTTCGGTGTCTGGACGCGTGCTCGTCTGCCGGTATATGACTTGTTGCTACCCATCTATTGATAACATTTTAACATTATTCCGAGGGCAAAGTTAAGGAGTTTTTTTTTATGCTGCAAATTATTTCAGTGTTTTTTTCAGAAAAATTTGGTGGTTCGGTGTTTTTTTCTGTTTGGGTATGAAAAAGAGGATGGATTGCGCAGCGTGGTGCGACGAAATACGCACCGCAGTGCGACGGGCGTCGGAGCGTGGTGCAATCAAATTTTTTGATCGCAAACTCACAAGTTCTTTAGATACCTATAGCGTTCGTCTTTTCTATTCATTCGTGGCCCTCAAGACAAAACTTGGCAGACCTGCTTGCATTCTAAAGTTGTCGAATTCGACCACTTTAAAATTGGGATTGAGGGGCTGGTTTACTCGGAGGCCTTGACGTTGATCTTGCGGGTTGTGCCTTCGCAATATCCGTCGGTGGAGGATGATGAGCGCCAGCGTATGGTGCCGTTTGCTCCGGGTCCGTCGTATGATGTGCCGTCGTATCCGGCGGCTCCTACTCCGCTATATCGGAACTCTCCGATGAAGGTGGCTTGTATGTTTCCTCCGCGTCCTTTGGGTATGGTGAATGTGACGGAGGGGTCTCCGCTCTCCATGTCATAGACGACGCTGGTGTTCTTGACGGTCCTCACGGTGTCGGGGCGTCCTTCCTCGTCGGATGTGGCATAGACGACGTTCCATCGGTAGTCGGCGTGATAGATGAGGTGTCCCTTCTTTTCCTGCTGTGCGGTGAAGGTGATGGTTTCTCCAGCCGTGGGCTGTGCGGGTGCAATCTGGAAGCCGCTGTATATGGGCATGTAGGATGTCGTGTCGGGGTCGTCGCACGAAACGGTTGCTGCGCTCAGTGTGAGTGTGAGGATGGCAGCGGTGATGATGTTCTTTTTCATATAGCGTTCAATCGTTTTAGTTCGGTATATAGTCGCTGTACTGGGAGTCCCATGACGTTGAAGTATGAGCCTCGGAGTGCAGTCACGCCTACGTATCCTATCCATTCCTGAATGCCGTATGCTCCGGCTTTGTCGAGGGGTCGGTATTGGGTGACGTAGTGGCGTATCTCGTCGTCGGTGAGGGGTCCGAAGGTGACGTCGCTGACAGCTGCAAAGGAGTGTTGCATGGTGGACGTCGTGAGCGTGACACCAGTGACCACCTGGTGTGTGTGGTTGCGCAGAAGTTGCAGCATGCGGCAGGCATCGTCCTCGTCGGTGGGTTTTCCGAGCACCTGGCCGTCGAGCCATACGATGGTGTCGGCGGTGATGAGCATCTCGTCGTCGGTGAGTGTGTATGCGGCAGCCTTCTGTCGGCTGATGTGTACGGGTATCTGCTCGGGTGTGAGCCCTTCGGGATATGACTCGTCGATGCCGGGCATGAGGCGTACCTCGTATGGGATGCCGAGTCCGTCCATGAGTTCGCGGCGGCGGGGTGAGTTCGATGCAAGTATCAGTCTGTAGCTCATATCGTGGAGTTTACCATCCGAAGGCAGTCTTGTCGGCCATCCACTTGCCCTGTGCACGCATGACCTGTTCTATGACGTCGCGTCCGCATCCTCGTCCTCCGCGCTGGTGACTGACGTAGATGGCCGCCTGTCGCACCTCGGGTGCAGCATCTGCAGGACAGCAGGGGCATCCGCAGAGGTGCATGACCTCGAGGTCGGGTATGTCATCGCCCATATAGAGGATTTCGCTGTGGTCGAGTCCGTACTTGGCGCGGAACTGCTCGTATATGGTGAGCTTGATGCTGCATCCGATGTGTACGTCGGGTATTCCGAGGCCTTCGTATCTGCGTCGTACGGCTTCGAGTTTGGCTCCGGAGATGATTGCGACGTGGTATCCCAACTTGACCGCGAGCTGTAGTGCATAGCCATCCTTGATGTTGGCAGTGCGCATGGGGTTGCCGTCCTCTCCCACGGGAACGGTTTCGGCACTGAGTACTCCGTCGACATCGAAGCAGAGTGCCTTAATCTTCGTCAGGTCGTAGTTTATCATGAATGCTTTGGCTCAGTTGTTCGTATATGCGTTTCAGGGCATCGTCGTCCAGGAGTGCGAGGTGCTGCTGCATGACGTTGGTGTCGAGACGTACAGCAGGTCCCGTCTGTGCTTCGGAGGGAGAGAGCTGGTGGACCTTGCGTGCGGTCTCGTCGATGAGCGGCAGCAGCACGCTGAAGGGTATGCCTCGCTCGGTGAGGAGACGCCCTGCGATGTCGTACATGTGGTTGGCGAAGTTGCATGCGAAGACGGCTGCGAGGTGGAGATATCGCCTACTCTGGCCGTCGAGTGTAAGCACGCGGTTGCTGATGTGCTGTGCGAGTGTGACGAGGAGGGCCTCGTCGGAGTGGCTCTCGATGAAGAAGGGCACCTCAGACATATCGACTTTCCGCTGTCGGCTGAACGTCTGGAGCGGATAGAGGACTCCCCGTCGCGGCGACGGGAGTGTGTCTTCGGGCATGCTGCCGGCGGTGTGCACAAAGAGCGCTGCCGGACCCGTCTCGTCCTCGTCGGCAGAAGTGGCCGTGAGCGAGAGGTGCTCGTAGAGCTGTCGGGAGAGGTGCGGCAGTGCGGCATCGGCAACGGCGAATACGTAAAGTTCGGCATCAGACGTAATGTCGGAGAGGTCGGTGGTCCATCGGCAGTCGAGTTCGTCGGCCAGCGTACGTGCCGACTCCTCGGTGCGGCTATAGACCTGCACAACGCGGCATCCGGCATCCTGAAGTGCGGGTGCGAGGTGTGTGGCTACGTTGCCAGCGCCTATGAAAACAGTCTTCATTCGTTCCATGGCTCGGTGTCAGAAACAGGGAAGCGTGGGGCTATAGACATGTACCTTCTCCCAGAGGAGCCTCTCCTCGTTGAAGGGCTTGCGCTCCATGCCCTTGTGGCCGAAGGCTACGATGGCGAGTATGCGGAAGTGCGAGGGGATGCCCAGTATCTGACGTACGTTTTCTTCGGCATCTCCACCCTGTGCATCGCGGCGGTCGCGTATCTGTATCCAGCAAGCTCCTATTCCGAGATCTTCGGCCTGGAGGAGCATCTGTGTGGCAGCTACCGATGCGTCTTCAATCCACACGTCGCTGACCTGCGGGTCGCCCATGACGACCACGGCCAGTGGTGCTCCGGAGAGGAAGTCTGCCCCCTGCTGCTTGCAGTGGCTGAGCGCCTCGATGGCCGGTTTGTCATCGACGACGACGAACTCCCAGCTGTGGAGTCCCTTGCTGGACGGTGCCATGAGTGCAGCGCGGAGCAGAAGTTTGACGTCGTCGCCCGTAAGCAGCTCGTCGGTGAATTTGCGCATAGAACGGCGCAGACGTATCAGTTCGCTGAAGTTTTCCATATCGTTGTTTGTCTTTGTGTGTGCAAAAGTACACATATTTCGTCACAACGGCAAGAAAGCGGGCACAAAAACGGCAATAACGGATGCTATTTCATCATTGAGTTTGGGTGGCGGACTGACGCACCGCAGTGCGACGGCTGACGCACCACGGTGCGACAGGCAACGCAGCACGCTGCGACGGGCGTCGCAACACAGTATAATTTTAACCTTTGCTTGGTCGGCTGGCCCACCCATGCAAAAAAATGAGGGGCTGGCATACAAAAAAGAGGGATTTGTGCGTTATATATAGGTATGACACGTATGCGCGTATTATTAGTTCTGCTACTGATGCCGCTTCTGAGCCTCTCGGCACAGGAGTCGGGGAAGGTGACCCTGAAGGGGCGTGTGGTGGACGAGAACGAGGAGCCAGTGAGCCTGTGCACGGTTCGCGTGGAGGGCACCGCCATAGGCACCACTGCCAACCTGGACGGACAATATCGGCTGGAATTCTCTACGGCCGACAGTGTGGTAATCATCTACTCGATGATGGGCTACGAGACGCGGCGGCGCGTGCTGAAGAAGCCTCAGGGGCAGCTGACGCTGAACGTGGTAATGCACACCGACAGCCGGGTGATGGACGAGGTGACCGTTGCAGACACCCGTCGGCAGCTGGGTTCGACCCAAGAGCTGAACACGAAAGACCTGAAACGCATGGTATCGACGACGGGCAACGCCGTGGAAGAACTGGTGGGCACACAGGCCGGCGTGAGCAGCCACAACGAGCTGAGCAGCCAGTATAACGTGCGCGGCGGTTCGTTCGACGAGAACTGCGTTTACATCAACGGCGTAGAGGTGTATCGACCTCTGCTCATCAGCAGCGGACAGCAGGAGGGCCTCTCGGTGATAAACAGCGACATGGTGGAGCGCGTGGACTTCTCGGCCGGCGGCTTCGAAGCGAAATACGGCGACAAGATGAGCAGCGTGCTGGACATCACCTATGCGCGTCCGAAGAAAGCCGAGGGCAGCGTGCAGGCCAGCCTGCTGGGCACCAACCTGTACGGCGGCTACGGGAACCGACGTTTCTCGTTCAGCAACGGCCTTCGCTACAAGACGAACCAATACATGCTGGGGTCGCTGCAGACGAAGGGCGAGTACCGTCCGCGCTTCCTGGACTATCAGGCCTACATGAGCTGGACGCCGACGAAGGCATGGACGGTGGACGTGATAGGATACGTGAGCCGCAACAACTACGACTTCCGCCCGAAGGACCGCGAGACACGCTTCGGCACACTGGAAGACGTGAAGAGCTTCCGCGTGTACTTCGACGGCAAGGAGGAAGATCTGTTCCGCACACTTTTCGGCACCGTGAAGATAGGCAGGCAGCTGGGACTGCGCAACAAGCTGAGCCTGTCGGCCTCGGCATTCAGCACACGCGAACACGAGACCTACGACATACAGGGGCAGTATTGGCTCTACGAGACGAGCGACGACGAGCAGCTGGGCGTGGGCACCTACATGGAACATGCCCGAAACCGACTGAACAGCAGTTCGCAGACGCTGAAGCTGGCCTATGAGCACCGGAGTGCGCTCCACCGACTGGAGACGGGTCTGGCGTGGCGGCACGAGCATATAGAAGAGGACTCACGCGAATGGGAATACCGCGACAGCTCGGGATACAGCATGCCGCACTCGGGCAACGAGCTGCAACTGATATACAACATGAAGAGCGTGAACGAGATTTCGTCGGACCACATGGAACTCTACGCCCAGGATACCTACCGCCGCGAGAGCAGCGCAGGCATACTGAGCGTGAACTACGGCGCACGTCTCTCGTACTGGGACTGGAACAGCGAATGGCTCTTCAGCCCCCGTGCCAGCATCGGTTTCGTGCCCCAGAGCAACGAGAACTACACCTTCCGCCTGGCCACCGGCCTATACTATCAGCGTCCGTTCTACAAAGAACTGCGCGACACGGTGACGACCAACGGCAACACAGTGGCAGAGCTGAACAAGGACATCAAGTCGCAGCGGTCGTTCCAGGTGGTGGCAGGCATGGAGTATAAATTCCGCATGGCAGGCCGCCCCTTCAAATTCACCACGGAGCTGTACTACAAGGGTCAGAGCGACCTGAACCCGTACAACGTGGACAACGTGAAGATTGTCTATTATGGCAACAACGTGGCCTCGGGCTATGTGGTGGGCGGCGACGTGAAGCTGTACGGCGAATTTGTGCCGGGCACCGACTCTTGGATAAGCTTCGGACTGATGAAGGCCGACATGAAGCTGAACGGACGTCATATCCCGCAACCCACCGACCAGCGCTACAACCTGAATTTCTTCTTCACCGACTACTTCCCGGGCACGACGCGCTGGAAGCTCACGCTGAAGGCCTCGTTTGCCGACGGACTGCCCTTCGGTCCCCCACACACGGGTCTGGAGCGCAACGTATTCCGCGCACCGGCCTACAAGCGTGTGGACCTGGGTATGAACTACCGCCTGCTGGACAACGAGGACCGCCACCTGCGCAACAATCTGGTACGCAACATCTGGCTGGGGCTGGACTGCTTCAACATCTTCGGGCTGAACAACGTGAGCAGCTACTACTGGGTGACCGACATCAGCAACCACCAGTATGCGGTGCCCAACTATCTGACGGGACGTATGCTGAACGCGCGGTTCCTGATTGAGTTCTGAACGAGGGATGACGAAGAGGGAGCCAGGGGCACCACAGTGCGACAGATGACGCACCACGGTGCGACAGGCTACGCAACACGGTGCGACGGGCGTCGCAGCACGGTGCGTTTCACGAGGCCGACAAATGCGCGCCTATACCTTATATAATATATAGTCGCTACATGCTGGTGTTAAACCCGAATCAGTCATTAGGCCCTTTTCCTCTTGTATGAGAAGTCTTTTTATGCCATAATAACAACTCTTGCGGCTTCTTGCCGCTGAAACCTTCTCACCGTGGCCTGCCACGCCCTCGAAGCTTTCAACGACAATCTACTCGCAACATTTGTCACTCTGACATAAATCCCACTGACCGATTCGGGTTAAACCCGAATCAGTCATTAGGCCGACAAAGGTGCTTTTCCTCTTGTATGAGAAGTCTTTTTATGCCATAACAACAACTCTTGCGGCTTCTTGCCGCTGAAACCTTTTCTCACCGTGGCCTGCCACGCCCTCGAAGCTTTCAACGACAATCTGCTCGCAACATTTGTCACTCTGACATAAATCCTACTGACCGATTCGGGTTAAAGAATGACAAAAGGGAAAGGAGGAAAGCGTAACACACTCGGAAAAAGTCAAATAAATTTGGTCTTTCCCCCGAATTTTCGTAATTTTGCCTTCCATAAGAAAGACAAATACAGTAAACCAACCTAAAATTAAAAACAGAGAGAAATGAAGATTTCACGCATTGAACATCTGGGCATCGCTGTACAGAGCATCGACGCCGTGGCTCCGTACTTCAAGGACGTGCTGGGCCTGGAGATTTACAAGACAGAAGTTGTTGAGGACCAGAAAGTAAAGACCGCCTTCCTGAAGGTTGGCGAGGTGAAACTGGAACTGCTGGAACCCACATGCCCCGAGAGCACCGTTCAGAAGTATCTGGACAACGGCGGTCGCGGCATCCACCACGTGGCCTTCAAGGTTGAAGACGGCGTGAGCGAGGCTCTGGCCCTGTGCGACGAGAAAGGCATCCGCCTCATCGACAAGGCTCCGCGCAAAGGCGCCGACGGTCTGCACATCGCCTTCCTGCACCCGAAGAGCACCGTGGGCATCCTGACCGAACTCTGCGAGGAATAACAAACACATCGTGCCATGAGAAGGTTCATCCTGACAGCGGCACTCGTGGCGCTGGGTGCCATGAGTGGCGTGAAAACGCTGGCCAACCCCGACACGCCTGAGAATACCTATCTGAACCTGCGCAGACAGATGGGGCAGGTGCAGACCGTGAAGGAGCAGAAGGCCATACTGGCGCAGATAGAAGCCACGGGCACTTTCCAGGGCATGATGTACGCTGCGCAGTTCCTGCAAGACGTATCGCTGCGCAAAGCGGCGGCACAGACCGTGATACACATCGCACTGGCTCACCCCGAATATAACGGCACCAAAACACGTCAGCTGCTCTACGACATACTGCCGATGCTCAACAAGAACGACATACTGGCCGTGAACGAGTATCTGGGCAAAGTGTCGGACCGCGAAGAGGGCTTCGTCTCCATCTTCAACGGACGCGACCTGACGGGCTGGAAAGGACTGGTGGAAAACCCCATCGCCCGCCGCAGCATGGACGGAGAGAAACTGGTGAACGCTCAGCTGAAAGCCGACGAGGTGATGCGCACCAACTGGACCGTGCAGGACGGATGCCTGACCTATGTGGGCCAGGGCTTCGACAACATCTGCACCGTGAAGGACTACAAGGACTTCGAGATGTATGTGGACTGGCGGCTTGACCCGAGCGGCACAGAACCCGACGCCGGCATCTATCTGCGCGGCACGCCACAGGTGCAGATCTGGGACACAGCCCGCGCAAACATGGGCTCCGGCGGACTCCACAACAACCAGAAGAACGGGAACACCCCTACCGAAGTGGCCGACAACCGGCTGGGCGAATGGAATTCGTTCTACATCAAAATGGTGGGCGACAAGGTGACCGTGGTGCTGAACGGCGTGAAAGTGGTGGACGAAGTGGCGATGGAGAACTACTGGGACCGCACACAGCCACTGCCAGCCATCGACCAGATAGAGATGCAGGCTCACGGCTCGCTGGTGAACTTCCGCGACATATACGTCAGAGAACTGAAGTGAGGCACTCCCCCACTGCATCGTAAACACGAAACAATACAAAAATCCCCGAGCTGTGAAATGCAACCCGGGGATTTCTGTATGTATCTCGTTCTTGCTGACGGTTCAGCGCACAATGCGGTTGTTCTCGGGAAAGACCACACGCGGCTGGAACGTCTTGGCCTCCTCGAAATCCATGATGGCATAGGAGATGATGATGACGACATCGCCCACCTGCACCTTTCGTGCAGCAGCTCCGTTCAGACAGATGCAACCGGAACCGCGCTCGCCCTTTATGACATAGGTTTCGAAGCGCTCGCCGTTGTTGTTGTCCATCACCTGAACCTTCTCCCCGGCAATGAAGCCAGCGGCGTCCATCAGGTCTTCGTCGATGGTAATGCTGCCCATGTAGTTGAGGTTGGCCTCGGTTACCTTCACACAATGCAGCTTTGATTTCAAGACTTCTATCATCATGGCTTCTTACTTGTAACGGATGTGATCAATGAGACGGATGGGGGTGGCTCCGCAAAAGACCGTGATGCAACCCACGACGTGCTCGGCATCGGTCCAATCAGAAACATCGGCCAGGGTGTCGCCATCCACAATGTTGTAGTACTGCACCTCGAGCCCCGGAATGGCGTTGAGCGTATTCACCACAAAGTCGTGCGTCGCAGAGACAGACTCACCAAGCAGGGTGCTCTCGTGCAAGACGCGGTAGATGTGTGCAGCCAAGGTGTGCTCCTCGGGAGTGAGCAGTGTGTTGCGGCTACTCATGGCCAGCCCGCTCTCCTCTCGCACCACAGGGCATGGCACGATGCAGACAGCGAATCCCAAGTCGGCCACCATGCGGCGAATGACGGCAATCTGCTGATAGTCCTTCTCTCCGAAATAGGCGCGGTCGGGGGTCGTATAGGAGAAGAGTTTGCTCACAATCTGGCAAACACCGTTGAAATGGCCAGGACGGAAGGCACCCTCCATGACCTCGTCGGTGGGAGGATAGCTGAAGCGGCGCGTGTCGGGCTCGGGATAAATCTCATCGACACTGGGAGCAAAGACGAGGATATCGTCTCCGCACTGGGCAAGCAGACGGCAATCGGCATCGAGGGTGCGGGGATAGCGGTCGAGGTCGCCCTTGTCATTAAACTGCGTAGGGTTCAAAAAGATGCTAACTACGGTAACATCGTTCTCGGCAACGCTGCGTCGCACCAGCGAGGCATGACCCTCGTGGAGAGCACCCATCGTGGGCACCAGACCGACAGACTTGCCCTCGGCGCGGAAGGCTGCGAGGCGTTGCTGCAACTCAGAAATAGTTCGAACTGTCAACATTGGACTTCATCTAAAGCGATGCAAAGTAACGATTCCTCAAATGAGGAAACATTTCGGCCATTTAATCGCAAAAATGAAACTTTTCGGGCACTTTTGCACCATCAAAAAGGTAAAAATCGGGATTTTTTTCGTAACTTTGCATCGGACAAATTGTACGCTTCATGTTAAAAGCAAAGAAAATCCTGTTCATCGCACAAGAGATAACCCCTTATGTGCCCGACACACACATCTCGAAACTGGGACGCGAGGTGGCCGAAGCCACGCAGGGTCGCAACCGCGAGATACGCACCTTCATGCCCAAATGGGGCATCATCAACGAACGGCGCAACCAGCTCCACGAGGTTATCCGACTGAGCGGAATCAACATCATCATCGATGAGACCGACCATCCGCTCATCATCAAGGTTGCCAGCATCCCCACAGCCAGGATGCAGGTTTACTTCATCGACAACGACGACTACTTCAACAAGCGTAAGATGTCGACCAACGACAAGGGGCAGGAATATCCGGACAATGCCGAACGAGCCATTTTCTATGCAAGAGGCGTGCTCGAGACCGTGAAGAAACTGAAATGGGTGCCCGACGTGATCCACTGCCAAGGATGGATGAGCGCACTCATCCCCCTCTACATCAGAAGCGCCTATGCCGATGAGCCCGCATTCCGCGACGTCCGCGTCGTCTTCACACCCTCCGAAGAAGTGCTTCACGACCCACTACCAGACAACTTCGCCAACATCATGCAGTTCCGCAAGATTGGAATCGAAGCCATGGAAGGCGTCCCCACCGACGAAGGAATGCAAGCACTCAACTACCTCGGCATAAAATACGCCGACGGAGTGAGCCTGATGCAGGCAAACGCAGCATTCCGCGCCTATGCCAAGAAGTTTGAGAAACCCTATCTGGGCGTACAGAAGTCCGAAAACTACGCCACAGTCTATCCAGCCTTCTACGACAAGGTATGGGGAATAGGGAGAGTCGAGAACGAAGAAGAGGAAGAAGAATAAGTCTTCTGCACTTCGCAACCTTTGTCCATTAACCGAATTATGCTGAAAATCAGAAAACAACTCAATATCGCCATCCTCGCCATGCTCACAGCCTTTGCCCAAAGTTGCGACGAGGATACAGGCTCGCTGGGCATCCCAGCCGACACCGACATCATAAGTCCGTCGGAGTCAGTCTTCGATGTCTACACCAACTCGCTGCCCCTCGGTTCCGTGCTTTCAAACAGTGTCACCAGCTATCTGGGCGACATTGTCGACCCCGAGACAGGCACACGCATCCAAGCCGACTTTGCCGCACAGTTCCACACTTTCGAGGACTACCTGCTGCCCAGTCGCAAACTCATGTTCCCACAAGACGCAGCCGACCACTCCAAGGAGCCCGTCCGCTGCGATTCATGCGAGATACGTCTCTACTTCTCATCCTATTTCGGAGACGGCAACAACCCCATGAAGATGGAGGTCTATCCCCTCAGCAAACGATTCATCTTCGACGAAGAGCAGGACTATTACAGTGACATCGACCTGAGCCAATTCGTCGACAAAGGCACCCAACCCGTAGCGACGAAAGTCTTCACGCCCGAAGACTACATACTCTCTGACAACGAGCGAAACAGTGCGACCCACAACGACAACGTACGCATCGTACTGCCCGCCAGTCTCGGCACAGAGATGCTCAACCTATATTACGAGCATCCCGAATACTTCAGAGATTCGTACAACTTCATCCACAACGTCTGCCCGGGCTTCTACTTCAAGCTGACAAATGGGACCGGCACCATGCTCAACATAGACGTGGGTACAATGAACGTCTATTTCACCTATTACGACGAAGAACTGCCCGACACCAGTTACGCCGCCCTCGCACGTTTTGCAGCCACCCCCGAAGTGATACAAGCCACACACTTCCGCAACGAAGAGATGCAACAACTCATCGACACCTCCGACTGCACCTTCCTCAAGACACCTGCCGGCATATGTACCGAAGTGCAGCTGCCCGTCAAAGAAATCTTCGCACAACATCCCAACGACAGTGTCAACAAGGCACAGCTAACACTCACCCGATATAACAATCTCCATGCCGACGACTATTCGCTCGGCATCCCCTCCACGCTGTTGCTGTTGCGCAAGCAGAATATCGACACATTCTTCGCCAACCGCGAAGTCTGTGACAACCAGACATCCTTCACTACCACTTTCAACAACAGCAACAACACCTACACCTTCGAGAACATTGCCCGCTTCATCTCCTATTGCCAGCACGAGAAACTGCAAGGCATGAAAGAAAGTGGACTCAACGAAGAACAATGGGAGGCCGCACATCCCGACTGGAACCGCGCCGTGCTGATACCAGTGAAGGTCAGCACAACCACCGACAGCAACGGATATAACCGACAGGTGAGCGTCACTCACGACATGGACATGAACAGCGTGCGTCTCGTCGGTGGTCCTGGCAACCCAATCAAGATGCAAGTCATCTACAGCCACTTCCAATAAGCTGATAAAACAGCGAGCACCGTCAAACTTTATACAGGAAGTATGAAAAAAGTCATCACAAGCCTGACTTTTACCTTCGTAACACTTTGCTGCATGGCTCAGCCATTGGCCGGCAAGGAGTATAAGTGGGCTTGGACGGGATGGCAACGCCCAGCTGGCATAAACCCCATCATATCCCCTACTGCCGATTCGGAATTCTGGTGCCCGATGAAGAAAGGTCCAATGAAATGGGAAGAAAGTGACACATTCAACCCAGCTGCATCAGTCATCAATGGCAAGGTGGTCGTGCTCTATCGTGCCGAGGACAACTCGGCTACCGGCATCGGTTCCCGTACCTCGCGCATCGGCTATGCTTCCAGCGACGACGGCCTTCACTTCATTCGAAACGGAGCGCCGGTACTCTTTCCTGACGCCACCGACGACGAAGCCGAGAACGAATGCCCGGGAGGATGCGAGGACCCACGCGTCTGCATGACCGAGGACGGGCTCTATGTAATGATGTATACGCAGTGGAATCGCAAGCTGGCAAGGCTGGGCGTGGCAACCTCACGCGACCTCGTTACATGGACGAAGCATGGTTCGCCATTTGCCAAGGCATACGACGGCAAGTTCACACACGTGTTCTCGAAGTCTGCAAGCATCGTTACAAAGATGAAGAAAGGACAGCAGGTCATCGCCAAAATCAAAGGAAAATACTGGATGTATTGGGGCGAACAGTTTGTCAATGTAGCCACCTCCGACGACCTCATCAACTGGACTCCGATGGTAGACAAAGATGGGGAGTTGCTGAAAGTCATCGAACCTCGCGAAGGCTACTTCGACAGCCAACTGACCGAGTGTGGCCCACCCGCCATCATGACAAAAGATGGAATCCTGCTGATGTATAACGGCAAAAACAGCGCCGACGGAGGCGACAAACGATATACGGCTAACAGTTACTGCGCCGGACAGGTACTCTTCTCGAAAAGCGACCCGACGAAAGTCCTCGACAGACTTGACATCCCGTTCTTCATACCCGAGGCATCGTTCGAGAAGTCTGGCCAGTATCCTGCAGGAACGGTCTTCATCGAAGGCCTTGTTCCGCACAACGGACATTGGTATCTTTACTATGGTTGTGCCGACTCGAAGGTGGCTGTAGCAGTCAGATAAACCGCCGTAAGACAACAGACATAAGAATCCCCGGACCGCGTGGTTCGGGGATTCTTCGTTTAGGGCGGAAGGTAAGACACCATACCATCTGGACACTTACCTGCTTGGAGTGAGAAGAGATTTGAAGCAACGTGGTGCGAAAGGCAACGCACCACGCTGCGACAGGCTGCGCAACGTGGTGCGTCGGTATGAAAACCGCAGTGCTTTTCGGCACGTTTTATTTCTTCTTCGTCTTGGGAGCGGCCTTGGCAGTCTTAGGAGCCTTGGCGGGCGCGGCTTTCTTCTCGGGCTGCGGCTTGGGCTCTTCGGGAGCATGGTCGGCCTTGGGCTCGTATTTGTCGAGACGTGCGCGCAGTCGGCTTATCTCATTTTCCTTGGTGTTGAGTTCTGCATCCATGTTGGCTATCTGGGTGTAGAGGCTATTGAGCTCGTCGTTTTCAACGTCCTCGGAATACATGTCTCGGACGCGTTTAAGGAAGTCGCCGAGAATGTTCATGTAGTTTGTGAAGGCGTCGTAAGGACTGTCGTAGAAGCTGCGGTAGAGGTTGACGTGCATGGGTTTGGTGGTCATGAAGCGCAGGTTGTCGCTGGCTTGCAGACGATCCCAGTCTTGCTTTATGCGGCGGTCGGGACATGCGAGGATACGTCCGACGATTTTTTCGTCGTAGAGTTTGTTGAATGCCTCGCGCTGCATGCCGTTTCCGAGCCAGCAGCTGGTGTCGCGCTCTTCGTCGTTCCAGCTGACAGGGTCGAGCATCTCCATGGGTGCCACGGCCTTGTTCTTGGCGATGGCCTCAGAGGGTGTGGCAAAGTTGACGTCGGCCTGCATGGCTGCGGCTGGCAGAGCACGCAGGAACTCGAGTATGTGGCTGTCGAGGGGCTGATAGATGCCGAGGGCGGACAGTTCCATGAAGATGTTCACGAGGTTCTCGCCTTCAGGCAGTTGGGCTATCCACTGGATGTATTTGTCGGCCATGAGGGGATATTGTGGCCAGCTGGTGTCGGAGAAGCGGAGGCTGATGTCGTCGGAGAGCTTGTAGTCACGCAGCAGCAGACTGAGACGGTTGTCGGCAGCACAACGATAGACGTAGTGGGGGCTCTTCCATCCGAGGATGTGCTTGGCACCTTCGGCAAGCATTCCCTTGAAGCCCATCTGTGCAGCGAGGGCTCCTATCTCGTCGCTGTAGATGAGGGAGCTGTTGCGCAGCACTTTGGGTGTGTGTCCGAAGAGTTCCTTCATCTTGCGTGCCTGTCGTTTGGTCTCGAGGATGAAGCTGTCGGTATTGCCCAGCGATGCGAGACCGTGGCTGTAGGGCTCGGCCAGGAACTCTACGCAGCCAGTGTCGGCAAGCTGCTGCAGGAGGTCAATGACTTCGGGGGTGTATTGTTCCATGAGTTCGAGCACAACGCCGCTCACGGAGAAGGCTACTCGGAAGTAGGTGCCGTAGGTCTGCGTCATCTCGAGCATAGTGCGCAGTGCGGGGATGTAGCTGCGCTGTGCGGTATCGACGATGGCGCGCTCGTTCTCGTAGTCGTCATAGTAGTAGTGGTCGGTGCCAATGTCGAAGAAGCGATAGCGCTTGAGGTGGTTGGGCTGATGTATCTCGAAATACAGGCAGATTGTTTTCATAGGTTATGAAGTTTTTGTGATTGGAGGAGTTTTGGGGTTTATGTGGTTGTTGTTAGGCTTTGAACTTAAGGTAGGTATCGTTGTCGAACCATCCGTTGTTGAGGAGCTGATCGTAGCAGTTTCGGATACGGAGCCCGACGCGTTCCCATGTTATCTGGTCAACTTCGCGCTGTCCTTCCTCGGAGAGATATCGGTGGAGAGCTTCGTTGGTGCAGATGCTGTAGATGGCGTCGGCCATGGCGTCGATGTCCCAGTAATCGACCTTTATGACGTTGCTGAGTATCTCACCGCATCCGCTCTGCTTGCTGATGACGGAAGGACATCCGCACTGCATGGCTTCGAGGGGTGCGATTCCGAATGGCTCACTGACACTGGGCATGACGAAGACGTCGGAGTTCTTGTAGCACTCGTAGACCTGACTGCCGCGCTGGAAGCCTGGGAAATGGCAACGGTCGGCGATGCCGTAGGAGGCAGCGAGCTCTATCATGGCGTTCATCATGTCGCCGCTGCCGGCAAAGCAGAAGCGGATGTTGTGACTGCGGGCGAGCACTCGACGGGCAGCCTCGATGAAGTATTCGGGACCTTTCTGCATGGTGATTCGTCCGAGATAGGTCACGACTTTCTCACCCGGATTCTTGTGTGGCTCGATGGCCTTGATTTCGTCCGAAAGAGGATAGACGGCATTGTGCATGGCGACACACTTGCGCGGGTCTTGATGATACTGGTTGATGACGGTCTGGCGCGTGAGTTCGCTGACGCACATTATGCAGTCTGCGTGGTCCATTCCATCCTTCTCGATGCCGTAGACAGTGGGGTTAACTTTACCACGCGAACGGTCGAAGTCGGTGGCGTGGACATGAATGCAGAGCGGTTTGCCACTCACTTGCTTGGCATGCACTCCGGCAGGATAGGTAAGCCAGTCGTGGGCATGGATGAGGTCGAACTGCTCGCTGCGTGCCAGCACTCCAGCAATGATGGAGAAGTTGTTTATCTCTTGGTGGAGATTGGAGGGATAACCTCCTGCGAAGGGTATGCAGCCGAGGTCGTCGAGCCCTTGCAGATAGTTGAAATCGGCATAGAGGTGGTCGCGGAAGCGATAGTAATCCTCGGCCGTATGTCCCACGAAGCGGTCTTTGATGTTGTCGTAGTATACATCGCGCCACGCCACAGGAACCTGGCTCATGTTGACGATCTTGAGGAACTTCTCTTCGTCGCCGGTGGGACGAGGCATGCAGAATGTCGTCTCGACGTCTCCCTGCAGGCTCAGGCCTTTGGTGATGCCGTAGGAGGCAACAGCCAGTCCGCCGTAGATTTTAGGAGGGAACTCCCATCCGAACATTAGTACTTTCATCTTTCGGTCTCTCCTTGTTTCTTGTTTTTTATGACTTCCCCGTTTCTTCTCGGCATGAGGGTGGACAGGGATGGGTTGTTGAACTTATAAACTTATATTTCAATAATTGAAGTCTCTCGCACTTGCGTGCTCGGGAACTCACAGGTCGTACTGGTCGAGGAGTTTCACGATGCGCATTATCTCGCTGACGTTCATTGCAAAGCTGATGGCGCCTCGTCCGTGGAAGGGCGGATTGCCGTCGAAGAGTTCGGGAATGGTTCCGATGCAGTGGTAGAAGAGTTCTTCTTCGTAGCCCACAAGAAGACGGTCGACGTAGCTCAGGCGGCTCATCTTGTAAACCTTCAGGCAGGCTTCCATGTAGAAACCGGCGAGCCAAGGCCATGCGGTGCCCTGATGGTAGGCGTAGTCGCGCTGTGTCTGTGGTCCGACGTACATGGGATTGTATCCGCCGCTCTTAGGACTGAGCGAACGGAGTCCCTTGGGCGTGCAAAGTTCCTTGGTGCAATAGTCAAGGACGCTCTTTTTCTGTTTCGATTCGAGGGGCGAATAGTCGAGTGCAACGGCAAATATCATGTTGGGACGCACGTTGTAGTCGCGATATCCGTCGACACAATAGTCGCAGAGGTAGCCGTACTCGTTGTAGAACATGGGCACGAAACTGGCTGCGCACTTCTGCGCCATTTGTTCCAGTTCCTGCGACAGCTTGCGTTTGCGCATGGATTTGCTTATCTCGGCGCCGAACATGAGGGCATTGTACCACAGGCTGTTGAACTCAACGATGAAGCCGGTGCGCGGCACGATGGGCCGACCGCCTACGGTGCTGTTCATCCAGGTGATGGCTTTCTCACGTCCCTCGGAATAGACAAGTCCGTTGGGGCGCACTTCCAAGTTGGGATGGTTGCCTTGAGCAAGCCAGCTGATGATTTCGCAGATGAGGGCACCGTATTTCTTCACGCAGGCTTCTTTCGAGAGGATGCCGGCATATTGCTGCATGCACCAGATGGCCCACAGGAGCACATCGGGATGGCTCATCTCGGTGACGCTCACGGTGAGTGGTTCGCCGGCCATGAACTCGCGGATGGCTTTCTCGGCGGTGCGCATTACGCTCTCGAACTTGTCCACCTCGTTGTTCGTCAGTGTCAGGCCTGGGAGCGAGATGAACATGTCGCGGGCACGGCACTTGAACCAAGGGTAGCCTGCCAAGACATAGTCCTCGTGTTCGCGATGGACGATGAACTGGTGTGCACTGTTCACAAGGGTATTGTAGAAGTTGTCGCGTGGGGTGCGCACCTTCAATTCGAAGTCGGCCAGGTCGGCCAGGGTGTTGGTGTCCACCTCCTTCAGTCCTGCGGCAAAGACAACGCTCTCGCCCTTGCGGATTGAGAACTCGAAATAGCCGGGCACGTAGAGGTCTTCGTTGCTGGCATAGCCGCGCTCCTGTTCCTTGGGATACTCGAGACCGCGGTACCAATCGGGGCGGAAGACGAACTCGTTCTCCTTGTTCACCTGCATGTAGAGGTCAGGGTAGCCCGGATACATGCTGGTCTTGATGCCATTCTGTACGGCATGGTATTCGCGGCTGGCCTGGGCGTTCTCGTGAGTGAACTCTCTCACGCTGCGGAATGCCAGGAAGGGTTGCAGACGCAGTGTGGTCTCGCTGTGTGCGTCGACCAGGGTGTAGCGGATAATGATGCGGTTCTCGAAGTGCTGGAACATCTGCTCGCGCTTCAGGATGACACCGCCGACACGATAGGTGGTGGTGGGAACCTGCAGCGAGTCGAACTCGCGGATATACTTGTGTCCGCGGGGCGAGAAATGGCCGCCGCCGTACTTGTGCAGGCCCAGGTTGAACTCGGCGCCGTGCTGCACCACCGTAGCATCGAGCGAGGAGAGCAGGACGTGGTTTTCGGCGTCGAGCTCGGGAATCGGCACTACGAGCAGACCGTGATACTTGCGGGTGTTGCAGTCGACGAGCGTGGTACACGAATAGGCTCCAGAGCGGTTCGAGCGAAGAACTTCCTTTGAAAGGATGTCCTCGAGATTCGTCATCTGAGCTTTATCAAAACGTAGGTAACTCATGTTTTTTCTGGTTTCAGTGCATCAAAGTTACACATTTTTTTCTTTCATGCAACATTCAAATGGAATTATTTCACCGGAAATATCATTTTCTCGTACTAAATACGAAACTTTTCGGCATACTTTGCATGCTTCTACGCCGAAAAGATGTAAATTTGCGCCCGAAAGTAGATGATTTCATGCCACAAGACCGTCTAAGCAATGACTGAACTGGATACGAACGAAATAGAAAAACAACTCTCCGAGCTCTTCAGTGTGCTCACTGAAGAGCAACAGAGCCAGCTCCGCAAATGCATGACAATGCGGCATTACAAGAAGGATGAAATCATCTACAACGAGGGAGAGACACCGAGACAGCTCTTCTGTCTGCTCTCCGGAAAAGTGAAGGTTTACAAGGACGGCATCGGACGCAGCCAGATTGTGCGCATCATAAGCCCCGTGGAGTATTTCGGCTATCGGGCCGCACTGGCACAGGAGGCTTTCATCACCGCAGCAGCCGCATTCGAACCCTCGTTCATCGTCAAGTTTCCGCTCACACACATCGAGGAATTCATGCAGACCAACGCACGACTGGGCTGTTTTCTGGTACAGAAACTGGCAGCCGCACTGGGCAAGAGCGATGAAAGGCTGGTGAACCTGACACAGAAACACGTGCGCGCCAGGGTGGCCGAGAGCATTCTATATCTGAAGGAATGCTACGGGACGGGGGACGACGGGCAGACCCTCTCGGCCTGTCTGAGCCGCAACGACATGGCCAGCCTGAGCAACATGACCACCAGCAACGCCATCCGAACCCTCAGCCTTTTTGCCGCCGAAGGACTCATCTCGCTGGAGCGACGTAAAATCTGCATTCTCGACGAGACGACACTCAAGAAAATCTCAGTCAGCGGCTAAACCCTATACCCCTTCAGAAAACGCAACGTGGTGCGAAGGGCAACGCAACGTGGTGCGACGACCTCCGCACCACAATGCGTCAGGCTGAAAAGCGTGGTGCTATTTCAGGCGCATGCTGCGGATGTATCCTTCCTGCACCCTGCAACGGCTGAACACTATGTTCTCCAAAAACTTGTCGAGCAACGCCTCAGCTTCGGCCTGCGGCAGTTTTCCACGCTCCTCACGGATGGCTCCGTAGTTGTCGCGGCGCGCCTCAGCAAAATCCACCACGCGACGCCATCCCTCGGGACGAACCACAGCCATCATGCAGCTGTTGTCCACCTTCTTGTACGGCCAGTAGGTGTAGCCGATGTTTGCGCCCTCCATTACCTCGGAAAAACGCGTCTGCCACTCATCCGAGCCGTGACCTATCTCGCCCATGAACATCGGTCTGTTGGTGCGCTGCTGGGTCTGTATGAAATAGGAAATGGATTCGGCCGTGGGCTCACCTCCGTAGCGGTGACATTCAATCATGAGCTGCGGATCGTAGTCAATCTCCAGCATCTCGAAACGTGTGTTCCAGTTAGCTCCGCCCAATATAATAATGTGGTTGCGGTCCACCTTTCGCACGGCCTCAGCAGTCTCGCGGTAGAGCTTACCCAGGAGGGCGGAAAGGCGGTCGTAGTCGTAGTTGAAATGCGTTGCAAGGGCCTCGTTCATCAACTCATAGCCTAAGATTACCGGCTCGTTCTTGTATCGGCGTGCAATGCGTTCCCATATCGAGATGAACTGCTCCTGACACGCGCGCTCGGTGATGAGCCAGGGATAGCCGTAGCTGTCGTCAATGTTGTCACCTGACTGTCCGCCGGGGCAGTCGTGCATGTCCAGAATCAGGTAGAGCCCTTCGGCCCTGCACCACTCCACCAGCTTGTCTATCAGACGGAAGCCCTCGTTGGTGTTGTCCGAGAGACCCATGTAGTCCTCCGACGTGAAGAGCTTGTAGTGGAAAGGCAGACGGATGGTGTTTGCGCCCTGCTCGGCAATGAAATGGATATCCTCCTGCGTGATGTAGTTGTCCTTGAAGCGAGCCCAGAAGTCGGCAGCCTTGGCCGGACCCACCAGCTGAGAGAGCATCTCGTTGATGAAATGGGGCGAATTAACCTTGCTGAAACCGAACAT
Organism: uncultured Bacteroidaceae bacterium; assembly: GCA_905235575.1. Taxonomy (GTDB): domain Bacteria; phylum Bacteroidota; class Bacteroidia; order Bacteroidales; family Bacteroidaceae; genus Physcousia. The sequence continues at coordinate 22,983 of CAJOLZ010000019.1, read as the reverse complement.
GTAGCCCTCGGGATTGAGCCAGTTGCCGAGATTTGTGCCTCGGATGTAGAGTTTGGAACCGTCGGGGCGAACGATATCCTGCCCCTCGACACGCAGAAACTTGCCCTTGGCCTGACCGCACAGGCTGGTCAGACATACCAAAATGGTAATAAGAAATGTTCTTAATCGCATACGCACGAATAATTAAATAAGGTATAACATGCGACAAAGGTACACAAATCAACTCTAGCCGAGGTCGAATATCTACGAAATCTTCAATAACGATTTGTCCACCTCGGCAGTGGAGAAGAAGCTGAAAAGGGGGCTGCCAAGATGATTATTGGGCACTGAATATCTCGTACGTACCATCGTCAAAGAAGACACGTATCTCGGTAATCTTGCGTTGCGGCTTGTCAATATATTTTATCGTTTCACGCAGAATCTGCTGCGGAGGGGTGGGTGTAGGTGCTACGGGATTCGCATCTGGAGATGGAAATTTTATCTCCGCAACGCTTTCTGACGATGGCTGCGACGGATCGAGCGTGGTCTCCTTCACAGTCTCACCGGCCAGCATATCGCCCTCGCCAAACATGAGCCAGGATATGCTCACCTCCGGGAACCGTTCATGAATGGCTGCCACCGTCGCGTTCGTCGGACGAGTACGGCCAGTAAAGATACTTGACAAGGTGGCTTCAGCGATACACAGTTCGTTGGCAAATTGCTTTTGGCTCATGCCCTGTCGCTTCATCAATTGGAAAATTCTGTCTTTCATCTGTGGGTTCTGTATCAGGTGCGACCTGTTTTAGCCGCTTGTTTCACTTTGCAAATGTAGTTAATCCATTTCATATATGCAAACTTTCGGGAATGAAAATCGAAATGTAAAAGCACAAATAATTTGCAACTCCATATATTCAATATTGTAAATCAAATGTATAAAGAGTTTGCAAATGTGATTCACAAAGAAGATACACAAGGAATTTTAAGTTAAAGTAAGTTAGTTCTATGAATATGTGTTTATATTTGGTTTTTAAAGCTTTAAAACTCGTTTTTAGATGTAAAAACATAAAATCTGGCGTACGCTGGCAATTATTTCACGTTTCATTACATTTACACACACATAATTCACACATAACCACCAATATTACATTGATAATCTGTATTATACAAGGCGTGAGAAAGTGTTTAACCTCATGCATATGCAAACTTTGAATGCCGTTGATTTGTGTGGTGAAATGTAGATTTATATATTGTGGATTCAGGGGCCTAAACTGCTCGAAATATTGAAGCGATTTACCTTTGTTGACTATCCGACAGACTTCAGGTAATTCATGTTTGCAAATCAAAATCCTAATGAATGTTAAATGGGGGTAAAGGGAGCTGTTGAGGGTGCCAAATTCGTCTAGCTGCGTTTTTTGTGGCCGAAGGGAGGGACGATGGATTACGCGCGATTCTCAGCGCATGAGAATCTGGAGTAAACGTCTATTTATCAAATAAAAGCAGACAATTTTTCGTGTATGCGAAAAGCAACAAACAAGCGAAAAATATCAGTGAAGTATGAAGAAAATGAGTTCCTGAAGGAGTTCTCCTGGGGGTGTTTTGCAGCCCCCCACCCCCTTCGAGGCACCATCAGTTTTGCGTATTTCACTTAAAACTTGCATCACTTTCACACCGGAATAGTTCCTGCAGGCGGGCAAGATATCGTATTTCACTTTCCATGAAGGTTTGCCCAGCCAGTCGGCAATTCCATTTTCACTTCGGTCCGGTGCGTAAAAAGCAAGCATTACGTCCGTAAAAAATGTAAATATTCCCGAGAGCGTTACTGACATCGCAAAGCTACGTGGGTTGCTCATGTAATACTGGACAATTCTGTTTGCGCGGAAGATGTCGCGATGGGCCAATGCACTTTGCAGTTCGAAGTTGTTGAACTCCTTGCTCACTCCGGTCAACTCCTCCACTGCGTCGGCAGTGATGCGTGTCTGTCCAGCGGGCAGGGACATGATGAGTTTATCAATCTCCACAGCCAGGCGCGTGAGGTCGGAGCCCACATGATCGGCCAGCATCTGCACAGCCTGCTGTTCCATCTGCACTTTTTCGCGACGCGCATAGTTGGAGATGAAGGTGGGCAACTGCGATTCGGGCGTACGTTTGTTCTCGTAGAGCACGCCCACCTGCTGTATAGCCTTGCAGACAGCCTTGCGTTTGTCGAACGAACCATTCTTGTGGCACATTATGAGCACGGTGGTTGGCGTGTAGTGAGCCAGATACTGCTCCAGCCCGTCGAGCGAGCGTACAGCCTGTGCCTCACGCACCAGCACCACACGCCGTTCCGCCATCATTGGATAGGCGCGGCAAAGTTCGATAATCTGGTTCACATTGACGTCAGCACCGTAGACGAGGTCAAGATTGAAGTCACGTTCCTCTGGCTTGAGCAGTTCGTCCACTATGAACTCGCTTACCTTATCTATATAATAAGGCTCCTCGCCCATCAGATAATAGATGGGCGCTATCTTGCCTGCACGCACGTTGCGCAGGATGTCTTCGTGTGTTATGGTCTTGGGCGCAGCTGCCATCAATAATCGAATTTCAGGTGACGTACGGTCTTCTTCACTTCCAGAATCGTTTCGAGCGCCTGGATGCCGATGCGCACGTGGGCACGCACATAGTCACGCGTCACCTCGTCGTCGCTGCCGCTGGTCTTCACACCATCGGGCGTCATGGGGTTGTCGCTCACCAGCAGCAGTGCGCCAGTGGGGATATGATTGGCGAAGCCGCAGGTGAATATCGTAGCGGTCTCCATGTCCACCGCCATGGCACGTGTGGTGCGCAGATATTCCTTGAAGCGCTGGTCGTACTCCCATACGCGCCGGTTGGTGGTATATACCATGCCTGTCCAGTAGTCGAGGCCGAGGTCGAGCACGGTACTCGAGACGGCGCGCTGCAGCATGAAGGCAGGCAGGGCAGGCACTTCGGGCGGGAAGTAGTCGTTGCTCGTGCCCTCGCCGCGTATGGCAGCAAGCGGCAGGATGAGGTCACCCCTGAGCGTCTTTTCCGAGATGCCGCCGCACTTGCCCAGGAAGAGGCAGGCGCGCGGTCTTACAGCCCCCAGCAGGTCCATGATGATGGCCGCGTTGGGACTTCCCATGCCAAAGTTTATGATGCTGATGCCCTTGGCCGTAGCCATGCGCATATTTGCTTCATAATCAGGCTTCTCAACGCCCATTTCTTCGCAGAAGATGTCCACATAGTTGTTGAAGTTCGTCAGCAGAATATACTGCGCGAAGTCTCTCAGCGAGTGGTGTGTATAGCGTGGCAACCAGTTGGCCACTATCTCATCTTTCGTCTTCATGGGCGTGATATTTTTGCAAAAATACAAAGATTCGACGAAAATAACGAGCGTTTCCGAAGAAAGATTTCACCAAAAGCACTACCCTACCGCCCCACGGCCGCATTTTCGGACGGCAAGGCGCGTGCGATTCGGGAAAAAAGACGTACCTTTGCCGAAAACCACCCACCGATGGACGCCCTCAACCTCCCACCCGCCAATCTGAAAACCCAGTGTCGCAACGGACGCACCGAGGTTTTCGACGCACTACGCCGCCGCTACGTCAGGCTGACGCCCGAGGAGTGGGTGCGCCAACATTTCGTGCGCTTCCTGCAAGACCACCGCGGTTTCCCCGCCGAAGTGATTGCAAACGAGGTCTCGCTCACACTGAACGGCACCCAGAAGCGCTGCGACACCGTTGTCTACGGTCCCCACGCCGAACCCGTGATGATTGTCGAATACAAGGCTCCCGAGGTGGAAATCACGCAGCGCACGTTCGACCAGATTTGTCGCTACAACATACAGATGCACGTACGGTGGCTCATTGTTAGCAACGGACTGCAACATTTCTGTTGCCACGTCGACTACGCCACCGCCACATGTCGTTTCCTGCCAGACATCCCCACGTATGCGCAGATTCTAGGCAACGGAAACGAGGAAAAGCCTGCAGAAAACGACATCTGAGAAAGCGTATCGCAATCACTTCCTTTGATAGATAAAAAACACACCGTGCTTCGACGCATGTCGCACCACGTTGCGACAGCCTGCGCACCACGCTGCGACGAGCGTCGCAACGTGGTGCGTTTGTTTTGCCCCCGTATTGCCCTCTTGGGCAAAAATGTTGGGCGGAGGGGATGCTGTATGGAAGAAAAAGCGTATATTTGCAACGAAAAGTTGTAAAACCTATATAAAAACCTGATATGAAAAAAATTTTATTTGTGGTATTCCTGAGTGCCATCGGGCTCCTGACGAGCATGGATGCGATGGCGTTCGAGGCCGGCCAGACGGTGCGCATCGTCTATGCCGGGAAGAGTCTGTTAGTGAATAACTCGTCGCTCGACGTCAACAAGCCTGTCTTTCTCTGGACGGAAACGAACACGAACTCGCAGCGGTGGGTGCTGGAGGATGCGGGCAAGGGTGCTTTCTACCTGCGCAACGCCTATACGGACTTCTATCTGGGCACGACAGGTAATGCTTCCAACGGTGCTCAGTTGGGACAGATTGCTTCGTCGAGACGGGCGAACTACGGCATGTGGACGTTCGAGCCCATGGAAGAGGACGGGGAGTATGTCATCTATATGGGCACGTCCAAGAATCTGGCGCTGGGCATTCCTACCTCGACGGCAGACAGCACGCAGATCAACTTGCAGACCTATTCGAAGGTTCTCGAGAATAAGAGCCGCTGGAAGGTGGAGGTCGTGGAAGGCAGGCCGAACAAGTTTACGGAAGAAATCCGCGACGACATGATGGAGAAGTGGAAAGCCCGCCATTATCACAAGGCTGGCACGGGACACGTCATCGATGGGGGCGGATTCTGGGGCGACGCTGAAATGTTCGAAGTGATTCTGGACGCATTGGAGACCACCGGCGACCCACAGTATGCCACCATGTTTGACGAACTCTACAAGAACTTCTGCCAGCGCCAAAACACCGATTGGAGCTGGAACGATTACAACGACGACATCGCGTGGATGATTATCGCCTGCGTGAGAGCCTATCTGCTGACAGGCGACGAAGATTATCGCCAAAAGGCGAAGAGCAACTTCGACATGATGTACAGCCGTGCCGATGTCTTCGGAAACGGCACGTTGGTGTGGAACCAAAAAAACTACAAAAATGGCGACATGGGCACCAACTCGTGTATCAACGGCCCCGCGACAGTGGCTGCATGCTATCTGGCAGAGGCTACGGGCAACATGTCGTATTATGACAAGGCGGCACGCACCTATGCCGGAGAGCGAGCCACGATGTATGAATTCAGCAACGGCAAATTCACCGGCAAGGTATACGACTCGTACAACAATGGCGAGAAGAGGGTTGCGAACGACTGGTCCTCGACCTACAACCAAGGCACATGCCTAGGGTCGGCCATCCTGCTCTACAAGCACTTCGGCTCGTCCATGTATAAGAGCGACGCAGACGCCATCATGAGGTGGACGGCATCGAACATGACTGACTCGCACAGTATAATCAAAGCATGCCAGACGGCCAGAGGCGACCTGGCAAACTTCAAGGGTATCCTCATGCGCTATGTGCGTCTTTATGCAGCCGAACTGAACCACCCCGAATATTACGACTGGATGGCAAAGAATGCCCTGCATGCCTGGAACAACCGCAACTCGGCCGGCATCAGCATGTCGGGATGGCTCACCAAGACACCCGAGAACTTCTACTACAAAGACGGAGGCGACTTCAGCAATTCGGGCGAAGGTGCCTGCACCGCACTCTCGGCAGCCTTCAATGCCCATCTGGGTGTCGTGTCCAAACGCGATGCATACGAAATCATGCAGGCCGAATCGTTCAACTATCGCCGTTATGTCACGCTCGGCGATTCGAACGACGAAGATGGAACCGCCTCCATGGGCCCCTTCATGAGCGGCGAATATGTGGGTTACAAGAATGTAAACTTCGGCAACAAACTGGCTTCTCACCTGAAGGTACGCATCAAATCTTACACGCTCACGGAAACCAGCCGTATCTCTTTCTATGCCGACGACCCGAAGAGCGGCATCCTGCTGGGCACTGTGAAACTAAGCCAGCTGAGTTCACGCAACAAATGGCAGACACTGGAGGTAGAACTGACCACGCCACTATCCGGCGTGCACGACATATATATCGTAGCCTCTGGCTCATCGGGACGCGAACTGGCCACCGTAAACTGGTTTACCTTCGACGCTCGCAACACGGTATATTCCGACCTCACCAACAACAGCGGCAAACTGACGAGCTCGGCACACGTCGACTTGCTGAACCAGATTGCGGACGACTCGCCCTTGACAGACATATACCTTCCTTTGCAGCCCGAGGGCGAGAACTGGATTCAGTACGACTCGCCAGCCCCCATCCAACTGGGAGGCTATTCGGTCTTTGCTGCCAACGCATCGCAGAATGACCCCGCAGGATGGATTCTGCAGGGAAGTAACGACGGTGAAGAATGGACCACCATCGACACACAGGACGATGTGACCTTCACCGCTCGCAGCCAGCGCATCATGCGTTCCGTGGAGACAGAGACGGCATACAGCAAGTTCCGCCTCGCCTTCACCTCGAACGACAGTATCAGTCTTGGCGATGCAGTGACCCTCAGCGAATGGCAGTTGCTCGGAAAGAGCGTCTCGACAATCGACATTACGGCCGACGGCGGCACCATCGACGCAGGCATGGAAGCCCTCATCGATAAGGACAATGACACTCCGATTGCGCTCACACTGCCCCTGAATGTGGTATATCAGAGTACGGGCAACAACCTCGTGAATGCCTACACACTGACGGCTTTGTCGACCGACAAGGCGCCCTCGGCATGGGAGATCTACGGTTCCAACGACGGCAAGTCATGGACGCTGATAGACAAACAAGAGGGCCAGACCTTCCCCTTCGACAACAGCACCGTGGCTTATATGCTCAAAGACAACACAGCCTATGCGAACTACAGACTGAACCTGCTGGGCGAGGGCGAGGTGGAAATCAGCGAGTGGCAGCTCTTCGGCAGACTCGACTTCGGCACTTTCTATCCCGACTTGACAAACTTTGCAACGCCCGTGGCCAGCGACGGCTCTGAGACATCAGGCCTGAACGACGACAACGGCGACACCTATGCCAGCCTGTCAGGTGAGGATATGAGGTGGAGCTTCGAATTCCCGATGGATGTGCGCGTCCTGGGCTATTCAATCGTATCAGCCGATGACCCCGACCTCAATCCGAAGAACGTGGCAATACTGGGCATGGCAGACGGAGAAGAAACATCGCTCTCAGCACGCACGATGTCGTTCACCGCACGCGGCTCACGCGTCACCAACACATTGTCGACATCCAAAGAGTTCCGTCAAATCGACTTCCAGGTGCGCACCACTGTTGGTGGCGGCACTGAGACACGCGTGGCCGAACTCGAAATCTATGCAACCGCACTGGCTGAGGAGGGCAGTAGCCTCCTGCCCGAAGTGGACTCTGTAACCACTACGGCACCTGGTGTATCTGCCAGCGAAGGCATCGAGAAGCTGACCGACCAAGTGCGCACCACCAGGTATCGCGCTGACTTCACCGAGCCTATATCCCTGACATTCAACTACGCTACTCCTCAGGTCATCGACACCTATGGCATCACCACGGCAAAGGACGAACCGACGCGCGACCCGAAGACATGGCAACTGCTCGGTTCAAATGACGATGGAGAGACTTGGGACGTGCTGGACGAACGCTCGGACGAATCATTCGCTGTGCGCTACGTCACACAGTTCTACTCAGTTCCCGCTCCACAAGCATACAAGACATATTGCCTGCGTATCATCGAAAACGGCGGCGACGCACAGCTTCAGCTCTGCCAACTGCAAATGCTCAACCTCGGCACTCCCACTGGCATTGCACGTATCAGCAAGGCAACCGAGGGGCTGCTCACATTCGAGCGCGGCGACCTCGTAGTGGACGCACCGCAGGCCACCACACTGCGCATCTATGACGTCCAGGGACGCATGGTGCAGACACAGCCCGTGGAGGCCGGACGCAGCACCGTCTCGATGCAGCTGCCTGCCGGAATCTATGTCGTAGCCATGAAGGTGAACAACCGGAACGTATGGCTGAAGATAGCAAGATAAACACAGCAAGGGTGGGTCGGCTTCAATGTCGCCGGCTCACCCCTGCTACTCATCTTCGCTTCACAAAGAAAACAAAAGAATAAAAAAGTTTGGCGGTCTCAACGAAAGTCGCTACCTTTGCACCGCCATTCAGAATAGGCTTCACAGAGTGTGCGTCCTTGGAGAGATGGTAGAGTGGTCGATTACACCGGTCTTGAAAACCGGCGTGCTGCGAGGCACCGGGGGTTCGAATCCCTCTCTCTCCGCGACATCACTTAAATTTCAGTGATTTACGAGATTTACGCCCGATTTTACACCCCAAAATGTAAAGTCGGGCGTTTTCCTTTTAATAGGTATATACTGCACAACAGATAAAGCTCCACGTTTTTCTCCTTGTCGCACCACGTTGCGACGGGCAACGCACCGTGCTGCGACAGCCTTCGCAGCATGGTGCATTTTTTGCTGAACGGTAAAACTCAGATGAACAATAATCTCGAATCGGTCATTGGGTTTTATGTCAGAGTGATATCTCTTTCGTTATGGCATAAAAAGACTTCTCATGCAAGAGGAAAAGCACCTTTGTCGACCTAATGACCGATCGGGATTATAATATTGCTCCCTTGCAATAAACCTTTTTGGAGAAGATGTGTCTAAAAACAGAAGTTAAAGAGACGTCACATTGGGAGCGAAGCACCAACAGGAGAGCTGGAACTGCCGATGTGTGATCCATTCATAACTCGCCAATTATACCTTAAAATACTAAACATATGCGAAAATTACTAATCATTCCAGTTTCGTGTTTTCTCGTTTCCCTTTCTGCCATGGCGGAAGGTGTGACGCAGTATGTTAATCCATTTGTGGGCACTACGACGCTCTGGACGCCCGAAGACCTGGGCTTCGTGCCCAAGCCTGGCGAAAGGCAATGGGGCGCAGAGGCGTTCCCGGGAGCAGCCCTGCCGAATGCTATGGTGCAGCTCACGCCAGTAACGATGTACCGCTCGGGGTCTGGCTATCAGTACGAGGACTCTCTCATCTACGGTTTTGCTCATACGAGCAAGGGACATTGGAACCTGCTCCACCTGCCCATCCTGCCCATTACGGATGAGGGTAAGCCTACACCTGAGAGCTATGCTTCGCCTTATCATCACGACAAGGAGGAGGCACATCCCGGCTATTACCGCGTGCAACTCGACAGATATAATGTGAACGTGGAACTGACAACGACGCTTCGTTGTGGCTATCATCGCTACACTTTCCGAAATGGCGACCACAGGGGCGTGCTCATCGACATAGCCCGCTCCAACAATATGCCGAACAGATGGGAACTGAAGCAGACCGGGAAGAATTCTTTCGAAGGCTTCCAGGACGGCGAAGGGCGCATCTATTTCTACGCTGAGCTGTCGGAAGATATTGAGAGCGTGACGGAAGAGCCGACTGCCACCAATTCACCCGCTCCAGAAAGAAACCGAAACGGACAGAACCGTCCTAATTTCAATCAACGCGGCAGGAACAACCCCCGTCCCATAGGTCTGGTAAAGCTTAAGAATCCGACAGGCTCGAAACCTGTGGAACTCAAGATTGGATTCTCGTTCGTCAGCATCGCGAACGCCAAGGAGAACCTGAAGGCAGAACTCGAGGGCAAGAGCTTCGAGACCGTCCGCAAGAATGCAGACAAGACGTGGGAAAACATCCTGGGACACATTCAGGTGGAAGGTGGTACACTGGCCGAGAAGCAAATGCTCTACTCGACCTTCTACAAGACCTTCCTCTTTCCGCATCTCCGTACGGACGTAAACGGCGAATATCCCAGCGATAGAGGCGGCGTTGCCAAAGGCGACTTCAACTACTACACCAATCCATCCTTCTGGGACACCTACCGCAACAAGCTCATCCTGCTCGCCATGGTAACACCCGACGTGGCCAGAGACATCATTCGCTCCTGCATCGAAAGAGGCGAAGCGCGTGACGGCTACATGCCAACCTTCTTCCACGGAGACCACGCCAGCACATTTGTGGCAGGCTCATGGCTCAGGGGTATTCACGACTTCGACCTGAAACGTGTTTATGCTCTCATGCTGAAGAGTGCGACAGTGCCTGGCAGAGGCGGTCGTCCTTATCTCGACGAGTATCTGGAGCGCGGATGGATTTCTGAAAAAGACACTGTAAACGTACCGACAGGCGACGAGTATAAAGGCGCAGTTACCAAGACGCTCGAGTTTTCCTATGACGACTATGCAACGGCTCTTGTCGCCCGTGAACTTGGTGACAAAGAGAATGAACAACTGCTGCTCAAGCATTCGCAGAACTACAAGACGCTCTTCGACCCCCAGACAGGATTCTGGCGTGGCAAGGTGCTTCGTGACGGGAAGGGCGTATGGATAGAGGATTTCCGTCCGAACTATCCGTATTATCAGTATCAATATCGTGAGGCCGATGCTTGGAACTCACTCTTCTTCGCACCTCACGACCCGACGGGAATGGTTGCACTCTACCCCTCGAAAGAGGCTGTGGAAGGCAAACTCGATTCTCTCTTCACGGTAAAGAACGGAGGCTATCCCGCCTTCAACTGCACTGGCTACCTTGGCCTCTACTGCCACGGCAATCAGCCCGGACACAGCATCCCTTATGCCTACTACTTTATCGACAAGCAGGAGAAGGCTCAACACGTGCTGAACACCCTGATGCACAAGTATTACGGAATGGGAAAAGAAGGTCTGGCTTACGCAGGAATGGATGATGCCGGCGAGATGTCGAGCTGGTATGTGCTGAACGCAATAGGCATCTATACATATTCACCGGCTGACCCCGAGTACATCGTAACGGTTCCGCTCTTCGACAAAGTGCACTTCACCCTGGGAAATGGCAAGTCGTTCGACATCGTCAAAGAGGGTAAGGGCGAGAAGATAAAGAGCATCACAATTGGTGGAGCTCCTTTGCGTGGCTGGTTCGTGAAGCACAAAGACCTCGCCGAAGGCAAGGAACTTAGAATAAAACTTTCCGAAGGGAAGTGAGAATAAGAATTCTCTCTCTCCTTTGATTGCAGTCTGGTAAAGCGCAAAAGAGGAAAACAACGCACCGTGGTGCGACACGTGTCACAACGTGCAGCGACGGCTTGCACAACATGGTGCGACAGACGTAAGACCACGGCACAAACTAAAAAACCCTTCGGGCATACGCTCGAAGGGTTTTCTTCATAATCGTTAAATACTAGAAAGTGTAACCAATCGAAAATTCTATCTCATTGCATGAAGTCTTCTCTTTTCCGCTTTCGCTATAATGGGCGTATATGCCCGTTGTAGCATTCGAGAAATAAAACCAGTCATGCTCAAATTTCTGATACTTGTAGCCAACCTGTACATTGATAGATCCTTTGCTCAGAGGGAAAGACACACCAAAGGCAGGCAAAACAAATAAACCTGGGTTGTTGATATTCGATGATAATGCCAATGTATAACCAGCATCTAAATTGAGATATGGTGTAATACCATCCTGATTGAACTTATATTGAAAATCGGCAAAAATAGGCATTAGAGTCGCGGCATCCCTGCTATCTCCATCGCTGGACTCATAATATAGCATATCGGCTCCGCCGATACCCACACCGACACCAGCCTTAATGTTTTTGTTGAAAACATAGTCGCCGATGAAGTTGGCTCCATAGAACTTGTTCTTGTACTTGTCCACACCCAAGTCAAAGTAGGCTTGAATAGTAGGTGAAAACTGTGCGAAACCCATTGTTGGAATGAGTAGCGCGAATAATAGAATTACTTTTTTCATACTTTTTTCTTTTAAGGTGATACATTTCTTACCAATTCTCATCTTCTTTTTGCTTATTGCTTTGCGAAAAACCAAGCAGATAATTGATTGGATTATTCACGACGGATTCCAGATATTCTTTCTTCTCCTTATTCTTTTTGCTGTTGCCATTGCAGACTTTCTTTGCATAGTCTGACAAGAAGACACGGCTCGGGATGCCTATCGTACCCGTCATAAAACCTCCGTTCATTGGCAGTTCTTCATCTATTGAAGGTGCATCCACCCTTATCCTGCCATCTTTGAATCTGAACATCAGTTTGTAATGACCGCCGTATATGCCTTTTGCGCCCATACTACTAACAACACACATTTCTTCACAATAGGCATACATACTTATCATATTACCACCGCTTTCGCTTATCACCTTGTCTGGGTCATTATATAGCAACATGGCATATGACTTTACCATAGAATAAAGTTCGCTTGAGGATTTACCTTCAAATTCGACCACAGCAAATTCTTTGCCATCTTCAGTAAGGAACGCTCCTGTTGGTTGTAATTTGAAATTTACTTTCTTCTCTTGAGCCTGGACTCCAAGACAGATCAGCAACATTACAAATAAGAATAATTTTTTCATACGTTCTTTATTTTATAAGTTAATACTATATCAATATACACCTGCATTAACTCCATAAAGAAGGCGCAGGTCATTCCCACGCCATCCCAAGCTCACCACAAGCTCCATGATTATGTAGAAACGTCTGCGCCTATACGCATACGCTCTAATCATGGTCGGCTCATTATCTTCGAGGTGGTGATTCGGGATGGCTGAGCCTCTTATGTTCGTCATAACGACCTTATAAGTCGAAAGACATTGCAAAGGTAGTTATTTTTTTCTGTTATTTAACCATCAAATACTAAGAAATCACATAATTTAATATTCTGACTGCACAAAATTCCTCATTTGCACAAAAATAGGGGTACCCCATGACGATAGGGGTTCTTATATTCGCAAAACTCAGAAAAAGGAAAACAACGCACCGTGGTGCGACACGTGTCACAACGTGCTGCGACGGCTTGCACAACATGGTGCGACAGACGTAAGACCACGGCACAAACTAAAAAACCCTTCGGGCATACGCTCGAAGGGTTTTTGCGTTATTATGGTTTTACGCTGCTCAGACGTGGAGCAGATAGTCCTTGAAATCCTGATATTGCGCCGACATGGGAACGCTCTGCTTGCGACCCTGCATGAAGGCAGCCAGACGCGGAGGCAGTTCGACGGACGTTCCCGTGATGCTTTCCACCACGTCGCGGAACTTGGCTGGATGAGCCGTCTCGAGGAAGATGCCAGTCTCGTCGGGTTGCAGTCCGTCGACAAGTGCCTGATAGCCGCAGGCGCCGTGCGGGTCGAGCTGATAGCCCGTTTGTGCGAGACATTGACGCATGGTTTCGGCAATCTGCTCGTCGGTGTAGGTGGCTCCGCTGATGTCGTCTGCAATGGCCTTGTGACTGTGGTCGTAGAGGTCGATGATGCGTGCGAAATTGCTTGGGTCTCCGACATCCATCGCGTTGGCAATGGTCTGCACACTTGCACGAGGCTGATAAAGCGCAGTGAGCAGGTAGCGATAGAAGATATCGTTGGCGTTGTTGGCGGCAATGAAGCGTTCCACTGGCAATCCCATGCGCTTGGCGAAGAGACCTGCACAGAGGTTGCCGAAGTTGCCAGAGGGTACGGAGATGACAACATGTTCATTTCCCTGGCGCACGGCTTGTGCATAGGCCCAGAAGTAGTAGAAGGCCTGCGGCAGAAAACGTGCCACGTTGATGCTGTTGGCGCTGGTGAGGAGCATGTGGGCGTTGAGGGCTTCGTCAGCAAAAGCACTCTTGACGAGACGCTGACAGTCGTCGAAGACTCCGTCAACCTCGAGCGCGGTGATGTTCTGCCCGAGCGTGGTGAACTGGCATTCCTGTATGGGGCTGACCTTTCCCTTGGGGTAGAGGACATAGACGTGGATACCGGGCACGCCGAGGAAACCGTTGGCTACGGCCGAACCGGTGTCGCCCGATGTAGCTACGAGAACTTTGACGGTGTCGTCGTGAAGAAAGTGTCGCAGCGTGCGAGCCATGAAGCGGGCGCCGACGTCCTTGAAGGCGAGGGTGGGCCCGTGGAAGAGCTCGAGGCTGAAGATGTGGTCGGTAACGGGGACGATCGGTATGGGGAACGAAAGCGTCTCGCGTACAATGGTGTGGAGTTCCTCGGCTGGGATGTCTTCGCCGAAGAAGGCGTCGGCAACGCGGCAGGCGATGTCGGCGAAACTCATGGAGGGCATCTGGTCGAAGAATTCCTGCGGCAGACGCTCTATCCGCTCAGGCATGTAGAGTCCGCGGTCCTCAGCAAGGCCTTTCACGACTGCTTTGCGGAGGGTGGCGGCGGGAGATTGATGGTTGGTGCTGTAGTATTTCATTTGATATTCATGAACTGTTTGATAAACTGGTCGCCCTCGAGTGTTCCATAAGCACCTTCAGTGGCGGCTACCTCGTCGAAAGTCTGAACGGCATCGGGCTCTATTCCGGGATAATAAATGGCAAAAGGAATGGGCTCGGCCGTGTGGGTACGGTAGGCTATGGGCGTAGGATGGTCAGGAAGGAGACCGATTGCAACGGGCTCGTCCTGCTCAGCGAGTGCCTGAAGGATGGGTGCCACGAGGCGATGGTCGAGGTCGTGGATAGTCCTCAACTTGAGTTCGAGACTGCCGTCATGACCAGCCTCATCGCTGGCCTCCACGTGGAGATAAACGAAATCGTTGGTGCGGAGAGCATCGACGGCGGCCTGTGCCTTGCCTTCGTAATTCGTATCGTAGAGACCCGTAGCGCCTTCGACATTGATGACGTTCAGCCCGGCGTAGCGTCCGATACCGCGAATGAGGTCGACAGCTGTGATGACGGCACCCGAACGTATCTGCGGATAGGTCTCTGTGAGAGGCACCATCCGCGGCCGATAACCACCACCCCAGGGCCAGATGCTGTTGGCTGGGTCTTGACCGTTGGCCCGACGCGCCTGGTTCAGAGGATGGTCTTTCAGCAATTGCTGGCTTTGCTCAACGAGAGAACGCAGCAGGGCGGCTGTTTCCTCAGCCTCAGGAACTTCGGCCGAGAGCATGTAGGGACGGAATGGTTTGCCGGGGATGTCGTGCGGCGGAGTGCAGTGGAGACGTTTGTCGCCATGCTTCACAACAAGCAGATGACGATACTGAACACCGGTGTAGAAATGAATCCGCTCGTTGCCGAGATGTTCCTGCAGGAAGCGGATGAGCACGTCGGCGTCTTCGGTTTCGAGCCGACCACAGCTGTGGTTCTTCAGTATATCGCCTTCGATGCATACGAGATTGCAGCGCAGAGCCAAGTCGCCTTCGTCAAGTTGAACGCCGATGCTGGCTGCCTCCAGCGGGCCTCGACCCTCGTAGACCAGATGTTGATCGTAGCCCAGAATGCTGCTGTTGGCTACTTCACTGCCGGGATGGAACCCGTCGGGAACAGTCTTCAGCAACCCGTTTCGGCCTTGACTTGCCAGAAAATCGAAGTGAGGCGTATCGGCATACTGCAAGAGTGTCTTCCCTTCCAAAGCTTCGCAAGGCCAGTCGGCCATGCCGTCGCAGAGAATGATGAGGTGTTTCATGCCATCGACATTATATCGGCAAAGACACCGGCTGCAGTGACGCTGGCACCGGCACCATAGCCCTGAATGAGCATCGGTGATTTGTTGTAGCGTTCGGTGGTGAGCAGAACGATGTTGTTGGTGCCCTCGAGAACGTAGAACGGATGTGTGGTGTCAACCTCTTTCAGAGAGATTGAACACTGTCCGTGGTCGCAGGTAGCGACGAAACGCCATCGCTTGCCGTCAGCCTCCAGTTGGTGGCGACGCTGTTCGAAGTCTGCATCGAGCTGTGGCAGTTTCTCCCAGAACTCTTCCATCGTACCGTCGAAGAACTCCTGCGGCACGAAGAGTTGCTTCTCCACGTCCTCTTGATTCACTTTGTATCCGGCTTCGCGAGCCAGGATGACCAGCTTGCGCAAGACATCCTTTCCGCAGAGGTCGATGCGTGGGTCGGGCTCGCTGTATCCTTCAGCCTTGGCACGGCGAACGGTCTCGCTGAAAGGCACATCGGCCGAGATTGTATTGAAGATATAGTTCAATGTACCGCTCAGTACGGCCTCGATGCGCAGAATCTTGTCGCCGCTGTTGCGCAGGTCGTTGATGGTGCGAATGATGGGAAGTCCGGCTCCGACATTGGTCTCAAAGAGGAACTTGGCACCGCGTCGCTGAGCGATGGTCTTCAGTTCGTGATAGTTCTGATAGTCGCTGCTGGCAGCAATTTTATTGGCGGCAACCACGTTGATGTTGTGGTCGAGGAAGTCATGATAGAGACTGGCGACTTCGGGACTTGCTGTGCAGTCCACGAAGACGCTGTTGAAGATGTTCATGCCGATGACCTCCTGACGCAGTCGTTCGATGTTGCTGTCGGGAGCCTGTGCCAGTTGTTCGCGGTAGGTATCGAGTTTGAAGCCTTCGCGACTGAACATCGCCTTGTGTCCGCTGGCTATTCCCACCACATTGAGCTGCAGGCTCTGCTCGCGCATCAGCTTCTCGCGTTGCTGGGCTATCTGTTCTATCAGGCTTCCGCCTACGGTGCCCACGCCGGTTATGAAGAGGTTCAGTACCTGGTATTCGCTCAGGAAGAACGAGTCGTGGATGACGTTGAGCGACTTGCGCAACAGGCTGCCGTCCACGACGAACGAGATGTTCGTCTCCGATGCTCCCTGTGCACAGGCTATCACGCTGATGCCGTTTCGTCCCAGTGTTCCGAAGAGTTTGCCGGCAATGCCCGGTGTGTGTTTCATGTTCTCACCCACCACAGCCACGGTGGCCAGTCCGCTCTCAGCCTGCATCTTATACATGGCACCGGTTTCTATTTCCTTCTGGAATTCCTCGTTCAGCACACGGCAAGCCTCGTTCACGTCGGCGTCGCGTACACCGATGCTGGTGCTGTTCTCCGAGCTGGCCTGCGACACCATGAACACCGAGATGCCGTTGTCTGCCAGACACGAGAAGATGCGGCGGTTGATGCCTATGACACCCACCATCGACAGACCGCTGATAGTTATCAGACTGGTGCCGCTGATGCTCGATATGCCCTTGATGGCCTTCGTGCTGTGAGCCACGTCCTTCGTTATGATGGAGCCGGGTGCATCGGGGTTGAAGGTATTCTTTATCAAGATGGGAATGTTCTTCACACAAACGGGATAGATGGTAGGCGGATACACCACCTTGGCTCCGAAGTTGCAGAGCTCCATTGCCTCGATGTAGGAGAGTTCCTTGATGACGTAGGCATTGGGGATGACACGTGGGTCGGCGGTCATGAATCCGTCCACATCGGTCCATATCTCCAGCACGTCGGCATCCAGTGCTGCTGCAATGATGCTGGCCGTATAGTCGCTGCCTCCGCGACCCAGGTTGGTCACCTCGCCACTTTCGCAGTCTGTGCTGATGAATCCGGGCACGATGCTCGTCTTCGGAATCTTCTTCCACGTCTGCCTCACCAGCTCGTTGGTCTGTTCCACTGCCAGCAGACTGCGTCCGTTCTTCTGTTCGGTCTTGATGAATTCGCGGCTGTCGAACCATTCAGCGCCCTCGATGAGGGTGGCCACGATGCGACTGCTGATGCGCTCGCCATAGCTTACGATGGCTGCAGTGGTCTTCGGACTGAGGTCGCGAATCAGATAGACACCCTGATAGATGCTGCGCAGTTCTTCCAGCAATGCCTTCACCACTGCCCACAGCGTCTCGCGGTCTCGCGACGAGGGAATAATCTCGCGCACCATCTGTTCGTGACGTTCACACATCTGCCAGAATGACTTCTGATACAGCGGGTCACCGTCCACAGCCATACGCGCTGTCCCTATCAGCTGGTCTGTGATGCCGCCCAGGGCACTCACCACCACTATCACGGGCTCCGTCTGAGCCTCCACTATCTTCTTTACGTTCAGAATGCTTTCTACGGAACCTACGGATGTTCCGCCAAACTTCAATACTTTCATTCTTTTTTACCTTAAGTTTCTTCGGGAGGGAGCCTGCCTACCCAATTCAGTTGCAAAAGTACAGAGTTTTTGTGAAATAATGATGATTTTGGATGTGAAATACCGATATTTTAATCTATTTGAGCCGATTTTGCCGCGAAAACTAAAAAAATTGAGATACTTTTGTAGTCTATTCCAACAAGAACGTCACCCGAAATGAAAGAAATATCCCTCCGTCTGCTGCCGCAGGATGCCTACAACGAGCAGAGCCTGCGAGCCTGTCTGGAGCGCGATCACGGCCTCCATGCCGCCGCCGTACGCGTGTTGCGGCGCAGCATCGATGCCCGACAGCGCACCATCTACGTCAACCTCACCCTGCGCATCTACGAAGCCGGCGAGCCCGTCGAAGCGCCCTTCCAACCCATCACCTATCCCGACGTCTCACTTCGCCCCACCGTCATCGTCGTGGGGGCCGGGCCCGGCGGACTTTTTGCAGCGCTGCGCCTCATCGAGCTGGGGCTGAGGCCCTTGGTGGTGGAAAGGGGAAAGGACGTACACGAACGCAAGAAGGACCTGGCCCGCATACGCATCGAGCAGCAGGTATCGCCCGAGAGCAACTACGCTTTCGGCGAGGGAGGAGCCGGGGCATACAGCGACGGTAAGCTCTTCACACGCAGCAAGAAGCGCGGCGATGTGGAGAAGATTCTGCGCATCTTCGTGCAGCACGGAGCCTCGCCTGCCATACTCGCCGACGCACATCCACACATCGGCACAGACCGACTGCCGCGCGTCATCGAGCACATGCGGCAGACCATCATCGGCAACGGCGGAGAAGTACGTTTCGAGACACGAATGACGAGCCTCATACGGCGCGGCAACCGCGTGGAGGGCATTCAGGCCGACACGCCCCAGGGTCCCGTGGAACTGCGCGGCGAGGGCGTCATCCTGGCCACCGGACACTCGGCACGCGACGTCTATCGCCACCTCCTCGCCACCCACGTCGAGATGGAGCCCAAGGGCATTGCCGTGGGAGTACGACTGGAGCATCCGGCCGAGCTCATCGACCGCATCCAGTATCACAACCGACAGGGGCGCGGGCGCTGGTTGCCGGCGGCCGAATACAGCCTCGTGGAACAGGTGGAGGGACGCGGCGTCTATAGCTTCTGCATGTGCCCGGGGGGCTTCGTCATTCCTGCCGCCACAGGTCCCGAGCAGATTGTGGTCAACGGCATGAGCCCCTCGCACCGCAACGGCCGGTGGAGCAACAGCGGCATGGTGGTGGAGGTGAGACCCGAAGACATCGGTCCCGAGGCAGCAGGACGCACCGAGGCGGTGATGGAGTTTCAGGAGGAGCTGGAACGCCAGTGCTGGCTGCAGGGCAACCGTCGGCAGACGGCTCCGGCACAGCGCATGGCCGACTTTGTAGAGGGACGTCTGAGCTCCCAGCTCGCACCCTCGTCCTATGCACCCGGGCTGCTCAGCAGTCCGCTCCACTTTTGGATGCCCTCGTCCGTCAGCCACCGTCTGCAACAGGCCTTCCGCGTGTGGGGCCGCCGCATGCACGGATTCCTGACCAACGAGGCCACCGTGATTGGAGTAGAGACACGCACCAGCAGTCCGCTGCGCATACTGCGAGAGGCCGACACCCTCCAGCACCCCACCCTCGAACGCCTCTTCCCCTGCGGCGAGGGAGCCGGTTACGCCGGTGGCATTGTCAGCGCTGCCGTCGATGGCGAACGCTGTGCCGAGGCCTGCGCCGCCTGCCTGGGGGTGGAGTGAGAGAATTTAATGTCTTAGTCATAATTATATGTCCTCTTAGAGATTCTTCGGCCCTTCGGGCACTCTGAATGACAAAAAGGGGGCATGTGTCAATTCTTGTTTCACATAGGCTAATAGTAACTTGTCATTCAGAGCGAAGCGATGAATCTCACCGAGGACGTTCGCCTCATAGAGATTCTTCGGCCCGTTGGGCACTCTGCGCTCGGCTCCGCCGCTTCTGCCCGACAACGTCGGGTGTTGAAGAATGACAAGAAACGCAAAGGCCATCAAACAGAACCCCACACCCCCACAAAAAACGCACCGTGCTGCGACGGGCGTCGCAGCACGGTGCGCAGGCTGTCGCAACACAGTGCGACATGCGTAGGAACGCGGTGCTTTTACTCTGGTTCTCTAAAAGAGCCTATTTCCTCTCTCACACTCCGTTCTTTCACGCCGGCGGAGGTGCTGTTGAGGATGATGTTTACGATGCCCACAGCGGTGATGCTACCATTTCCGTCAACATCCGCAGCAGTTACATTGAATGTACCCTGCGTTGTGTTCAGGATGTAGTTCACCACTGCCACTGCGTCGGTGATGGTCACCTTGCCGTCGCCGTTCGCGTCACCCAGCACAAACTTCGTGAAGTAGCCTGGGTTGCCCTCTGCGTCGGGGTGAGCATAGGTGGCTGTGACGTTCGACGAATTATACACCGTGCCGTTGCCGCCCTTCAGACTTGTGCAACCATAGAACATGTCGGCCGAGGTAATTCCCGACCTATACCAGTTGTTATCGCATATAATGGTTGTTAGGCTGGAGGAATAATAGAACATCTCACTCATGGTCGTCACGTTCTCCGTATTGAAACCGCTCAGGTCAAGGCTCGTCAGACTGGAGCAATTAAAGAACATGGCATCCATGTTCGTCACATTCTTGGTATTAAAGCCGCTCAAGTCGAGACTCACCAGACTGGAACAGACCTCGAACATACCTTCCATGTTCGTCACCTTGGCGGTGTTGAAGCCGCTCAGGTCGAGGCTCTCCAACTTGGAGCAGGTATAGAACATAGCTCCCATGTTCGTCACGCTGGCGGTATTGAAACTGCTCAAGTCGAGACTCGTCAGGCTGGGACAGTTGCAGAACATGGCGTACATGTTCGTCACGTTGGCGGTATTGAAGCCGCTCACGTCGAGGCTCGTCAACTTGACGCAGCCAGTGAACATGCTTTCCATGTCTGTCACCTTGGCGGTATTGAAGCCGTTCAAATCGAGAGTCTCCAGGCTGGAACAAAAATAGAACATGGTTCCCATGTCCGTCACCTTGGCGGTATTGAAGCCGCTCACGTCGAGAGTCGTCAGGCCAGAGCAGCCAAAGAACATGCCATACATATTCGTCACGTTGGCGGTATTGAAGCCGCTCACGTCGAGGCTCGTCAGGCCGGAGCAGTAATATAACATAGTTCTCATGGTCGTCACCTTGGCGGTATTGAAGCCGCTCACGTCGAGGCTCTCCAGGCTGGAACAGAAATAGAACATACTTCTCATGGTCGTCACCTCGCTTGTGTTGAGATTCTCGTTCATACCTGTAATTGAGGTGAGAGCACTCATTCCAGCAAACCACGAAAAGGTTGACGTGGGGCGGGCATCCTTGAAAGAGGAATCGAAAACAATCGTGGTTACATTTGCATTGCTATTATCATTATACCAATCGGGGCTGTTCTCACCGCTATTCAAGTCGTATGTCTTGCCGCGCGTACTGCGCTGATTGTCACAATAAAAGATAAGTGTATTACCGTCGGTGGAAAGTGCAGCGTAGGCTTTTGTGGTGAAGTAGCCCGGGTTGTCTGCTGCGTCGGGGTGAGCATAGGTGGCTGTGACCTCCTGATAATTATACGCCGTGCCGTTGCCGCCCTTCAGATTTGTGCAACCAGTGAACATGTTGTTTGATACAGGGTCCGACGAACTGTTCCAGTCCTTGTCGCAATAGATGGTTGTCAACTTGGAGCAATTTCTGAACATGTTGTTCATGTTCTCCACCTTCTCGGTATTGAAGCTGCCCACGTCGAGGCTCGTCAACTTGGAGCAGTAAGTGAACATACCTCCCATGTCTGTCACTTTCTCCGTGTTGAAACCGCTCAAGTCGAGACTCGTCAGGCTGGAACAATAATAGAACATGCTTCCCATGTTCGTCACCTCACTTGTGTTGAGATACTCCTTCATATCTGTAATTGAGGTGAGTTTATCCATATCGTAAAACCAGCAATAGGTTGACGTGGGGCGGGCATCCTTGAACGAGGAATCGAAAACAACCGTGGTTATATTTCTTCTACTGCCATACCAACCGGGGTAGTTGTTACCGCTATTCAAATCGCATATCGTGCCCGTTCGAGAGGTTTTCAGCCCGTCGTAATAGAAGGTGAGGGTCTTGCCGTCGGGGGAGAGCACGGCGTAAGCTTCCTTCACCGAGAAGTAGCCCGGGTTGTCTGCTACGTCGGGGTGAGCGTAGGTGGCATCGTTGGTGTACGATGAATTATACGCCGTTCCGTTGCCGCCCTTCAGACTTGTGCACCCAAAGAACATTTGGGTTGATGTAAGTCCCATCTTGTTCCAGTTGTCGTCGCAATAGATGGTTTTTAGGTTGGAACACGTACTGAACATGCCTTCCATGTCCGTTACTTTGGTGGTCTTGAAGCTACTCAAGTCGAGGCTCTCCAACTTGGAGCAACCAGCGAACATGCAGTACATGCTCGTTACTTTGGCGGTATTGAAGTTGCTCACGTCAAGACTCTTCAGGCTGGAGCACTCATAGAACATCCAATCCATGCTCGTCACCTTCTCGGTATTGAAGCCGCTCAAGTCGAGGCTCGTCAGGCTGGAACAATAATAGAACATGCATCCCATGTTCGTCACATCACTTGTATTGAGATACTCATTCATGCCTGAAATTGAGGCGAGATTAGTCATATCACAAAACCAGCAATAGGTTGACGTAGGGCGTGCGTCCCTGAACGAGGAATCGAAAACAACATTAGTTACATTTGCATATTTGCCGTCTGTATACCAACCGGGGTCGTTCGTACCGCTATTCAAGCCGTACTTCGTGCCACCACGTGTATTGCGGAGATTGTCATAATAGAAGGTTAGGGTCGTCCCGTCAAGTGCAGCGTAGGGTGTTTGTGCCAGCATGGTGAGGGGTGAGAGCAGCAGGATGAGTGCTGCAAGAATCTTCATTAATGACGTTCTTTTCATTGTTGTTATTTTTTAAGATTATTTATACTTTCGTGCAAAAATACG
The DNA here is from genome assembly GCA_905235575.1 of uncultured Bacteroidaceae bacterium. Classification (GTDB taxonomy): domain Bacteria; phylum Bacteroidota; class Bacteroidia; order Bacteroidales; family Bacteroidaceae; genus Physcousia. Next base: position 13 of record CAJOLZ010000019.1, on the reverse strand, counting down.
AAGGATTGTTCTA
>CAJOLZ010000018.1 GCA_905235575.1 uncultured Bacteroidaceae bacterium | reverse complement strand
CGGCAACGGAACGGCGTATGATAGATCGTACACCGATGCCACCTATGCTCACCCCGACGCAGCAGACAAGCCGGGCTATTTCACGAAGTTTGTGCTGGGTGACGCGAACGGCGACGGCAAGGTGACCATCACCGATGCAGTGGCAGTGGTGAACTACATCCTGAACACAACGCAGGGCACGTTCAATGTAGCTGCTGCAGATGTTGACGGAAATGGTAGCATCACCATCACCGATGCTGTGGGCATCGTGAACATCATCCTCAACAGCAGTTCCGCCGGCGTGAAAGAACGGCAAGTGAGGGAGGAGATTGTTACGGGAAGGGAGCCGGATTAAACGCACCGCAGTGCGTTGCTTGACGCACTGTGCTTCGACAGCCTCCGCACCGTGCTGCGACACCCGTCGCAGCACGGTGCGTTTTTTGAGGGGGTGTGGGGATTGCTGTGACTCCCCACTCTTGTCATTCTTCAACACCCGACGTTGTCGGGCAGAAGCGGCAAAGCCGAGCGCAGAGTGCAGCGATGAATCTTCCCCCTTATTATTAAATAGGGTTCGCTAATTAAATGCAAACCACTATGTATCAAATATTCATCTGTTCAAGATTGATGGAACAACCAGCAAACCCACTGACTTTCATCAGTTATGCTAAAGGTTAGTGGGTTAGTTGTTCCCAAAATGAACCCCAGAAATCCTGTTTGGGAACACCAGATGATAAAAACGGCTTGCTATAACTGGCTATTGCAACGACATTGACAGAGGGGAAAAAGAAAACAAAGGTTATTTCTGCTTGCCTTTTGCCTCTTTCTTACGCTCTTTCATGTACTCACGATAGTCATTGACAGGCATAGGCTTGACTTCCTGATTGGAGAACATGAGGTCAATGCCTTCCAGTTCCATTATGACCTTGGCATTGTCGCTAAAGTACGCATGAACATAGCGGTTGATGTCCTGCTGCTTCTGAAGGATGGCATTGTATCTGCTGAAATATGACGTTTAATCTTATTAATTTGCGATTAAAGTTTTTGATTGGCTTCTTGTTATACACCCTTCATTCCGACAAAAATCTACAATTTTGCCCTGACTCGTTCTTTTCTGGTGGGGTAAATGGGATTTACTTTGCACGAATCCTTGCAGATGTGGGGAAAATGTGGGGAAAATTAAGAAAAGAAAAATCGCTAAATCCTTTGTTTTTAAGGGTTTAGCGATTGTTTTTGTGTTAAACTCGTACCCAGAGCCGGGATCGAACCGGCACGCCTTGCGGCATTGGTGTTTGAGACCAACGCGTCTACCAATTCCGCCATCTGGGCTTCCACAAGCATTCTTGGTAGGAAATGCGGTGCAAAGGTAGAAGTTTTCTACCAATGCACCAAAATTTTAGGGGATTTTTTGTTTTGTCTATCAGTTTGATGTGGAATCTTCGTCTGTTGCTTCGGGAGTTTCGTCCTTCTTCTTAGCGAGATATTCGGGGAGAGCCATGCCAGCTTGGTCAAAGAGTTCGGCCAGTGGAGGTACGCTCTTCATGAGTCCGCTCAGGAAGTTTGCGGTGCTGGTTTTGCCATCGGCGTTGCCTCCGTTGTCCCAGACGGTCACTTTGTCGATGTTGATGCCCCTGATGGCCTCCACTTGTGTCTTGACGAGTTCGGGGAGTTTCTCAAGCAGGAGAAGTGTGTATGCCTGTGTGGGGTTGCCACCGGCGGCTTGAATCATCTTGTCGTAACCCTCGGCTTGTTTTGTGAGCACCTGATAGAGACCCTTTGCTTCGGCTTCCATCTTGGCGAAGATGGCATCGGCTTCTCCCTTGGCGTTGACACGTTTTTGCTCAGCTTCGGCTTCGGCAGATATGACGAGACGTTGCTTCTCAATTTCCTGTGCGACGATTACGTTTGCTGTCTGTGTGGAGCGTTCCTTGTCGGCACGAGCTTCCTCGGCTTTCTGTTCGGCTGCGTATGCTTCTTCGAGTGCTTTTGCCTGAGCCACTTTCTCTGCTGCCATGGCACGGCGTTGTGCTTCGGCTTCTTTCTCGCGGCGGTTCGATTCGCTGTTGGCGATGGCTATCTTGGCTTCGTTCTCGCCCTTGACAGCCTCGGCGTTGGCTTCGGCAGTACGCACGCGGGTTTCCCTTACGGCTTCGGCCTTACCAATCTCACCGAGCTTCTCCTGTTCGGCCACACGCACCTTGGCTTCGTTGATGGCCTTGGCAGCGGCTTCCTGACCGAGTGCTTCGATATATCCGCTCTCGTCCTTGATGTCGGTCACGTTCACGTTGATGAGGCGCAAGCCTATTTTCTTGAGTTCCACTTCGACGTTGGCGCTGATAGCCTCCAGGAATTTGTCGCGGTCCGAGTTGAGTTCCTCGATGCTCATGGTTGCGATGACGAGGCGAAGCTGTCCGAAGAGGATATCGCGTGCCAGTTCCTGAATCTGCTGTGCGGTCTGTCCCAGCAGTCGTTCGGCTGCGGCGAGCATGCTCTCGGGCTCGGTGCTGATGCCCACGGTGAAGCGGCAGGGCACGTCCACGCGTATGTTCTGGCGGCTCAGTGCATTGGTCAGGTTGGCATCGATGCTGATGGGCGTCAGGCTCATGTAGGCATAGTCCTCGATGATGGGCCACACAAAGGCACCTCCGCCGTGCACACACTTGGCGCTCGACTTCGAACCTTTGTTGCCATAGATGACCAGAATCTTGTCACTTGGGCAGCGACGGTAGCGGTTTATGAGCGCCATGAAGAGGAAAACGAGTGCGATGGCGCCAATGACGATAAAATAGAATACTCCCATAGGTTTCTGTTTTTTTTAGTGATTATGTTCTTATGTGTTCCTTTCTCAGATTCTTTCTACGAGCAGCAGACGTCCTTCGATGAGGCGCACCACTTTCACCTTGGTGCCGCTGGGCAGAGCGTCGCCGTCGGTCACGGCATCGAGTTCCTGCACCGAGCCGTTGAAACTCACCTGCACCTTGCCCTGACCTGTGCGGTTGGCAGGTATGCGCAGATAGACGTCGCAGGCGGTGCCCACGCAGTCGGAGATGCGGAAAGCGCCGTTCGATTCGAGTTTCATGAGCTGACGGAGCATCAGCAGGAAGGCTCCCACGAGGATACAGCCGCACACGATGGCCACCACTGCGAGCAGGATGCGGCTGGGGATGGCTGAGTAGAAACACACGCCGCCCCATCCGACGCCCAGCAGGAAGTTCACCATGTTGCGTATGGTGAAGAGCTGGATGGCGCCGCCCGTATCCATGGTGTCGCCGTTCACGTCGGCGTCGGCAAAGTCGGTGCCGCCCACGTCGGAGTCGGTGTCGCCGATGCCGATGAGGGTGAGTGCCATCTGGATGGCAAAGACGAGGGTCGAGAGGATGGCCACGGTCCAGTAGGCTCGCAGCGCAGGCTCCAGATTGGTGTACCAGTTGCTGAATGTGTTCATATCGGTTTACAGTAGGTTTATATTGCGTGATTTCCTAACAAAGGTAAACATTTCCTGCGTCATGCGAGCAGAAATGAAGCATTTTTGTGCAGCGAAAAGCCATTTTTTCGTACTTTTGCAAAGTCGATATAGCAAGCAAAAGATGAAAGAGATACATCCGTTGGAGAAATTCCACTACTGTCCCGTGTGCGGTTCGCCGCATTTCGTGGTGAGGGGCGTGAAGAGCAAGCGCTGCGAATCGTGCGGCTTTGTGTATTTTTTCAACCCGAGTGCAGCCACGGTGGCTGTTATCGTGAACAGCCGCGGCGAGCTGCTCACCGTGCGCCGTGCCAAGGAACCTGCGCGCGGCACGCTCGACCTTCCGGGCGGTTTCTGCGACTGCGGCGAGACGGCCGAGGAGGGTCTGGCGCGCGAGGTGAAGGAGGAGACGGGACTGGACATCGGCTCCGTACGTTTCCTCTTCTCGCTGCCCAACATCTACCCCTACAGCGGTCTCGACATCCATACGATGGACCTCTTTTTTCTCTGTCGCCCCCTGGGCAGCGAGGATGCCCACGCCATGGACGACGCTGCCGACGCACGCTGGATTCCCCTCTCCGAAGTGCAGCCTGCCGAGTTCGGTCTGGGCTCCGTCAGACGTGGAGTGGAACGCCTGCTCCACATGCCTCTGCTGTAGCCACTTTCGCGCCGTTCGGTCAGACGCTCCGCTGAAATGTTAAAAACGCACCGTGCTGCGACGCCCGTCGCAACGTGGTGCGACAGCCTGCGCAACGTGGTGCGTCAGTCTGCGCAGCGTGGTGTTTCTCTCCGTGCCGAACAGGGGGAAGCCTACGGCTTAGGGGGCGACGGGAAAACTTTTTTGAAAAATTTCCATATAAATAAGGTAGAGAAAAGATTTTTTTGCGCTACCTTTGCGCCCAAATTCATCAATCTCGTAAAAAAGACATGAAAGAAAACCTAGTTATCGTAGAGAGCCCAGCCAAGGCCAAGACTATCGAAAAATTCCTGGGCAGTAACTACAAGGTGCTCTCGAGCTACGGACACATCCGCGACCTGAAGAAGAAATCGTTCAGCATAGATCTCGACACATTCTCGCCACAATACGAAATCCCTGCCGACAAGGTGAAGGTGGTGTCGCAGTTGCAGAAAGCAGCCGGCGAGGCACAGACTGTATGGCTGGCATCCGATGAGGACCGCGAGGGAGAGGCCATCAGCTGGCACCTGAGCGAGGTGCTCAAGCTGCCTGCCGACAGCACCCGACGCATCGTCTTCCACGAAATCACCAAGCAGGCCATACTGAACGCCATCGACCATCCCCGCCACATCGACCTCAATCTGGTGAACGCCCAGCAGGCACGCCGCGTGCTGGACCGCATCGTGGGCTTCAAGCTGAGCCCCGTGCTGTGGCGCAAGGTGAAACCAGCCCTGAGCGCGGGACGCGTGCAGAGCGTAGCCGTGCGTCTGATAGTGGAACGCGAGCGCGAGATACAGCGATTCCAGAACGAGAGCAGCTATCGCGTCAGCGCCATCTTCACCACACCCGAGGGCAACGAACTGAAAGCCGAACTGAACCGCCGCTTCAACACAGAGGAGCAGGCCGAGGCATTCCTCAACCAGTGCGCCAACGCACAGTTCACCATCGAAGACATCAGCACGAAGCCTCAGAAACGCGTGCCGGCACCGCCCTTCACCACCAGTACGCTGCAGCAGGAAGCCGCACACAAACTGGGATTCACCGTGGCACAGACCATGCTGGTGGCGCAACGCCTCTATGAGAGCGGACGAATCACCTACATGCGTACCGACAGCGTGAACCTGAGTTCGCTCTGCCTGTCGGCCTGCAAGAAAGTAATCGCCGAACAGATGGGTGAGCAATACGTGAAGACACGCCACTACCAGACCCACTCGAAAGGTGCGCAGGAAGCACACGAAGCCATACGACCCTCGTACATGGACCAGGCACAGATCGAAGGCCCTGCACAGGAACGACGCCTCTATGAACTCATCTGGAAGCGCACGCTGGCCAGCCAGATGGCCGATGCCGAAATAGAAAAGACACAGGCCACCATCAGCATCAGCGGAGCCGAAGAGTGCTTCGTGGCCACAGGAGAGGTCATCAAATTCGACGGTTTCCTGAATATCTACCGCGAGACACAGCAGGAAGAAGACAACTCGTTCCAGAACGGCGAGAACGGACAACTGCCCACACTCAACATCGGAGAGAAACTCACACGAAACACCATCAAGGCCATACAGCGATACGCACAGCGCCCACTCAGATACAACGAGGCAAGCCTCGTGCGCAAACTCGAGGAACTGGGCATCGGACGCCCCTCGACCTATGCCACCACCATCACCACCATCCAGCAACGCGAATATGTGGAGAAAGGCGACAAGGCCGGTGACGAATACGATTGCCAGACACTCACACTGACCGACGGCAAGATAAAGAAAAGCCACACAAAGACCACCGTGGGTGCCGAACGCAGCAAACTGCTGCCCACCGACACGGGCATCGTCGTGAACGACTATCTGCAGGAGAACTTCCCCGAGATAATGGATTACAACTTCACGGCCGACGTGGAAAAGGAATTCGACGACATCGCCGAGGGCAAAACGGAATGGACCAGCATCATCCGACGCTTCTATGACGACTTCAGTCCCATGGTGGAGAAATCGATGCACACACACACCGAGCACAAGGTGGGCGAACGCATACTGGGCACCGACCCCAAGAGCGGACAGCCCGTGAGCGTGAAGATTGGCCGCTTCGGACCTGTGGCACAGATAGGTAGCAGCGAGGGAAGCGAGAAACCGCGCTTCGCACAGCTGAAGAGTGGACAGACACTCGACGGCATCACACTCGAAGAAGCACTCGAACTCTTCAAACTGCCCCGTACGCTGGGCAAGCACGAAGGCGAAGATGTCACCGTCGGAGCCGGTCGCTTCGGTCCCTATGTCGCATGCCGCGGCATGTTCGTCTCCATCCCCAAGAGCAAGGACCCCATGGACATCACCTTCGAAGAGGCGCTGGAAATGATACAGAAAAAGCAGCAGGAGGAGAACCAACGCCACCTGCGCAGCTTCGAGGAAGACCCCTCCATCGAGGTCATGAACGGTCGTTTCGGACCCTACATCGCCTTCGACGGCAACAACTATCGACTGCCCAAGAACATGCAGGAACGTGCTGCACAACTGACACTCGAGGAATGCCGGCAGCTCATCAGCCAACAGCAGGAGAAAGATTCCTCGGGTAAGGCAACAGCACGACGCAGATACTACGCACGCAAGAAATAAGCAGCGACAAATGACACGCATCATCCTCGTAGGATACATGGGCTCGGGAAAGACCACCATAGGCCGCCAGCTGGCCATGGCACTGGGCATTTCGTTCTACGACCTCGACTGGTATATCGAGATGCGTTACCGTCGCAGCGTGGCACAAATCTTCCGAGAGAGTGGCGAGGATGGCTTCCGCCAGATGGAACGCAACATGCTGCACGAAGTCGCTGAGTTCGAGAACATCGTCCTCTCATGCGGCGGTGGAACACCTTGCTTCTTTGACAACATGCAGTACATGAACACACTGGCCGAGACCGTTTACCTGAAAGCACGCCCCAACGTGCTGGCAATGCACTTGAAAATGGGCAAAGTGGAACGACCTCTCATCAAGGGCAAGAACGAGACCGACCTGCTGGCATACATCGAGGAATCGCTTGCAAAACGCGAACCTTTCTACGCCCAGGCCAAACACATCGTCGACGTGAATCTGCTGGACAATTACGACAAGATACAGGAGAGTGTCAGCCTGCTGCGTAACGAACTGGGGATATAGAAGCATGAAAAACCAACTAACATACACGAGAATAAGGAAATGAGAAAGTGGCGCATCGAAGACTCCGAAGAGCTCTACAACATCAAGGGCTGGGGAGTGAACTACTTTGGCATCAACGAGAAAGGGCATGTCTATGTGACACCTAAGAAGAACAGCGTGCAGGTCGATCTCAAGGAGGTTGTCGACCATCTGGCTTCGCGCCATGTGACGGCGCCCGTGCTGCTGCGCTTCCCCGACATCCTGGACAATCGTATCGAAAAGACCGACGAATGTTTCCGCAAGGCTGCCAAGGAATATGAATTCCACGGCGAGCACTTCATCATCTTCCCCATCAAAGTGAACCAGATGCGCCCCGTCGTTGAGGAAATCATCAGCCACGGCAAGCGTTACAACCTGGGACTGGAGGCTGGTTCGAAGCCCGAGCTGCATGCCGTGCTGGCAACCAACATGGACTCCGACAGTCTCATCATCTGTAATGGTCACAAGGACCAGAACTTTATCGAACTGGCCCTGCTTGCTCAGAAGATGGGCAAGCGTGTCTTCCTGGTCATCGAGAAGCTCCCCGAACTGAAAATCATCGCAGAGACAGCCAGCAAGCTGGGGCTTCGTCCTAACCTTGGCATCCGCATCAAGCTTGCCAGCAGCGGTGCCGGCAAATGGGAGGAGAGCGGAGGCGATGCCAGCAAGTTCGGTCTCAACTCCACCGAGTTGCTCACGGCACTGCAGCTGCTGGATGAGATGGGAATGCGCGACTGTCTGAAGCTGATACACTTCCACATCGGCAGTCAGATAACCAAGATTCGCCGCATCAGCACTGCCCTGCGCGAGGCTGCACAGTTCTATGCACAACTTCACGCGATGGGCTTCAACATCGAGTTCGTCGATTGTGGAGGCGGACTGGGCGTGGATTACGACGGAACCCGGAGCAGCAACAGCGAGAGCAGCGTGAACTACAGCATCCAGGAGTACGTGAACGACTGCGTCTATACATTGGTCGAGACTGCCAACCGCAACAACATACCGCACCCGAACATCATCACCGAGGGCGGTCGTTCGCTCACAGCCCATCACAGCGTGCTCGTCGTCGATGTGCTGGAGAGCGTGACGGCACCTCAGATGCCCGAGGACTTCGAGCCGGGTCCCGACGACCACAAGCTGGTGCATGACCTCACCGATATATGGGACAAGTTGAGCAGCCGCTCGATGCTGGAGGACTGGCACGACGCCGAGGATATACGCGAGGAGGCGCTCGACCTCTTCCGACACGGCATCATCGACCTCAAGACACGCGCACAGATTGAGTCGCTCTACTGGGCCATCAGCCACGAGATAGCCGAACTGGCACACCACCAGAAGCATGTGCCCGACGAACTCAGGAAGCTGGACCGCCAGATGGCCGACAAATACTTCTGCAACTTCAGCCTCTTCCAGAGCATGCCCGACTCGTGGGCGCTCGACCAGCTCTTCCCCATCATGCCCATCGCACGTCTGGAGGAACAGCCCACCCGCAGTGCCATGCTGCAGGATATCACATGCGATTCGGACGGAAAAATATCGGCATACGTCAACGGAGGACAGCAGACGAGCTACCTGCCACTTCACCCCGTGAAGGCCAACGAGCACTATTATATCGGCGTCTTCCTGGTGGGTGCCTATCAGGAGATTCTGGGCAACATGCACAACCTCTTCGGAGACACCAATGCCGTGCATATCTCGGTGGACGGCGACGGATACACCATCGAGCAGGTCATCGACGGCGAGACGGTGGCCGACGTGCTCGAGTACGTTCAATACGACCCCAAGAAGCTGGTGCGTCGCCTCGAGATTTGGGTAAGCCGCGCCATCAAGGACGGCAAGATAACCGCCGCCGAGGGAAAGGAATTTATCAGCAATTATCGTTCTGGCCTCTACGGCTATACCTATCTGGAATGAACAGAATCAACGTAATAAAAGTAGGCGGCGGCATCGTCGAAGACCCCGTCTCGCTGGCACAGCTGCTGACCGATTTCGCAGCGCTGCCCGGACTGAAAGTGCTGGTACACGGCGGCGGACGCAGTGCCACGAAAATTGCCGCACAGCTGGGCATCGAGAGCCGCATGGTGAACGGGCGGCGCATCACCGACGAACCCATGCTCGACGTGGCAACCATGGTCTATGGCGGACTGGTGAACAAGCGCGTGGTGGCAGGACTGCAGGGCCGCGGCATACGTGCGCTGGGACTGACAGGTGCTGACATGGACGTCATACGCAGCCACAAGCGTCCCGTGGGCGAAGTGGACTACGGATGGGTGGGCGACATAGAACGTGTGGACGGTGCAGCGCTGGCTGCCCTCATTTCCGACGGCGTGGTGCCCGTGATGGCGCCCCTCACGCACGACGGCCAGGGACACATGCTCAACACCAATGCCGACTCGATTGCGAGCGAAGTGGCGTGTGCGTTGGCTGCTCATTTCGAAGTGCGGCTGACCTTCTGTTTCGAGAAGCGAGGCGTGCTGCGCGATGCCGACGACGAGGAGAGCGTCATCCCACAGATTGACGAACCCACGTTCCGAAGCCTCACCGCAGAGGGCGTCATTGCCGGAGGCATGATTCCGAAACTCGACAACGCCTTTGCTGCCATACACCGTGGCGTGAGCGAGGTCATCATCACGCGCGCCGACCATATCGACGGCAACGGAGGTACGCGCATCTGCTGACCACGGGACGTCTTCCCGACGGAAAGCAGATAAACGACAACTGTCAACTTTTCATACCTACAACGGAAATTGCGGCCAAGGAGGGATGCCTCCGAAAGCTGTGATTTCCGATGAGATTTGCTGTGCTTTCGGGAGATGTCCGAAACGGCGCAGATGCAACTCTTTGATTTTCAGCGATGCGATTTTTCGCGATTTTCCGAGCAAGCCCGAGTTCGGTCGAGAAAAACGGCTGGATTTTGAGGTAAGACCACGTTTCGAGGGTCAACGCACCGTGGTGCGACAAGCCGAAGAGGGCGTTGCGAACAGCATCGCGGCGCTTCCGTTTCATCTGGAAAGCCCGAAATGTAAAGAGAAAGTCAGTGCGTGGGGAGGATGATTCAGCGAATCACCTTGTAGTGAGCACGCGCCTCGGCACGGGTGATGAGGTTGAAGTGCCACCACTCGGTGCGCAGGGGCGTGAAGCCCGCCTGCTTCATCACCTGGCGCAGCAACAACCGGTTGCGCAGCGCCTCGGCACTGATGGTTCCGCGACGCACGAGGTCTTCCTCGGCATCGATGTGCGCCTCGGGTCCCAGATGGTCCACCACGGTTCCCATGTCGAGCGTATCGCCTGTGAGCGCGTCGCAGAGGGTGATGTCCACCGCCATGCCGTAGTTGTGCAGCCCACCTCCGTTGCGCGGATTGCTCACATAGTTCTGCTGCGCGGTGCCCTTCACCGTGTCCCACATCTTCTGCTGAATGCTCATGGGGCGTGCGGCGTCATAGACCTTCAGCGAGAGCTCGGGGTGCTGCTCGCGCAACAGTTGCTGGGCACGGGCCAAGGCGCGCGCAGCCTTCGGATGGAGATAGGCCTCGCGCAGGTCGGTATAGAGCACACGCCCCGTGAAGTTGTCGGCACGGCTATACATGAGGCTCACCTGAATGGTGGAGTCCTGACTGAGAATGTCCACGAAACCCTGGCGCGCCATCTCGCGAGCCGTGGCGCTGGTCTGTGCCTGACAAACGGCAGGCAGCAGAATCGGCAGAAAAAGAAGCCTCAGAAACCTCATAATCGCATTTTTTACACACAAAATTACATAATTATTCGATGCGCAGGATTGTTTTATGAAATCTTTTGCGTAATTTTGCACGCAGAAGTCATAACTAACTCAAAAAAAAGAAACTATGAGAAAAATTTCATCCAATCTTCGCACTGCGAAGAACATGGCTGGCACTTGCGCCCTCCTACTGCTGACAGCGGCAGCGCTGACCTCGTGCTCCGACAAGAAAGTTACGGTGGTGGGCAATATGGAGAACACCGGCGACACACTGGTGGTCTATGGCACCGGCAACGACTATCCCGACACACTCATCGTCACCGACGGACACTTCACCTACTCGGCCGAGGTGGAGAAACCGCACCCCATCTACATCGTTCAGCCCGAGAAGGCCGCTGTGATGCTGCTGGCAGTGCCCGGCGAAAAGGCCGAACTGACTGGCGACATGACTGGCGACTACGTCATCGGCGGTTCGACATTCTACAAGGAATTCGACGAACTCATGAAGATGCTCAAGGAGGCAACCCAGGAGAACGCAACGGAGCAGATTATGAACTACGTGCGCGAACACCCCAACAGCGAAGCCGCCGGTGCACTGCTGCCGCCCATCCTGGGTGGTGTGGCCCCCGACAGCCTCGACACCTTCCTCGGACTGCTCTCCGACAAGGTTAAGAACGGCCGCATGAAGGAATATATCGATGACAATGTGAACGCAATGAAGGAGCAGATCGAGGAGCAGTCGAAGGCCAAGGAACTGCAGGCTGAGGGACGCGAAGTGCCCGACTTTACGCTCAACGACCTGAACGGAAATCCCCTCTCCCTCTCGTCGCTGCGTGGCAAGTACGTCATTCTCGACTTCTGGGGCTCGTGGTGCGGATGGTGCATCAAGGGAATACCTCAGATGAAGGAATACTACCAGAAGTACAAAGGCAAATTCGAGATTCTGGGCATTGACTGCAGCGACACCGACGAGGCATGGCGCAAGGCTGTGGCCGAGAACGAACTGCCCTGGCTCCACGTCTATAACCCCGAAGACGGCGACGTGCCCGAACTGTACGGCATTCAGGGTTTCCCCACGAAGATTATCGTTGACCCCGAAGGCAAGATATACAAGACCGTCGTAGGCGAAGACCCCGCCTTCTACACCCTGCTCGACGAACTTTTCGGCGAATAAGAAACGCCCTCTCATACACTCCGCTCTCTCTCCGCAAAAGGAAAGGGAGCGGATTTTTTTGCCTGATGACCGTTTCGGGTTGAAACGCACCGTGCTGCGACGTATGTCGCTCCACGGTGCGTTGCCTGTCGCAGCGTGCTGCGACACGTGTCGCACTGCAGTGCGTTTTTTGTGGGGGTGTGAAGTGTGTTTTGTCGAGCTGATACTTTCTGTCATTCAGAGCGAAGCGAAGAATCTCTCGCAGGACTCCCATAGGAAAAGATTCTTCGGCCCGGTGGGCACTCAGAATGACATTATGTGGAAAAACGAGTGCAAACACATACTTGTCCTTCTTCCCCCCCCCGCTGTTGTCGTACTTATGCCTTATAGTCCTGTTCTATGCGGTTGGTGAGTCGTACGAAGTCATCAACACTGAGGCGCTCGGGTCGCAGATCGAAGATATCATCGGCGAGCAGGCTTGTGTGGTCGCATGTGCCACGTTCGGCGTCGAGTGCTGCGAGCAGCGGTCGGATGTTGTTTCGGAGAGTCTTGCGCCGCTGGTTGAAGGTGGTTTTCACCAGTCGCCGGAAGAGTCGTTCGTCGCATCCCAGTTGCCGGGTGGTGTTGCGTGTGAGCCGAATCACGGCGCTTTTCACTTTGGGGGGCGGATTGAAGACGTGCTCGTGGACGGTGAAGAGATATTCCACGCTGTACCATGCCTGCACGAGTACGCTCAGTATGCCGTAGGCTTTCGTGCCTGGTCGGGCTGCCATCCGTTCGGCCACCTCTTTCTGTATCATGCCGGTGCAGCATGGGATGAAGTCCTTGTACTCCAACATCTTGAAGAATATCTGGCTGCTGATATTGTAGGGGTAGTTGCCGGTGAGGACGAAGGGTTCTCCGTCGAATGTCTCGTCGAGGTGCATGCGCAGAAAATCGTCCTCGATGATGTCTTCGCCGAGGGTGGGGAAGTGCTCGCGGAGGTATGCCACGGACTCGCGGTCGAGCTCTACCACGCGCAGCCGGCGCTCCTTGGAGGCGAGAAACTGTGTGAGCACTCCCATGCCGGGCCCGACTTCGAGGATGGGTATCGCAGGGCATGCGTCCACGGTGTCGGCGATGTCGCGGGCGATGTTAAGGTCTGTTAAGAAATGCTGACCGAGGAACTTTTTTGGCCTTACAAGTCGCATGTTTTCTGATAATTTCGTATTTTTGTCCTGCAAAGATACGGAAAGGAAACCGGAAAAGCAAAGCCTTGCTCCCATATCTTCGCCGTGGGTTGTTAAAACATCTCGGTTGAAATGCAGCGGCGGTGTGTCGGTTCTTCCTTGTCCATGCAGTGTGATGAGAAAGACGTTCAACATAATGGTCAAGGTGGCGTTGCCGCTGTTGCTGGCGGGTGCCATCCTGTGGTGGATGTACCGTGGCTTTACCTGGGACGAATTCGTGGGCACCCTTCGCGGCGATGTCCGTTGGGGCTGGATGTTGCTCAGTTTTCCTTTCGGTATCTCGGCACAGGTCTTCCGTGCCCTGCGTTGGCGTCAGGCACTGGAACCGCTGGGCGAGCATCCCCGTACGCACACTTGCATCAACGCCGTCTTCCTCTCCTATGCCAGCAGTCTGCTGGTGCCCCGTTTGGGCGAGGTGTTGCGTTGCGGCGTGCTCTCGCGCTATGAGGGAACCAATTTCGGACGTTCCGTGGGCGCAGTCGTCACCGAGCGCATCGTGGACATGAGTTTCGTCTTTCTCTTCTCGCTCTTTACCCTGCTGGCCCAGATACCGTTCTTCATGCGTTTCTTTGCCGAGACGGGTTTCTCGTTGGGCGACTTCCTGCGCGGCTTCACCTCCACGGGATACCTCGTCACGGGCATCTGTCTGCTTGTGCTCGTCGTCGCGGGGTATTTGATGCTGCACCGTGTGGATGTCTTTTCGCGCACCCGAGGTGTGATGGCCGATTTCGCTGCCGGCATGATGTCGGTGCGCCGTCTGCGTCGTCCACTTCTCTTCGGATGCTATACGGTGGGCATCTGGATCTCTTATTACTTGCATTTCTATCTCACTTTCTATTGCTTCGACTATACGGAACATCTGGGTGCCGTGGCTGCACTGGTGGCGTTCGTGGTGGGTTGCTTTGCCGTGCTGGTGCCTACGCCGAACGGTGCCGGTCCGTGGCATTTCGCCGTGAAGACGGTGCTGGTGCTCTATGGTGTTGCAGCTGCCGATGCTGCCATGTTTGTGCTCGTGGTCCACACGTTGCAGACGCTGCTCATGGTGGTTCTCGGTTTCTATGCACTTGCAGTGCTGGCCTTCACGAAGCGCATCACGACATATAACAAACAATAAACCATTAAAAATAACAACATTATGACTATCAAGGAACTCGATCCGCAAATCATCTGGCGGAATTTCTATCTGCTGACACAAGTACCGCGCCCCAGCGGACATCTCGAAAAGATTCAGCAGTTTCTGCTCTCCTGGGCAGAGGAACATGGCATAGAGGCTTTCAAGGACAACGCAGAGAACATCGTGATGCGCAAACCTGCCACGCCCGGCATGGAGAACCGTCAGACAGCCGTCCTGCAGGCACACATGGACATGGTGCCGCAGAAGGTGGACGAAAGCACGCACGACTTTGAGAAAGACCCCATCGAGACTTACATCGACGGTGAGTGGGTGAAGGCACGTGGCACCACGTTAGGTTCGGACGACGGCATGGGTGTGGCCTCCATCATGGCGGTCTTCGAGAGTAACGACATTGAGCACGGTCCGCTGGAAGCACTCATCACGGCCGACGAAGAGACCGGTATGTATGGTGTCAGCAACCTCTCCGCCGACACGCTGAAGGGAGACATTCTGCTGAACATCGACAACGAGACGATGGGCGAATTTGTCATCGGCAGTGCGGGTGGTGTGAACATCACCGCATCGATGCAGTATCGCGAGGAAGCACCTGAGGACGACGATGTTGCAGTGCAGGTGAGCATAAAGAACCTGCGCGGCGGACATAGCGGACTGGAGATAAACGAGGGTCGCGCCAATGCCAACAAGCTGATGGCACGTTTCGTGCGTCAGGCCATTCTTGACGACGATGCCTGCCTCGTCTCGTGGAAGGGCGGTAACATGCGCAACGCCATTCCGCGCACTGCCACTGTGGTGATTACGCTCCCGAAGGAGAATCTGGACGACCTTCACGACCTGGCTGCCTACTGCCAGGAGACGTTTGCCGAGGAATATCGCGGTGTGGAAGAGGGCATCTCCATCGAACTGGCTGCTGCAGAGAAGCCTGCCGGTGTGGTGCCTGCCGAGATACAGGACAACATTGTCTGCGCCCTGCTGGCCTGTCACGACGGCGTACTGCGCAACATACCGTCCATCCCGTCGGTGGTGGAGACCAGCAGCAACCTGGGCATCGTCGATATTGCCGACGGAAAGGCATCGGTGCTCATACTGGCCCGCAGCTCCAGCGAGACGATGACGGAGTACATCCAGGAGATGCAGGAGGCATGTTTCTCGATGGCCGGCATGAAGGTGGAATACGGCGGCCAGTACGGTGCATGGCAGCCCAACTTCGACAGCCCCATCACTGCCACCATGGTGCAGGTCTATAAGAACCTCTTTGGCGAAGATGCGGTGGTGCAGGTGTGTCACGCAGGCCTCGAATGCAGCATCATCGGCGGCGTATATCCCAAGATGGATCTCGTCAGCTTCGGACCCACTCTTCGCAGTCCCCACACGACCGACGAGCGCTGCAGCATCCCCTCGGTGGCCAAGTTCTGGACCTTCCTGAAAGCTCTTCTCAAGGAGATTCCCGTCAAAGCATAAACATTTAATTTACGATTACAGATATGAAATCCGTTCATTCAGAAAATGCGCCCGCAGCCATCGGGCCCTACAGCCAGGCCATCGTGGCCAATGGCCTTGTCTTCGTAAGCGGACAGCTCCCCATCGACCCTGCCACGGGACAGTTCCCCCAAGGCGGCATCAAGGAGCAGACCCGCCAGTCGCTCACCAACGTCAGCAGCATCCTGCAGGCCGCAGGAACCGACCTTGCCCACGTGGCAAAGACTACCGTGTTCCTGGCCGACATGGGTGACTTTGCGGCCATGAACGAGGTGTACGCCCAGTTCTTCGCCGCCCCCTTCCCAGCCCGTTGTGCCGTGGCTGTGAAAGACCTGCCCAAGGCTGCGCTGGTGGAGATTGAGGTCATCGCCTCACTCTGAGCAAGCCTTAATCCGAGTGACCGATTAGGGTAAAAAAACGCACCGTGCTGCGACGGGCGTCGCAACACGGTGCGCAGGCTGTCGCAACACGGTGCGTCAAACGTCGCACCGCAGTGCGACACTTTGTTTATAAGTTTTAACTTGAACCGCTCCTTGGGATTTAAGAACAATTAACGCGGGGTGTGGTGTGTCTGTCGTTTGTTTTGCGTAGTTTTGCAGCGACATTTCGTACAAAATAAAAGACTGGCATGCACAAACGGATTTCGTTCCTATACTTGTTTCTCGTCTTGAGCCTTTGCATTCAGGCTCAGAAGGCTTCTACGCGTCTGACCACCATGCTCGAAGATATGGTTCGGCGCGAGGAGGTGACACCCGACAGTTTCTTCACCGACGTAGCCCTGCTCCGCCACGCCATAGAGGAGCAGCAGGACTCGACCGGAAAGGCCATCTATCGCGCTGTTCTGGCGCACCGACTGGCGCAGAATGCCCACCGCTCGCAGACATGGCGACGACAAACGGCGAGCCATCCCGACAGCATTCAGGAGTGGTCGAGCGAGGAATATGTGGCGCACGCGGCGCGGCTATACAGCCAGGCCATGCAACGTATGCAGGAACTGCACGCGGCCAAGTCGCGACAATGGGTGCCTGTGGTGAACCGCGGCCGCGACGAGGCGGTCTTCGACGGTGACATGCTCTCCGTCGTTTGGCAGGCCCTGCGCGGTGATGTCGATAGCCCCACCCGTCGCCAGTATGCGGTGGCAGACTATGCCGAGATAATATCGTTCTATAAGGAACGCGGGTTGCGCGAGGCTGCCTTGCGCCTCACCCTTGACTCGCTGCAGGAAAGAGACGTGAACGGAGCGAATCTGGAGGCTGCGCTGGAAAGTCTGGCCACTGAATATGAGGACCTTCCGGCCTGTGCGCTGGTCTATCTGCGCAAGGCTGAATCGCTCTCCAGCGGCGACCCCGAACTCTGGAAGACACGTGCCGTATCGTTACTTCAGGAGACACTCCGCCGCTACCCCAACGCGCCCTGCCGTGCCGAAATCGAAAACCAGCTGGCCTCGCTGCGGGCACCTCAGCTGACGTGGCAGATGAACAACATCTTCGCACCCTCGGAGGAGACCTTCCTGCGCATCCGCTATCAGAATATGACCAGCGTTACGTGGTCGGTATATGCCATGCCCGGCACGGAACAGAAGTCCACCGAAAACGAGATCGACTACATCCGACGCAACGGGCGGCTGGTGGAGACCAAGACATGGACCTTCGCGAAACATCAGCCCGAGGTGGAATGCACCGACTCCATCCCTTGGCGAGCCCCGAAGGCATACGGGCGATATGCAGTGGTGGTGACCGGCAAACCGGGCATGAGCGTGGAGCGCATTCAGCCGGTGGTGCAGCGTTTCAGCGTGACTCGCCTCGACTTCTTCTCGCAGAACTTCCCCATTCAGGGCACACGCCTCGTCGTGGTGGACACCAAAAGCGGTGAACCGCAGAGCGGCGTGTCGGTGGACATCAGCCGTATGGGACGCGACCGCGAGACCCTGCTCTATCATCTCACCACCGACGCCAATGGCCGTATCGACCTGCAGCTGCCCGAAGCGGAACGCAACCTCACGGTGCGCCTCTCGCGGGGCGACGACAAGGCTGCCGTGGACTATAGCTTCAACAACAGCCACCGGACGTACAACATGAGCCGCGACAGTGTCTTCAACCTGCGCGTCTTCACCGACCGTTCCATCTATCGACCCGGGCAGACAATCTACGTGGCGGCGCTCCTCTATCGACAGAAAGACTGGGACGCTCACACCGTGGAGGGACGGTCGTACACGCTGACACTCTTCGACGCAAACAACCAGGTCGTAGCGACACGAGAGGCAAAGACCGACGCGTTCGGCATGTTGCAGGACTCGCTGCAACTGCCCTCATCGGGTCTCCCCGGCTCGTATCGGATCAGGGTGGGCAGTCAGTTCCACTGGATCAGGGTGGAGGAGTATCGTCGTCCCACGTTCCGCGTGGAAATGGACCAGCGTGTGCGCTTCGGCACACTTGCCGTGGGCGACACAATCAGAATAGCCGGACGTGCCGTGACATACAGCGACGTCCCCATAAGTCAGGCACGTGTCACGGGTAATTTCCGTTTCATGCGCAGCCGCTTTGGGTGGGGCGACATGGGCAGCACCTTTGGCATGTGCGATACGGTGTGGACCGACAGCGAGGGACGCTTCGAGGTGGCTGTGCCGGTGAAGTGCACCGACCAGCAGTTGCGCTACGGGCGTCTGCTCCGCCTCAACGTAGATGTCCTCAGTCCGCAGGGCGAAACCATACAGGGCGAAACCTCGGTGCCACTGTGTTCTGCACCGCTTCGCCTCATGGGTCTCATCCCTCAGATTATAGATAAAGAACGTATCAAACCTTGGCTTCTGAACCTTTACGACGCGCTCGACCAACCGGTGGAGAGTGAGATCGTTTGCACACTCACCGCCTTGCAGGGGCAGTCCGTCGAGAAACGCTTCCGCATCCCAGCCGGCAAGTCAACGGTTCCCGAAGTGCTGAGTACGTTGCCCTCGGGCAGCTATTCGCTGAAAGCCGAGGCGCAGGTGGATGGTAACAAAGCAGAATGGGAAGACAAATTCACGCTGATGAGTATGCAGGACGAGCATCTGGTGGACAGTGTTCCCCTGTATCTTTACTGCCCCTCCGACACGTTCTCGCTCGACCGTCCGGCGCAGGTGCAGATTGGCACGTCGCTTCCTGAGGCCTGGATACACTGTCTGATGGTGTCGGAAAGCGGTGTGAGCCTCGATACGGTTGTCCACGTTTCAGACACCGCCTTCGTTTGGACCCTTCCCTATCGGCCCGAATACAAGCAAGGTGCCACGCTCCATCTGGCCACCTACACCCGTCAGAGCTTCTTCGAACGTCATGTCCAGCTGCGTCTGCAGCAGCCCGATATGCGTCTGCGTCCCCATTGGGAAACATTCCGCAACCGTCTGCATCCGGGCGAACACGAGGAGTGGCGCCTGTCGCTGCGCTGTCCCGACGGCACTCCGGCGCATGCCAATGTGCTGTTGAGTCTCTACGATGCCTCGCTCGATGCCCTTTCGCCCCATTCGCTTTTCATGAACGTATCGCGTTCCTACCGCATACCCTCGATGAACATACAGTCGTCGGGCAAGCGCTACTTCAACGGCGCATCGCTGCCCATCGAGCTGCGCTGGCAGAAAACACGCGGCTTCGAACCCTCGTTCTTCAACCACAAATACTTTGTCGGACCCGCACTTGTCAAGGAGATTATGTATAAGACACGCAATTCCGCCGTGCGCATGGCCACCTCCACGGCGCAGGTGCTCGCAGTTCCGACTGCAGAGGAAGTCTATGACTACGCTTTAGCGAGTGCGAAAGTGACTGTGGAGACAGCCGATGATGTGGCCGAGGCTGCCGATGCCGACGAGGAACCGACCATCGACCCCTCGTCCGTGCGAACCAATCTGGGCGAGCTCGCCTTCTTCATGCCATGCCTGCGCACCGAGGCAAACGGTGTGGCAACCATCGCCTTTACCTTGCCCGACGCCCTCACCTCGTGGCGACTTCTCGGCTTTGCACACTCTGCCGACCTCATGACGACGGGCATCGACGAGACCATCGTAGCACAGAAGGAGCTGATGGCCGAGCTGATGCTGCCGCGTTTCCTGCGCAACGGCGACCAGGCCGTGCTGACCGCAAGCATACGTAACATCGGTGAAGAGACGCAACAGGGAAAGGCCACATGGCAGATTCTCGATGCCGAGACCGAGAAGATGTTGGCCAGCGGAACCGTACGTTTCTCGCTGCTCGTTCAGGCCGACACCACCTACTCCATACCTTTCACGGCCGACAGCAGCCATCCCTTGCTGGTGGTGCGCTGGCGGGCCGAGTCGCAGCAGACGGCCGATGGTGAGCAGCGATACCTGCCCGTGCTCTCTCACATGCAACATATCACCGAGACCAAGGCGTTCAGCCTGCATGGTCCCCAGCGATGGCAGACCGACCTCGGCAAGCTCTTCGCCTTCGACAACGACCATGCCACACAGCGCAGCCTCACCGTCGAGTACACCGCGCGCCCCATGTGGCTCGCCCTGCAGTCGCTCCCCTCGCTGATGCAGCCCGTCCACCGCGACATCCTCTCCCTCACGTCCACATTCTACGCCGGCTCGCTCGCAGCCTACATCGCCCACAAGGTGCCCACCATGCCCGAGGCTTTGCGCCAGTGGACCGAGGATGGCTCGCTCGAGAGTCCCCTGCGGAAAAATCAGGAACTGGCCGATATGCTACTGCAGGAGACCCCCTGGGTGGTGGAGGCCGACAACGAGAAGGCACGCCGTGAGCATCTGATTACGCTCTTCGACGACGTGGCGCAAGTCAATCGGCGCGCCTCGCTCCTCGCTGCCATGCGCACACTGCAGCAGTCCGACGGCTCCTTCTCCTGGTATCCCGGCATGAAAGGTTCGCCCTGGCTCACACGAGAAGTGGCCTATCTGCTCACACGTCTGCACGTCATGACCCCCGATGCCGAACCCGACGCAGCCACACGCGGAGCCAGCGACGTACTCAATCAGGCCATCGCCTATCTCCAGAGCGAGATGAGCCGCACGGTGAAAGAACTGAAAAAGTCCAAGCAACCCGCGGTGGGACTCAATGCCATGCGCTACCTCTACATCGTGCACCGCTCCGGACACACCCTCGCCGGCTCGGCACGCGACGACGCCAACTACCTCGTCTCGCTGCTTCGCAAAGACGCCACCCAGATGCAGGGCGAGATGCGCGCACTGGCAGCCATCGTCCTCCACCTCTCGGGCGAGCAGCGACAGGCACGTTCGCTCATGGAGACCTTCCACACCCTCCTGCGACATCCCGACGGCGCCTATCTCGCCTACCCCTCGGGCAGTTTCACCTCCATCGACCGCAAGCTGCAGATACACGTCCAGCTGATGGAAGCCATCGCACTGATAGAGCCCGAGCAGACCGACCTCCTCGCGTCGATGCAGGAATGGCTCTTGCAGCAGAAGCGCACCCAGGAATGGGAACGTCCTGCCGAGACAGCCAATGCCGTGTATGCCCTCATGCAGGGCGAGACCGAGTGGCAGAACGACCCGTCGATTGATGTCATATCGCTGCGTGACGGACGCAAGAGCGTCATCCTCACGTCGCCCGAGACAGCCCTCGGATACCTGCGCACCCGCGTCGACATTTCACGCACCGCCCGCGAGATAACCATCCAGAAGACATCGCCATCCACCAGCTGGGGAGCCGTCTATGCCCAATACCAGATTCCCGGCTCCATGGCCGAGGCACAGCAGGAGGGGCTCAACATACGGCGCGACATCGATGCCGACGCGCTCCGGACGGGTTCGCGAGTGCACGTGCGCTATACCATCACGGCCGACCGCGACTACGAATTCGTGCGTCTGGCGGCACCGCGCGTGGCGGCCGCCGAACCGGCCTCGCAGCTCTCGGGCTCTCGCTGGCAGGGCGGACTGGGATACTACTGCGCCGTTCACGATGCCTCCACCGAGTACTTCTTCGACCACATGCCACGGGGCACCTACGTCATCGAGGAAGATTGGCTCATCAGCCGCCCCGGCACCTACCAGCTCTCGCCTGCCACACTCGGATGTCTCTACGCACCCGAGTTCCAGGCACACACCGCCGGAAGCTTCCTCAAGACGAAGTAACCTCTAAGAGGATTTCTCCCCTCCTCACCCCACTAAAAAACGCAGCACGCTGCGACGAGCGTCGCAGCGTGCTGCGGAGGCTGTCGCAACGTGCTGCGGAGGCTGTCGCAGCGTGCTGCGGAGGCTGTCGCAACGTGCTGCGACATGTGTAGGACTGTGGTGCGTTTTTCTAATTCAAATTGAGAATTGGTCAGTTTGAAGATGTTTTGGAGGACACTGCTTGCTTTGAGGTTGGTTCATAGTTTAGGGTTATTATTGGTTCTTTATTTCGTTTTCTGTAATGAATATGCTCTTCTTTCTGCCTGCCCTCTAAACATTCAATGCATTCTACAATGTGTAACGTATCGCAAATTTCATTGTGGAGGTTATCTCTGGATTCGTCAGATATACTAATGTGGTCGTATGAACTCATTTGAAGTAAGCGCCTACCAACATATATACGATAAGGCATTGGCGATGTCACGAACCATTTTCTGGCACGTTTCATAGCAAGCCTTCTCGTTTTTTCAATCGCGCAGGAATCATTCTTAGCGAGAAAGTAAATTTCATAATCCTTTTCGAATCTTGTAATACTTGTTGTGTCGTTTTCAGTTGGAAAAGTCATAGATAGATACAAGTCCAATTCATATCGATTGTAAATCACATTGCATACAACATGCCAAGTAGTATAACCAATTGCCCCCAAAAGAATTAGGACTCCCAAGCCTTTCAATACTTTTTTTCTGAATTTTGGATTTTCAGTGAATTCAGCTTGAAATAACATTAAGGCAAGACAGAGAATGAATAATAAAAGAATAGTACCTACGAAATTCCAAAATCCCCATGAAGAAATGGCGAAAATGCAAGCGATGATAAAGAAGAACCAGAACAGGAATGGCATAAAACGTTAGTGCTTGATTTTGTGACAAAGATTATTATTGACTTTCAGGTGTAGCAAAGATACAGAAAAAATGTAAATAAGTATGAATCTTATTTTAATATTTTCAGTTTGGGAGACTTTTTTTATATGATTCTCTCAGATACTGTGGTATGAGAATGATTGAATCGTCTATCAACGCAGCACAGTGCGACATGCGTCGCAGCGTGCTGCGCAGGCTGTCGCAACACAGTGCGACATGCGTCGAACCGCGGTGCGTTTTCGGCAGGTGCTGTGCTGCAGGTTCGGGCTAAACAAAAACAAGCCCCATCCCTCTCGGTGGGAGCGGGGTGGGGCTTGTGTGTGGTGTGTGTGTTCGGAGGGACTCTATTCCAGCGTCTCGGCGTATTCCATCTCTCCCTCGACGACCCATCGCAGGTCTTCGGCGTCGAAGGTTCCCATGCGGTCTTTCTTGGCTGTCTTGGCCAGGTGCTCGGCAATCTGTTCGATGTCTATGTCGATGTATCCGTCGTCGTCGGGTGTGGCGTCGAGGAGTCCGCTGTTGGTGTAGTATTCCGAGAGGACGTCGAGGAAATAGTAGAGCTGCTCGTCGGTGAAGCGCTCCTTGAGTTCCTGCGGCAGGTAGGCCTTTATGTATTCGACGGTCTTGCGGTCGTCCTCGGCCTCTTGCAGAAGTTCTTCGTCGAGTGTCATGTCTTTTGGTTTTAGTGGGTTAGGGGAGGGGTGCGGTGTGGTGGCTCAGAGGATGGCTTTCAGTTTCTGCTCGAGTGTGGCTCGCTGTGTGGCTCCCACTTGCTTGTCCACTACCTGTCCGTCTTTCAGGAAGAGGATGGTGGGGATGTTTCGCACGCCGTACTGTGTCGGGAGGTCCTCGTCTTCCTCGATGTCGCACTTGCCGATGATGGCCTGTCCTTCGTAGTCTTTTGCGAGGGCTTCGATGAGTGGTGCTACCATGCGGCAGGGCCCGCACCATGTGGCCCAGAAGTCGATGACGACGGGTTTGCCTGTGTTGATGAGTGCCTGCAGGTTCTCGCTTGTGATTTTTTGTGCCATAGCTTTTTGTTTTTAGTGTGTGTGTTCTTGAATTAAAAACTTGCGAACTCGTCAATTTATTGTGTATGTGAGTTCCGATTGTTCCTCAATCTGAAAGATGAGCTTTCGGTTGACGTTGACGCGTTTGGATTTGGCGTTGAGTGTGAGGAGCTCGCCGTCGGTATCGATGAGTTGGAGGGTGAGCAGCGTCTTTCCCGGGTTCTCTTGCACGATGTTTGTGAGTGCCTCGGCGGTGTCTTCTCCCACCTTATCGGCGGCGGCGGTGATGGTGATGCGTTCGATGGCGGTGTCTCGCACGTCGTCGAGGAAGTCGATGCGGACGATGTTCAGATCTTTGCGCTTGGCATCATACTTGCGCGGCTGTACGTTTCCCCTGACGAGTATCGCGCTGCCGGTCTGCATGTGGCTCTGCCATTGGTTCCACTGCGTTCCGAAGATGACGATGTCGCCCTTGCCGTTATAATCCTCGAAAGAGACGATTCCGTATGCTTTTCCGCGTGCCGTGACTGAGGAACGCATTCCGGTGACGAGGCCTCCGAAAACGACCTCCCCGTCGGGAAATCCGTCGACATCGCGCATCTGTGACACCGGGTGTGTGCACAATCCGTGGGGGCGCATCTGCAGCAGGGCGTAGTACTCGTCGAGGGGATGTGCGCTCAGGTAGATGCCCACAAGCTCGCGCTCGCGGTTGAGACGCTCGAGGGCGCTCCACTTGATGTCTACTGCGGGTATGGGCGGTGTGGCTATCTCTACGGTCTCGATGCTTCCGAAGAGGCTGTGCTGCGCTTCTTCGACGGCCTGCTGATATTTGGCGCTGTATCGTGCGAGCGTGTCTATGAAGGCCTCTCCCTTGTGGTTCTTCTCCACCATCTGCTCGCGCGTAATCTGCGGTGCAAAGGTGTCGAAGGCTCCGCTGAGGGCGAGGGCTTCGAGTCCGCTGCGCTTGATGGTGGTCATGGGAAG
The DNA here is from genome assembly GCA_905235575.1 of uncultured Bacteroidaceae bacterium. Classification (GTDB taxonomy): domain Bacteria; phylum Bacteroidota; class Bacteroidia; order Bacteroidales; family Bacteroidaceae; genus Physcousia. The sequence goes on along the minus strand of CAJOLZ010000018.1, from coordinate 29,716 downwards.
ACGCTGCACGAAGTCGAAGATGCTGGTGTATGGGCCGTGAGCCTCGCGTTCCTTGACGATGGCACCTGCGGCGCTGTCGCCCAGACCCTTGATGGCTCCCAGTCCGAAGCGTATGTTGCCGTCTTCGTCGACACTGAACTTGCGTCGGCTGTGATTGACGTCGGGACCCAGACAACTCAGTCCGTTGGACCGACATTCGCTCATGAGCTTTGTGATTTCCTTGATGTCGGACAGGCTTCGGCTGAGTGAGGCGGCCATATATTCCGAGGGGAAGTTGGCTTTCAGGTAGGCTGTCTGGTATGCCACCCACGAGTAGCATGTGGCGTGGCTCTTGTTGAAGGCATACGATGCGAACTTCTCCCAGTCGGCCCAAATCTTTTCGAGTTTAGCTGCATCGTGTCCGTTCTCCTGTCCCTGCTTGATGAATTTGGGTTTCAGCTTGTCCAGTTTGTCGCGCTGTTTCTTTCCCATGGCCTTTCGGAGCGTGTCGCTCTCACCACGTGTAAAGTTGGCAAGTTGTCGGCTGAGCAGCATGACTTGCTCCTGATAGACAGTGATTCCGTAGGTATCCTTCAGGTATTTCTCCATGCAGGGTATGTCGTACTCCACCGGTTCTCGGCCTTGCTTTCGGTCGATGAAGTTGGGTATGTATTCCATGGGACCGGGTCGGTAGAGGGCGTTCATGGCGATGAGGTCCTCGAAGGTATCGGGCTGCAACTCGCGCAGGTGCTTTTGCATTCCGGGGGATTCGAACTGGAACGTGCCGATGGTGCGCCCGTCGCAGTAGAGTCGATAGGTGGCTGGGTCTGTAATGTCGAGACGGTCCACGTCAATATCGAGCCCGAGACTGTCCTTGATGTTGACAACACACTCCTTGATGATGGAGAGGTTCTTCAGTCCGAGGAAGTCCATCTTGATGAGACCTGTGTCCTCGATGACAGAGCCTTCATACTGGGTGCAACGCAGTCGCTCGCCGGTCTCCTTGTCTTCGGCAGTGCTGATGGGCACCCAATCAGAGACGTCGTCGCGACAGATGATGATGCCACAGGCGTGCACACCGGTGTTGCGAATGGTACCCTCGAGCATCTTAGCGTATGCGATGGTGTCGTGTATGAGGGGGTCGCTCGAGCTCTCGGCCTCGGCCAGCTCAGGCACACAGGCGATGTAGTTCTTGAGTGTGGGCTTGCGTGGATTGCCGTCCTTGTCGTCTGGCAGACGGTCGGGCATCGCTTTCGCCCATGCGTTCGATATGTTGAGTGACACTTTCTGTACCCTCGCCACGTCTTTTATCGCCAGTTTGGCTTTCATGGAACCGTAGGTGATGATGTGTGTCACTTTCTCCTCGCCATACTTCTGCGTCACCCACGATATCACTTTACCGCGTCCGTCGTCGTCAAAATCGACATCGATATCGGGCAGTGAGATACGGTCGGGATTCAGGAAGCGCTCGAAAAGGAGGTCGTATTTGATGGGGTCAATCTTTGTGATGCCCAGGCAGTATGCCACGGCACTGCCGGCTGCACTGCCACGTCCGGGACCTACCGAGACGTCGAGTTCCTTGCGTGCAGCGTTGATGTAGTCCTGCACGATGAGGAAGTAGCCAGGGAAACCCATGGTCTTCATGATGTGGAGTTCGAACTTGATGCGTTCCGTCACTTCTTCCGAGAGCGGATCGCCGTAGAGTTTCTTCGCACCTTCGTAGGCCAGATGTCCCAGATAGTCAGCCTCGAGTTTCAGTCGGTATAGCTTTTGTACGCCGCCCAGCGCTTTCACTTTCTTCTCAGCATCCTCTTGCGAGAGCACCACGTTGCCGTTCTCGTCCTGTGTGAACTCGTCGAAGAGTTGCTGTTCGGTGTATTTCTGACGATACCCGTCTTCGGTGCCGAACCATGCAGGAATGTCGAAGTTGGGCATGATGGGTGCGTGGTCTATGCTGTATGTCTCCACCTTGTCACAGATGTCGCAAGTGTTGCGCAGCGCCTCGGGCACGTCGGAAAAGATGTCGTTCATTTCCTGTCGTGTCTTGAACCACTCTTGTTTCGAATAGGTCATGCGCTTCTCGTCATCGAAATCCTGATTGGTGCCCAGACACAGCAGGCGATCGTGTGCTTCGGCATTTTCCTCGTCCACGAAGTGTACGTCGTTCGTGCACACCAACTTGACGTCGTATTTCTTTGCCAGCTTTATGATGACTTCGTTGGAGCGTTGCTGTAGGGGATATGTTTTGCGGTTGGCATGTTGCAGCGGATTCTTCACCTCGTGTCGCTGCAGTTCCAGATAGTAGTCTTCGCCGAATACACTCTTGTACCATTTGATGGTTTCCTCAGCTTGGTCAATTTCTCCAGCCAGAATCATGCGGGGTATCTCGCCGGCCAGACAGGCTGAGCAAACGATGAGTCCCTCGTGGTATTTCTCGAGTTCCTTGTGGTCGGTGCGTGGTTTCATGTAGAAGCCATCGGCCCACGAGTGGGACACCAACTTGATCAGGTTGCGGTATCCTTGCTCGTTCTTAGCCAGCACCACCAGGTGATATCGCACCTGGTCCATATCCTTCGTCTTGTCCAGCATGCTGCGTGCCGCCACATACATCTCGCATCCGAAGATGGGCTTGAAGAGACGTTGCTGGGTCTGGCGTATCTCGTTCTCAATCTGTTCGATGGCTTCGGTGTCGTCGGGCGTTTCCTTCTTCAGTTTCGCCAGTTTCTCTTTCAGCTTTCCGATGGCATCTTTCAGGGGCGCGTTCTTTTTTTTCGTATAGTTGAAGAACTCCTTGATGCCCATCATATTTCCGTGATCGGTGATGGCCATTCCACGCATTCCGTCTTTGATGGCTTTGTCCACGAGGGCGGGTATGCTGGCCTGTCCGTCGAGCAGAGAGTATTGGGTGTGTACGTGCAGGTGTACGAAATCTTCCATTCTATAGGGTCTGTAGGCTTTGTCTTTTGCGGCTTAAAGTTACGTCAAAATCGGCAGACATACAATTTTGCGCGCCCTTTTTTTGGACGATAAGTAAAAAAAACCTAACTTTGCAATCGTTTATTTGAGAAAACCGCATGGGCAGACGTTTGAAGAAACTCAAGAAAATCAGGCTTCACCGCGAGGGGACGCACACTCTGGTGGCTAGTGGTCTTCTTTTGCTCGTCTCCGATGTTTTGATTTTCTTCCTTTTCCATTCCCAAATCCCCTTCTACGTCTTTTTCACCGTCACCCTCTTTCTTTATCTGGGTGTGGTGAATTTCTTCCGCTGTCCCATTCGCATCTTTTCGGGCGACACCGAGAACCTGGTGGTGGCTCCGGCCGACGGACGCGTCGTTGTGGTGGAGGAAGTGGAGGAGAACGAGTACTTCCACGACCGCAGGCTCATGGTGAGCATTTTCATGAACATCTTCAACGTGCATGCCAACTGGATTCCCGTGGACGGCATCGTGCGCCGGGTGGAGCACCAGAGTGGCCGCTATCGGGGAGCATGGCTGCCCAAATCGAGCACCGAGAACGAGCGTAGCACCATTGTCATCGCTACTCCCGACGGCACCGAGATACTGGCGCGTCAGGTGGCTGGAGCTGTGGCACGGCGCATTGTGACCTATGCGCGGCCCGACGAGGAGTGCTATATCGACGAGCACATGGGCTTCATCAAGTTCGGCTCGCGTGTCGACCTCTATCTGCCGCTGGATGCGCAGGTCTGCGTGAAACTAAACCAGACCACACGCGGCAACGAGACCATTCTGGCGCATCTCAATCCCAAGAATTCCTAAGTAAACAGTCCCCTCCGTCGTATGTTTATCCCGTTTCGCCAACATATCCCTAACGCGCTTACGTGCTGCAACCTGATGAGTGGCTGCATTGCCACCGGCACGGCTTTCTATGGCAACTACCAATGGGCTTTACTGATGATATTGGTGGGAGCGCTCTTCGACTTTGTCGATGGACTGTCGGCGCGCGCCCTCGGTGTCTCGTCACCCATAGGAAAAGAACTTGACTCCCTGGCCGACGTCGTCACATTCGGCGTGGCTCCCAGTGCCATCCTTTTCTATCTTTTCCACGAAGTCTGCTACCCCGAATTCCTCACCCCTCTCTCGAGGGTGCTTCCCTATGTGGCATTCCTGTTGGCAGCATTCTCGGCCTTGCGGCTTGCCAAGTTCAACCTCGACACGCGCCAGACCACCCAGTTCATCGGTCTGCCCACGCCTGCCAATGCCATCTTCTGGTCCTCGCTCGTGCTGAGCTACCATCGTTTCCTGGTTTCCCCTCGCTTCAACGTCATATTCCTGGTCCTGCTCCTGCTACTCTTCTGCTGGATGCTGGTTTGCGAGGTTCCCATGCTTGCGCTGAAATTCCACAACCTCTCGTGGCGCGAGAACCGTTGGCGCTACATACTCGTGATTGGCGCGCTGCCCATGCTGGTGTTCGGCTACTTTGCACTCATCATCGTGTGGTATATCGTGCTCTCCGTGATTCACGACAAGGTGGTGGGCAGCGAAGAATAAGCACCACGCTTTTCGGCCTGACGCACCACGGTGCGACGGGCAACGCACCACGCTGCGACAGGCGTCGCACCACGTTGCGTTTTTAACATTTCCGTTCAGCGTTTTTTCCGGAAGAATTCCTTCATCAGTGCTGTGCACTCATCCTCCATGACACCAGCCACCACCTCGGTGCGCGGATTTATCTTTGTGCGGCCGCCTTCCCTCCCCTCCGTGAAGAAGGATAAAGGAAGATTTTTAGTATAAATTTGGCGCGCAACAATAATTATCGTACTTTTGCAACGAACTTAGAAACAAAAAGGTAATGACAGCAGCACAAATAAATGCAATGAACACCGAACTATGGCAGAGCATAGGCGCCATAGCCGACAGCGAACCGCTGATGAAGCGCCTGACCCGCTATGCCAAGAAGTTGCAGAAGGAACGGGAGACCGACCCTACGCTCATGACGAAGGAAGAGTTCTTCGAGAAGGTGGACAGGGCAGAGAAACAGCCAGGAAAGAGTTTTGCAAGTGTTGAAGAACTCGACGAATACATTCGCTCCTTATGAACCGATACACGGTTATCATCAAAGAGCAGGCGCAAGAAGACCTGAAACGATTGCTTCGCTCTGAACCCAAAGCATATAAGAAAGCATTAGGGCTCATAGGCGAACTTTATGAACACCCCAAGATGGGTACCGGGCATCCCGAGCCGCTGAAAGGGCAGCCAGAAGGCAGATGGAGCCGACAGATAACAAAGAAGCATCGGATGGTTTACCGCATCTTCGAGACAGAAGTCCATGTGGACGTTCTCACGGCCTATGGGCACTACGACGACAAGTAACTTGTCATCCTGCGCAGCGCGAAGGATCTATGACAAATAAGCAAATCATATTCCAATAACCGATTCGGGTTAAACGCTCGGGGGAATGGTAAACGCCATTCCCCCGAGTTCGTTTCAGCGTTTCTTCCGGAAGAATTCCTTCATCAGTGCTGTGCACTCTTCCTCCATGACACCAGCCACCACCTCGGTGCGCGGATGCAGGGCCTGCGGAGCGAAACGGCGATAGCCTCGCTTCTCGTCGGAGGCACCGAAGACAATGCGCTTCAGCTGTGCCCATCCCAGTGCGCCGGCACACATCACACAGGGCTCCACCGTCACGTAGAGCGTGCAATCGGTCAGATACTTGCCGCCCAGATGGGCTGCTGCGGCGGTGATGGCCTGCATCTCGGCGTGCGCCGTGACATCGCACAGACGCTCCGTCAGATTGTGGGCACGCGCAATGATGCGGCCCTGACACTCCACGACGGCCCCCACCGGAATCTCGTCGTCGGTGGCTGCCTGGCGCGCCTCGCTGAGCGCCTGCTTCATGTAGAATTCGTCTTGGCTCATCTCTTTTTTCAATGCAGAACACCGCAAAGTTACGTTTTTTTCCTAAATTTGCAGCATAAAACTGAGCGAGAAATGGCATCACACAACGATTTGGGACGCTTGGGCGAGGATATGGTCGTGGACTACCTCTCGGCTCGCGGCTATGTCATACTGGACCGCAATTGGCACTACGACTCGTATGAACTCGACATCGTGGCCGAACACGACGACATACTGGTGATTGTGGAGGTGAAGACGCGACGCGGCGAGACTTACGGACGCCCCGAGGAGGCTGTGACACGCGCCAAGATGCGACGCACCATCATCGCAGCCGATGCCTATATAAAGCAAAAGCGTATAGACCTGCGCGTGCGTTTCGATGTGATAACTGTCACGGGAGGCGGGGCACAGCCGCGCATCGAACATTTTGAGGACGCCTTCCGCGCATTCGTATGTTGAGAAAAGGATGAGAAGGATAGACCTGCAGACTACGTCGTCGACCAACACGATACTCAAGGGTATGGACTTCGACGGCGAAACCACGCTGCTGACCACCCAGTTTCAGACCGGCGGACGTGGCTCGGGCACGAACACATGGGAGTCGCGCAGGAGGGAAAGAACCTGCTCTTCAGCCTGGCTTTCCGTCCCCTCGACCTCGAGGCTCACAGTGCCTTCGTGCTCTCCGAAGCCATGGCACTTTCGGTGTGCGAGGCGCTCTCGACCTATGCCGATGGCTTCTGCGTGAAATGGCCCAACGATATCTATCACGGCACACGCAAGGTGGCTGGGATGCTCATCGAGAACGACCTCATGGGGCGCCGCGTGGATCGCTGTGTGATTGGCGTGGGGCTGAACGTGAACCAATGCGAGTTCGAGAGCGACGCACCGAACCCGGTGTCGCTGATGCAGATAACAGGACGTGAGATGGAGCGCGAGGAGGTGCTCGGGCGTTTGATGGAACGTTTCGAGGACTATCGCAGTATGGTGGACAGACGTCTCTATGCCGACATTCATCGGCGCTATCTCTCGCACCTCTATCGCATGGGAGAGGAACATGCCTATGCCGATGCGCAGGGAGACTTCCGGGCTACCATCATCGATGTGGAACCCACGGGCAACATCATCCTGCGTGACACGGAAGGGCAGACACGCAGATATGCATTCAAGGAAATAATCTATAAATAATAATCGCATGGAAACAAGATTCAAACGCATCCTGCTGAAACTCTCGGGCGAGAGTCTCATGGGTGAACAGCGCTACGGCATCGATGAGAAACGTCTGGCCGAATATGCTGCGCAAATCAAGGAGGTACACGACATGGGCGTGGAGATAGGCATCGTCATTGGCGGCGGGAACATCTTCCGCGGGCTCTCGGGTGCCGGCAAAGGATTCGACCGCGTGAAGGGCGACCAGATGGGTATGCTGGCCACCGTAATCAACTCGCTCGGACTGAGCAGTGCACTGGCTGCCGTCGGTGTCAAGAGCCGCGTGCTCACCGCCATCCGCATGGAACCCATCGGCGAGTTTTACACCAAATGGAAAGCCATCGAGGCTATGCAACAGGGCGAAGTGGTCATCATGAGTGCTGGCACGGGCAATCCATATTTCACCACCGACACGGGCAGCAGCCTGCGCGGCATAGAGATTGAGGCAGACGTCATGCTGAAAGGCACTCGCGTGGACGGCATCTACACCGCCGACCCCGAGAAAGACCCCACTGCCACAAAGTTCGAGGAAATCACTTACGACGAAATCTACAACCGTGGACTCAAGGTGATGGATCTCACCGCAACGACCATGTGTAAGGAAAACAACCTGCCCATCTACGTCTTTAACATGGATGTCACGGGTAACTTGCTGCGCGTCATCCGTGGCGAACAGATAGGCACGCTAGTGCACAACTGAGCCGACACCATCCTCAACAAACGAAGGCAGCCGCCTGCACAATCCTGCGCAGGCGGCTGCCTTCGTCTTTTACGATAAGAGAATGCGTTACTTCACCTTTCGCGTTGCTTCCGGCTCGGGCGACACAGAGCCTCCGTAAGCATAATAGGTGTTGGCAACCTTGATGCTTTTGCTGCCTGAACCTGTGGCGGAAACACTAATGGTGCCGCTGTATACGTAGAGGTCGGTGCCCACATTGATGCCCATGCATCGGCTGCTTTCCTTTGTTACCGGGTCGGTATATCTGCTTCCGGTTGCATTGATGGTAATGGATATAGCTCCATCTTCTTCCTTGACTATCAGCGTATCATCAGTCTTGATACCTTTACTGCCAGCACCAGTAACATCGATATTGATGGTTCCGCCCGTGATGGACATTTGTTTGTCGCTCTTGATACCTTTAACATCGTCTGCAGCAACAGTCATGTTGATGGTTCCACCCTTGATGAACAGGTAACCGTTGTACTCGTCGGTTGCATCGTTGGTCATCTCTGCCTGTATGCCGTCACCGCCCGTACCGCTGATGTTCAGCGTACCGCCGTTCATTTGGAAATACTGTTCGGCGTGGATACCATCGGACACAGCCTTAGTTATCGTGATGGAACCCACGGACTTCTTTACCAACATATACTCGTTGGTGGCAATGGCATGTTTCGTGTTGCCTGCAACTGTCAGACTTCCTGCACCAGCCACTTCCATATGTCCCTTGCAATAGAGCGCAGCCTTCTGCTCACCATCGGTGCAGTCGGTGAGTGTGTTTGTGGTTCCTTCGGTAAGGATGAGGTCGATGCGCTTGCCGTCTTGAATGTCGATTGCTGCACCTCGGGTGGAGGTCAGGTTCACGCCACTCAGGTGTATCTTGCATTTGTAACTGCCCACATAGGTGAACGAACCGTCGTTGCTTGTACCGCTCAGTTCCACTTCCATCTCCTCGGTGGTGTTCGTGTTGGTCAAGGTGACGTGTGCGCCATCAATCTGGTAAGTGATGTCGGTGGCGTTGCCGAGGTCCACGGTTGCAGTGTTGCCGTCGTAGATGACGTTCACCTGCTTTACGATGGTGATACTGTCAATGTCGGCAGTCTGATAGGTCGTGCCGTCCACGGTAAGACGTGTTCCGTTGTTCGAGTAAACGATGTCTTGCAGATTTACGCGAGTGCTTTCGTCATTCTGCCAGATGCGCATGAAACGCTGTGCTGATGCGTTGGTCAAACCAGCCAGCATCAAAATGGTAAACAGAATCTTTTTCATGTCAGTCTTACTTTAGAATCTTTATGTTCTGTTTGCCATGGCTTACGATATAAAGCCCTTTGGGCAGGGAAGTGAGGTCCACCTGGCCACCTTGCCCTGTGACGTTGGCAATGCGTATAAGCGTTCCGTTGGCATTGTATATACGCAGTGTACCGCTCTTTGACACTTTCAGCTTACCACTTTCATAGACAAGTCCCTCGGCCTGTTCAGGCAGTTGCTTGATGGCTGTGGCCTTGCTTGCAAACGTCATCTTGTCCAGTTCGCTCAGCGCATAAGTATAGTTGCCGTCGGTGGTATGCACGGTGGCTTCGGTTGTGCTGAAAGTAATTTTCTGCACGATGCTCAGTGTGATGTCTTCTTCGGTGGTGTTTGTCTTCACCGTCAGTGTGTTGTAATCGTCAGCCAGCGCCTGTTGCATTACGGCAGCCAGCATGAAGGCGAGTATCATTCTGCACTTCATAATCTTCAAAATTTATAGTTATATGCTATGTTGAATGCGTGTAATCGGTCGTGTACTCGTTTGAAGGGTGCCTCGTTGTCGTGTATGTCGGCTGTGAGTATGTAGGCCAGTGTAATCTCGTTGTGCTTGTTGAATTTGTATGACGAACCGATGCTCGGACGGATGCTCTCGAGATTGAGGTCGTGCCCGCTTTTCAGACTGTTATGGAATTCGACGGAAATGAAAGGTGAGAACTTCCATCCTTTTTTGTCTACGGCCAGCTTGAGGCGGCTGCGCAGCATGTGTTCGTCGGAATTGCCCAAAGTATCTATCTCACTCTCGGGATAACCCTCTCTCAGTTCGTATCCGACAAACTCTCCGTCTCCGTTGTAAACTTTGTTGTAGCGGTATTTCAGGTCGTCAGCGGTGCTTTCCGTGGTGTGGGTGTACTGGTAACGCTCGCGTACCGAGATGCGCAGCCATTTCCACAATTTCACGGTTCCCGTAGCTGAGAAGTTTACTCTGTGGCGCGGCGACCAGTAGTCCTCACGTTCGTTATATCCGTTCCAGTTATCTTCGATCTCGATGTCGTCCTTGTAATGTTCGCGGCGGTTCTCGGGTCGGTAGAGATAGAGGAAGTTGTACGAAGCCTCCAGTTTCAGGTATTTGATAGGTTTGTAGCCTAGGCTGGCGCCGATGCTCCAGCGGTCTTTTTCCTGAGCACGCATCTCGGTTCCGACGCCTAATGTCCATTTCTTTGCTGCGCCGAGATCTTTCTCGAGGTTTATCTCTGCCCAGTTTCCGAAGCGATCCTCGCTCCACGCGCTCATGGTGCTGAGCATGAAAAGCACGAGAAATATAATCCGGTTCTGTTTCATTTTTTCTTATCTTACTTTACGTTAATAATTTCGAGACAAAGTTAAGAAAATTCTGGAGTGTGGACGTTCGAATTGTGGTTACGATTCGGTTACATTTTCTTTTTCGTCCCGTACCTCTCAGACGCGCGGCATCTTTGTCATGGCCTCGATGCTGTTTCCGCGGTCAAGCGGTTCATCGTAGTAGATGTGTACGAGGCAGCAGTCTTTCAGGAAGTCAACCATGCCGATTTCGATGTGGATGATTTTCAATCCTGTGCGTTTCTCCAGGTCGGCCTTCATCTCCTCGCGCTTCTCGGGTGCTATGAGTGCGATGTTGTCATAGCGGATATATTTACTGCAGTTGGTGCGTACCAGTTTGCTCTTTTCGAAACGCCATGCCATGACGATGAACATGAGGTTCACGAAGAGGATGGTCACCACACCTACGCCGTCCCAGTAGTCGGCCTTCGGGTGATATTCGGCACGTGCCAGGGCGTTCACCACGCTCAGTGCAATGAGCATGAACAGGTAGGTCATTTCACGGATGGGAACGGCTTCGGTCCTGAAGCGCATGATGCCGAAGATGGCAAACAGTCCCATTGCTGCGCCTATGTTCATGCCGTCGCCCTCCATCAGCGTAACCAGCAGGAAGATGCTCATGGACATCAGAATGAAGATGAACATATAGTCGCGGCGGTGGCTGCGGGGGAAATAGAAGCAGCGTGCGATGATGAATACGACGATAAGGTTGATGGCTGCACGGATGAGCAGCGAGGTGAAGTGTTGCGGGTCGAAAAGAGTTACACCTATGAGTTGACCCATGTCATAGTTGAGTTGTGAAATGTCCATGTTGTCTTTTTATGTTGTTAATTTAGGTTTTCTTTCGATAGCTTTCTGATTCTTACAAGTTTCTGCTTGAACACGTTTTGCTTGATATTCTTGTTCGTCATGACATTGCCGATGCAGTATTTGCTGAAGCCCGAAGGCTTGATGCGCAGTTGGCGCAGAATCTCCAATATCGGGCTGTATACGTTTCCGTCACGCTTCAGCTCTATGATTACGAGCTGTCCTGTGTTGGCATCGCAGCTTGTCTCTATGTTGTGGAACTGCACGTCGTAGTCGATGGTCAGGCGTTCTGTCTTGCCATAGTTCACCAGCGTGATGCGGTGGAACTTGTTGCGCACGATGGGGTGTATGTCGTCCATGCCGATGTGCGTCAGGTTTTGCAGGAACTCTTCGTTTCCGTTTTCACCGGTGATTTCCTGATTGGGGACTTCCACGCGTTTCTTCTTCGTACGTCCGTGATTGTTCTTCGTCTTCACTTCCAGAAACGTCAGATTGCTGTCGAGGTATGTCCTCACGCGTACTTTCTGACGGGGTACACGTCCGTTGTGGTGTTCCAGGTAGAAGCGGTGTCCTTCGGTGTCCCAATACGTAGTCATGTAGTTGGCCACCTTGCTACCATCTATTGACTGCGCATAGTATTTCCCTTGCGTCAGCTCCAACAGACGCGCCAGATTCTCCTTATTTGTCACGAACTTTGTGTCCGTTCGGTTCATAAGTCGAATCCCAGACATCTCTTCAAGCGTGATGGGGGTCAAACGCGCCAGCAGTTCAGCTATTTTCTGGTCAATCTCCATGAAAAACTCGATTCTGAGTCGCAAAGATATAGAAAAAATGATAAATGACGACGTAAATTTTGTTTTTTTCGGAAGAAACTCTTACTTTTGTTCAAGGATTTAGGAATTAATAACAATTTGAAAAAGTAAAAGCTAAGCATTATGATTGATGTGAAAGACACTCTCTCCGCAGCCGAGGAGAAAATGGAAGAATCCGTGATGTATCTCGAGGAGACGTTGGCACGCATTCGTGCCGGAAAGGCCAACATCAAGATTCTCGACGGCATCCGCGTGGACAACTACGGCTCGATGGGCCCCATCTCGAACGTGGCGTCCGTCACCACCCCCGATGCGCGCACCATTGCCATCAAGCCTTGGGACAAGAGCATGTTCCGTGTCATCGAGAAGGCCATTATCGACAGCGACCTCGGCATCATGCCCGAAAATAACGGCGAAATCATTCGTCTCGGCATTCCGCCACTCACCGAGGAACGACGTAAGCAGTTGGTGAAGCAGTGTAGCAAGGAGAGCGAGCAGGCCAAGGTGAGTGTACGAAACACACGCCGCGACGTCATCGACAAGCTCAAGAAGGCCATCAAGGACGGACTCTCGGAAGACAACGAGAAGGATGCCGAGGAGAAACTCCAGAAGTCGCACGACAAGTATATTAAGAAAATCGAAGAGGTGCTTGCGGCCAAGGAAAAGGAGATTATGACCGTGTAGGCCATAGGCCATCTCATACTGCATCTGCTTGATGACAGGTCTTGTTGTACGAAATACAGGAAGCTGGTACGTTGTCCGCACGGACGACGACCAGCTTTTTTATTCTAAGGTAAAAGGTAATTTCCGCCTGCGCGGCATACGCAGCACCAACCCCGTGGCTGTAGGCGACCGTGTGCGCATTATCCCCGGTCCCGACGGCTCCACTGCGCTCATCGAGGAGATTCTGCCACGCACCAACTATATCATTCGCCGCGCTTCCAACCTCTCCAAGCAGAGCCACATCATCGCTGCCAACGTGGACCTGGCCGTGCTGCTCGTCACCGTGGCTCATCCCGAGACGAGCACCATCTTCATCGACCGTTTCCTGGCCACAGCCGAGGCCTACCGTGTGCCCGTCCTGCTTCTGTTCAACAAGATTGACCTTTACGGCGAGGCCGAGCTCTCCACACTTCGTTCTCTCAGCGAGCTCTATCGGGGCCTCTCCTACCAGTGTCTCGCCTGCAGCGCCACGCTCGGCGAGGGGCTTACCGAGGTGCGCACTGCCCTGCAGGGACGTGTCTCGCTGCTCTGCGGAAACAGCGGAGTGGGCAAGAGCACGCTGCTCAACGCACTCATGCCCGAGGCCGACGCGCGGACGGCCGAGATAAGCGCTGCCCACGACACGGGGATGCACACCACCACCTTCTCGCAAATGTATTTCTTGCCCGAGGGAGGCTCGCTCATCGACACTCCGGGAATCAAGGGCTTCGGCACCTTCAACATGGAGCGCGACGAGGTTTCGCACTTCTTCCGCGAAATCTTCAGCGTGGGTGCCGACTGCCGCTTCGGAAACTGCACCCACACCCACGAACCCGGCTGTGCCGTGCTCACTGCCGTGGACGAGGGGCGCATCGCCCTCAGCCGCTACCAGAGCTATCTCTCGATGCTCGACGACCACGACGAGGAGAAGTATCGCCGCGGATATTCGTGAGACGTATGCGCCGTGCATGCTCTTTCTGTAAATAACGAAATCACAGATTTTTTGTTTACACTTTTCGTTCCCTATTTCGGAGCGAAGTTTGCTTTTAGTCTTTTCTGCGCGTTTCGTCGGCCGACGTACCATGTTGCGACAGGCATCGCACCACGTTGCGTTTTCCCGTGAAGCGTTTTCCTGCGCAGAAAATTCCGTCGCGTGACACGGAACGCACTTTTTGCGACTCTTGATTATCAAGCACTTATTCCTCGTCCCATCCGCCCCCCTCATCGCAACACACAGAAACTCATCTTCCCTCACTGCTTTTTTGCGCACCCCTCACAGAGATGTTTTGCCCTTAATCTTCCGAAAAGTTTACGAATACGTGCTTCGTGCGAACAAAATACCCTTCGCGATTCGGAATTGTTCGTCGAAAATATGTATCTTTGCACGAAAGACACAGCCGAATGTATGGAACATCTGAAGAAAACGACAGGCAGCAAGGAGGAGCAATACGCGATGCTGCTGCCACAGATTGAGGCATTGCTCGAGGGAGAGACCGACCAGATAGCACGCATGGCCAACGTGGCGGCGGTGCTGCACGAGACGTTCCATTTCTGGTGGACGGGTTTCTATCGTGTCGAGGGCGACGAATTGGTGCTGGGACCTTTTCAGGGACCGGTGGCATGCACGCGCATCCGACGTGGCCGCGGCGTGTGCGGTACGGCATGGGACAGGTGCCAGACGCAAGTGGTGCCCGACGTGCACCTCTTCCCCGGACACATCGCGTGCTCATCGGCTTCGAAAAGCGAAATCGTGGTGCCGCTCGTGCGCGAGGGCAGGGTGGTGGCTGTGTTGGATATCGACAGCGAACACCTCTCCACTTTCGACGAAACAGACCGCAAGTGGCTCGAACAACTTGCGGCCTGCATGACGCGCACGGAGTAGTCTCTCGTGAGCAATAAACGTATTATTCCGTAATTATTCCACCAGCGCAGGTCGGATGAACGACTTGTCGTTTATCTGTAGCCGTTTCCCACGGAACTTGGCAGAGCCGATGAACATGCGTCGGTTGTGAATCTGCTGTGTCGAGAAGTGGGAATGGAACACGATGCGCAGCCGACCTTTCCGGTCCTTGAAGAGCGAATGGTGACCAGTGCCCACCAGTCCGCCGGCGCGGCGCAGGATGGGGTTCCCCTCATACTTCACCCACGGTCCCGTGATGCTGCGCGAGGTGGCATAGCCCACGGCGTAGTCGGGACTCTCGTAGCTGTTGGCCGAGTAGGTCAGGTAATACATGCCTCGGTGCTTCACCACGTTCGGACCCTCGTTTACGCGTGGCCAGATGTCCTCCCATTCGGCGCTCACGGCAATGCACTTCTGCAGCGTGGAGGGTATGGGCGTCATGTAGTCACTTTCGAGTTTCACTTGCCAGATGCAGTTGCCGTCGTCGTTGCGCACGAAGAACATCCAGGGCGACCCCTCGTCGTCGAAACAGATTGACGAGTCGATGCAGAACTGATCGCCCAGCGTGTTTGCCATCATCCGCCCGCCGTGCTGACGGAAAGGACCCAGCGGCGAATCGGCCACCGCCACGTAGAGGTGTTCGTTTCCCGAGTAATACATATAGTATTTCTTGCCGAAATGATACACTTCGGGTGCCCAGAACCAGCGGCTCTCGGTGGTGTTGTCCTTGTGGAGCGCCAGTCCGCGGAAGGTCCAGTTGCGCAGGTCGTGAGAGGTGTAACACTCGATGCCGTCTGCGGAGTGTGTGCCATAGGCATAGTATGTCCCGTCTTCCACCAGTATGTAGGGGTCGGCCAGCATCACCTGCGTAGGGTCGTTCTGCGCGCATATCGGCATCGCCATGCACCAGAGAAGCAAGCAGAAAGCCCATCCCCTCCGGCTGGAGAAGATGGGCTTGTTCGTTGGTGAAAGTCCTTTCATGAACTTATTTCTTGTATTCGGTAATCTCCCACCCGGCAGCCTTGGCCATGCGCTTCGGTATCTCGGTGTTGTCGATGCGTCCCTGGTAGAGTTCAGCTCCTGCACCGATGGCAAAGCAGGGCACGTAGCCGTTGCTGTGGCCGCCCGATGCCCATGAGAGGCGAGCGTTCTCGCTCAGGATGTTCTTCACGTTCTGTGCCAGTTCGTCATCCTTCTGATAGAGGCTTCTGGTGCTCTCGCCCTTGCCGGCCATAATCTTCTCGAATGCGCGTTCCAGCTGGCGTGTCTGGTTCTCGGTCAGTTCAACCTTGTCCCAGAAGCCGAAGTTCTCGGTGAGGAAGCTCTTCACCACGTCCCAGTTGTAGCGGTCGCCGTATTTCTCGTGCAGCTTGTGCAGTTCGCGGCCCAGCTTGACGATGCTCATGCGCTGGTGTGCCAGGATGTCCAGGTGCAGGTTGTACGAGCCGCGGCCCAACACCAGTCCGCCCGTCTCGTGGTCGGCGGTCACGACGATGAGTGTCTCGTCGGGGTGCTGCTGATAGAACTCGTAGGCCACCTTCACTGCGTCGTCCATGTCGATGAGTTCGGTGATGAATGTCGTCTCGTTGGCGTGGCATGCAAAGTCAATCTTGCCGCCTTCTATCATCATGAAGAAGCCATTCTTCTCGCCCTGCTTGCTCATCAGATAGTTGATGCCGGCGCGTGTGATGTCGCTCAGGGTGAGGTCGTCCTTCGTGCGGTCGATGGCATAGGGGATGGAAGCGCGGTCGATCTTGTTGGCTTCCTCGCTCTGCAGCAGAATCATCTTCTGGGATTTCTTGGCCTTCTTCTGGAAGTCCTTGTATCCGCGACTGATGGTGAAGCCGTTGTCCTTGGCCTGCTGATAGAGGTCGGGGCCGCCGGTCGTGGGATTGGCAACGGTGGAGAAGTCGGAGCCGGCGAAGAATTCAAAGTCGCTCTTTGTCAGCTGCGTGCCGATTTCGTAGTTCTGGTTGCGGTTCGCCACGTGTGCATAGAAGGCAGCGGGGGTGGCGTGGTCCACCGTCACGGTGGTGGTGATGCCCACGGCGGCTCCTGCGGCGTGGGCCCAGTCAGCAATGGAGGTGACGGGGGTCTCTAGGTCTTTCAGCACGCCCTCGGCACCGTTCTTCGTCTTATGTCCGCAGGCCAGTGCCGTACCGCCTGCCGCCGAGTCGGTGACGCCGTTCGTAGCGCTCTGCGTGTTCACGTATGCAGCATAAGGGAAACTCGGGAAGCAGAGTTCCTTGATGCCGATGCGGCCTTCCAGCGCGCCCAGATAGGTCTCGGCGCAGTTTACCTGATTGACGCCCATGCCGTCGCCAATGAAATAAAACACATACTTTGCGCGGCCTTCGGCCATTGCGCTCAGAGCCAACAGAACGAGGCTCACGAAAGTTAAGAAACGGTATTTCATAGGTGTTATTTGTTTAAGTTTCTTCGCAAAGTTACTGAGATTTTTTTGTCCAAACAAGCAAAATGGAAACAAATGTGCTTTGGAGACGGAAAAAAAACGCACCACGCTGCGACACGCGTCGCAACGTGGTGCGCAGGCTGTCGCAACGTGGTGCGTCGGGCGTCGCACCGCAGTGCGTTTCCTGAGATGCCAAAAAAGAAGCCCGTGGCAGTGTGGTGCCACGGGCTTCAATGGACTTTATATATCCGCGTTTTTGCGGTTACCGTTTCGTTATCTTATACGAGCGTGTACCGTCGCGTACCACGTATGTACCGGCGGGCAGCGTGGATATCTCGGCAGTGGCGCTGCCTTTCTGCGAGGTGGAACGGCGCACCAGACGGCCGGCGATGTCGTATATGAGTATCTGCGCTTTCTCGTTGCTCATGCGTATACTCTCCACGGCAGTCACTCCGTCTTCGAAGGTAATCTTCTCCACTTCGGCGAAGGGAAACTCCACGGTGACGTCGTCTGTGGCAACACGGATGATGTCGGTCTCGGGGAAGGTGACCTTGGGTGTCTGCTCGAAAGTGAAGGTGACCACACCGCTGGTGGTGGTATACAGATTGAGGCTCTGTTGGGCCGCCGCCGTCAGACAGCCACCCAGCAGGCAGATGATGAACAGGATGCGTCTTACCATAATTCAGTCTCTTCGTTAGGGTTTTCAACATGTCGGTTCAACAGACGAGGAGCTACGCCCAGATCGGTGGCCATGCGCACGTAGGCAGGCGGTGTGTAGGGCAGCAGATCCTGACGCAGGTAGGGAGCAGCGGCGCCCGGACTTACGATGCGCGCGTCGATGGTCTGCACGATGAGTCGGTTGTTGGGAATCTCCAGTACGCCGTCCTCGTGGTTGTCGCCGATACCCCAGGGGTTACGCATGCCAAAGATGGAGCTGTCCTGGGTGGAGAGCATGTAGGTGAAGGCATGGCCTGTGACGGTCTTGAGCGTTCCGCACATGAGGTCGGCCTTGTTGAATCCACCCACACAGATGTATCCCTGGCCCAGGTAGTATTCGATGGCGGTCTTCAGCTCGCTGGTGTAAAGCGAGTTGGGCGAGAAGGCGAAGCTGTCGCCGTTGCCCGTGAAGAGGGGTGATACGTTTTCGGTGCCGATACCCTCAACTCCCGGGTCCTCCTTGTAGATGGTCTGCCACTTGATGAGTGCCTTCTCCAGTATGGTGGCCCACGTCACGACGTTGTTCTTTCCCGTGACCTGACCGATATTTCCGTTCTTGTCACACAGGATTTTGTTCGACACACATACGTCCACGGGCTGCCCGGCGGGGTCGTACATGGCCACGGTGTAGGTCTTGTTGCCGTTGTCGGTGATGATGTGCTTGATGAAGTCGGGGTAGAGATAGGCAAAGGATGCGAATACTGCGCAGGCACAGCAGTCACCGATAGCGTGCTGGTTGACGTCGGCGGGCTGTGGGTCACCGTAGGGATAGAGGTTCACGGTCTTGGCCACCCATTGTGTCAGGCTTGCCACGGTGTTGGGCTCTTGGGTGGGGTCGGCCAGCCATGTGCGGTCATCGTCGGTGGTCTTGTGTCCGTCCTCGAAGTGACGACCCATGGGGGTCTTTGAACTGTTGCTGCTGCCCGACTGGTATTTGTTAATGTTTGTGATGTTTTTGGTCTCGGTGTGACTGGGATCCATCAGCACGTCGGCGGCCAATTCCTTCGTCTTGTAGAAGTAGCGGTAAACATTGCCATCTTTCAGAATCAATTGATCGTCGGTCTGCTTGGTGATATACCATGTAAAGGAACCCGAGGTCCCGTTCTTGCCCCTGGCACGGAAGAAGGGGTTGTTGCCGGTCGTGCCGGAGAACGAGAGGGTATAGGTGTCTGGCTTCGACGTACGGCCGCCCCAAATGAGTTCGGTGCCGGCAAAGGTCATGTATTCGGTGCCGTCGAAGCTGATATTGGTGGCGGGACTTGTTGCGGTGTTCTGCCACCAACCCAGATACCACTTGCCGAAGACAAAGGTGTTGGCCTCAGGCACTACGATGATTTCCTCCACGTTAGGAGTGCGCTCGAGAGACAGCTCTCCGTCCGTGTGCCGGATGATGATGCCTTGGGCTGTTGCCTGCTCGGTGCAGAACACCAGCACAGCAGAAAAAATGAGTAGAATCTTTTTCATAATGTGTCTTTTGTGTTAGTTTTGGATGTAGAATTGCGCAGTTAGTTGTATGTAAGTGGGATAACTTCCTGACAAAGATATGTTTTTCTGTCGAAACAATCAGAACTAAAATACCGAAAAACTTTGTTTGCCTTAAATTATTAACATTTTTTCGTCTTTTACCGACAATCATCCGCCCATGCTGTCGCGAAAGAAATCGAGCGAATCGACGATTTCCTCCTTCGTTGCTGTCTGGTTGATACGAATGTCTCCGATGGCAGCCAGCAGTGTGAAGTTGATGCGCCCCGCCTGATTCTTCTTGTCGTGGGTCATCAGCGTGTAGAGCGTGTCATATTTCTTGCAATCGAAAAGGAATGTGCCGTAGTGCTCGCGTATGAATTGCAGCGTCTGCTGCAGGCGTTCCTTGGGAAAACCTGTCAGACGACAGCTCAGGTAGAGCTCGCATACCAGGCCCCATGCCACGGCATATCCGTGAAGTACGGGCCGCGACTCGGCCAGCGCCAGACTCTCGAAAGCATGTCCCACGGTGTGACCCAGATTGAGCGCCTTGCGGATACCTCGTTCGGTGGGGTCTTCGGTGACAATGCGCTCCTTGACGGCAACACTGTCGGCTACCATCTGCTGAAGTTCATCGTAGTTGATGTCTTCAAGACTGAATCGCATGAGACGTGCCCATTGTTCTTCGTCGCTGATGAGGCCGTGCTTGAGCATCTCGGCATAGCCCGAGAGCAGGTTGGGATGGTCAAGTGTGGCAAGGAAACGTGTGTCGAGCAAAACGGAATCGGGCTTACTGAAAACACCAATCTCGTTTTTCAGTCCTCCGAAGTTGATGCCTGTCTTGCCTCCTACGCTGGCATCCACCATACTGAGCAGGGTGGTGGGGATGTTGATGTAGGGGAAACCGCGCTTGAAAGTGCTGGCAGCGAAACCGCCCAGATCGGTGACCATGCCTCCGCCCAGATTCACGAGCAGGCTGTGTCGTGTGGCTCCTCCCTGCTGCAGCGAGGTCCATACCGAGGCGAGCGTCTCCAGCGTCTTGTGCTCGTCGGTGGCTCCGATGGTGATGAGTTGTGCGCCCTGCATGCATTTCCAATCGGAAATGATAGGCCAGCAGAAACTGATGGTGTGCTCGTCGGTGAGCACAAACAAACGGTCGTAGTTCACACGGGAAAGGGCGGCGGTGAGGTCCCCTTCCAGATTCCGACAGATGATAACTTCGTTCATAACAGACGCAAAAGTAGATAAAATTCGCGAATAACACTCTTTTGCTCCAAAGAAATTCCTTTTTGGCAGGGCAAAGTTGGCTGAAAAGGGTAGAAAAGGTATTGAGAAATACTAAAAGAAGTGAAAAAAATGATAACTTTGCACCCCGAAGTTAAACCCTTGCCCCAAATCTAAATCAGAGAAGCGGTGTTTGCCTTCGGGCAGTTGAAAGAATAATCAGAAATTATCTCCAAATAAATGAAGAGGAATTTAGCTACCTTAGTGATGATGTGCGTGTGCCCCGCCATGATATGGGCGCAGAAGATAACCGTGAGTGGAGTAGTGGAGGACGGCTCCACTGAAGAGTCGATGCCAGGTGCCACAGTCGCACTGCTGACTCCAAAAGACAGCGCACGGGCAGCCGCTGTGACAACCGATGTGGACGGAAAGTTCAAGTTGCCGTCAGTGAAAGACGGTACGTATATCATGCGAGTGAGTTTTGTAGGCTATCGGACCGTTTACAAGAACCTGACGCTCACTAAAAAGACTCCGGACATCAACATGGGCACCATTTCGATATACGAGGACTCCAAGTTGATGCAGGAAGCAGAGGTGGTTGGAAAACTCTCTCAGATGGAGATGAAAGCCGACACCTTTGTGTATAATGCCGATGCATTCCGTATGCCCGAAGGCTCCACACTAGAGGAACTGGTGAAGAAACTGCCAGGTGCCGAAGTGGACGATGACGGTAATATCAAGATTAACGGCAAGAGCGTGACCAGAATTCTTGTCGAGGGAAAAGATTTCTTTGAGGGCGACACTAAGATGACGACCAAGAACCTGACCTCGAAGATGATTAAGAAACTGAAGGCTTACGACAAGAAGAGCGACTACACCCGCATCACCGGTATTGAGGACGGAGAGGAGCAGACGGTGCTCGACCTTACGCTTCAGAAAGGCATGAAGGAAGGATGGATAATCAACACCAACGTGGGCTACGGTTCCGAGGACCGTTATTCTGGCCAGGCCATGATAAGTCGCTTCATGGATAACTTCCAGTTTGCTCTGATTGGGTCCAGCAACAATGTGAACGACCGTGGATTCCCCGGCGGTGGTGGCCGAGGTGGCTTTGGTGGTGGCGGAGGAGTCGTCAGCAGCCAAATGGCCGGAGCGAACTTCAGTTGGCAGAATGACAAACCCGATTATTCGGCTGGCTTACTGAAAGTGGGCGGTAATGTGTCTTTCAACCATCGGCGCAGCAGTTCGCTATCAAGAACGAACAGTGAGATGTTCCTGGATAATGTCAACTCGACATTCTCGAACAACATGAACCACAGCATCAACTCGAACTCGAATGTGAACTCGCGTTTCCGCTTTGAATGGTTCCCCGATTCGGCGACAAGCATTATCTTCAATCCCAGTTTCTCGCACAGCGAATCGCATGGACACAGTGAAAGTATGTCTGTGACCTTCAACCAAGATCCTTATGAGTATATGGAAAACCCACTCGAGGATTATTTAAAACCCGAGTATAAGGACGTGCGAGACAGCATTGCTGTGAACGACCAGGTGCGTACCAGCAAAAACAATGGAAACGGTACCAACGTGGATGGTAGGTTACAGGTGAATCGTCGCCTAGGTAAGCCTGGTCGTAACCTGACATTCGACGGAGGTGGAAGTTATTCTGAAAACGAAAACACTCAATTCAGCCGCAACGAAATTAACTACTACCAGCAGCACCGTACCGATTTCACAAACCAGTACATCCCGTCGCCCACTACGAGATACGACGGCCGTGCAAGACTGAGTTACACCGAACCCATCCTTGGCCCGCTTAACCTGCAGGCAAGCTACCAGTTCCAATATAGCTACGATGACAACGACCGTAGTATGTACAGCATTGACAGTCTGCTGACCAAATTCCCCGGTCAGTACACTGCTGAACAACTCTATTTGGGCTATATACCCGGACTTGACAGCCTCGAATACATCCGCAACCTTGAGAACAGCGTATACTCTACCTATCGTACTTATAACCAAGACGCATCCTTGATGCTACGATTCATGGACGGAGGCAATCTCCTGAGCCTTGGTGTTAACTTCCAGCCGCAGACTACGCACCTCGACTATGAACGCAATCTGCTGGACACAACGGTGGTGCGCCACACCTTCAACTGGGCTCCGCGTATTGATTATCGCTGGAAGTACAATACAGGAGAAATACGCTTGCGCTTCAACGGACGTATGCAGCAACCGAACATCACCAGTTTGCTTGAGGTTGTGGACAACAGCGACCCTCTGTACATCAGCACGGGTAACGCCGGCCTGCGCAGCAGTTGGCAGAACGACTTCAATGTTTTCTACAATAATTATATCCCCACATTGCAGATGGGTTGGAGTGTCAACGCATCGTTCAACCAGACGAAGAACAGCATCTCGAATGCCACCATATATAACACAGAGACGGGTACACGCTACTCGCGCCCGATGAACATCAATGGCAACTGGGGCTCGTGGGGAAACTTGAACTTCAACTCTGCGCTGGGCGCAAAGAAGCTCTTCAATATCAACAATGGCATCAACCTGAACTACAACCACAACGTGGGTTACATGAGCAGCAACAGCGATGGTTCCTCGTGGGGTAATATCTATAATCCCGATGGTTCGGTGAACATGGACCGTATCTTCCGTAATACTCCGTTGACGAAGTCCGTAACCAAGAATACGAACGTGGGTGAATGGATGCGCCTGAACTACCGCAACGACATAATGGAGATAGGTGTTAACGGAGGCTTCAACTATTCGCATGCCCGCAACGATATTCAGCAGAATGCGAACATGGACACGTGGTCGTTCAACTATGGTGGAAACGTGGTTATCAATGCTCCGTGGGGAACAAGTTTCAGTTCCGACATCAGCCAGCAGAGCCGTCGTGGATATGACGATGCTTCGATGAACACCAACGAACTCATCTGGAATGCGCAGATCAGCCAGAACTTCCTCAAGGGCAAGGCTGCCACAGTCAGCGTACAATGGTTTGACATCCTGCGTGAGCGCAGCAACATCAGCCGTAACATCAGCGCCTTCCAGCGTACTGACTCGTGGAACAATGCCATCCACAGCTATGTGATGGTGCGTTTCATGTATCGTCTGAATCTCATGGGCAGCCGTCAGGCGCGCAACGATATGGGTCCCGGCGGATGGGGCGGCTTTGGTGGTCCCGGCGGATGGGGCGGTGGTCGCAGATAAGACCGACTGACTTTCTCATAACGAGCAATCCCCGTTTCTCACGTTTGGTGAGGAGCGGGGATTGTTGTTTGTGTTCAGCTTTAGTTTGTCCGTATCTCCATCTGGATTTCACGCAGTGCGCTTTTCTCGCTGTCGCACCACGTTGCGCAGTCCGACGCACCACAGTGCGACAGCCATCGCACCACGCTGCGTTTTAGTCCGAAAAGGGCATTATACCGAAAAATTGGGCTTACTCTCTGAAGAAGGAGAAGTTCACGCTGCCGTATGCGCGGTGTTCCACGAAGCAGGGGTGGGTCGAGAAATCTTGTGTCTTGCCGTGTTCGAGCACGAAGATGCCGTCGGGCTTCAGCCTGTTATGCCCCATGACGAGGTCGGGCAGCTGTTCCAGTTCCTGCAACGTATAGGGCGGGTCGGCAAAGATGAAGTCGAATTGTTCGCGGCATCGCTCCAGAAAGCGGAACACGTCGGCACGCACCGGGTCGGCAGCCTTGTCACCGAGTTTTTCTACGAAAGAGCGTATGAAACTGTAGTGCAACGGGTCTTTTTCCACGGCAACCACGCGGCTGCATCCTCGGCTCAGCAGTTCGAGCGTGATGCTTCCCGTGCCCGAGAAGAGGTCGAGTGCCGTAGGTCCCTCGTCGAAGTCAATATATCCGTTCAGAACATTGAACAGATTCTCCTTTGCAAAGTCTGTCGTCGGACGCGCCTTGAAGGTGCGTGGCACGTCGAAATGTCGTCCGCGGTATTTTCCTGTGATAACGCGCATCGTTCGGTCAGTCTTCGCTTTCGGTGTTCTTGATGAAGCGTTCCACGTCGACCTGCAGCGTGTCCGAGGCTCCGTGCAGGTGGCAGTGGTCTTTCGTCGTGTCCATCTGCAGGCTCTTCCATGCCGAGAGCAGATAGTAAAGGCGGTCGGCGTCGTAACGGGCCTCGTAGGAGCACACGAACAAGAGTTTCTTCTGCTGGAAAATGCACAGCAGCAGGGAGTCCTCTTCCACGTAGGCATGACACTGCCGGGCGTTGCCGCGTGTGTGGCGCACGTGTTCCAATGCGTCCTCCAGCAGCAGGCTCTGTCGGCTGCGCAGTTGTGCTTCGGGGTAGAGACTCACGACGGTTTCCCTTATTTGCTCGTCGAGAGAGAAGAGCACGACGGCTTCCAGCGAGGGCACTATCTCGTAGTGTTCCTCGCTGTTTTTTGTTTCGCTGCGCGGAAAGTTCAGTTTGTACAGGGCATGCACGTCGCTGCTGCGGAAGTCCTCGAGCGGCAGCCACGTGGCAGGTGTGTCGGCCACCAGCTCCACCTGTGTGAAGCTATAGTCGGTCAGCCGTGGACGTGTCAGTGCCTGTTCCAACAGTTCGTGGGCCACGTTGCCTTCGTGCAGCCGCACCACGTCGTGCTGCAGTGGGCGTCCACCTATTATATTATTATATATAGAAACAGAAAATCCATCCGCGGTGACGCAGATGGACATTCTGTATGTGTGCAAGGAATTACTCCCAGTTGCCGGCATTGTTGTTCCAGTTGGGGCTGGCTTCACCAATCTTCAGGCCGGGATATGCACCCTTGGCCTCGGCATCCTCGTTGCGGTTATAGATGAGGCGTTTGCCCTCTTTGCCCATACCTTTGAGGAAACTGGTGTCAGGTGCGTTGCACTCCATCACCTGGAGTATGGTGCCCGAGCGGGTTGTGGTGGGCACTGCGATGATTTCGAAGGTGTCACCCTCTGCGAAGGGGATGTAACGCAGCGAGTCGGCGTTGAAGCCATTGTAGGTGAAGAGCGAGTCCATTACAGAAACCCACACGGTGTCGCGACGGAAGTTCTCCAGTCCGTACTCCTTGATGGCGGCCAGGTCACCGCTGTTCACGATGGCAGCTGCCTTCGATTCGGTCAGACCCCTATCCATCTGTTCGTCACTCAGCACACCCTGCTTCTTCACGCTGGGCAGCGAGTCATTCTTTACAAATTCAATCAGTTGGTTCCAGTTGTCGCAATAGACACCATTGTTGCGTACCTTGAAAGCCTCTTGCGCACTGCGGATTTCAATCAAGCGAGCCTTTACCACCGACTCGCGGGCTGCTACCTGAGCATCGAAGTTCTGTGTGTCGCGGATGCTGCGGATGCAGATGAAGAGCAAACCCAGCGCGCAGACAGCCAAAACACCATTAGTTACCTTTTTCATGTCGTTATTTAAGATTTATTTTGTATATTCGCATCGCAAAAGTAAAATAAATTATTTAAATAACCGCTCTTTCGGGCAACTTTTTGCAAAAGAATTGTGTTTAGTGCCGATTTGGAAGCCCTTATAGGGCAGAATTTTGACCATCGACCCACCTTGGAGCAGCAAAAAGCCATTCATGCGTGGTGTGATTTCCTGCTTTCGCGTTCCACCGACGAGCTCTTCCTCCTCACGGGGTATGCCGGCACCGGAAAAACGTCGCTCGTAGGTGCTTTCGTGCGCACTCTCAGGCAGCTCAGCCAGCACGTCATGCTCCTGGCACCCACAGGCCGCGCTGCCAAGGTCTTCTCGCTCTACGCCTCCGCTCCGGCCTACACCATCCATCGCCGCATCTACCGCCAGAAATCGCTCCTCGACATGCAGACCTTCCAGCCCAACGTCAATCTGCACAAACACACGCTCTTTATTGTCGACGAGGCTTCGATGATAGCCAACGAGGGACTGCCCGGCTCCATGTTCGGAAGCGGACGGCTGCTGGACGACCTCGTCCACTTCGTCTATTCCTGCGAAGGCTGTCGGCTGATGTTGGTGGGCGACACGGCACAGCTGCCACCCGTAGGCGAGGACGAGAGCCCGGCACTCTCGCCCGACGTCCTCGAGGGCTACGGACTCGCGGTGCGCCAGTGCAACCTCACCGACGTGGTGCGCCAGCTTTCCGACTCCGGCATCCTCTGGAACGCCACACGTCTGCGCCGCCTCGTACAGACCTCACTCTTCGACACTTTTCCCCGCCTGCGCCTCGCCTGTTTCCCCGACATCGAGTCCATCTCCGGTGCCGACCTCCTGGAGGCCCTCGAGGACGCATACAACCAGTGTGGCATCGACGAAACCGTCGTCATCACACGCTCCAACAAACGCGCCAACCTCTTCAACCAAGGCATACGCGGACGCATACTCGACTACGAAGAAGAACTCACCGGAGGAGACCAAATCATGATTGCACGCAATAACTACTTCTGGTCGGAGCGCAACCGCGAGCCCGGCCTCTCGGAACAGCAAGACAACATGCCTTTCATAGCCAACGGCGACGTGGCCATGGTGCGCCGTGTGCGTCACGAACGCGACTTCTACGGGTTCCGTTTCGCCGACGCCACCCTCCGTTTTCCCGACTACGACAACCGCGAAATGGACGTCACCGTGCTGCTCGACACCCTCCAGAGCGAAGCCCCGGCACTCACGCGCACACAGCAGGACAGCCTCTTCCAACAGGTCTGGGACGACTACCCCGAACTGACCGACAAGCGCGAACGGGCCAAGAAAATACGCGAGGACATATACTACAACGCACTGCAAATCAAGTATTCCTATGCCGTCACGTGCCACAAGGCGCAGGGCGGACAATGGGCGCGCGTCTTCATCGACCAAGGCTATGTCACCGAGGAGATGCTCTCGCCCGACTACTTCCGATGGCTCTACACAGCCCTCACCCGAGCCACCGAGCGCGTCTTCCTCGTAAACTGGCCCGAAGCACAGACCGAGGAAGCCCCCGACACCGAGGACTAATCCCCAATCACCCCTCACAAGACATGCCGGAGTGACGTACATTCCGTGCAAAATGACGCACCACGGTCCGACACGTGTCGCACCACGTTGCGACAGCCTCCGCACCACGCTTCGACGCCCGTCGCACCACAGTGCGTTTTTCGTTCATCATAGTTCCTAAGATTTATGTTATATTGCTGTCCGCTAAAACTCAGATGCGCAATACTCATCATCCGCATTGCCCATAAACAGGCATTGCAGATTCTTTTTTCAAAAAGTAAGCCGACTCTCCGCCGGCCGATGAACCGACACTCTTCGATTAGAGAGGGCATCAATTTTGTTTACGCAACCCCTTTTTTGTTTACACAAATACTCCAGACCTATAGTCGGAATCTTTTTAAATGCTTTTCCGATTCTATTCTATGGGAGTATAGTTCCATTATTATCCCAGCATCATATTGGGAATAATAGCATCGATCATGGCCGGTGGAACACCGCAATCTTTCGCTATACCCTCCCAATGCGAAGCCGCTTCACAAACATCATCAATAACGGATGTCGCATCTTTGATGTTATTCCTGGAAGCGAATGTCAGCAGGTCGTCTCGGGTAATATTGTCGAACTTTTCATTGATTGACATCTGATGCGTGGCGGTCCAACCGCTGTTGGGATTGTATGCATAGCCCATATCATAAGCAGGCGAGAGACGCCACTTCCCATCCTCTTCCATCAAGAAAGAGATGTTCTTGGTGTGGTCGTCCTGATTGCGAATCACGACATTGAACACCATTCGACGAAACATTTGCTTGGCTTCTGAGTAGGACAATCGTAATGCCCGCATCACGTTGAAGGCTTGCTCGTATGAGTAAGCCCTATGGAGTTGGTAATCAAAATGTGCAATTCCGCAAAGTGTCTGTATGTGCACCTTCTTCCCATTCTTTCTATCAAAGCGTTTCGTAAGAAAATGAGCCCTTCCGTTTTCCTCAATGAGAGAACATTCTGACATCTCTATACCGCAGGCCTTGGCTAACTTGTAGAAAGAATATTCCAGCCGTCCATAGTTCTCCGTCTCTCTGAATCCAGCCTTGGCAGATACTCCATCAAGTTTGATGAGGTAGTAGTCGAACCCAGCAGGAGCTTCCACTTGGCCAGAACGTACTTCACCTGTTTCTTTATTATAAGCAATGATGGCTTTAGCCCGTTGGCCACCTGCGGAGGTGCCTAAGCGCAGTATCTCTGCAACGGCTGCTTTCTTGTCATCTTCCAGATTAACGGTAAAAGAGGATTTCTCCGCAAGGGCTTCTCTGGCAACCTCTACCAGTCTGTCAATCTCAAACTTGGCTTCTTGGTTATAGGAAACTTCAATGGCTGGTTCAAACTCCAATGCCCCCATGCATCGTTTTCCCAAGAAACAGAGCGATTCAATAGGGTTGCCAGTTGTGCGACCCGTCAGAGACAGCCATCTGTCAAACAGAGCACGACCATAGGTGTCAGGGAGTGAATCTGCCAACATACCAGGCAGCCCCTGAAAGGTGTCTTTTCCCAGATTGGCAAAGGAATAAACCCGTCCTTCCCGAACAGGCATCATCAAAGGTGACGGCTCCAAACCGCGACCGACAAAGCTTCGGTCATACTCAAATCGTGCGACTCCATATCTGTCGTCCCAATTAAAGATACCAACGGGTATGCCGAACATTCTGACTTTCGCAACATCTACCATGACAACTCCTCCTTATCAATATTATTATCAAGCCGTCCAACTGCTCGTTTCCGTGAATGTCTGGCAGCTTTCGACTGGACGAGTTCATAGTATTCACTCGGGCTTAGCTGTTCTTCGTCAATCAACTGCTGAAGTACATCAAGTTTGCCTAAGGTTCGCAGAACTCTCAAGAACGAATCAAACGAGCCGATTTGTCCCTTCTCAATTTTCTTCAGAGATGACAGAGACACTCCTGCAGTATCCGCAAGGCTCTGCTGGGTGATATTCTGTCTCAGCCTGACAGCTTTCAAGTGACTACCTATCCTATTAAGGATAATGGCATCTGCAAGCATGTATATATCATCCATAATAGTTCTATAATAAACTTTTACGCCACAAAGATACAAATAATAGTTTAATAATAAGCTATTATTATGAGACTTTTTTCTTTATAATGCGTGGTTTATGTTTTAGCTTATATTGAAACCCATAGTGCAGCTTCAAGAATTCAAAACTCACGCAAAATTATTTGCGTGAGTTAATATGTTTTTGTCAGCATACATCGAATTTGTACATTACTCACGCAAAAATATTTGCGCGAGTAATGTTATTCCTTGTGTATTTCTCTTGTAAGAACAGACCTATAGATTTATGCTTCTATAATA
>CAJOLZ010000017.1 GCA_905235575.1 uncultured Bacteroidaceae bacterium | reverse complement strand
GTCCGTGGCGTTGCTCATCTGATTGATGACACCAGAGAGGATGGTAAGCCCATCGTCCCTATTGCGAGGCGAAAACTGGCGTACACGAAGGCCATTACGGCTGGCCGCACGCTCCACGCCTTCACAGATCAGGTCATTATAGGCCAAATCGCCCAATGCGCCGGGATCGTAGATGACGGTAACGAGCGGCTGAGTCGAGGCCTGATCTGCAGGGTCAAATTCATAGACGACATCACCGTCTTTGGTGCAGGCTACAAATATCACTAACAAGATGATCAGTTTCTTCATCATCTAATAGCTTTTATTTTGGCACTTTAGTAATTCTATTACAATGCGTATTCCGGCGATATCCGTTCATTTTGTTGGTAATTTTTCAGTATCGGCGGTAAAGTTAATACTTTTTCTTAAACTTTCATCTTTTAGCTCAATTTTTTTCGATTTGTTATAGGTAATTTTTGAATCTTTGCAGTCAAAATAGATGACTGCATATGAACAAGCCCAAATACCAGAATTTGAGATTAATAAGACTCTATTCATCTGAGTGTAAATTCAAAATCTACGCCCAATTTTACACCCCAAAATAGTGATGTGGAAAGAATTACATGTGATATTCTGATTTTTAGATGATTTTGTAAATGATTAACATACAAGTATTTACAAATTTTGTGATATTCTATGAAAACATAAGTTTGAGAGTCCAGTCTCTCCGCCAGCAGACAGACATGCGAGAGAGGAGGAACAACATCGTTCCCCCCTCTCTCTTTTTTACCCTCAACAGACCTGCCGAAAACGCACCGTGGTGCGACGGGCGTCGCAGCGTAGTGCGCAGGCTGTCGCAACGTAGTGCGACACGTGTCGCAGCGTGGTGCGTTCAAAATGGCGTTTCGCGACAATCTTCCCGGGACTCGGGCGATGCTTGTTTCGACAAAAATTGCTAACTTTGCATGCGACAACAACTGTGTTAAGGAGAATTGGCTTATGATAGACGAGATTATCAGCTACAACAAGAGTTTCGTGGCGCAGAAGGGCTACGAGAAGTATCTGACGAGCAAGTACCCCGACAAGCGGCTGGCGGTGCTTTCGTGCATGGACACCCGACTGACGGAGCTGCTCCCTGCTGCACTGGGACTGCGTAACGGCGATGCCAAAATTATCAAGAACGCGGGAGGTCTGGTCATCTCGGCCTTCGACTCGGCCATGCGCAGCCTCATCGTGGCGATTTATGAACTGGGCGTGGAGGAAATCATGGTGGTGGCCCACTCGAACTGCGGCGCCTGCCACATGAGTTTCGACCATTTCCACCACGAAATGATTGCGCGGGGGGTTACGGATGAGACGCTGGAGACGATACGCAAGTGTGGCATCGACCTGCACCACTGGCTGGAGGGTTTCAAGGACACGCCCGAGTCTGTGCGCCGCACCGTGGAGACCATCAAGACTCATCCGCTCGTCCCGGCCGACATCGTGGTGCGTGGTTTCATCATCGATTCGGAGACGGGGGCGCTGGAGGAAATCGCACAGGCATAACATCCCGATGCGGGTCTGCGCCATCGGTCCGAGACGGTTCTGAAGCGCGCAGAAAAACGCACCGTGCTGCGACAGGCAACGCAGCGTGGTGCGACGGCCTGCGCAACGTGGTGCGACAAGCCGAAAAGCGTGGTGTGTTTTCAAACCGAATCGGTCACATGCCGAATACAGAGGACTGATTCGGCTTTATTTCGCCGAAAATTTTGTCTTTGCGGCGGAATATTCATAAATTTGCATCCCGAAAGCGGGGCGAGGCCTCGCTCCGACACCGAAAAATCTCATTTATGAAAGCATATTTCATTTTTACCATCATCGTTTCCATCCTCCTGTTCGTGCTTCCGCAGCTGGTATATGTGGTGCTTCGTCTCGTCATGCGCCTCTTCCATGTCCACCTGCCCTGGAGCCCGTTCGTCTGGACCGGCGTGGTGCTGATGTGTCTGTGGCTGGCCGCGTACTGCTACGGGCACTTCGTGGGTCGTTTTCTCTACGAAGTGAAGCCTTTCGAATATGCGACGCCACAGGTTCCGAAGGCTTTCGAGGGCTATCGCATCGTGCACATCAGCGACCTGCATCTGGGCGGTTGGGACGGTCACACCAAGAAACTGAAGCGTGTGGTGGACTGCATCAATGAGCTGCAACCCGACCTGGTGGTCTTCACGGGCGATCTGGTCTCGTTCGACTATCGCGAAGCACTCCCCTACACCGACATTCTCTCCTCGCTCCGTGCCACCGACGGCGTGGTGAGCATCCTCGGAAATCACGACTACGACCCCTATGCGCGCGGTCTTTCCGACAAGGAACGGGTGGAGATGTTGGAGAATCTCATCGATTACGAACGCGACACGCTGGGATGGCGTCTGCTGCTGAACGAGCATTACGTGGTGCACCGCGGCACCGACAGTCTGGCCATCCTGGGCGTGGAGAACCAGAGCCGAGCCTCGTTCCGGGCCATACAGCGTGCAAAGCTGAAGGAGGCGATGGAGGGCACCGAGGGCATGTTCCGCATCCTGCTCACCCACGACCCCACACACTGGCGCGATGAGGTGGTGGGCGGGACCGACATCCCACTCACACTCTGCGGCCACACCCATGCGCTGCAAATGCGCGTGCTGGGCTTCACGCCGTGTCGCTGGATCTATCCCGAATGCGACGGACGCTACGACGAGGGAGAACAGACGCTCTACGTGAACATCGGACTGGGCGGAACTCTCCCGATGCGCATCGGTGCCACGCCCGAGATTACACTCACCACACTCTCCTCGAAATAAACGCACTGCGCTCTGACGATGTACTGGTTGCTGGCGTTTTTCTGTGTTGTGGTCTGGGGCATCACTTTCATATCAACGAAGGTGCTTCTGCTTCACGGGCTTGATCCGAAGGATATCATCCTGCTCCGCTTTGCCTTGACCTATCTGTGCCTGATTGCGTTCTACCACCGCCAGAAACATCTCCC
This sequence comes from uncultured Bacteroidaceae bacterium, assembly GCA_905235575.1. GTDB lineage: Bacteria > Bacteroidota > Bacteroidia > Bacteroidales > Bacteroidaceae > Physcousia. The sequence goes on along the minus strand of CAJOLZ010000017.1, from coordinate 104,749 downwards.
CTGGCGTGAGGAACTGTGGATGTTGCTTCTGGGCATCACCGGTGGAAGTTTCTACTTCATGACGGAGAATACCGCGCTCGACTATACCCTTTCCACCAACGTCTGCCTGATAGTCTGCATCAATCCGCTTTTTACGCTTCTGCTGATGGCCTTCTTCTACAAGTCCACCACACGGCTGACGTACCGTCTCATACTGGGAGTGGTCATGGCTGTGGTGGGAGTGTTCTGTGTGGTGATGAACGGCCACATTCTTCTGAAGTTGAACCCGATAGGCGATTTCCTCGCACTCCTCTGCGGACTGAGTTGGTCGTTCTATTCGCTCATCTATAACCGTGTGGGGCAACGCTATTCGCCGCTTCTCATCACACGAAAAATCTTCTTTTGGGGCTTCGTCACCTGTCTGCCGGCAATGTTTCTGCACAGTCAGCCGAAAAACTATCTGGCCATCCTGAGCGAGCCTGTCGTGATTGGCAACCTCTTGTTCCTGAGTCTGGTTGCTGGGCTCTTCTGTTTCTTCGCATGGAATCTGGCTGTAAGCAAGATTGGCACAGTGGGCGTGAACAACCTGATATACTTCAGTCCGCTCGTTACGCTCATCACAGCCCACATCGTGCTCGGCGAGCCCATCACGTGGATGTCGGTGGTGGGAATGATACTTACAACCGTCGGCGTTTGGCTGGCAACGGAACGAAAATTGCATAAGAATTAGTTTCCAGCCCTGTACGGGGAAGGTTCTTTGCAACTGAGTTGCACACGCAAAGCCCGACCTTTGCTTCTGAAAAGAGAAAAAGACTATGGAATTTCTTTTGAACATACTTCGTGAAAGCTGGCGGCTGTTGAACGAGATGTCGCCCTATCTCTTGCTTGGTTTTCTGCTTGCGGGACTGATGCACGTTTATGTACCCGGCACACTATACATCAAATATCTGGGCAGACGCAACTTCCGCTCCGTGCTGCTTGCTGCACTCTTCGGGGTGCCTCTGCCCTTGTGTTCGTGCGGCGTACTGCCCACAGCCATGGGTCTGCGCCGCGAGGGAGCCAGCCGTGGTGCCACGGTATCGTTTCTCATCGCCACTCCGCAGACGGGAGTGGACAGCATCATCGCCACATACAGCCTGATGGGACTGCCTTTTGCCCTGCTGCGCCCCGTAGTTGCACTGGTGACGGCTCTCTTTGGCGGGACACTGGTGAACGTCTTCGACAGCAACGACGAAGTAATCGTAGCCCGCAGGAGCGCGTTGGAAGATTCGGACGAAGACTACACGAAGCGCACGCAGAGGCCGGAGGGGACGTGGGAGAGCATATGCAGCGTCTTCACCTACGCCTTTGTGGAAATGATGGAAGACATCGGCAAGTGGCTGGTGATAGGCCTGGTGGTGGCCGGCATCATCACGGCCGCAGTGCCCGACAGCTGGTTTGCCATCTTCCAGGGCAACTCGTTCTACAGCATCCTCTTCGTGCTGATTTTCGCCATACCCATGTATCTGTGCGCCACCGGAAGCATCCCCATCGCCGTGGCACTGATGATGAAAGGTCTGACGCCCGGCGCCGCTCTGGTGCTGCTGATGGCCGGTCCCGCCAGCAACATCGCCTCCATTCTGGTCATCCGCAAGGTGCTCGGCAACCGCTCCATGGTGCTATACCTGCTCTCCATCGTCTCGGGTGCCATCATCTTCGGTCTGGGCATCGACTACCTGCTGCCCACCGAATGGTTCACGCAGCGATTGGTGATGAAAGCCGCATGTTGCAACGAGGGTCCCGAATGGTTCAACATCGTCTGCACCTGCCTGATGATTCTCCTGTTGCTGAACGCCCTCACGCCTCTGCATCTGCCGAGGTTTCAAAATCAATCGTGCCACTGTTGCGATGATGCCTGCGCCGCCGACGAGTATATTATATATAAGGTAGAGGGAATGCGCTGCAACCACTGCGCCGAGAACGCCCGCAGAGCGCTCCTCTCGGTAGAGGGGGTCGAGGATGTCAGCGTGTCGTTGGAAAAAGGCGAGGCACGTCTGCGCGGACATTTCGACGAGGATGAGGCACGCCGCGCTGTGGAAGACCTCGGATACCGCCTCTGCAAGGAGTAAATTCCTGCACGTAGTTCCGTCGGAAAACGCAGCGTGCTGCGACGGGCAACGCACCGTGGTGCGACAGCCTGCGCAACGTGGTGCGACATGACAAAAAGCGTGGTACGTCTTTTAACCTACAACCCGAAAGCCGGTGACCACGACAATTTTCTGTCGAAAACATAAGAAAATCGACAGAATTCTTTGCCGAACGCCAAATTTTCCATACCTTTGCGCCGAAATAAAAAAACGACAGAAAAATGTTCACACGAGGCACCTCTTTTAGCGGCTTTTATTATTACTTTTCCTTTAGCAGATAAAGTGAAACGGGTCGTTATAGGTGTAAGAGAAAAACAAAGAAAAAACAAAAATTTTACGATAAAGTCCCGTTTCAACCATGAAGCGGGACTTCTTTTTTTAGAGTATGAAACGAATAGCAATACAAGGAATCAAAGGCAGTTTCCACGACATCGCCGCCCACCGCTACTTTCCCGGGGAGGAGATAGAACTGTGCTGCTGCGACACTTTCGAGGATGTCTTCGAAGCGATGAAGAGCGAGCGCGACCTGCTGTCGCTGGTGGCCATCGAGAACACCATCGCCGGAAGTCTGCTCCACAACTACGAACTCCTACGCGACAGCGGCACTACCATCGTTGGCGAACATAAACTCCACATCTGCCACAGCATCATGTGCCTGCCCGACGACTATTGGGCCGACATTACCGAGGTAAACTCTCATCCCGTGGCGCTGATGCAATGCCGCGACTTCCTGTCCCGACACGCCGGACTCAAGGTGGTGGAGACTGCCGACACCGCCGGAGCCGCAGCCGACATAAGCCGCGAAAACCTTCACGGACACGCCGCCATCTGCCACAAAGACGCTGCAAAAATATACGGGATGAAGGTGCTGGAGGAAGGCATCGAAACAAACAAACACAACTTCACACGCTTTCTGGTGCTCAGCAATCCCGAACAGGCCGACAACCTGCGACACGCAGAGGAGACCGACAAGGCCAGCCTCGTCTTCACACTCCCCCACGAGGAAGGAAGCCTCAGCGCCATACTCAGCATCTTCTCGTTCTACAAAATCAATCTCACCAAGATACAGTCCCTTCCCATCATCGGAAAGGAATGGCAATACATGTTTTACATCGACCTCTCATTCACCGACTACAAGCGCTACCGCCAGTCCGTTGGCGCCATCTCACCCCTGGTGAACGAGCTTCAAATTTTAGGCGAATACAGAAATGGGAAACAGAGCATTTGAAATCCAGCCCGCACAAAGGCTGGCCACAGTGAGCGAATACTACTTCAGCCGTAAACTGAAAGAAGTAGCCCGCCTCAACGCCGAAGGAAAAGACATCATCAGCCTGGCTATCGGCAGCCCCGACATGCCACCCTCCGACGAAACCATACGCGAACTCTGCCAACAGGCACAGCGACCCGACACACACGGATATCAGCCCACCATAGGCACACCCGAACTGCGTCAGGCCATGGCACGATTCTATCAGAGATGGTACGGAGTGGACCTCGACCCTGCCAGCGAAATTCAGCCCCTCATCGGCAGCAAGGAAGGCATCCTCCACGTGACCCTCACCTTCGTAAATCCAGGCGACGAAGTCCTCGTGCCCAACCCCGGATACCCCACCTACACCAGCCTGAGCACCCTGCTCGGAGCAAAAGTCGTAAACTACGACCTGAAGCAAGACAACGACTGGCAACCCGACTTCGAAGCCCTCGAAAAGGCCGACCTCAGCCGCGTCAAACTCATGTGGACCAACTATCCCCACATGCCGACAGGTTCCAAGGCACGCCGCGAGACCTACGAACGGCTCGTAGACTTCGCACTGCGCCACAACATCGTCATCGTCAACGACAATCCCTACTCCTTCATCCTCAACCGCGACGAGAAGCTCTCCATCCTGCAAGTGCCCCGCGCCAAGGAATGCTGCATCGAGTTCAACTCCATGAGCAAGAGCCACAACATGCCAGGCTGGCGAGTAGGTCTGCTCGCAACCAACGCCACATTCATACAATGGATACTGAAGGTCAAGTCCAACATCGACTCCGGAACCTTCCGTCCCATGCAGCTGGCAGCAGCCAAAGCCTACGACAACACCGACGAGTGGCACGCACAGGCCAACATCGAGACATACGCCAGCCGTCGCGCCATCGCTGAGGAAATCATGCGCGCCCTCGGCTGCACCTACGACCCACAGCAAGTCGGCATGTTCCTCTGGGGACGCATTCCCGACAGCTACGACGACGTAGAGCAACTCACAGAGCGCGTCCTCCACGAAGCCCGCGTCTTCATCACACCCGGCTTCATCTTCGGAACCAACGGAGCCCGATACATCCGCATCAGCCTCTGCGCCAAAGACCAGAAAATGGCAGAAGCGCTGCAACGCATCAAAGAAACAGAAAAATAAATAATGAATTAAGCATAAAAGTATTATGATCTTAGACCTTCAACCCCTCAACCTGCCCAGCGACAACCGTCGCCCCTTCGTCATCGCAGGACCTTGCTCGGCCGAGACCGAGGAACAAGTAATGACCACCGCCCACGAACTCGCCCACAAAGGCTGTCACATCTTCCGCGCCGGAGTGTGGAAACCACGCACCAAGCCCGGAGGCTTCGAAGGACAAGGCGAGAAAGCACTCCCCTGGCTCCAGCGGGTGAAAGAAGAAACGGGCATGCTCATAGCCACCGAAGTAGCCACGCCACGCCACGTGGAGGCCGCGCTGCAGGCTGGTATCGATATCCTCTGGATAGGAGCCCGCACCACCGCCAACCCCTTCGCCATCCAGGAACTTGCCGACAGTCTGAAAGGCACTGACATCCCTGTCTTCGTCAAGAACCCCGTCAACCCTGACCTCGAGCTCTGGATAGGTGCCCTCCTGCGACTCAACGGTGCAGGTGTCAAACGCATCGGAGCCATCCACCGAGGCTTCAGCAGCGTCGACCAGAAACTCTACCGCAACGTACCACTCTGGCACCTCCCCATCGAACTGCACCGACGCATCACCAACCTGCCCATCGCCTGCGACCCCAGCCATATCGGAGGACGGCGCGACCTCATCGCACCCCTCTGCCAGCAAGCCATGGACATGGGCTTCGAAGGGCTCATCATCGAAAGCCACTGCAACCCCGACGAGGCATGGAGCGACGCCAAGCAGCAGGTAACTCCCGACGTACTCGACTTTATCCTCGAGCACCTCGTCGTCCGTGACAATGTCGAGATGACCGAATCCCTCGTCTCACTCCGCAAACAAATCGACGAGATGGACAGCCAGCTCATGGATCTCCTCACCAAGCGAATGCGCGTCTCACGCGAGATAGCCCTCTACAAGAAAGACCACAACATGAGCGTCGTACAGCGCGAGCGCTACTCCGAGATACTCGCCAAACGAGCCGCCCAGGGAAGTCTCTGCGGAATGGACCCCGCCTTCATACGCCGCGTCTACGAAGAGATACACGCCGAGAGTGTGCGTCAGCAGATGGAAATCATCAACAAGTAAGTGGCAGGAGCTATGAAGATTCTCATACTCGGTGCAGGCAAGATGGGCAGTTTCTTTGCCGACGTACTCTCGTTCGACCACGAGTGCGCCGTCTACGAAATAGACCCGCGCCGCATGCGCTTCCTCTACAACACCCAGCGCTTCACCACCCTCGACGAGATTGACCAGTTCCGCCCTGACCTCGTCATCAACGCTGTCACGCTCAAGTACACCATCGAGGTCTTCCAACAGGTCATCCCCCACCTCCACCAAGACTGCATCATCAGCGACATCAGCAGCGTCAAGACCGGGTTCAAGGAGTTCTACGAATCCACGGGAATGCACTATGTGAGCACCCACCCGATGTTCGGTCCCACCTTTGCCAACCTGGGCGCCCTCTCCAACGAGAACGCCATCGTCATCAGCGAAGGCGACTATCTGGGCCGCGTCTTCTTCCTCGACCTCTACCGTCGTCTCGGGCTCAATGTGCACGAATACACCTTCGACGAGCACGACGAAGCCATGGCCTACAGCCTCTCAGTGCCCTTCGTAAGCACCTTCGTCTTCTCCGCCGTCATGAAGCACCAAGACGCGCCCGGAACCACCTTCAAGCGGCACCTCGGCATAGCCCGCGGCGTGCTCTCCGAGGACGACACCCTGCTGCGCGAAATTCTCTTCAACCCGCGCACCAAGCACCATGTCGAGCAGATTCGGGCCGAGCTCAAGGAACTCATCCAGATAATCGACGACCGCAGCGAGGAGAAGCTCGATGCCTACCTCACCAAAATCAGGAAGAACATCCGATAGGCTGAGGGAGTGACGAAAAACGCACTGCAGTGCGACAGACAACGCAACGTGGTGCGACAAGCAACGCAACGTGGTGCGACAAGCGACGCACCACGTTGCGTTTTTCTCTCCTTCGCGAATCTTCACGAAAAAGGCGCAGCCCCCGACTGGGAACTGCGCCTTGCTTAATTCGTAAAACCGAGGTGGGGGCTTATTCCATCACCTTGATGCGCACGTTGCGATACCACACGTCGTCGCCGTGGTCCTGCAGTGCGAAGTATCCGCCTTCCTTACCCTCGTCAATCATCATGCCATAGGCATAGGGGAACTCGCCGCCCTCGCAGAACTTGCTATTGTCGAGCATCTCTTTCCACTTGGGAGTCCACAGGTGATATTCGAGCACCTTCTCGTCGTTCTGGTAGTGGATGACTGTGCCCTTGAAGACTACTATCTTAGCCTTGTTCCACTCGCCAAAGGGGTTGGCGTTCTGGGGTACGGCAGGTACCATGTCGTAGAGCGATGCAGCCTGACGGTTGCCGTCTACACCCAGCTGTGCATCGATGTGGTTGGCGTTGTCGAGCACCTGATACTCGGAGCAGCTCTGCCAGATGGGGAGGTATTCGCCGTTGGCGTCCTTGGCTTCCTGGGCCAGGTAGAAGATACCTGAGTTGCCACCCTTGCTAATCTTGTACTCGAGTTCGAGGGTGAAGTTGGTGAACTTGTGTGCGAAGAGAAGGTCGCCGCCGCCTTCAGCCTGTGCCTCACCGGTGCCGGAGCCTTTGAGGTGGATGCTCTCACCGTCGTTCTCCCAGCTTGTGGGAACGCCGTCCTGACCATAGCCACGCCATCCGTCGAGGCTGGTTCCGTCGAAGAGGATGTAATATCCCTCGTCGTCTTGCTTGAGCTGAGCCAGGTCGTACTGCTCGTTCTCTACAATCTGAGCCTCGGCAGCCTGAGCTACAGCTTCGGTGCCCTCTGCAGAGCAACAGCTACATTCTGTACAACCGCAGTTGCATTTTTTCTGTCCGCAGCAGGATGCCATCAGGGCTACAACTGCTGCCATTAGGAATGTTTTTTTCATCGATTTGTTTGTTATTGGGGTTAATGGGTTATAAATTCTCAGGCATACTCGATAGTCGTGGAGACCGATAACTCTTTCCGTTCCTGACTGCGAGAGACTTTTTGCTTCGCTCTGCGCTCGGCTTTGCCGCTTCTGCCCGACAATGTCGGGTGTTGAAGAATGACAAAATGGGAAAATGAGCAACTTTTCATTGATGAAGTTTTTAGGCCTGAACGGCTATTTGTTGCCACAAAATTACGAAAAAACAAATGTCTGACAAAAGAAATCTATCCTTTTTTGCTGACAGACGGACTATTTGTTGTAATTTTGCGAGCAATTCCACGGAGCCTCAACCGATGGAACAGCGAGCGCCATCCGCTCGGCTCTGCCGCTTCTGCCCACGTTAGTGGGTGTTGAAGAAATTGTTTGGATGGCCGAGTCATAACAGAGGAAGACGAAGTCAACCTCTTGGATAATGCATAATTGAACTTCATCAAAACCTCGACATGATAGGAACCATAGCCAATACGATAACGATTCTGCTGGGCAGTTGCATCGGTAGTGTACTGAAACGCGGCATCAAGCCGCAGTACCAGAAAGTGATGTTCACAGCCATGGGCCTGGCCTCGCTCGCTCTGGGCTTCAATGCCGTCTGCCGCAACATGCCGCAGAGCCACTATCCGGTGCTCTTCGTACTGAGCCTTGCCATCGGAGGTCTCATCGGCACGATACTGAATCTCGACGGGCGGTTCAAGGCGTTGGTCGACCGACATCCGTCCGAAAACTCCACTGCCGACAAGGCTCCGTCGCTGGCTCAGGGCCTATCTACGGGGGTGCTGCTCTTCTGCATCGGCACACTGAGCATCGTGGGTCCCATCAACAGTGCGTTGCTGGGCGACAATACATTTCTCTTCACCAACGCCACGCTCGACTTCGTCACCTCCACTGTGCTGGCCGCCACCTATGGCATCGGCATGGCGCTGGCAGCTCCCATCTTGTTTTGCTGGCAAGGCAGCATCTACTTGATTGCACGACTTTGCGGCAACATCATTTCCGACGAGCTGCTCTGCGAGATGAGCATCGTGGGCGGTACGCTTATCGCTGCCTCAGGACTGGCCATTCTGGAGATAAAGGATTGCAAGACGCTCAACCTGCTGCCCGCGCTTTTTGTGCCCGTGGTGTTTTTCCTCTTCAAAGGGCTTCTGGGCATCTGATTCGCCTTCGTTACACTGCCGAAGACATACAAAAAGGCTCCTGAGATACACCCAATACCGGGGTATTTCAGGAGCCTTTTGCGTGACGTTGTATTAGTCTCCTATCGCTGCACGATATTCCTTCCAGAGCTCTTCCACGCCGTTTTCGGGCTTGTCACCCAGCACATGCTTCATGGCAGCATCCCACGACCATGTCTCCAGCTCGGCAGCCGAACGGTTGAACTTGCGCAGGAAGTTCTTGTCCTTATTGAGCTGCAGCCAGTAGAGGAAGTAGCCTGCGACACGATAACCCTGACGCCAAGAATCGCCACGTGGACGGTCTTTCGAGTGGAAGTCCTGCTCGAAGCATCCGCAGGCCAGACGTACTGCATCGGCCATGCCCTCGATGAAACACCAGAACTCGCCGCCGTCGCCATACGAGCCGCAGTTCTTGGGTTCAAGCTGATAGGCATGCGTCAGTTCGTGGTAGAGCACACCGCGCGTTTCGTAGTCGACGCGCATGGTGTCGCGATTGGCGAAACATTGCTCAACCCATCTAGTGCTGTATCGGATGGCCACTCGGTCGCCACCACCCGATTTCTCACTGATGCCGTTATAATCCTCGATGGTGTAGAAGATGCGCGACAGCTTGGGAATGTTCTTGTCCTTGGGACCGAAATAGAGTGTCTGGAGCACACGGCGCGCGTTCTCCTGAATGTAGGGCGTAGGGTCGGAAATGATGTCGTGATAGATCTTCGAGCCCTCCGATTCCGGCGAGCGGTCGCGGAAGACAACCTCACCAGGATTGTACTTTTTCCATTTCTTCTCCAACTTGATGGGGGCGTGATACTTGTTGTTCTTCAGTTGTGCTGAGGCTGTGAGCGTCAGACCTGCCAGCAACACGAGACAAAGGATTTTTTTCATTTTACAGGTCATTAAAATTATGATTTGCGTTACAAAAATACACAAAAAGCGCGAATATAGCCAAGCCTTTGAACGAGAATTTGCCAGACACGCTGAAAAGTAACAGTCCGAATCGGTCGTAGAAATAAAAAACACGCTCGCGGACATGCTGATATACTAAAACAGGCTCGCCGAACGTTAATCTCATAAAAGGAACATACACATGAGATACATCGCACTGCTGCTTGCCGCATGGAGCCTCGCAGCCATTTCGCAGGAGAAAAGCCCGACATCCACTCCGTTCGACCCCACCGACTTCAAGGTGGAAGTGGAACACATGATTCCGCTGCGCTGGAGTCCGCGTCCGGTGTCCAGCGGATACTCGCTCGCCATATCGAATGACACGGTGCGCGCCCATCTGCCCTATCTGGGCGTGGCCTATATCCCCGACCCAGACACGAACGGCCTGAATTTCGAGAAACCCATCGAGCAACTGCACACATCGCGTGACCGCCGCGGACGGCCCGTACTGACCTTCGCCTGCCGCAAAGGCATCGTCGCATATTTCTTCCGCCTGACGGTCTATCCCAACGGGATAACCGACATACGGATGACACCGAGCAACGCCGATGCCATCGGCTACGAGGGGCGCTTGGAGGAGTAGGCACAAGGCCCAACCGTCCCGACCGAAAGCACCTCGGAAAAACGCACCGTGGTGCGACAGGCAACGCAACGTGGTGCGACGGCCTTCGCAGCGTGGTGCGACAAGCGTAAAAACGTGGTGCATCAGAACGCAGAACGACTCGTAACATCCGTAGACCCATTTTTTCAGCCTGAAAGACTTGCAGATTCAGAAAAAGTTTGTATCTTTGCGGCGCATTTGCGAAACAGTGCCGAGAGAGAGGTTGCTGTCCGACAAACAAGTTTCACTAAAATCAATACAAAATTATGTATTTGGATTCAGCTAAGAAAGCCGAGATTTTCGCACAGTATGGTCAGGGTGCCACCGACACCGGTAGCGCCGAGAGCCAGATTGCGCTGTTCACACACCGCATCAAGCATCTGACCGAGCACATGAAGCAGAACCGCAAGGACCACAGCACGGAGCGCGCGCTGACGGGTCTGGTTGGAAAGCGCCGCAGCCTGCTCAACTACCTGAAGTCTCGCGACATCAACCGCTACCGTGCCATCGTGAAGGCGCTCGGCCTGCGCAAGTAATCGAAAGACACTGCGCTTGCTACGCCCTTCCGCTACGAAGCGAAACATGTACAAGCAATCCGAACTCCTCGCCCCGCCCCGCAAAGGCGGGGAGTTGCTTTTTTAAGCCGAACCTCACACCCTTTCTGAATTATGAACATGAAAACCTATCTGCAGAAAGCTCTGCCCGACGTGGCAGCCATTCTCTTTTTTGTGGCCATCAGCGTGGTCTACTTCTGGCAGCCTATAACCGAAGGGCTGGTGCTCACGGGCAACGACCACAGTGCGGCTGTGGGCAGCAACGTGGAAATGGAGCGCTATCGCGCCACACATAACGGCGAACGCACACGATGGACCAACACGCTCTTCTCCGGAATGCCCACCTATCAGATGAGCCCCTCCTATCCGAGTACCGACACGCTAGGTCGCCTCGAAAAGGTATATCAGCTGGGCCTGCCCACGATGGCATCATACGTCTTCATGATGCTGCTGGGCTTCTACATCCTACTGCGCGCCTTCGACTTCCGCACGTGGATGGCAGCCCTGGGCGCCGTCCTGTGGGCCTTCTCCAGCTACTACTTCATCATCATCGCTGCCGGACATATCTGGAAACTGCTCACGCTCTGCTTCATTCCGCCCACGATAGCCGGCATGGTGCTGTGCTGGCGCGGACGCTATCTGTGGGGCATCGTGGTGTCGGGCATCTTCACCGCGCTGCAGATTGTGTCGAACCATGTCCAGATGACCTACTATTTCCTGTTCGTCATCGGCTTCATGGCACTGGCATGGCTCATCGAAGCGGTGCGCACAAAGGCTCTCATGAGGTGGGTGAAGGCAATGGCAGCCTTTGCCGTCGGCGGCACACTGGGCGTATGCATCAACCTGAGCAACCTCTATCACACGTGGGAATATAGCAAGGAGAGCATGCGCGGAAAGAGCGAACTGACGCAGAAGACCAAAGACCCGGCCGACCAGACGAACAGCGGATTGGAACGCAGCTACATCACGGCCTGGAGCTACGGCATAGGCGAGACATGGACACTGCTGGTGCCCAACACGAAAGGCGGAGCCTCGCAGGCGCTGTCCAGCAGCAAGACGGCCATGAAACACGCCAACCAGATGTACACGCCCATCTATGGTGCCTTCACGCAATACTTCGGCGAACAGCCCGGCACGAGCGGCCCCGTCTATGTGGGTGCCTTTGTGCTGATGCTTTTCGTGCTTGGCCTCTTCATCGTGAAAGGCCCCATGAAGTGGTGTATGCTGGCTGCCACGGTGCTCAGCATACTGCTGTCATGGGGTAAGAACTTCATGGGCTTCACCGATTTCTTCCTCGACTACGTGCCGATGTACGACAAGTTCCGCACCGTGGCATCCATTCTGGTCATCGCCGAATTCACCATCCCCTTGCTGGCCATGATGGCACTGAAGAAGATGGTGGACGAACCCGAATGCCTCAACAGGAAGAAAGACAGTCTGCTAAGCGGACGTTACATTGCTGTGGCCTTTGCACTCACCGGTGGCGTGGCACTACTCTTCTGGCTCACACCCGACATATTCTTCGGCACTTACCTTTCGTCGTTCGACATGAGCAGCATGAAGCAATATGTCGAAGCAGGCTATATTCCGCAGGAGATGATGAGCGGCATCATAACCAACATCAACGAGATGCACCGCGCCATGCTCACGTCCGACGCACTCCGCAGCTTCATCATCATCGGCATCGGCACCGTCCTGTTGCTGCTTTTCCGCTGGCACAAGATACAAGCCAAGGCTATGGTGGCAGCCGTCACACTGCTCTGCCTGGTGGACATGTGGGGTGTGAACAAGCGCTATCTGAACGACGGACTCTTCACCAGACCACGCAGCAACGAGCAGACCTACGTGAAGACCATCGCCGATGATATGATTCTGACCGACCCCACGATGTATTATCGTGTGCTGAACCTCTCGCTGAATACTTTCAACGACAATACAACTTCGTTCTACCACAAGAGTATCGGAGGCTATCATGCAGCCAAACTGCGCCGCTATCAGGAGCTCATCGAGGAACACCTGCACGGTGAGATGCAGAACGTCATGCAGGCCGCATCACTGACAGGCGGGAATTTCGCACAAGTCAACGGTGACAGTCTCTTCGCCGCACTCAACATGCTCAACACCCGATACGTAATCCTGAAACAAAAGGAGGGCAAACATGTGGCCGTACAGAACCCTTACGCCTATGGCAACGCCTGGTTTGTGAACGAGGTGAAATATGTGGACGATGCCGATGCCGAGATTGCCGAGCTGCACAACATTGCGCCGCGCCACACTGCCGTGGCTGACAAACGCTTCAGCGATGTGCTCGGCGAAGCCAACGCCACCACAGACAGCACAGCCAACGTGACACTCACCGCATACGAAGCCAACAGCCTCGCATATCAAGTGGAGAGCCAACAGGGAGGCATAGTGGTCTTCAGCGAAATATATTATCCCGGGTGGCGATGCACCATTGACGGCGAAGAGACGCCCATCGCCCGTGCCAACTACGTACTGCGAGCCATTCGTGTGCCGGCCGGAAAACACGAAATCGTCATGACATTCGACCCGCAGACGGTACACACCACCGAGGCTGTGGCCTACACCGCACTGGCCATCCTGGCACTGTTCCTGCTGTGGCTCGTCGTGAGCGAAATACGGAAACGCAGGAAATAGCCTGCGCTACGTCGGAAGCATAGATGCATAAAACAACAATAAATCCAGCGAAACGACATGAGTAACCAGCAAGTGAGAATCTCGTCTGTCGACATGGCTGCCGGCATTCTGATTCTGTGGATTATGTCGTTCCATGCCATGAACGGGAGCAAGGTTTTCGGCGAGGTCGATGCACGTGTTGCATTGCCGTTTCTGACGTTCTCGATGCCATGGTTTTTCTATCGTTCGGGGCAGTTCTTCGAGGTCCTTTCGCCTCGCGAACGTCTTGCAAAGGACACGCGGAAGTTACTCATACCCTTCATCTTATGGACTGCCATCGGTTATTTGGTTCATCTGACGATGCAGGCCATCGATGGCACTTTCACATGGCAGAATTGCGTGGTTGAGCCGCTGCGCACATTCAGTATCTACGGTTACATCCCCTCGAATGTTCCCGTCTGGTTTGTGCTCACGCTGTTCTTCGTTCGCATCTTTTCCAACGCCCTGCTCCGTTGGTCTGTCCCGCCCCTCGTGAGTGCTGTCGTGGGCATTGCCATCGGATTTCTTGCCCATCTGCTGAACAACCCCTCGATACCTTTCTATGTCCCGAACATAGCTATGGGAATTGCGTTTTTCATGTTGGGCCGAAGCCTTGGCCGTTTCGAGCAAAACCGTTATGTCTGTGCCGCCTGCATGGCCGGATACATCGTGTTTCTCTTACTGGGATGTTCCATCGTGGGACACCACCGGAACATACTTCTCACGGGACATTATCTCCTGTGGCCAGTCTTCGCCTACTGCGGCATCGTCAGTTTCAACAACCTGTGCCGCTGGCTGGATGCCTTTTTGAACCGCCGCCGTATAGGAGTGCGTCCCTTCACGTACCTCGGTGCGCGCACCATGACCCTTCTGGTGGCCCACGCCCTCGTCTACATGCCCGTGCTGCACTACTCCACCCTGGCTCCGTGGCCCACGGTGGGAGTCATTTTCCTGGGCTACGTGCTCTTCCTCGGTCCACTGCTTTGGCTGAAGAAATCCTAAGGCGAAAAGAAACGACAGAACTTACACGTGCGATGACGCACCACGGTGCTGCACAAAACGCACCACGGTGCGACGGGCTTCGCAACGTGGTGCGACAGCCATCGCAGCACGTTGCGTTTTTCGTGTTATCGGGAAGATAAATGTCTTAGCGCTTCACTACGGTACGCACCACAAACCACAGGTGCTGTCTGATGGCTGTCGGCCAGCCGTAGTGATGGGCCATCAGCCGCAGACGCTCCATGAGCGAGCGCCGATGATTCTTAGTCGTTATGCCCTCGTTCAGATAATCGGTGAGCACCTGATGCGTGTTCACCAAGGCCAGTCGGCGTCGCTCGGCACGCTTCATCACGCGGATACACCAGTCGTAATCGGCCGAGAAGCGGTAGTCCATGTTATATTGCTCGGCACGCGCCAAGTCGATTCGCACATAAAAACTCTGATGGCACACCAGCATACCGCTGCGGAACGACTGCCACGAGAGCACCTCGGGTGTCTGCAGCCTGCGATGGCGTACAAAGCGTCCCTCGTCGTCCACCAGGTCTGTCTCTCCGTAGGCCACCGCCGCATTGCGTCCGTCGTTCTTTTTCCACGCCAAGGCCTCCACCACCTGCGAGATGGTGGATGGCGAATGCAACTTGTCGCCGGCGTTCAGGAAAACGATATAGTCGCCAGCCGCCAGCCGCAGCGCCTTGTTCATGGCGTCGTAGAGACCGTCATCGTACTCGCTGAAAAGACGAATCTGATAAGCCGCGCCCAAGGGAGAACGTAACTCCGAGACAGCTTGCCGTATGAGGCTCAATGTGCCGTCGGTCGACCTCCCGTCCACAATCAGATGTTCGATGCGCGGATAGTCCTGCGCCGCCACACTCTGCAGCGTACGCTCCAGTGTTGCCGCCGCGTTATACGTCACGGTGGCTATCGTGATTAAGGGCATGCCTTCAAGATTCATAAATCTCCATGTATTGACGGGCCACACGACCCTCGTTGAACATGTGTGCCGCCTTTGCCGCAGCCTCGGAGCGCAGGTCGTTCGTCAGGCAATACTCGATGCCCGCAGCCAAGTCGTCAGCGTCGCAATATCTTGCTACATAACCGTTCACCTCGTGGTCTATCATCTCGGGAACGCCTCCCACGTCGAAGCCCACACAGGGCGTACCCACGCTCATCGCCTCGGCAATCGTGTTCGGCAGATTGTCCTGCAGGCTGGGACTTACGAAGACATCAGCAGCAGCATAGAGCGAGGCCATGCGATGTTCGTCCGAGACATAGGAGACGGGATAGA
Organism: uncultured Bacteroidaceae bacterium; assembly: GCA_905235575.1. Classification (GTDB taxonomy): domain Bacteria; phylum Bacteroidota; class Bacteroidia; order Bacteroidales; family Bacteroidaceae; genus Physcousia. Next base: position 89,044 of record CAJOLZ010000017.1, on the reverse strand, counting down.
TGGTAAAGGGGAAATCGGAAGTCGAAAGTTGCTTTATCACAGCCTCTGCTTGCCTTCCCACCACCACCAATGCCATCGCCACAGGTGTGTCGTGCAACTTGCGCAGCGCCTCGGCCAAAAAGCGGAAGCCCTTGCGTTCGTCCGTCACCTTGAAGGCACTGAAGAGCACCAGCGACACGTCCAGCGGCAGTCCGTGCTCGAGACGGGCCGACTGTTGGTTCGTGGGAGCAAAGACTCCCTGCGGAAGCGCGTTGGCGATTGATGTCACGCGATGTCCCGTAGTGAGAGGACTCTGCGCTGCCAGACGTGCTATCCACTGGCTGCAACCCACGAATGTGATGTGCGACGACGAATAGATGCGCCGTTTTCGTTCGAAGATACGTCGCGCCAGCCCTCCCGCCAGTTGCGGACACTTGGTGCAACCCGTCAGATAGCCCTCGCAGGTGGCGCTGTAGTGGCACACGCCGGTCACGGGCCACTGGTCGTGCAATGTCCACACCACACGCTTGCCGCTGTGCAGGATGTGCTTCAGCTCGTCCATCGAGAGGAACCCCTGGTTAATCCAGTGGAGGTGTATCACGTCGGCCTGTTGAAACTCCGGCGTACCCGTGATGTCACCGCCGGCACACGCCAGGTCGGTCTGCCACAGGCCACGCATACGGAAGCCGTTGGCCACCCAGATGCGTATCCGTTCCCAGATGAAGGCCCACTTCCCCACGTTTACGCGAGCCACGCTCATGCTGTCTGTCTGTTTGTCGCGCACCAGCATCATGGCGTGCGCCCCGTGGTTGTTGAGCGCAGTACAAAGTCGGCTGGCCGCAATGGCGGCTCCGCCCGTGCGTTCTGTTGTACTGATGATTAGGATATGCATTGCCTTCGACGGTATTTCTGAATGCAAATGTAGCAAAATTTCTTCAGTCGGCAAAAGATTCGGTCTAAAAACGCAACGTGGTGCGACGGGCATCGCAGCGTGGTGCGACAGCCTACGCAACGTGGTGCGACAAGCAACGCAGCGTGGTGCGTTTTCCGACGTTCTCAATCGCCCCTTTCATGCCGAGGCGCAAAAGGATTGTTTCAGCGCCTGATGAGCAGCACCACATTCTCTACGTGCTGCGTGTGGGGGAACATGTCCACGGGCTGCACGGCTGCCACACGGTAGTCGGCATCCAGCAACTGCAGGTCGCGGGCCTGTGTGGCTGGGTTGCAGCTCACATAGACAATGCGCTGCGGGGCGGCATATCGGATGGCCTCCACCACGTCAGCATGCATTCCGGCACGTGGCGGGTCGGTGATAATCACGTCGGGCCTGCCGTGCTGGGCAATGAATGCGGCGTTGAGGATGTCCTTCATGTCGCCGGCATAGAAGAGGGTATTGTCGATGCCGTTCAGCTGCGAGTTCACGCGCGCATCGTCGATGGCCTCGGGCACGTACTCAATGCCCACTACGCTGCGAGCCTGACGTGCCACAAAGTTGGCAATGGTGCCCGTACCCGTGTAGAGGTCGTAGACGAGTTCCGAACCGCTCAGCGACGCAAATTCTCTCACTACCTTATATAATATATAGGCCTGCTCCGTATTGGTCTGATAGAAACTCTTGGGCCCCACCTTGAAACGCAGTCCCTCCATCTCCAGGAAGATGTGGTCCGTTCCGCTGAAGAGGTTCACCTCGAGGTCACCGAAAGTGTCGTTATATTTCTGATTGTCCACCCACAGCAGACTGCTCACTTCGGGGAAGTTCTCCTTGAGCCACGCCATCAGTGCCATCGCCTGAGCGCGCTGTTCCTCGTCGGCAATGCAGAACTGTATGAGGAGCATCAGCTCGCCCGTGTTGCTCAGACGTATCATCATGCCGCGCAATAGCCCGACATGATCGCGGGCGTCAAAGAACGAGAGGCCATGGGCATAGGCGTAGTCGCGGATGCCGTTGCGCAGGCGATTGTTCACATCGTCCATCAGGTGACATTCGTCGATGGGCAGTATCTTGTCGAACGAGCCCGACGTGTGGAAGCCGACAGCCTCGGGATGGTCGAACGTCACGCCACTCTCAATCTCCTCCTTCGTGAGCCAACGCTTATTGGAGAAACCGAATTCCAACTTATTACGATATTCGCGCGTCTTCTGCGAGCCCAATATGGGGCGGCATTCGGGAAGTTCCACCTTGCCGATGCGCTGCAAGTTGTCCTCCACCTGACGCTGCTTCCACCGCAGCTGCTCCGTGTAGGGCAGGCATTGCCACTTGCAACCGCCGCACACTCCGAAGTGGGGACAGAAAGGCTGGGCACGCAGTTCGCTGCGATGATGGAAACGCACTGCCACAGCCTCGGCATAGTGGTGCTTCTTGCGTGTCAGCTGCAGGTCAACCACATCGCCCGGCACCACGTAGGGGACGAAAACCACCATGTCGTCAATACGCGCCAGCGCCTTGCCCTCGGCAGCGACGTCGGTTATCTCGACCGCCTCGATGAGCGGCAATTCTTTTCTTTTCCGTGACATAATACTTCTTTCAGCCTGCAAATATACAAATAAACGCGCAGATAAGGAAAAGAAACGGCCGCCTTTCGCCCATTTCGGCATCACATTGGAGCGTGGCGAAAAACGCACCACGCTGCGACGGGCAACGCACCACGTTGCGACAGGCAACGCACCACGCTGCGACAGGCGTCGCACCACGATGCGTTTTCGGAGGGATTCTGTCACGCAATAAAATAAATTACGAAAAACACTTGCACGGACGAAACCTTTTACGTACTTTTGCAGCCGCAATCGAGAAAATACTCGTCAAAAAGCTTTATGTATTTATCAAAGAAATGTGTTTTCATGCAAGTAGCGAGCGTCCCCACCGACGTGGGATGCAGGCTTGTCTCGTGACGTCATTTGCCGTCACACGCTACAATTGAATGAAAATGCAGCACCGCATTCCGCGCGTGCAAGGCGCATGAGATATGCCCTTTGTACCGAACGGGAGCGACGGTGAACCTGCGAAGCGTTTCTTTGACTTATTGTAACAAAATCACCATCGGCTTAGACTGTCTGACTGCTTTTTCGCCTGTCACTGCGAGGCAATCGCTGTACGACACTCCGCAACGTCAGCCCGACGTTTTCGAGTGTCAGGAAAATTCTATCATCTATTTTCATTTTGTATCAAACCATAAAGCTTTTTTACCTATGAAAAATTATCAATTTTGTGCCGTTCGCATGCAGAAGGCATGCAATACCAAGGGCTATACGAACACCCCGCTATCCGTTCAGTTAAATATCAACCCCACGCGCCGCGCACTCGCCACATTCAAAGTGTGTATCTTCAATCACGACCTCTTCCCTCTGGGCCAAGCCTACTGCGAAAGCCGGAAAACGAGCGGGAAAAGCAAAGACGACGAGGGAAATCCTGTCACACATCTCACCTTCGAAGTGGAGAGTGAATACTGTTGGTTCCCAGGCCAGTACATAGCCGTGCTTTATCAAGGTGCCGTCCCCCAGTGTCACTGTCAGTTCGAACTCTCCGAAAAGTCCGACGAAGTCGCCTGCGCCTCTCTGGAATGCTATAAAAAAGGTACCGAGGACTATCTGGCGGCACGCGACCTCTATCAGAGCGAGGTCTTCTGTCATCTGCCTCACGACTGCAGCCGGTCGCACTTCAAGCAACAACTCGCCGCAATCTACGCCCGTGAGTGTGCCGATGCCAGCCTTGCTGAGGTCGGACTGGGCAAAGACGAACTCGGTGTCGAAGTGCGCAAAATCTTCGGCATCACCCTCAGCGAGGAGGAAAGAAGCCAACGCAGCCGCAACCTGACAATACGAGTGATGGACGACCGCGAAATTGCCGCAATGTATGCCATCACCTGTGCCATGCCCAGTTTCGGATATCCCCTAAAGGCAAGCGGAGTGCGCGAAGTGTGGAACATCAGGGATATGTTGGAACATCCGGAAAGAGAACTTCCCGATGTCGCCGAGGGGGCAACGGTGATTATTCGCAACGCGAAGTATTTCTACGAAGGTGGACCTGACGGAACTGAAATAGCACAGCGGCTGCTCGTCGCGCTTGAGAATCGCAAATATGCCGACAACCGTTTCATTCTCTGCGCACAACAAACTGTCATCGACCAGCTCTTCTCGCGCTATCCGGGCTTTCTGATAGACTTCCCCGAAAGGAATCATCTCACCATCAACAACGAGCCAACGCTCACCGCCTATAGCAAGCGGCTGTTCAGCGAGCTTAACTTCCGACATTTCGAACTTACACTTGATGTGAAGAACGACATCACCAACATCCTCTACACCGTATGGAGTCAGAGAAAACACCTGGACATCTCTAAGATTGACGCACTTGTGGACGACGTCATGCAGCAACATGCCTGCCGCCTCATGCAAGAGACGTCGGAAAAAGATGCAGACCAGATGAGCAATGCCCGCAGGCTCTGCTACGAAGACTTCGAGGCTGTCCTGCTCAAACAACTGCCGAAATCCATCGATTTGGACTATTTGATAAATGAAGAACCCGGCAACTGTCATGCTGAGCAATGCAAGGAATCTAATCTGCCCCAGCTGGAGGAACTCGTCAACATGGAGCATTGCGAGGCGCTCCAAACGTTGCGCGACATGACAGGACTACAGCGTGTCAAGGACGAAGTGGACCAAGCCATCACCCTCGCACGCTTCACTGCGCTGCGAAAGCACTTCCGTCTCGAGGAAGAGGGCAAGGGGCGTCACCACATGCTCTTCATGGGAAATCCCGGAACAGGAAAGACCACCGTTGCCAAACTCATCGGTGAGATTTACCACAATATGGGCATGCTTTCGCGCGGACATTCCGTCGTCTGCGACCGTTCCACACTTGTCGGGCGATACATCGGAGAGTCGGAGAACAACGTCAGGGAGATTATCGAGAAAGCACACGGAGGCGTTCTCTTCGTGGACGAAGCCTATACCCTCTGTGCCAACGACGACGAGCGCGACTTCGGACACAAGGTGCTCGAGTGCATGCTGCCCGTACTGGCCGAGCCGAACCCCGACATGATTGTCATCTTTGCCGGATACGAAGACAAATTCACCGGCCTCTTCCGCGCCAATCCGGGTCTGCGCGACCGTTTTCCCCTCACGTTCCACTTCGACAACTACACGGCCGACGAGCTCCTCGGCATCGTCCGCGGCTTGGCCATCCGCAAGCAATTCACCCTCGCCCCGGCGGCTGAGGAACGCCTGCGGTGCATCATCTCAGAGACGCTGCAGAAGCACGATCCGCACTTCAGCAATGCACGGTGGGCCACCAACCTTTTCGAGAATGGCATCGTCACCGCCATGGCAAATCGTGTCATGAGTAACCTTAAAAGCGTTCAGGACGAGCGAGCACTCTTCGCCACGCTCACCCGTGCCGGCACACTGACGGAGATTTCCGAGGCCGACGTACGCATGGCCGAGGCGCAGTACATCCAATGTGTGGCACCTCGCGAGCCAGAGACACGCCGCATAGGCTTCCTCTCGCAGTGTGCCTGACCAACGCTGGTTGGGGCTCGCCCGTCGGCACGATGCAAAACGCACTGCAGTGCGTCGCATGTCGCACCACGCTGCGACAGCCAACGCACCACGCTGCGACGGGCGTCGCACCGTGGTGCGTTTTTCCGCCCTCCGCAGTCGCAGTCTTTCCGTCGTATCCCCCGAATCGTTCATCGAGCCGACAAAAGTGCACGTCCGTTTGGAAGAATCGGCAGGAATATATAAATTTGCAAGCAGAAATAGTGACGAAAAAGCACGTCGCATCATTTGGCACGGAATTTGTTTCTCATACCAATGAGACACCTATTATATATAGATATAAAGAAGAAAGACGAATGACGACAAAATTCTCTCCCGATATGACTTACGTGCTGAGCTTCAGCAAGGAGGAGGCAGAGCGCCTGCACAACGACAGCGTGACGCCCGTCCACCTGCTGCTGGGCATCCTGCGCCACGGCGGCAACAAAGCGCGCCAGATTCTGCAGGACCTTCAACCCGACCTGCCTCGGCTCAAACAGGAACTGGAACAGCAGGCCAGACAGCACCAAGTGCTCATCACCCCCAATCAGAACGATATGAACTTCGACGTGGAGGCCAGCCGCATCATGCGCCTGTGTGTGCTGGAGGCACGGCTGATGCACTCCGAAGTGATTGACACCGAGCACATTCTGCTGGCCATCATGAAAGCCAGCAACAACGAGGCCAGCAACATCCTGGAACGCATGAACATCACGTACAAGGACCTGGAACGTGCCACACGGCCGCAGAGCGTGACGGACGATGCAAGCGAAGATGACAACGCCACCTACGACGGTGACGACGATGAGGAGGAAGACTACGGGACTACGGCTGCCGCCAGTGCGAACGGCTCGACCCAGAGTACCCGCACCCGGAAACCGACCGGAAAGACTCCGGCACTGGACAACTTCGGCCTCGACCTGACGAACGCTGCCGCCGAGGGGCTGCTGGACCCCGTGGTGGGACGCGAACGTGAAATTGAGCGTGTGGCGCAGATTCTGTGTCGCAGAAAGAAGAACAACCCAGTACTGATTGGACTGCCGGGCGTGGGCAAGAGTGCCATTGTGGAAGGACTGGCAACACGCATCGTGCAGCACCGCATCAGCCGCGCCCTGTGGGACAAACGCGTAGTGGTGCTCGACATGGCAAGCGTGGTGGCTGGTACGAAATATCGCGGCCAGTTCGAGGAGCGTCTGCGTTCCATCATCACCGAACTGCAGAAGAATCCCGAGGTGATTGTCTTCATCGATGAGATACACACCATTGTGGGTGCCGGAAGCGCCGCAGGTACCATGGACGCAGCAAACATGCTGAAACCGGCTCTGTCGAGGGGCGAGTTCCAGTGCATCGGCGCCACCACGACCGACGAATACCGCAAGAGTATCGAAAAAGACGGTGCGCTGGAACGCCGTTTCCAGAAAGTGCTGGTAGAACCCACTACGGCGGAAGAGACGCTGAAAATTCTGGAAAACCTGAAAGGACGATACGAAGACCATCACCACGTGACTTACACACAGGAAGCACTGGAGGCATGTGTCCGTCTGACCGACCGATACGTGAGCGACCGCAGTTTCCCGGACAAGGCAATCGACGCGATGGACGAGGCGGGAAGCCGCATTCATATACAAGACGTTCCGGTGCCTGCCGACGTAGAGAGACTGGAAAGCCTGATAAGCGACCTGACGGAGAAGAAGAACGAAGCTGCCAACCGACAGAACTTCGAACTGGCTGCTGACTATCGCGACCAGATTAAGCGCGCATCGGAGGAACTGGAACAAGCTCAGCAGGAATGGGAAGCCAGCCTGGGCGACGAACGTGCCGTGGTGGACGAATCCATGGTGGCTCATGTGGTGAGCCTGATGACGGGCATCCCCGTGGAGCGCATCGGCCAGGAAGAAAACCAGCGTCTGAAAGGTCTGGGCGACGCACTTCGCAAGAGCGTGGTGGGACAGGACGATGCCATAGGAAAACTGGTGAGGGCCATACAGCGCAGCCGCGTCGGACTGAAAGATCCTCGCAGACCCATCGGCACCTTCATGTTCGTAGGCCCCACCGGTGTGGGAAAGACTTACCTGACAAAACGTCTGGCCGAAGAAATGTTCGGCACGGCAGATGCCATCATACGCATAGACATGAGCGAATATATGGAGAAGCACACCGTGAGCCGCATGGTGGGCGCACCTCCAGGCTACGTGGGATATGAAGAAGGTGGACAGCTGACGGAGAAGGTGAGACGGAAACCCTACTCCATCGTCTTGCTGGACGAAATAGAGAAAGCTCACCCCGACGTGTTCAACATCCTGCTGCAGGTGATGGACGAGGGTCGTCTGACGGACGGAAACGGCGTGAGCGTCGACTTCAAGAATACGCTCATCATCATGACGAGCAACAGCGGCACCCGACAAATTCGCGAGTTCGGACGCGGTATCGGCTTTGACCACAACGACGACATCGCGAAGAACAACGAACTGAGCCGCGAAATTGTGCGCAAGGCACTGAAGAAACAGTTTGCGCCCGAATTCCTGAACCGTGTGGATAACATCATATACTTCGATCAGCTGAGCGAGGAGTCAATCCGCAAAATTGTGGATATTGAACTGAAACCGCTTGAGCAACGCATCAACGAAATGGGACTGCACCTGGAAGTGACAGAAGCAGCACGGAAGTTGCTGGGCGAAAAGGGATACGACGTGCAGTTCGGTGCCCGCCCACTGAAACGCGCCATGCAGAACCTGCTCGAAGATCCACTCTGCGAGGTGCTCATGGACGAGATTCCACAAGGTGCCACACTGCTGGCAGACATCACAGAAGAAGAGAAAGAAAAGAAAATTGAAATCAAAATAAAATGAAACAAGGAAACATCGGGGTTACGACAGAGAACATCTTCCCCGTCATCAAAAAGTTTCTCTACAGCGACCACGAAATTTTTATTCGCGAGATAGTGAGCAACGCAGTCGATGCCACGCAGAAACTGAAGACGCTGGCAGGCAAAGGTGACTTCCAAGGCGAAATGGGCGAACTGAAAGTGAGTGTAGCCATCGACAAGGAAGAGAAGACCATCACCGTGAGCGACCGCGGCATTGGCATGACGGCCGATGAAATTGAGAGATACATCAACCAAATTGCGTTCTCGGGAGCCAACGACTTCCTGGACAAGTATAAGGACGATGCCAACGCCATCATCGGACACTTCGGACTGGGCTTCTACTCGTCGTTCATGGTGAGCAACCGCGTAGACATCATCACCCGAAGCTATCAGGAGGATGCCAAGGCCATGAAGTGGTCATGCGACGGAAGTCCTTCATATACGCTGGAAGAAGTGGAGAAGGCCGACCGCACCGACATCATAATGCATATCGATGATGACAGTCAGGAGTTTCTCGAAAAGAACAAAATAGAAGACCTGCTCCGCAAGTACTGCCACTTCCTGCCCGTGCCCGTAGCCTTCGGCAAGAAGACTGAATGGAAAGACGGCAAGCAGGTGGACACCGACGAGGACAACATCATCAACGACACAGAACCGCTGTGGACAAAGAAACCTGCCGACCTCAAGGACGAGGACTACAAAGCGTTCTATCGCCACCTCTTCCCGATGAGCGACGAGCCGCTCTTCTGGATTCACCTGAATGTGGACTATCCCTTCAACCTCACAGGTATCCTCTACTTCCCGAAGATTAAGGACAACATCGAGATGCAGCGCAACAAAATTCAGCTCTACTGCAATCAGGTATTCGTGACCGATGCTGTGGATGGTATCGTACCCGAATTCCTCATGCTGCTCCACGGTGTCATTGACAGCCCCGACATTCCGCTGAACGTGAGCCGCAGCTATCTGCAGAGCGACGCCAACGTGAAGAAGATAAGCACATATATCACAAAGAAGGTAAGCGACCGTCTGGCAAGTATCTTTAAGAACGATCGCCCCGACTTTGAGAAGAAATGGGACGACATCAAGATATTCATCCACTATGGAATGCTCTCGCAGGATGACTACTACGACAAGGCCAAGGCATATTTCCTGCTGAAAGACACGGAAGGCAAGTACTTCACACTCGAAGAATACGAGACGCTTATCAAGGAAAATCAGAAAAACAAAGACGGACAGACAGTCTATCTCTATGCCAACGACGTCGATGCACAATATACTTTCATTGACGCGGCAAAGGAGAAAGGCTACAGCGTACTGTTGATGGACGGTCAGCTGGACACGCCGCTCGTGAGTCTGCTGGAGCGCAAACTGGAGAATACGACCTTCACAAGAGTTGATGCCGACGTCATCGACCGTCTCATCCAAAAAGAAGAAACGAAGCGTGACCTTCTCGAGGCCGAACGCAGCGACCGCCTGAGCAGCATCTTCAAGAGCCTGCTGCCACGAACCGACAAGAGCGACTATCACGTTGAAGTGCAGGCCCTGGGCGAGGAGCAACTACCTGTGATGATTGTGCAAAGCGAATACATGCGACGCATGAAAGAGATGTCACGCATTCAGTCCGGAATGAGCTTCTACGGTGAAATGCCCGACATGTATACACTCGTCCTGAACAGCGATGCGCCGCTCATCAAGGAAGTGCTCAGCGACAGCGAACAGCAGACTGCCGAAGCCCTGAAACCCATCGAGGCAGAGCTTCGCGGGCTCAATGCACGCCAGGCTGTTCTTCGTCAGGAACAGGACAAGAAGAAGCCCGAGGAAATCACGCAGGAAGAGAAAGACGACCTGAAGAAATGCGGCGAAGACATACAGGCCGAGACGAAGAAGAAGAACGAGGTGTTGGCCAACTATGCCAAGGACAACGACCGCGTTCACCAACTCATCGACCTGGCACTCCTGCAGAACGGCATGCTCAAGGGCGAGGCACTCACACGCTTCGTAAAACGCAGCGTCAGCCTGATAAAGTAACAGACACCGAATAAAAACGAACAAAGATGAACCACGGATTCGCAAAGGTTGCAGCTGCCATACCGCAAGTGCGGGTGGCCGACTGTCACTACAACGCCACACAGATTGAGAACCTCGTCGTGCAAGCCGAGCAACAGGGAGCAGAAATCATCTGCTTCCCCGAACTCTCGCTCACAGCCTACACCTGTCAGGACCTCTTTCAGCAACAGCTTCTGCTGAACAGCGCTGAGATAGCCCTCCTGCAACTGATGAACACCACCCGCTCGCTCGACATCATCTCCATCGTCGGGCTGCCGGTGCCCTACTCCGGCGTGCTGCTCAATTGTGCCGCTGTGGTGCAGCATGGGCGCATTTTGGGACTTGTACCCAAGACCTACCTGCCCAACTACCGCGAATTCTACGAACGCCGATGGTTCACAAGCGGAAACGATGTGCCCGAAGGAAACGTATGGATATGCGGACAGCAAGTGCCACTGCGTCGCCGTTCGCTTTTCCGGACTTCGGGCTTCACGTTTGCCGTAGAGCTTTGCGAAGACCTCTGGGCACCCATTCCGCCCTCGAGCCGTCTTGCACTTCAAGGCGCCGACATCATCTTTAACCTCAGTGCCGACAACGATCTGGTGGGCAAGTATCCCTATCTGCAGTCGCTTGTAGCACAACAGAGTGCACGTTGTATCTGCGGATACATTCTCTGCGGATGTGGATTCGGCGAAAGCACTCAGGACACGGTATTCGGTGGGAAGGCCCTCATTTATGAAAATGGCATTCAACTGGCCGAAGCACGCCGACACAGCATCACGTCACAACTGCTCACCACAGAGATAGACGTGGAACGACTGCAAAGCGAACGGCGCACTGTCACAACCTTTGCAGCCTGTGCAGCACAACTCAAGGATGCCCCCATTGAGACTGTCGAGTGTCCGCTCACCGTGCCCAAGGAACTCACCCTAACACGCCCCATCAACCCACGTCCGTTTGTACCCACCGGCAACTTGCTCGACGAGCGTTGCGACGAGATATTCAGCATTCAAACCGAAGGTTTAGCAAAACGATTGCAACACATTGGAGCTAAGTCGGTTGTTGTGGGCATCAGCGGTGGACTTGACAGCACGCTTGCCCTGCTTGTCTGTGCCCGCACGTTCGACATGCTGTCGTTGCCGCGCAAAGGCATCGTAGGCATCACCATGCCCGGATTCGGCACCACCGACCGCACGCATACCAATGCAGTAAGCCTGATGGAACAGATGGGTGTAACCATTCGAGAGATTCCCATCCGCGATGCATGCACACAGCATTTCCGTGACATCAACCACCCTGCCGAGCAGCACAACGTGACCTACGAAAACAGCCAGGCACGCGAGCGTACACAGATTCTCATGGACGTTGCCAACCAGTGCAATGCCATTGTCGTTGGTACGGGCGATCTGAGTGAGCTGGCTCTGGGTTGGGCCACTTACAACGGCGACCACATGAGCATGTATGGTGTGAATGCAGGTGTGCCGAAGACGTTGGTGCGCCATCTGGTGACATGGGTTGCTACGTCGCTGGCCGACGAAGAACAGCGTCGCACCTTACTCGACATTGTCAATACGCCCATCAGTCCCGAGCTCATACCGGCCGACGACGAAGGAAATATCACACAGAAGACCGAAGATTTGGTGGGACCATACGAGCTCCACGACTTTTTCCTCTATCATATTCTGCGCTGGGGTTTCCGTCCCGCCAAGGTATATATGATGGCTCAGCAAGCCTTCCTCGGCACCTACGACAATGCCACCATCAAAAAGTGGCTCACCACGTTCTGCCGACGATTCTTTGCACAGCAGTTCAAGCGTTCCTGCCTGCCCGACGGACCCAAAGTGGGCAGCTGCTCACTCTCGCCGCGCGGCGATTGGCGCATGCCCAGCGATGCTTCGGCACAGGCATGGCTCGACGAGTGCAACAGTCTGCCGGAATAGGATATTCTCCGAGAAAACGAAAGCGTCTGCTACACATGATGGTGTGGCAGACGCTTCTTTTTTTGCCTACTGCGTGGTGATTCTACTCCCACTCAATTGTCGAAGGTGGCTTTGACGAGATGTCGTAGCAGACGCGGTTCACGCCCTTCACCTTATTTATGATGTCGTTCGAGACCTTTGCCATGAAGTCGTATGGCAAGTGCGCCCAGTCAGCGGTCATGGCGTCGGTGCTGGTGACGGCGCGCAGTGCTACGGGATTTTCGTAGGTCCGCTCGTCGCCCATCACGCCCACGCTGCGCACATCGCTCAGCAGGATAGCTCCGGCTTGCCATATCTGGTCGTAGAGCGAGACTTCTATCTCGCCGTTCTGCATGTCAGCGGGCACTCCGGCGGCCAAGACGCGTCGTGCTTCCTCGCCGCTGAGTTTCACTTTGTAGTTGCGTAGTCCGCGTATGTAGATGTCGTCGGCATCTTGCAGCACCCTCACCTTCTCGCGTGTGATGGCACCCAGGATGCGCACAGCCAGTCCGGGACCGGGGAAGGGATGACGTGTGATGAGGTGTTCGGGCATTCCGAGGCTGCGTCCCACGCGGCGTACCTCATCTTTGAAGAGCCATTTCAGAGGCTCGCACAGCTGCAGGTGCATCTCTTCGGGCAGTCCGCCCACATTGTGGTGGCTTTTGATGACTTTCCCGGTGATGTTGAGGCTTTCGATGCGGTCGGGGTAGATGGTACCCTGTGCCAGCCATCGCGCGTCGGTGATTTTGCGCGCCTCGGCATTGAACACTTCCACAAAGTCTCTGCCTATGATTTTGCGTTTCTTCTCAGGCTCGGTCACCCCTTCGAGGTCGCCCAGGAACTTGTCGCTGGCATCCACGCCGACTACGTTCAAGCCCAGTCCCTCGTAGTCACGCATCACGTCGGCAAACTCGTTTTTGCGTAACATGCCGTGGTCCACGAAGATACAGGTGAGCTGGCGTCCGATGGCCCTGTTCAGTAGTACTGCGGCTACAGAGCTGTCCACGCCGCCCGAGAGTCCGAGGATGACGCGGTCGGAGCCTATCTGCTCGCGCAGTTCCTTTACGGTGGTCTCCACGAAGTTGGCCGCGCTCCAGTCTTGTCGTCCGCCGCAAATGTCAACTACGAAATTGCGCAGCAGCTGGGTGCCCTGCACGGAGTGGAACACTTCGGGATGGAACTGCACGCCCCAGATGGGCTCGCTGTCCGAGGCATAGGCCGCATGCAACACGTGGTCGGTGCTGGCGATGGTATGGAAGCCTTGGGGCAGAGCGGTGATGGTGTCGCCGTGACTCATCCACACCTGGCTCTGAGGCTCAAACTGGCGGAAGAGCGGGTCGGAGAAGTCGATGGTCGAGAGACGTGCGCGCCCATACTCGCGACTTCCGGCGGGCTCCACACGTCCGCCCAGCGTATGGCTCATATATTGAGCGCCGTAGCAGATGCCCAGGATGGGGAGACGGCCGCGGAACTGACTGAGGTCCACGCGGAAAGCCTCGGGGTCGTAGACGCTGTAGGGACTGCCGGACAGTATGACACCGATGACATCGGGGTCGTCTGCAGGGAACTTGTTGAAAGGCAGAATCTCGCAAAAGGTGTCGAGTTCGCGCAAACGGCGAGCGATGAGCTGCGTGGTTTGCGAACCGAAGTCGAGGATAATGATTTTCTGTTGCTGCATAATGGATTGCTTCATTTCGGAGTTCAAAGATACGAATAAACGCGTAAAAAGAAAAGTTTTACCCTGTCTTTTTTCGGGAGCGGACATCACGGGTCCACAAACGGAGAGTTTGACTGATTCACTATTTAGCCCGCTCATAGCTTGATGATTTATTTACACATTTCTCATCGCAATTCTTTTCAAAACGATTTTTTGCTCGTTGCATCGGGTTGCGATGAATGACGCACCACGTTGCGACGGCTGTCGCACCACAGTGCGTTTTCGCACGAAGCGTATTTCGGAGCAAATTTCAAGGGGATGGCGAAGAAGACGCAGAATTCGCAAACACTGATAATCAAGGACTTATATTTTTGTCACAAGCCGCAGTTCATGCCGTCGCAGCCAAGGTCACAGATTCTCACACTTTCTCACATCACTTTTCGATGCCTCATAGTTCGCCTGACGAGCACCAATCTTCCGATTTCAAGACAATCTGCTTATCATACTCCATCTTCAGACAGATGTCGAAGCCAGCCACTGTCGGGCATCGGAGCGGAAAAAGCCTCGTGCACATACAGAATTGGAGGGATTTTTCTTTTGTCCTTTGGTCGTTTCTTCGTAAATTTGCTGCATCGTAAAGACATGAAACCATGGCACAGAGACATCTGAACGACAGCATTGTCATCATTCCGACCTACAACGAGAAGGAGAATATCGAAGCCATTGTGCACGCCGTAGTCGAGCTGGAGAAAGGCTTCGACGTGCTGATTGTGGACGACGGAAGTCCTGACGGGACAGCATCGATAGTGAAGCGCATGATGGCGGAGGAGCTCTCGGAAAGGCTCTTCCTGATTGAGCGCGAAGGCAAGCTGGGACTGGGAACAGCCTACATTCGCGGCTTCCAGTGGGCGATAGCCGAGGGCTACGACTACATCTTCGAGATGGACGCGGATTTCAGCCACAATCCTGCCGACCTGCCGCGCCTTTATGCCGCCTGCCACGACGAGGGTTTCGATGTTTCGGTAGGCAGCCGATACGTGACGGGCGTCAACGTGGTGAACTGGCCCATCGGGCGCGTGCTCATGTCCTATTATGCCAGCAAATATGTGCGCACCATGCTGAACATCGGCCTGCACGACACCACGGCGGGCTTCGTGTGCTACAAGCGCAAGGTACTGGAAACCATCGACCTGGACAACATACGCTTCAAGGGCTACGCTTTCCAGATAGAAATGAAATACAGCGCGCTGTGCCTGGGATTCAAGGTGAAAGAGGTCCCCGTGATATTCGTCAACCGCGAACTGGGCACCAGCAAGATGAGCGGCGGCATCTTCAGCGAAGCTCTCTTCGGTGTCATCCGCCTGCGCTTCACAAAAATTAAAGGCCGATGAAAACCGCCATCCTGGGTGCAACCATCATCGATGCCGGACAGCGAATCCAAGCCTCGGTGCTCATAGACAACGACATCATTTCGCGCATCGAAACCCGTGGAGACATCCCCACGGAGGGAGCGCGCGTGGTGGAAGCCGAGGGCGCACTGCTGCTGCCGGGCGTGATAGACGACCACGTTCACATGCGCGAACCGGGGCTCACCCACAAAGCCACCATGGAAAGCGAGACACGTGCGGCTGCCGCAGGAGGTGTGACCACGGTGATGGACATGCCCAACGTGGTGCCGCAGACGACCACCCTCGACCGTTGGCGCGAGAAGATGGCAATGGGAGCACGCCACTGCCACGTGAACTATGCATTCTACCTGGGCGCTACGCACGACAACATAGATGAAATACGCAACGTGAACCCGTGCGAAGTGCCCGGCGTAAAACTTTTCATGGGCAGCAGCACAGGCAACATGCTGGTGGACGACGAGGAAAGCCTGCGCCGCATCTTCGACCTCTGCCCCACCCTGCTGATGACTCACTGCGAGGACTCGGCACGCATCGACCTACGAATGAAACAGCTGCAAGCCACCGAAGGCGACGACCCCGACGTGCGCTTCCATCCCGACATTCGCGACAGCCAAGCATGCTACGACAGCACGGCACTGGCCGTCCGACTGGCCCAAGAAACGGGCGCACGACTGCATGTAGCTCATATCACCACCGCCCACGAGCTGTCGCTTTTCTCCCCTCAAGAGAAACGTATCACTGCCGAGGCGTGTCTGGCCCACCTGCTCTTCTCGCGCATCGACTATGCACGGCTGGGAACTCGCATCAAATGCAACCCTGCAATAAAGGAGGAGTCTGACCGCCAGGCACTGCGCGACGCACTCTGCGACGGACGCATCACACTGGTGGGCACCGATCATGCGCCGCATCTGCTTGCGGAGAAAGAGGGCGGATGCCGACGCGCCGCCAGCGGCATGCCCATGGTGCAGTTCAGCCTGCCAGCCATGCTCACGCTGGCCGACCAAGGCGTACTCACACACGAACGCGTGGTGGAACTGATGTGCCACGCACCGGCACGCCTCTTCGGAATCAAGGGACGCGGTTACATCCGCGAGGGATATCAGGCCGACCTGACACTGGTGAGACCACATCGATGGGTCGTGGACAAGAGCTGCATCCAAAGCCTCTGCCAATGGAGCCCGCTGGAAGGCAGCGAACTGGGCTGGTGCGTAGAGCGTACGTGGGTGAACGGTCAAGAAGTGTGGAACGGCTCGGACATCGACACAAACGTGCTCGGACAGGCGCTCTGCTTCGTCAACAATCGCAGAGAGGCATCGTGAAATAGGTAAAGAACATATAAAGAAGTAAGGACACACCGAAACGATAAACTGCAGCAAACATGCCGCTATTTCGTTGAAATGTTGTACCTTTACAGCCGAAACAGCAATCATCATTGCAAGATGAGTAAACAAATTCTGGATTTAACACTGACGTCGGTAGAACGGCTACACGAGCGATACGTCTTATTGCGAGCAACAAATCCGTCGGCTCCACTTCCATCGATGCAAGCAGGACAGTTTGCCCAGCTTCGAGTGGACGGCAGCGACAAGACATTTCTGCGTCGCCCCATCAGCATTCATTACGTAGATACAGCACACAATGAGGTGTGGTTTCTGGTACAGACTGTGGGTGCCGGCACTCAGGCGCTGGCTCGTCTGCATGAAGGAGACGTGCTGAACGCCGTACTTCCCCTGGGCCGAGGTTTTACGCTTCCCACAGAAAAAACACATCGTCCACTGCTCGTCGGCGGAGGCGTAGGTGTGGCTCCCCTGCTCTTCTTGGGAAAACAGATGCACGAAACAGGATGCGAACCGACCTTCCTGTTGGGTGCGCGCAGCCAAGCTGACCTGTTGCAGATGGAGCGTTTCGAAGCGCTGGGCCGAGTTTACGTCACTACGGAAGACGGAAGTCGAGGCGAAAAAGGATTCGTCACCCAGCACAGCCTGTTGCAGGAAGAACGCTTCGACAGCATTCACGTCTGCGGTCCGAAACCCATGATGATAGCCGTGGCACGATACGCAAAAGCGCAGGACATCCCCTGCGAAGTTAGTTTGGAGAACATGATGGCCTGCGGGCTCGGAGCATGTCTCTGTTGTGTGGAAGACACACAAGAAGGGCATGTCTGCGTCTGCACCGAGGGTCCCGTCTTAAACATCAATAGACTGAAATGGCAGATTTAAGCATCAACATAGCAGGACTGCAACTGAAGAATCCGGTGATGACAGCCAGCGGCACGTTCGGCTACGGGCTGGAGTTTCAGGACTTCGTACCGCTTGACGGCATCGGAGCCATCATCGTCAAAGGCACCACACTGGCACCTCGCCAAGGCAATCCCTATCCGCGCATGGCCGAGACAGCACAAGGCATGCTCAACTGCGTAGGTCTGCAGAACAAGGGCGTCGATTATTTCTGCCGAAATATATACCCTTCGCTGAAAGATATCCCAGCGAACTTCATCGTGAACGTCTCTGGCAATTCGCCCGAGGACTATGCCGAATGTGCAGCACGCATCAATGAACTGGAAGGCATTCCGGCCATTGAGCTGAACATTTCGTGCCCCAACGTAAAGCATGGCGGAATGGCATTCGGCACCACCACAGATGGTGCAGCCAGCGTAGTGCGCGCCGTGAGAAAAGCTTACGATAAGACACTCATCGTGAAGCTCAGTCCCAACGTGACCAGCATCACCGACATCGCCCTGGCTGTTCAGGATGCCGGAGCCGACGCTGTAAGCCTCATCAATACACTCATGGGCATGGCCATCGATGCCGAACGGCGTCGCCGCGTGCTCAGCATCGGTACAGGTGGGCTCAGCGGACCAGCCGTGAAACCCGTAGCACTGCGCATGGTATGGCAAGTGGCACACGCTGTGCAGATTCCCGTGATAGGTCTGGGAGGCATCATGACAGCCACCGATGCCATCGAGTTCCTGCTGGCAGGAGCAAGCGCCGTTGAGATTGGGACAGCCAACTTCATAGACCCCACGACCACCATCCGCGTGGCGCAGGGCATCAACGACTATCTGGAACGTCACGGATTCCAGCACGTAACAGACATCATCGGCCTATGCGAATAGACATAATCACCGTACTCCCGGAACTGCTTCAGAACTTCACGCAGGAGTCCATCGTAGGTCGTGCACAGAAGAAAGGCCTTGTGGAAATCCATGTCCACAACCTGCGCGACTACAGCACCAACCGCTGGCGCCGCGTCGACGACTATCCCTTCGGTGGTTTCCCTGGCATGGTCATGCAGTGCGAGCCAATCGACCGCTGCATCAGTCAGTTGAAAAGTGAGCGCGAATACGACGAGATCATCTTCACCAGCCCCGATGGCGAGCGCTTCACACAGCCCATGGCCAACACCCTCTCGCTGGCCAAGAACCTCATCATACTGTGTGGGCACTACAAAGGCATAGACTATCGCATCCGCGAACACCTCATCACGAAAGAAGTGTCCATCGGCGACTATGTACTGACGGGAGGCGAACTTGCCGCAGCAGTGATGACAGACGCCATCGTGCGCATTCTGCCCGGAGCCATCGGCGACGAACAGAGCGCCCTCTCCGACTCGTTCCAGGACAACCTCCTGTCCGCCCCCATTTATACACGGCCGGCCGAATACAAGGGATGGCGCGTGCCCGACGTACTTCTCTCGGGCCACGATGCGAAAATCAAGGAATGGGAACTCACCCAGAGCCTCGAACGCACCCGACGCCTCCGCCCCGACCTGCTTGATTCATAAGCATAATTCATCATTTGAACCCCATACACCATTATGGCAGCACAGAAGAAAATGAACCTATACATCATAGCAGGATGCAACGGTGCGGGAAAGACCACCGCCTCGTTCACCTTCCTGCCCGAGCAGCTCAACTGCCGCGAGTTTGTCAATGCCGACGAGATAGCCGCCGGGCTCTCACCCTTCAACCCCGAAGGCGTGGCCCTGCAAGCCGGACGACTGATGATAGACCGCATCATCCATCTGCTCAAGGAGGGCGAGACATTCGCCTTCGAGACCACACTCGCCACGCGCTCCTACGTGAAGCTCATCCAGCAGGCCCAGCGCCGCGGATACTTCGTCACCCTACTCTTCTTCTCGCTCAGCACCCCCGAGCAAGCCATACGGCGCGTGGAGCAGCGAGTGAGCATGGGCGGGCACAACATCCCCACCGACGTCATCCTGCGACGCTACGATGCCGGACTGCACAACCTCTTCCAGCTCTACATCCCAGCGGTTGACTACTGGACACTCTACGACAACAGCAACTGCCCTGCCGTGAAGATAGCATCCGGCAACGGCACCGAAAACATCACTGCATTCGAGCCCGAAATCTTCGAGGCCATGCGCACAATATACTCCCAGCCGCAGGAGGGGCAAGAAGCATGAACGAGCAAGAAATCAAGGAGATGCAGCAACGCATCGACGAAGGCATACGCATTGCCCAGGAGCGGCTTCTGGAGCGGGCACGACAATATGGGCAGACACTCGTGGTGGAACGCGACGGGCAGATTATCAACCTCGTCCCTGACGGAGAGCACGCCCAGGGCACCTGCCTGCAGGGAGACCCACTGCACCACCGCAATACCTTATAAATATATATAAGGACCGAGGGAAGGATAAAGGATCCTGACCTATTCGGGTTAAAAACGCACCACGCTGCGACGGCTGTCGCAACGTGGTGCGTTGGCTGTCGCAGCACGGTGCGTCGGAGCGAGGACCGCGGTGCGTTCTGCGACTATGGTCTCAAACGGAGGGCTGACGGGTGTGGGAAATGGTGAGCAGAATGTCGCCGGCCTGCAGTTCGAGCCGCCCGTTTGGCACGATGTAACTTCCGTTTCGCTTTATCATCATCACCAGCTCGCCCTCGGAGAACTTCATGTCGGCAAGGTGGTTTCCACCCTCAAGGTCAGCCTCCGAGAGGGTTTTCTCGCTCAGTCGCGATTCCAGTTCGTCGGGCAGTTCGATGCCGAAGCCGTCTGCTGTCTCGGGCTCGTCGGTGGCCAGGTCGAGACGCCGTGCAACGGACGTGATGGTGGTTCCCTGCACCGAGAGGGAGAGAATCGTGATAACGAAGACCACGTTGAAGAGGAAATCGGCGTCCTCGATGCCCGCGATGACGGGATAGGTGGCGAAAATGAGGGGGACGGCACCGCGCAACCCCACCCACGAGAGGAAAAGCTTGGCGCGTGTGGGCACGTGGAATGGCTGCAGGCACAGGAAGACAGCCACCGGACGCGAAACGAACATCATGAACAGCCCGATGGCCAGCGCCACGAGCCATACGCGCAACATTTCGCTGGGGTTGACCAGCAGTCCGAGCGTCAGGAACATGACTATCTGGAGCAGCCAGGTGGCGCCCTGCATAAAGGTAGTGGTCTCGCGCCGATAGGACAGGCGGCTGTTTCCGGCCACCAGTCCTACAATATAGACGGTGAGATATCCGTTGCCTTGCAACATGTCGGTGAGCGTGAAAATGATGAGCACCATGCTGAGGACGAGCACAGGATAGAGCGAGGGGTTGGGCAGGTTGATATGATTCACCGTCCACATGAGCACCCTACCTCCCAGATAGCCCATCAGACCGCCCACTGCGAGCTGCCCGACAATCTTCGATGCAAGGTCCATGGCCGTGAAATGATCGGCCGAGACAATCATCTCCACCATGGCGATGGTGAGGACATAGGCCATGGGGTCGTTGGAACCGCTCTCAAATTCGAGCGTTGGACGCAGACGATGTTTGAGACCGATGCCTTGGGAGCGCAACAGATTGAAGACCGATGCCGAATCGGTGGACGAGACAGTGGCGGCAAGCAACATGGAGAGGGGTAGCGAGAGGCCGATGTCGAGACGAGTCCACTGCGAGAGGTAGTAGATGAGCAGGCCGGTGATGACGGTGGTGAGCATGACGCCGACGGTGGAAAGCATCAGTCCCTGCGCGGCCACGGGAGCGATGTCGCGCCACTTGGTGTCCATACCGCCCGAAAACAGGATGACACTGAGCGAGAGCATGCCAATGAGCTGCGCGTCCTCGTGGTTGTGAAACTCGAGCCCAAGCCCTTCGCTGCCGAAGAGCATGCCGGTGAAGAGGAAGAGCAGGAGCGTGGGGACTCCGAAACGATAGCCCCACTTGCTGATGACTATGCTGGCAAAAACGAGCAGGGCTCCCAGAAAGAAGATATTCTCGGCTGTAAATGTCATAATTCAGTTTTTATAATACACAATTTGCCCCACGGGTCATTCTCCTGATGACCTGTTTGGGATTATACCGCATCGGGATGAAAAGCCCTCGCCCCCTTCCGTAGAAAGGAGCGAGGGGGACTTTCTCAGAATATATGCTGAAGCCTGAGCGCATCGTCGCCCTCGAAAATGAGGACATCGGTGACAGGCTCGTAGCCCAACTGCTCGAACTGCAAAAGCTGTACGGCTGCGAAGGCTCCGTCTTGCGAAGTGCACACCTCGGCCATGTAGTTGCCGTTGGTCGTAGGCGTTGGAACGAAGTTTCCGAGGGCCTCGGAGAGCGGCTTGCGCGATGTGAGGATGTGTTGCAGTTGCAGCCCGTCGGCTTGAGCGAACTCAAATATATTTGCCTCGATGGGGCTGTTGGTGGGACGATATACGGCCGATGTCTTCAGGCCAAAGAACGAGGTGCTGACGCTTACACGAGCATCAGCGCAGATGGTTTTCCACATCTGCAGGTTTTTTATGTTTGCCATTTTCTTTTATTCAAACTTTGTTAGTATTCCGTTAAGCCCTCCTTCCCGAAAGTGGACGGAGCGAACGGCTAACAAAGAATACGCCTCAGCGCAATGACATAGTAGAAACGCGGAGACGTGAATGCTGCGCACAGCCCGGCTTGGCTGTGACACAGAGGAAGAAAGTAATTTCGGGATGTCTTGCCGTCAGCAGATGCGGCCCAGCGCCCCTGCGAATGACCGGGGTTGCCTCCGTGAGAGGGTATCAAACGTACCGGACGGAACGAGAGGACACGATGGGAAGTCCGCGAGAGACGGAAGATGTTGCTCAGCGGAGCCTGCGTCTCATCGGCCACATCGCGGAGATGGTCGGACGGACGGCTTATCTGCCCGCATCCGTCGCAAGAGACATGTGCATCGCCATGCTCTCCGACACCCAAACGGATGCCCGAGAAGTTGCAAAGCAACGCGATGAATAGCAGCAGACGCAGGAGAAACCTCATTTACATGTAGTGTTTAATCGGTTGATCAGCGAAAGAAATAGTAATACCAATAGGTGTTGGCAAAGTCGCGACGGCAACGGTCCTCGGGCAACAAGGGGTCGGCATCGGCATTCATGGTCTGCAGGAATCGGTCGAAGTCGGCCTGCAGACGAGTGTCTGCGACAGGTGACTCGAAGGTGGAATCCTGAGAAGCATAGAGTACAAGTGCCTCGCGATAGTGCTCGGGAAGTGATGCAGCAGGAATGGAATCCTCGGCCAAGAGCTGGACAAAGCGCGGCAAACGGTGGTCCAGAAGATGGGCACAGAGCAGATAGGTGCGCAGGACTGGGGAACCGAGGGTGTCGACCTGAGATGCCTTCTCCAGAAACTGCACGACGGAGAAGCTGTCGGCCTCGCGTGGCACATACCCCATGCGATGGTAGACACGCGAAGGCAGGTCGACGAACAGAAGCGTGTCGGAAACGAGTGGCAACATCTGCTGACTGCCTCCCTGCAGGGTGTAATGAAAGAGACGGTCGCCCATCTGCCCGGTCTCGCATAACGCATAGCATCGCATCGAAGTGAGACGGCGCGACATCTGCTGGCTGTGCTCCCCCACTCGGAGTGCGTCCTCGTATCGACCTTCATCAATGAGACGCGCCATTCGCAACTCGTACTGCAGCGGCGTGGCTGTATTTCCCATGCGACCTATCAGCAGGAAAAGCAATGAGAGAACAATGAGGTTTGGCGAGAGATAGGCAATAAACGGGGCGCGGTCGCTGCTCGTATCAGGATAGGCATGCCCCACAAAAAGCGACAGGACGAAAATTACAGCCAGAAGAGCAATCCACAGAAGAGGCCGCGTATTGCTGCCCGTCGATGTCAGTGGCCAGCAGGTGAGCAGCATCAACAGACAACAGGAGGGGAACCATGCAAGCGACTGCATTCGTACGGGGAGCGGCAGTATGCGATGCATGAGCATCCCCAACAACGTGAGCAGCAGGGTGATGAGCAACGCACCCACAAGAGGAACATAATGCGTCTGCCCGGCTGAAAGCTGAAACTGAAGTTGGCAAAGGAACGAGGGCTGAAGCACATAAAGATAGAGAAACGAGAAGAACATAAAAAGGCTGCCACAGACGATTGTAATCGTCCGTGCAGCCTTTTGGGTTCTCGAACTGGTGTTTCTCATATCAGCCCAAACATCGGTTTACTCTCTCACCTGACGCAGTACACAAGCCGTACGGGCTGGCAGATATAGTTTCAGCCAACCTTTGTTGTCCTTGGCCAACAAGGGGTCGTAGAGTGTGAAATGCTGCATGCGGTCGTCGTTGATACCTTGCCCGCCGAAAGCCACGTCATCGGTATTCAGCAAATACTCGTAGGCCCCCTGATGTACCATGAAGCCGTAGCCAGTATAGGAACGGTAGGGACTGAAATTAAAGAAGAAGAGAAGGTCGCCGCGCTGGAAAGCCAGAACCTGGTCGGCATCGTTATGCCATATTTCAATCACAGGACGCTTCTGAATCTGCTTCTGTTTCTTGAGTACCTTCAGCATCGCTATGTCAAAATCATTCAGGTAATGATAACAGAGCGTCTTGTCGTCCACCAAATTCCACTGACGGCGAGCATACTTGTAACTCCAACCATTCGATTCGTGTGGGAAGTCTATCCATTCTGGATGGCCGAACTCGTTGCCCATAAAGTTAAGGTAACCACCGTTTATCGTGCTGGCAGTCAGCAGACGAATCATCTTGTGCAACGCTATTCCGCGAACCACAGTGGAAGTCTCGTCGCCCTTCTTGAAATGCCAATACATGTCGGAATCAATCAGACGGAAGATGATGGTCTTGTCACCCACCAGTGCCTGATCGTGGCTTTCAGCATACGAAATGGTTTTCTCGTCCTGCCTGCGATTTGTCATTTCCCAGAAAAGCGAGCTGGGTTTCCAGTTCTCATCACGCAGTTCCTTGATGCACTTTATCCAGTAGTCGGGGATATTCATTGCCATGCGATAGTCGAAGCCATACCCTCCGTCGCGCACCGGCAAAGCCAGACCGGGCATGCCGCTCACTTCCTCGGCAATGGTGATGGCGTTCTTGTTCACCTGATGAATCAGTTCGTTGGCCAGTGTGAGATAGCAGATGGCGTTGTCGTCCTGATGACCATTGTAATAGTCGGAATACTGGGTGAAGACCTCGCCAAGGCCATGGCTGAGATAGAGCATCGAGGTGACACCGTCGAAGCGGAAGCCGTCAAAGTGGAACTCTTCAAGCCAATACTTGCAGTTGGAGAGAAGGAAATGGAGCACCTCGTTCTTGCCATAGTCGAAGCAAAGGCTGTCCCATGCGGGATGTTCGCGACGGGGACCGCTGTAGAAGTATTGGCTGGGGTCACCGGCAAAATTACCCAAACCTTCGTTTTCGTTCTTCACCGAATGACTGTGCACGATGTCCATAATGACAGCCAAACCTTGTGAATGAGCCTCGTCGATGAGTGCTTTCAGTTCCTCGGGCGTACCAAAACGACTGCTCGGAGCGAAGAAATTGCTCACATGATAGCCTGCACTGCCATAGTATGGATGTTCCTGTATGGCCATCACCTGTATGCAGTTGTAACCCGAACGCACAATGCGCGGCAACACATTCTTGCGGAACTCCTCGTATGTACCGACACCTTCCTTGTCCTGCGACATACCGATGTGGCACTCATAGATGAGCAACGGATTCGTCTCGGGTTTCACCTTCGGAGATTTCCACTTATAGGGTTCCTTAGGATCCCATACCTGTGCACTGAAGAGATGAGTTTCAGGGTCCTGCACCACTCGTGTTGCCCATGCCGGGATACGCTCTCCCATGCCGCCGTCCCAATAGACATGAAGCTTGAAGTGGGAACCATGCTTGAACGATTTATTGTTAATCTTCAATTCCCAGTTGTCGGTACCCTTTATACGCTTCATTGCATAGGTGGTGGTTTCTTTCCACTTGTTGAAGTCGCCCACCACGAAAATGGCTTTAGCGTGAGGTGCCCATTCGCGCAAGACCCACCCGTTCTCGGCCTTGTGCAGACCGAAATAGAGATATCCACTGGCAAAATCCGACAGCGTCATCTTGCCACCATTGGTCAAAACTGCCATCTTGTCGAGTGCAGCCTGATGGCGTCCTTCGATGGCAGGTGCGAACTCAGCCAGCAGAGGGTCATTCTTGATTAGCTTCAGGGCTGGCATTGCGGTCTCTGCAGTTGCCACTGTCTTTCCACTTTCAGCTTTCTTACTCGTTGCAGTTTTCTTCTTGCTTGCCTCTTTCTTTGGGGACGTGCTCTTTGCAACTTTGGTTGTAGTAGCCATACAATTATGATTTTTATTGATACTTATCTCTTATTTGCGCCATTGGCAACCGACGCCGACGGGTTTTGCACCATGCCGTTCACGTAGGTTACCTTCTGTATTACGTTTCCGTTGCGGTCTTTCTCCACAAACTCGCCGTGCTTCTCATCACGATGAAAGTTTCCTTCGTGCCGGATGCCGTCGGCGTCTACCATCACGCCAGGACCTTCTTTCAAGCCATTCTCATACGTACCTTTGAAGCGGATACCGTCCACCTGACGCATGACACCTTCGCCGTGCATCACCCCGTCTTGCCAGTTACCCTCGTAGATGTCTCCGTTAGCCCACACGTATTTGCCGCGACCATGCTGCTTATTCTCATGCCACTGGCCTTCGTATGAGGCGCCGTTGTGCCATGTGAACGTGCCTTGTCCTTCCTGTTTCCCGTTGAGGAAATGGCCCACGTATTTGTCCCCGTTGGCAAAATTACAGATGCCCTCGCCAGTACGTTCACCGTTCAGGTACTGTCCTTCGTATTTATTTCCGTCGGCAAAGGTATAGATGCCACGTCCATGCTGAACGTCGTTGCGCCATTCACCCACGTAAACATCGCCGGTAGCATAGGTAAATGTGCCGCGTCCGTTCATTTTGTTGTTGGTCCAGTTGCCGTCATATACGTTTCCGTCGTTCCAATCAAAGCGTCCGCGACCTTCCTTCATGTCGGCCTTCCATTCTCCTGCATACGACGCTCCATTTGCATAGGTGTATGTCCCTGAGCCTTCGCGTTTGTCTGCCATCCAATTACCTTCGTAAACGTCACCGTTGTAGTAGTACATCACTCCGCGTCCTTGTTGCATGTCGCGATACCATGTTCCCACGTATCGGTTGTTGTTCGCGAAGTAATAGGTACCCTGTCCGTTCTGGTAGTTCTGGTTCCAATCGCCCTCGTATTTCTCGCCGTCGGCAAAGGTGTAAGTGCCTTTTCCCTGACGGACACCTTTCACATAGTCACCTTCGTAGATGTCTCCGTTGGGATAAGTGGTGATGCCGTGTCCGTATGGTTTTCCTTTGTATATCTCGCCCTGATATGCACCTCCGTCGGGAAACTTGTAGTTCCCGATCTTCAGCTGCTGTGCCTGTGTCTGCAGGAGCGAAGCTGCGAGCATGACGAGTGTACAGAGGTGTCTTCCTGTCATGGCGTATTGCGTTGGTTTCTGAGGAATTCCTCGGCTCGCTGCAGGTCGGCAGGCGTGTCGATGCCAATGGTTTCTATCTCTGTAGTGGCCACGCGGATGGTATATCCATTCTCAATCCATCGCAGTTGTTCGAGCGATTCGGCCTGTTCGAGGATGCCCTGTGGCAGCGATGTTATCTGTCGAAGCACCTCGGCACGATAGGCATAGAGCCCGATGTGCTTGTAGTAGGTATGGCGGCTGAGCCACTCGTCGCTCTCTACGCCACGCAGGTAAGGTATCACACTGCGGCTGAAATAGAGCGCACGCATCTGGCGGTCCACTACCACTTTCGGACTGTTGGGATTCTGAAGTGCTGCCAGTCCGTCGGCCGGTGTAAAGGGTTTCACCAGCGTGGCAATCTGTGTACCTTCGTCGTCGAAACATGCACGGATGGCATCTAACTGCGAAGGATGTATGAAGGGTTCGTCACCCTGTATGTTCACTATCACGTCGGCGTTGCTCCCCACGTTGCAGTATACCTCGTAGCAGCGGTCGGTGCCGCTGCGGTGTGCCGTGCTGGTCATCACAGCCTTTCCGCCGAAGTTTTCCACGGCGCGGAGTATGCGTTCGTCGTCGGTACATACGTATGCCTCGTCGAGACACTGCGCCACGGTCTCGTAGACCCACTGTACGACGGGACGTCCGCAGAGGTCGGCCAAGGGTTTGGCGGGGAAGCGTGTGCTGGCATAGCGTGCCGGTATGAGTCCGATGAATTTCATCTGTGTCTTGTCTTTTTGAATGTTATAGGAATCAGTTCGCCATTTCGTCCAGGCCCACGGCTGCATCTTCGGGTTCGGTTTCCTCAGACGAGTCAAAGAGGTCCTTGCAGGGATTGTATCCTGCGGGAATGTTGAATGTTTCCTCGGGGTTGTAGCCGAGTTGTGTGTCGGCAAGCACTTTTTGCAGGAAGAGGGCAGCGATGGGGAGCGATGCGTTGGCTCCTTGTCCGAGGGCCATGCTGTTGAAGTGTATGTCACGTTCTTCGCCTCCCACCCATGCGCCGAAGCTCAGGCTGGGTGTGTAGCCTATGAACCAACCGTCGGAGTTGTCGTTGGTGGTGCCAGTTTTTCCAGCCATGGGCGCCTTGATGCCATAGCGGAATCGCATACGGCTACCTGTTCCGCCGTCTATCACTCCGCGCATCATGGAGACCATCTTATAGGCTGCGTCTTCCGAGATGGTGTCGAACATGCGTGGCGAGAACTCGGCCACCACATTGCCGTCGTTGTCCTCGATGCGTGTCACGAAGAGTGGACTGCGGCGCACGCCCTTCTGCGAGAAGGCTGTGTAGGCGCCCACCATCTCGGCCACCGATATGTCGCACGTACCCAGACAGAGCGAGAGTGCGGGATATATTTCGCGGTTCTGGATGCCGAAGTTATGAATCAGTCGCACCAAGGCCGAGGGCGAGAGCTGGTTCATGAGCCATGCCGAGACCCAGTTGTTACTCTGTGCCAGACCCCAGCTGAGCGTCACCATCTCGCCGTAGCGCGAACGGCTGCCGTTGCGCGGTGTCCAGGGACGTCCGTCTTCGGTGTAGTAGGTCTGCGCCACGTTAGGTGCCAGGTCACAAGGTGTCCAGCCGTTTTCCATGGCCAGGGTGTAGAGATAGGGCTTGATGGTGGAGCCCACCTGGCGACGGCCTTGCGTACACATGTCATACTGGAAGTGGCTGTAGTTGATGCCACCCACGTAAGCCTTCACATAGCCCGTCTCGTTCTCGACGCACATGAAGCCGGTGCGGAGGAACGATTTGTAATACTTCAGACTGTCGAGGGGGGTCATCGTTGTATCTTTCTCGCCTTCGGGCGTAAAGACGGCCATTTCGATGGGGGTATTGAAAGCGTCTTCTATTTCGCCCTCGCTGAATCCCTGCTTCTTCATTTGCGTGTAGCGCTCGCTCTGACGCACGGCGCGGCGCAGGTTCTTCTCGGCATCGGCAGCCGAAACGGCGGCGGCATAGGGAGCGTTCTTGTTGCTCTTCAGTTCTTTCTCGAAGGCAGGTTGCAGCTCGCCCAGCACGTGTGTGAGCACTGCATCTTCGGCGTAGGTCTGCATGCGGGTATCGATGGTGGTGTATATTTTCAGACCGTCCATGTAGATGTTGTAGGGCTTGCCATCGTGGTTCAGGTTTTTGTTACACCATCCGTAGAGCGGGTCTTCGCGCCAGGCGAGCGAGTCTTCGTAGTATTTCTGCGACTGCCAACTGGCGTAGTTGCTGCGCTTGGGTTCCTTGGCCATGAGCACCTGACGCAGATATTCGCGCAGATAGGCGGCCATACCCTCCTTGTGGTCCACGCGGTGGAAGTTGAGTGTGAGGGGCTGGAGCGATTCCTGCTGTGCAGTAGCCTTGTCGATGTATCCGGCCTTCTCCATCTGTCGGAGCACGATGTTGCGACGTTCAATGCAGCGGTCGGGGAAACGTACGGGGTTGAAGTAGCTGGGATTCTTGCACATACCCACGAGTGTTGCGCTCTCCAGGAGCGTAAGTTCGCGCGGCTCCTTGCTGAAATAGGTGGTGGCAGCCGTCTTGATTCCCACGGCATTGTGCAGGAAGTCGAATTTGTTCAGATAGAGTGTGATGATTTCCTCCTTCGTATAGAAGCGTTCAAGCTTGATGGCAATGACCCACTCGATGGGTTTCTGAAAGACACGTTCCATGGTGGAAGCGGCTTTCTCAGAATATAGCTGCTTGGCAAGCTGCTGCGTGATGGTGCTTCCTCCACCGGCACTTTTCTGCTGCATGAGGCCGCGTTTCACAACGGCGCGGAAGAGGGCGATGTAGTCGATGCCGCTGTGTTCATAGAAACGGGCATCTTCGGTGGCAATCAGCGCATGTACCAGATTGGGCGAGAGTTCGTCGTAAGAGACAAAGATACGGTTCTCCTTGCTGTAACTCCACGTGCCGAGCAACTTGCCATCGGACGAGATTACCTGCGACGCGAACTTGTTTACCGGATTCTCAAGCATCTGAATCTCGGGCATATAGCCCACGTATCCCTTGAAAATCGCATAGAAGATACCTGCCACGGCAAGCATGGATAATATGAGGAGGACCCAAAGGGTTATCAAGAACTTTTTCAGCATAGCAACGTCTACGATTGTTTCAGTTTGCAAAGGTACAAATAATTATTCACATACGCGCGCTTTCGCGCGGAAAAGTGCACTGCCAGATGTTCGTCAAAAGAGCCCGCACAACACATGCGAAGCAATTTCGCGTAAAGGAATCGGAAGACGTCGTCACACACACGATGCAGAGGGATGCCGACGGAGGCGATGAGAAAGTGTGAGAACGGATGAACCACGCTGCGCACGGCAGAGAAGTGGGAAATGAGCGAAATATAACCGTCTGATTTCCAACGATTCGTTTTTCTGCAAAATCCACTCCTCCGCCCCAATTTTCACGACGGAACACGTTTTTCGGAGAAACGCACCGTGGTGCGACAGCCATCGCAGCACGGTGCGACATGCGACGGACCGCTGAGAAACTGACGAAAAAGCATTTCGAGAAGAAATGAGATGAGAAATATGTAAATATAAATCGCGCGTTCAGTGAAACGAATTTCCAAGATGGAAAATAATTTTTCATGCCGTGCTCTTTGCATTTATGCAGAATTGTTTGTAACTTTGTGGGCGGAAAAATAAATGCACAAATAAAGACGTCCCTCGTATGGAGAACAATAGTTTGGTGACGATTGCGAAATTCTCGCGGGAAAAGATTCTGTATCTCATCGACATGGCCCGTGAATTCGAGAAATCGCCCAACCGCAAGTTGCTGGAAGGACGCGTGGTTGCAACACTCTTCTTTGAGCCCAGCACACGCACCCGACTGAGTTTTGAAACAGCTGCCAACCGACTGGGCGCACGCGTGATTGGATTTGCCGACCCCAAGGTGACAAGCAATACCAAGGGCGAGACGCTGAAAGACACCATCATGATGGTCTCGAACTATGCCGACGTAATCGTCATGCGCCACTTTCTGGAGGGTGCAGCACAGTATGCCAGCGAGGTGTCTCCCATCCCTATACTGAACGCCGGCGACGGAGCCAATCAGCACCCCAGCCAGACGATGCTCGACCTGTTTACCATCTACCAGACACAGGGCAAGCTCGACGGCCTGAACATCTATCTGGTGGGCGACCTCAAGTATGGCCGCACCGTGCATAGCCTGCTCACCGCCATGCGCCACTTCAGCCCCACGTTCCACTTCATTGCGCCCGACGAACTGGCCATGCCCAAGTATTACAAAATGTACTGCAGGGAGCACGGAATTAAATATGTGGAGCACAAGGACTTCGACGCCGACACCATCTCGGATGCCGACATTCTCTACATGACACGCGTACAGCGCGAACGCTTCACCGACCTGATGGAATATGAACGCGTGAAGGACCTCTACCTGCTGAAACGCGACATGCTCTCGAAGGCTCGCCCCAACATGAAGATTCTACACCCGCTGCCCCGCGTGAACGAGATAGAATACAGCATCGACGAGACACCCTACGCCTACTACTTCCAACAGGCACGCAACGGCCTATACGCACGTCAGGCACTCATCTGCGACGCGCTGGGCATCACCCTCGACGACGTCAGAAACGACAAAACAATCATAGCATGAAACGCCAGGAAATGCAAGTGGCCGCACTCGAGAACGGCACCGTCATAGACCATATCCCCTCGGAAAAACTCTTCCAAGTGGTGAACCTCCTGAACCTCGACAGCGTGGGCACACCCGTGACCATTGGCTTCAACCTGAAGAGCAAGAAAATGGGCACGAAAGGAATCATCAAAGTGGCCGACAAGTTCTTCACCGACGAGGAACTCAACCAGCTCTCGGTAATCGCGCCAAACGTAACGCTCAGCATCATACGCGATTACGAAGTCGTGGAGAAGAAAGAGGTGAACATGCCGCAGGAACTGACAGCCATCGTCCGCTGCCCCAACCCCAAGTGCATCACGAACAATGAGCCCATGTCGACACGCTTCCACGTGCTCGACAAGACACGCGGACTGCTGCAATGCCACTACTGCAACCGCGAGGTGACACTCGAGCAGGTGAAACTCGTCTGACACCGCACCAGAGATAACGCATAAAACTAATCATCAAGATAAAATAGGTAAGAAGAGAAATGAACAGAGACAACCAGATTTTCAACCTCATCGAGGAAGAACGTCAACGACAAATCAACGGCATCGAACTGATAGCCTCGGAAAACTATGTGAGCGACCAGGTGATGGAAGCCATGGGCACCTGCCTGACTAACAAATATGCCGAGGGCTACCCGGGCAAACGATACTACGGCGGATGCGAAGTGGTGGACAAGGTGGAACAATTGGCCATCGACCGACTGAAGAAGCTCTACAATGCCGAATATGCCAACGTACAGCCCCACTCTGGCGCACAGGCCAACGCTGCAGTGCTGCTGGCAGTGCTCAACCCGGGCGACACCTTCATGGGACTCAGCCTCGACCAGGGCGGACACCTCTCGCACGGCATGGCCATCAACACCAGCGGTATCATGTATCACCCCGTTGCATACGGTCTGAACAAGGAGACAGGACGCGTGGACTATGACGAGATGGAACGACTGGCCATCGAACATAAGCCCCGACTGATTATCGGCGGCGCATCGGCATACAGCCGCGAATGGGACTACGCAAGAATGCGCAAGATCGCCGACAAAGTGGGCGCACTGCTGATGATTGACATGGCTCACCCCGCCGGACTCATCGCAGCCGGACTGCTCGAAAACCCCGTGAAATACGCAGACATCGTTACCAGCACCACCCACAAGACACTGCGCGGACCGCGCGGAGGTATCATCCTGATGGGCAAGGACTTCCCCAACCCGTGGGGTCTCACCACACCGAAGGGCGAGGTGAAGATGATGTCAGCTCTGCTGAACAGCGCCGTCTTCCCCGGCATACAGGGTGGACCGCTCGAACACGTCATAGCAGCCAAGGCCGTGGCATTCGGCGAAGCACTGACACCCGAATTCCGCCAGTGGGCAAAGCAGGTGCAGACCAACGCACGCGTGCTGGCCGACGAACTGGTGAAACGAGGTTTCCACGTGGTGAGCGGCGGCACCGACAATCACTCGATGCTCGTCGACCTGCGCACAAAATACCCCGAACTGACTGGTAAGGAAGCAGAGGCTGCACTGGTGGCTGCCGACATAACGGTGAACAAGAATATGGTTCCCTTCGACACCCGCAGCGCATTCAAGACAAGTGGAATACGCCTGGGCACACCTGCCATCACCACACGCGGACTGAAGGAAGACATGATGCCAAAGATTGCAGACTTCATTGAACGCGTGCTGAATGCGCCCACCGACCAGCAGGTGATAAGCGACGTCCGCAAAGAAGTGAATGAAATAATGACTACCTACCCCTTGTTCTCCTTCTGAGAAGCTTTCAGGAGTTTGTCGATTTCGTCAAACTCCGTTCCCATATTCAGGTGTAGGTAGATACGATAAAGGGGAGTCCCCCACCGCTCGGTGTTCTCGGGCTCCAACTTACGTACCATCTCCATGCAGGGTTTGGCCTTAGCGTACAAATCCTGCACTTTTTTTCTGTCCTCCTGCCACTGCGAATTGTTCATGTCCTGCGAAGCAGACTCCTGTGCAATGACTGCCAGGTTGAGATACGATATGCCTTTGTTGTAATAGGCATTGGTGTACTTGTTGTCGTGACTGATGGTACTGTCGGCATAAGCGATGCAAGCCTCGAAATCGTTCTTTGCAAGTTCCATGCGGCATTTTGCATACCAGTAAAGAGCATAGTTGTCCACATGAGTTAGCATGGAATCAGCCAAGTGAATGCCATCGTCGAAGAGACGTCGCGAATGGAACCAATCCTCTTTGTTTACAAAGAAATAATCGTAACGAGGATAATGAATGAGTCCCGTGTCGAGCGCAGCCACCCATGCCTGCTCATTTTTGTTTGCTAGATAAGTACGTGCCTTATACTCCTGCAAGATGGGCTGCTGATCGGGTTCGGCAGAGAGAATGGCCTGGTCGATATACTTCAAGGTATGGTCGTGCTGTTCCGTAGCATAGCCACAGAGCGCAGCCCAATATGCGACTTTGGGAAGACGCTCATCCTCGACATCGTTTGATGCCGTGTAAAAGTAGTCAAAGAACTTGTATGCATTGGCATAATCGTTCTTGGACAAGTAGAATACGCCGCCGTTATACATGTTGTTCCGATGCTTCAAACGCAACGAACGTGTACGCTTCTTGTACTTCAGATGTATGTCTCCGTCTTCATCGGGCACAGCATCGAAACTGTCGCAGCGTTCGAGATAGGAATACATGTTCTGAAGATAGTTGAAGAAAGCAGCTGTGTCATACTTCTGTTTGAGATAAAACTGGCGGTTTATCACTCCGTTCAAGTTTTCTTCGAGTTCGGCACAGACGTAACAAATCTCAGCACGTGACTTGTCGGAGAGGTCTTCTCGCCCCAATGCGCCCAACAATTCTCTTTCGGCATCGCCTTGCCTCGACCGATTCTTCATGGCCGTATTTGCGTTCTTTACCAGCGTCTTCACCTTCGGCAACGCAGGCTTCTTTTCCTTTTCGGCAGCCGGAAGACAGCAAACAGAAATGAGGAGTATGAAGAGGAATGCAAATCGTTTCATCTCAATAGATAATTTTGTCTGTTTATATAAAATTAAGGTAGGGCTGCACAATGCGCCCTACCTTAATTCGTATTGTTTGTATCAGAGCAGAGCGTCCATAGCGGCAGCCTTTGCCGACTCACCGATTACGGAATAACACTGCTTCAACTCATAGGCCCACTTCTGCGGCTGATCGGGTGTACACTCACGAGCTTTCTCGAAATACGGGATTGCTTCACCGAAGAGTTTCTTGGTCTGCTCAAGTGTCTTTTTAGCCTCAGTCTGGTTCTTGATGCTGCTGATGGTGGTATTCAGTGCCAATGCCTCGCGGAACTTGCAAAGGCCAGCCTGATACCATGCGTCGTAGTACGTGGGGTCAATCTTGTTGCACTTCTCGTACCACTTCAATGCTTCATCGTATTTCTCAGCCTGGAAATAGATGAATCCCTTGGCATATTGAGCAATAAGAATCTCTTCATCGACAGCAATCACCTCATCGGCAAACTTTTCCATTTTGTCAACTCCTTCATTCTGATAGTAAGAGAGGAGAACCTGAATGTTGTCGACATTATCTTTGGGATTCTCGATACAGATGTCGTGAATGTACCCAGCCCATGAAGCAGTATCGCCACGTTCGAGATACGACAGGGCACGTACCTGACGCACGCCGAGGGCACCTTCCTCAAACTTCACAGCAAGAGGATAATACTTATCCATTGCATCGTAGATGCTGCCATTGTGAGCCGAATGATATGCATAATATGCAATCTGTTCAGGGGTAACACGAAGCTTCAAATCAGAGGCTATCTCAGGATACTTCTCGCCATAGTGCAATGCAAAGTCATAAGCAGCAATGGCGCGGTCGAAACGTTTGCAATCATTCTCAAACTGTGCTGCATAGATATAGTAGTCAGCACTCTGCTGCAGACTGAGGCGTTTACCTTTCAGATAGTTCTGATTGCCTTGTTCGCCTTTCACCTCAGGGGTGTACTTCAGTTCGTTATGGAGCGCATCGGTAAGGGCGAAGAGGTTGTCATAGAAAAATACAGTGTCGAACGGCATTTTGTCAACAGCCGACTGCAGACAAGTGTTGTGTGGCAGTATAGCCAAGTCGGCGTTTATCTTGTATGCCTCACCCAACTTTTTCTGGTCTACCAATCCGCTCTTGAGGGCCTTCGAAATCAAGTCCAGTCCTTTGCGGCTTGAGGAGATAATCTCGTCTTCGGCAAGAGGATGTTCCTTATCCTCCAGCTTTGCATAGAGTTCGTCCCTGATCTTCTGAGCCTCCGCCATTTGGCTTTTTGCTTCCTTCTGAGCGGCTTTCTGTGCGGCAGCTGCAGCCTTTGCGGCAGCCTTGTCGTTCTGTGCCATCATGCTACCTGCGAGCATGCACATGGCAATCGATAGAATAATCTTTTTCATTTTCGTATCGCTTTAAGGGTTGTTTTTCTCTTTTTTTACTCTGTAATGGGTGTTTCGGTCTCCGGTGCAGCACTTTCATCGGCTTCTTGCTCGCCTTCGGGAGCATCGTCGTCGCGTGGTACGACACTCAGATGACTTATCACATCGTTACGTTTTTTCAGTTCGATGACCTTTGTACCTTGCGTCACTCGGTTCTTGGTTTCCTTGATGGCATCGGCATGCAGGCGGATGGTGGTTCCGCTCTTGTTGATAATCATCAGGTCGTCTTCGTCCTTCACCACCAGTATGGCCACCAGATAGCCGGTCTTTTCGGTGATGTTGAGTGTCTTCACGCCCTTGGCATGTCGGCTCGTCTTGCGATATTCCTCCACGTCTGTGCGTTTTCCGAAACCTTGTTCCGAGAGCACCATGATGGATTCGTTTTCTGCATCGTTAATCACACACATGCCCACTACGCCGTCGCGCGGGTCGTCGTCGAGTATGATGCTCTGCACTCCGGTGCTGTTACGTCCCATGGCACGCACGTGGTCTTCGTTGAAGCGCACGGCACGTCCACCTGCGTTGGCCACGATGATTTCGTTGTGTCCGTTGGTCAGTCCCACGGTCACCACGCTGTCGTCCTCGCGTATGTTCACTGCAATCACACCGTTGGTGCGCGGACGGCTGTACTCTGTCAGGCGCGTCTTCTTGATAATGCCCTGGCGGGTGCAGAATATCACGTAGTGGTTCTGGCAGAAGTCGGGGTCTTGCAGCTTGCGTATGCAGAGGCAAGCGTTGATGTTGTCGCCCGGTTCTATCTGCAACATGTTCTGGATGGCACGTCCTTTGTTGGTTTTGCTTCCCTCAGGAATGTCGTACACCTTGAGCCAATAGCAGCGTCCGCGGTTGGTGAAGAAGAGCATGGTGTTGTGCATCGTTGCCGGATATATCTTCTCAATGAAGTCGTTGTCGCGGGTTGCGGAGGCTTTCACGCCTATGCCGCCACGGCCTTGAGCCTTGAATTCGGCCAGCGGTGTACGCTTGATGTATCCCATGTTGCTCAGTGTCACCACCACTTCGTCGTCGGCATAGAAATCTTCGGCATTGAACTCCTCTGCGCTGGGCATTATTTCTGTGCGGCGTGCGTCACCGTATTGTTCCTTCACTTCGATGAGTTCGTCCTTGATTACCTTGCGGCAGAGTTCGTCGTCGGTCAGGATTTGGTTGAGGTATTTGATGCGTTCCTGCAGGTCGTTGTACTCATTGTGGAGGTCTTCCTGACGAAGTCCGGTGAGCTGTGCCAGTCGCATGTCGACGATGGCCTTACTCTGCAGTTCGTCCAGGTCGAAGCGTGCTTCCAGGTTGCGTTGAGCGTCAACAGGTGTCTTGCTGCCACGGATGATGTGCACGACCTCGTCGATGTTGTCGCTGGCGATGATGAGTCCCTCCAGTATGTGTGCACGTTCTTCGGCTTTCTTGAGGTCGAACTTCGTGCGGCGTATCACCACTTCGTGGCGGTGTTCTACGAAGTTGCTGATGCAGTCTTTCAGTGTGAGCAGGCGCGGACGTCCTTTCACGAGGGCTATGCTGTTCACGCTGAAGCTGGTCTGCAGCGGCGTCATCTTGAAGAGTTTGTTGAGCACCACGCGTGCGTTGGCGTCGCGCTTCACGTCAATGACTATGCGCATACCTTCGCGGTCGCTCTCGTCGTTGGCGTTGCTGATGCCGTCCAGCTTCTTTTCGTTCACCAGCTGTGCGATGTATTCGATGAGCTGCTGCTTGTTGACTCCGTAAGGTATTTCCGAGATGACGATTTTGTCGTGTGTCTCTCCGGCCTCGATGTCGGCTTTGGCACGCATCACGATGCGTCCGCGCCCGGTCTCGTAGGCGTCACGAATGCCCTGCAGACCCATGATGTAGGCTCCCGTGGGAAAGTCGGGGCCCTTGACGTATTGCATCAGTTGGTCTATGGTAATATCATGATTATCAACGTATGCAACACATGCATCAATCACCTCGCCCAGGTTGTGCGTGGGGATGTTGGTGGCCATACCCACTGCGATACCTGTGGCTCCGTTCACGAGCAGGTTGGGTATGCGTGTGGGCATCACGGTGGGCTCCAGCAGTGTGTCGTCGAAGTTGGTGGTCATGTCCACGGTATCCTTGTCGAGGTCGTCCATCATGGCCTCGCCCATGAGCGAGAGGCGCGCCTCGGTATATCGCATGGCTGCGGGACTGTCTCCGTCGAGTGAGCCGAAGTTGCCTTGTCCGTCCACCAGCGTGCAGCGCATGTTCCACTCCTGGGCCATACGCACCAGCGCGCCGTAGACCGAACTGTCGCCGTGGGGATGATATTTTCCGAGCACCTCGCCCACGATACGTGCACATTTCTTGTAGGGTTTGCTGTGCAGGTTGCCCAACTCTTTCATTCCGAAGAGTATGCGACGGTGTACGGGTTTGAAACCGTCGCGGACGTCGGGCAAGGCGCGGGCCACGATGACGCTCATCGAGTAGTCGATGTAGCTTTTCTTCATTTCGGCCTCGATGTCGACTTTAATAATTCTTTCCTGATCTTCCATTATTAAATGTTTAGTATTACTTTTCCTCAGAGCTCCGCAGAGCCTTATTTTGGTACAAAGATAGCGATATTTCGCGAGATGTGCAAATCTGGAGACATATTTTTACGTTCCGAAGCCGTTTGAGAGCCGCACACAGAGGCAAAATGACAAGGCTGCGGAGGGCGCGCTGCAACATGCACCGTGGAGCGACCGAAAACGCACCGTGGTGCGCAGGGCGTCGCAACGTGGTGCGCAGGGCGTCGCAACGTGGTGCGACAGGCAACAAAGCGTGGTGTGTTTTCCTCTCACTATGCCAGAAATTTCCTGCACAGCCGAAAAAACCTTGCAAAATGATTTGTCATATACCCAATTTTAGTTATATTTGCATCGGTTTTGAAATACCTTATATAAATACATACAAAAAACAACTTAAAAGCATTATGGTCTATTCAAAAGAAGTAACAGAACATGTGTTGCGTGGCCAAAGGCCCCAATCATGGCCCTGCTCCTATTCCCGAGGAAGGAAAATGGATTCAGGCAAAGGAAATCAAGGACATCAGCGGACTGACCCACGGTGTGGGATGGTGTGCCCCCCAGCAGGGTGCCTGCAAGCTGACGCTCAACGTGAAAGACGGCATCATCGAAGAATGCCTCATCGAGACCATCGGCTGCTCGGGTATGACACACTCGGCTGCCATGGCAAGTGAGATTCTGCCGGGCAAGACCATCCTGGAGGCACTGAACACCGACCTGGTGTGCGACGCCATCAACACCGCCATGCGCGAGCTCTTCCTGCAGATCGTCTACGGACGCACACAGAGCGCCTTCTCGGAGGGCGGTCTGATGATTGGCGCCGGACTGGAAGACCTGGGCAAGGGCCTCATCAGCCAGACCGGTACTCTCTACGGAACCAAGGTGAAGGGCACACGCTACCTGCAGCTCACCGAGGGATACATCACCAAGATGTACCTCGACGAGGACGACCAGGCCTGCGGATACGAGTTCGTACACATGGGTAAGTTCCTGGATGCCGTGAAGAAAGGCGTTCCCGCCGACGAGGCACTCAAGAGCGTTACAGGCACATACGGTCGCACGAAGCCCGAGGACGGCGCAGTGAAGGCCATCGACCCCCGCAAAGAATAATATCCCACAGTTTCCCCAATAACCGAATAAAGTAAAAGAATATGATACGTGAAGTAAAATTCGAATCACAAGACCGTCGCATCAAGCAGATTCTTGCCTGCCTGAATGCACACGGCATAGCCTCCATTGAGGAAGCCAACCAGATTTGCGAGGACGCCGGGCTCGACCCCTACCTGACCTGTGAAGAGACACAGATGATTTGCTTCGAGAACGCAAAGTGGGCCTACGTGGTGGGCACCGCCATCGCTCTCAAGGAGAAGGCGCCCGACGCTGTGAAGGCTGCCGAATACATCGGCGAGGGTCTGCAGAGCTTCTGCATCCCCGGTTCTGTGGCCGACGACCGCAAGGTGGGTATCGGACACGGCGAACTGGCCGCACGTCTGCTCAGCCCCGAGACAAAGTGCTTCGCCTTCCTGGCCGGACACGAGTCGTTCGCAGCTGCCGAAGGCGCCATCAAGATTGCTCAGATGGCCAACAAGTCGAGACCAGCCGACAAGCCCCTGCGCTGCATCCTGAACGGCCTCGGCAAGGACGCTGCCATGATCATCAGCCGCATCAACGGCTTCACCTACGTACAGACGAAGTTCGACTACTACACCGGCGAACTGAAAGTGGTGAAGACCATCCCCTACTCGAAGGGACCGCGTGCAGCCGTCAACTGCTATGGTGCCGATGAC
Organism: uncultured Bacteroidaceae bacterium; assembly: GCA_905235575.1. GTDB lineage: Bacteria > Bacteroidota > Bacteroidia > Bacteroidales > Bacteroidaceae > Physcousia. The sequence continues at coordinate 48,421 of CAJOLZ010000017.1, read as the reverse complement.
GTGCGCGAGGGCGTTGCCATCCTGTGGAAGGAAGATGTTGACGTGAGCATCACCGGAAACTCCACCAACCCCACACGCTTCCAGCACCCCGTGGCAGGTACCTATAAGAAAGAGCGCATCCGCGCCGGCAAGGCATACTTCAGCGTGGCCAGCGGTGGTGGCACAGGCCGTACCCTGCACCCCGACAACATGGCTGCCGGACCTGCTTCGTACGGTATGACCGACACACTGGGCCGTATGCACTCCGACGCTCAGTTTGCAGGCTCCAGCTCGGTGCCCGCACACGTGGAGATGATGGGCTTCCTGGGAATCGGCAACAACCCCATGGTTGGATGCTCCGTAGCATGCGCCGTAAACGTGGACCTCGCACTGAATCACAAGTAAGCGAATCCCCATTCTGAATAAACGAAAAACTCCCTGCCACAACCGGCAGGGAGTTTTTTTGTATCCACACGAAGAAAGAGGCTCTGAAGATGTACCGTGGAGGGAGCGAAAACGCAACGTGGTGCGACAGCCTGCGCAACGTGGTGCGACGCCCGACGCAGCGTGGTGCGTTTTTTCGCGCAGCCCGCTGCCCCCAAAATCCAATTACCGAGGGGAGGAATTTGGACGTTTCGCATTTTTACGCTACCTTTGCATGCAGACAATGGAACCGCGGAAACCACTCGTCAGTTTTGTCCTGACGTATTACGACATTCCCCTCCCGATGTTGCACGAATGCATCGAGAGCATCCGTTCGCTCTCCCTCACACGACAGGAGCGCGAGATAATCGTCGTGGACGACGGTTCGGAGCACAGCCCGAGCGATACACTCCTGCGCTACGGAAACGAGGTGGAATATATCCGACAGGACCATGGCGGACTCAGCCGCGCCCGCAACAGGGGCATCGAAGCTGCAAGCGGCCTATACATCCAGTTTGCCGACACCGACGACTATCTTCTGAAGACGCCTTACGACCATTGCCTCCGACTCCTGCGCAAACATGAGGAAGCCGACATGCTGATGTTCGACCTCACAGACCGCACATCGCCACAACGACTACGCATGGAACAGACACGCCTGCTCAGCGGTGCGGAACTGATGAGCCGCCAAAACCTGCACGCATCGGCCTGCGGATACCTCTTCAGAAGGGAGATTCTCGGCGATATTCGCTTCACGCCCGACATCTATCACGAGGACGAAGAATTCACGCCTCAGCTGCTGATACGCGCCGGGCATGTCATCGTCACCCATGCACAGGCCTACCACTACCGCAGGCGCAGCGGCTCCATCACCACCAGCGTCTCGGACGAGAAGACACGCAAACGGATTGACGACCACCACGGCGTACTGCTCCGTCTGAACCGTCTGGCCGAAAACCTGACACAGGAGAAACGTACGGCCATGGAACGACGCGTGGCGCAGCTGACAATGGACCACATCTATCAAATCATCGTCCAGACACGCTCCCCCCAGGAACTCGACACCTGCATCGAAACCCTGCGCACCGAAGGGCTGTTTCCACTGCCCCACCGCGGATACACAGCCAAATACGAATGGTTCAGACGGCTGACAAATCACGCCTGGGGACGCGCAATCCTGCTACGCATACTCCCCTGGATGAAACGGGAAAGGTAGGCGAAACACCAGTACGGAAGCCTGAAACTAAGAAACAAAAGAAATGGAACACCTCATCTCCGTCATCGTCTGCACCTACAATCAGGAGGACAGCATCGGTCGCGCACTCGACTCAGTGCTCATGCAACAATGCCATCTGCCCTTCGAAATCATCATCGGAGAGGACCATTCCACCGACCACACGCTCGACATCTGCAAGAGCTACGCGGAGAAGCACCCGAACATCATACGCATCATTGCCAACGAAACCAACAAAGGCCTCGTTGACAATTATTTCGACTGCCTGCTTTCGAGCCGAGGCGAATATATCACAGACTGCGCCGGCGATGATTTCTGGACCGACCCACTGAAGCTGGAAAAAGAATCGCGACTGCTGGAAGAACATCCCGAAGTGACACTTGTACACACGGCATGGCAATACTACAACGCCCAGACGCACGTCGCAAGCCCCAACGGGATAGACTCCGACCACATACAGACCTTCACGCCAGGCGAAGAACTGCTGCAGCGAATTGTAACACAAAGACGTCACCCCGTAATACAGCTCAGCACGGCACTCTTTCGCAAAGAGATATTCCTTCGGGCCTACGAAGCCGACACCTATCTGTTTCGCAACAAAGCATTTGGATGCGAGGACCTACAGATAGCCTTCGCCATGGCACGCAGCGGAAAAATCGCCTACCTGCCCGACATTACGATGAACTACGTCGTTGGAAAAAAAAGTGTTTCGGAACGCCACAACGACAAGGAGCAGTTCGAATTTGTCAGACAGGTAACCGACCTCAGCCATTATCTCAGCACAAACTATCAGATAACGGGACACGAGGTAGACAAATACTTCACCCAACGTCTGTTTGAACTTTCCATGCACGCTTTCCGTGCGCACTCTACCGACCTGAGAAACCAAGCGAAGCAACTGCAACGCAACTGGCATGCAGAATGCGACTGCAGGACGCAAATCGTCCGCCTTGCCATGTCGAACGAAATGACATGGAACACCGCACTGCTCGTCAGACGCATCGTTGTGTCTCTCAAGCGATTGATGAATCGATAAAAGCCGTATAAAAAGCGAATCCCCGCAGGGACAAATGTTCCATACGGGGATTCTGGGGAAGGGAGGGGGGTGACTAGTGGGACTCGAACCCACGACATTCAGAACCACAATCTGACGCTCTAACCAACTGAACTATAGTCACCATCTAAATATGGTATCGGAATCACCATCCCGATTTGCGAGTGCAAAGATAGAGCATTCCGCGGACATGACCAAGGAAATGACCAAAAAATTTCGCTTCGGGACGTGAATAATCCCATATCGGGTTAATACAACCCTTGGGCGGCGTCGAGCGTATTCTGCATCAACATACAGATGGTCATGGGTCCAACACCTCCGGGGACAGGCGTTATGTAGCTGCAAAGCGGAGCTACGGCATCGAAATCGACATCGCCCGAGAGACGGAAACCACTCTTGCGACTGGCATCGGGCACACGTGTGGTGCCGACATCGACAATGACGGCACCGGGTTTCACCATGTCGGCCGTAACGAATCCCGGCTGTCCGATGGCTGCGATAATGATATCGGCGCGTCGACACTCCTCTTTCAACGTCTTACTGCGACTGTGACAAACAGTAACAGTGCTGTCGCCATATTGTTTCTGCATCATCAGCTGTGCCATAGGCTTACCCACGATGTTGCTGCGACCCAGTATGACGCAGTGTTTGCCGCTTGTGGGAATGTCATAACGTCTCAGCAGTTCCAGAATACCTTTGGGCGTAGCACTGATGAAACAGGGAAGTCCAATGGCCATGCGACCCACGTTGATGGGATGGAAGCCATCCACGTCCTTGCGATAATCAATGGCCTCTATTACATGCTGTTCGTTGATGTGACGCGGCAGGGGAAGCTGTACAATGAAGCCGTCAACACTGTCGTCATTGTTCAGCTTGTCAACCTCAGCAAGGAGTTGTTCTTCCGTAATGTCGTCCTCAAAACGGAGCAGGGTGCTCTGAAAGCCACAAGCCTCGCATGCAATTACCTTATTCTTCACGTAGGTCTCGCTTCCGCCATCGTGTCCTACAAGTATTGCAGCCAAATGAGGACGCTTCTGCCCCTGAGCCACCATCTGCTCAACCTTTGACTTTATCTCAGCTTTTATTTCTGCGGCTGTTGCCTTTCCATCGATTAGTGTCATAATTGATTTATTGTATCATTTCGTAATAGGAGTACTTTTTATCTCTTCAAATGAAAATCACATCTTCGGCATCCGTCCCTTCATCATGTTTGCCATCTGCGTAGCTTTGTTGCCAGTGACCATCTTCATCATCTTGCGCGTCTGGTCGAACTGCTTTATCAAGCGGTTTACTTCTTGAATGTTCGTACCAGAACCTTTGGCTATTCGCATACGACGACTGGTGTTGAGAAGGTCGGGCTGCTGACGCTCCTTGGGAGTCATGCTCTGGATGATGGCCTCGATATTTTTGAAGGCATTGTCATCAATATCAACATCCTTCAACGCCTTTCCTACACCCGGAATCATACTGGCAAGGTCCTTCAAGTTTCCCATCTTCTTAATTTGCTGTATCTGGGAATAGAAGTCATTGAAGTCAAACTGATTCTTCTGAATCTTCTTTTGCAACCGTCGAGCTTCAGCTTCATCATATTGTTCCTGAGCGCGCTCAACAAGCGAAACGATGTCGCCCATGCCAAGAATGCGGTCGGCCATGCGGCTGGGATGGAATACGTCGATGGCTTCCATCTTCTCGCCCGTACCGACAAACTTGATGGGCTTGTCGACAACGGTGCGGATGCTCAGCGCAGCGCCTCCGCGCGTATCGCCGTCGAGCTTCGTCAGGATGACGCCTGTATAGTCGAGACGCTCGTTGAATTCCTTGGCAGTGTTGACAGCATCCTGACCTGTCATGGCATCCACGACGAAGAGAATCTCGTCGGGGTTTACGGCGTCGCGAATGTTCTGTATCTGCTGCATCAGTTCCTCGTCGATAGCCTGTCGGCCGGCGGTGTCGACAATTAGGATGTCGTTGGCTTTGGCCTTGGCCTCGCGAATGGCATTGAGTGCGACGGTGACGGGGTCGGTGGCTCCCAGTTCCATGTATACGGGAACTCCTATCTGCTCACCCAGCACGCGCAGCTGCTCCATGGCTGCAGGACGGAATGTATCGCAGGCTGCAAGAAGCGGATTCATGTGCTTCTTTTCCTTGAGCATCTTGGCCAGCTTGGCGCTCATCGTGGTCTTTCCGGCTCCGTTGAGACCAGCCATCATGATAATGGCGGGATGGCCCTTCAGCTTCATCTCCTCGGTATCACCGCCCATCAACTGTGCAAGTTCGTCGTGCACAATCTTTACCATCAACTGCTGCGGTTTCACGGCTGTGAGCACATTCTGTCCCAGGGCTTTCTGCTTCACGGTATCGGTGAAGCTCTTTGCCACCTTGTAATTGACATCGGCATCGAGCAGAGCACGGCGGACATCCTTCAACGTCTCCGCCACGTTTATCTCGGTTATCTTACCCTCGCCTTTCAGTATCTTAAAAGACCGTTCGAGGCGTTCACTCAGATTCTCAAACATATTTTTAACTTACAAACTTATATTTCTAACAAATTTATTTTGATATACAAAGTAGCTTTTCAACCAGCGGCATGACCACTTGCCCCAAGATGTGCCCATTGAGATAATGCTCACCTTCGAAGAGGACGAGATGCTGCGAGCCATAGTGCTTCTTGAAATCAGGTTGACAGTTCACCCTGCGGTCAAGTGTTCCGAAAAGTCCATAAACGATATTCCTTTCGCCCTCAGTCACACCAGAGAAGGACTTAGCCTCCACCTGACGGAATTCCTGTATCATCTGACGGTCTATTTTGAAATCACGAGCACCGTCTTGACGTTTGTTCCGAAACTCCTGACGCCCCATTCCACCGAAAGTCAACAAGCGAGACATACAGAACGAAGGATTCACGAGAATTCTCTGCACTCCATAAACCTGCTCAGCATACATCGCCCCCATACTGGTTCCTACAATCAAGTCTGGAGCCTCAGTCTCGACCAACGAATGTATGAAAGGAACTGCCTGAAGCGGCGAGACGGGAATGTCAGGGCTTAGCACAGAGACACCAAACGGATAGAGATGACTGCGCATCTGTGTCGCCGTACCACTGCTCCCAGCTGAAGCAAAGCCATGAAGATAGAGCACTTTCTTTCCCATCCCAGTTCTTTATTTCTTGAATTTCACCGAGCACGTGTTTCCGTCAGCATCTCGTATTTGGGCAATATAAATGCCCGATGGCAACGGTGAGAGACCTACACTGGCATGAGTTTCTTCCATCTGCAGTTGTTGCCTCATAACCATCGTCCCCGACACTGAATACACCATGAGCGATACCCGATTGCACTCCTCGCTCTTTATACGAAGCTCGTCTCCGGCATAAGCTATGCTGAGCCCAGACATTCGCGCATTAAGTACGTCAGTACCTTGCTGATCTTCACTATCGTATTCGTAGAGCTGGGTGTAGGAGTTCATCACGTTCTCCTTTTCTATGGTTGGTTTTGACATAAGATAGATGTCGCTACCTCCGTCGGGGAATCGACCCACGGTCTGCAAGCCGTCATGGGCACAATAGTACAGGGTATCGGAATAGGAAAGGTCTGGAGAAGTGAGTATGACCATGCTGCCGTCCTCGTTGCCCAATTTGAAATCGACATGCAACTGGGTGGCGGTGGCCAGTTTATCACACCATATAATGCGATGTCCGTTGGCGGGCAGGATAGTGCTGGCAGTTGTGCCTTCAGCATCAATGCAACATTTCAACGGTTTGTCTGGATTGTCGCTCAAATAGAATCCGGCAAGGTCTATGTCTTCCGAGGTCATGTTGTAGAGTTCTATCCAGTCGTTCTTCTTGAAGTATTCGTTCACATAGATGCTGTTTCCTGCGCTCACCTCGTTGATGACTACTCCCTTCCGAATGGAGGTCTCGTCTGTCTTAATCTTCTCGAAGCACGCTATCAGGTTGACAGTGCCATTGTCCGTGGGCATTTCTATTTCCTGTTCTGTACTGTAGAACTCGCTGTTCTCATCGTATTCGACGGGCTGTTGCATCACAAGTGAAGCATCCCAGTAACAATCGCTGCTCGTATAGCTGTTGTTGTGGACTTCTACAGCTATAACATTTACGCCCGAACGAAACAGGCTGCGGTCGAGTGTCAATGTTCCGGCGAGTGGAGTCTCGGGAGCGTAGGTCACACTAAACGAAGTTCCATTGATTTCTCCTGTAGGCATGTTGTAACGTCCTGCTTCTTGGCCGTTCACATAGACGACAAAACCATCATCGACGCTAAAGTTTAGTCGGAATGTTGTCTCGGGGGCTATGTCTTCATCGATGGTGAAACGGCGTCTGTAATAGGAAGCCGGATTCTTCCTGCTGGAATCTGAACCATACGAAATGACTGTGCCAAATGTCATCGTATTGCCATAGCCGAGCGGTGCACGTCCTTGGCTCCAGGAAATGTCTGAGTAGCTAAGCTGGGTCCAGTTTTTCCCACTTTGTGCGCCTTTGTCATAATAACGCCATTGGCTCCCCTCTTCTATCAGTGTTTGTCGCATTCCGTTATCCTCATCCGAGACTGCGCTCCACCCCAGGAACCTGTATCCCCGCGGAGCGCTGGCCTTCAACGTCACGGGTGGGAAGAGTGTGCCGGAGAACTTTCCAGTCGGAACTACGATGTTGTTTACCTGCAGTTTGGCAGTCCCGATATTGCTGTTTAGCGTGATGTTCTGCCCAGTTACATTGGTCAACAGCATTGTCGAATAGTTCTTCATGGCCGCTATCATGGTGGCCTGACGAGAGTTGAGAGAACCTATCAAGCTGTTCGTCGTTCCCCAGGGTGATGAATTATTGCCGTAACCATTGTCGTTGAGGATCTGCATGTCATTGACACGATTGGCCAGCCGTGTCATTATTTCCTCACACCTCTTTGGTTCGAAGACCGAGCCTGCAACGAGACAATAGGTGTCTATGAACTTTTTGCGGAATGTTCTGTTCTTTAATAGGTTCATAAAGAGGGTCACCACCTCTATCTCCTTTGTGTAACGCGTTACAGATTCCCCGTAAAGCGTATTGAAGGTGTAAGTCTGCTTTCCTGCGAAGTTGTTGAAAGGATTGGTGGTGCCGAAGGTGTTATCCAGATCGTAGAGAATGAAACGGAAACGTCCTCCATCAGCAATGGGGCGGAAGGCTTTCAGATTGTTCTGCGGCCAATCACCAGCGCCCAGATAGAATTCCACGGCAATGTAGTTACAGAACTCGTCTATGTCTATCATCTCGCACAACTGGGCGTAGTACGTAGGACTGGCAGCCAGACGGCTTCTCGAACAGAGCTGTTTCCACGCAGCGTCTGTTCCGCACATCTGAACGTAACCCGAGTCAGAATCCATTTCGAAGAGGTCTATCTCGTCATCGTCCAGACCGTAATTGGCATAGACAAACTGTTTGTTGTTCGGTTCACGCATGTTGATGACACCTCTGTAAAGGCCGTTTATGTAATGCACCACAGGCTGGTATTCCTGATAGTCAACGTCCAGCCCACTGGTGGCAACAATCTGCTGCAGGAACGGGTCTTTTACTCTGCAATTATTGTCGTTACCTCCGTTTCTTATCAGCAGCGTCTTGTGCTTCATATAAGGTTTTGCATCGAAGAAGGGATAGTCCAACGTATTTTTCCCCTCGAAATACTTCGTGGCATGAATCTTGAATGAGTAGGGAGTCCAGGCACGGCTCCAACCACCGCTTCGGCTCATCTGCGTCTCTTGGTTCACCAACGAGCGACCTTCGGGACTGAGGAGCTCGAAATTGCAGGGGCGGTCCCAATCCATGTTCCAGTTGCATTTGCTGCTCTGTCCACGACCGGCTCGACCATTGGTTCCACGCACAAAAATGCCCATCGTGTCAGAGTAGAGATTCTTGGAGTCTGTCACGACTGAGATAATGGGCAGGGTGAAGTTCTTGTCACGCAGGATGAAACTGCGCGTTACCACCGGACTTGAGAGATAGCCGCTGCGGAAAAGGGCGAAACGATATACGCTGGAAGCAGTGATGGAGAAGTAACCATTCGTGCTGGTCGAGCCATTAGAAAGCGTCGGGGTGCTGCCGTCGGTAGTGTAGCGCAACGTACATCCCGAGGGGATTCCCACACCGAAGACCAACGTACCCGAGAAAACCTGACTCTCCCTGGTCACCACAGGCGCTTCCAGACGCTCTGTGCAGAACGTCATACCCTCGTTCGTCGCGCTTGGCGTGGGGGTGCTGCTCAGGCTCCATTCGTCACCGCCGTCTTCCGTACGGGCATAACTGCTGCGCGGAGGAATGGCAGGGTATTCCACACTTGCCACCACTTCCCCTGCCGAGGTGCTCAAATAGAACGTACCTCCCTCGGGATTCAGTTTCAGTGCAAGTTGACTCAGACAGTATTTATCGTGATGCTCCAGCCACAGATTCTTGAAACCACCGGCAGGGATGGTAGTATTCTGTGTTATACGCACCTTCCTGAGCCGCTCCGGGTCGTCGCTCACCCAGTACCCTCTCAACTGAACACTCGTTTCGGAGGCATTGTATATTTCAACCCATGCACCGTAGTTCCAACTCGGATCTACATATTGGTCGAGGTTGGCCGTCTGAATCTCATTAACGAAGATAGACGCCCCGTCATCAGCCACTGCTTGCAGTACGAAGCAAAGCAGATACGCCAGTAAAGGAATACTTTTCAGTTTCATTTTGCAATTCGTCATTACGAACAGAAGCAAGCGTCGTTCATCACACACACTTGCTTCAATCGTCTGCTGTTGCGGGGGCAGGACTCGAACTTGCGACCTCCAGGTTATGAGCCTGGCGAGCTACCAACTGCTCCACCCCGCGATGTTTTTCGTAATTCGAGTGCAAAAGTACTCAAATTATCTCACAATGCCAAATCTTTCGACAATAAAATGCCTCTACCGAAGGGTGCGAAGCACATTTTTTGCACAAAACAAACGATTTGTGCAATTTTGAGGGGCATTTTCTTGCACAATTCCGCGAAGTATGGTAATTTTGCACTCGAAATGGCTGTAGCTAAGACACGCAACAAGCTGGTCGATGTGGCAAGGCAAATCTTTGCCAAGAAAGGGCTGGAGAACACCACGATGAATGACATCGCCGTGGCGTCAGGCAAGGGACGGCGTACGCTCTACACCTATTTCAAGAGCAAAGAGGACATCTACGTCGCCGTTATCGAAAGCGAGTTGGTGCGCCTCTCCGAGTTTCTCAACGCCGTGGCCAGCCGCAACATCCCCCCCGAGGACAAACTTGTCGAAATCATCTTTGCCCACTTGTGCAAGGTGAAGGAAGCCGTACAGCGAAACGGCAACCTGCGAGCCGAATTCTTCCGCAACATTATTAAAGTTGAACGTGTGCGCAAGCAGTTCGACGAGAGCGAGCGCAAGCTTTTTGCTGGCATCGTGGCCGAGGGCGTGAGCAGTGGCGACTTCGAAGTGGACAATATCCCGCTCTTCGTCGATGTGCTCCATTTCAGCCTCAAGGGTCTCGAAATTCCATTCATCTACGGACGTCTCGGACGCGGAATGCCCGACGAGGTGGGCCGCAGCATCGCACGAAAAATCATCCACAAGATGGTTGCACGGCAGGAACGACGCTCCAACATCTACGAATACTAAATCTGAATATAACATAACAGAAAACCCACTATGAAACTATTGGAAGGAAAGACAGCCCTCATCACAGGAGCTGCACGCGGCATTGGCAAGGCCATTGCGCTGAAGTTTGCCTCGGAGGGCGCAAACATTGCATTCACCGATCTGGTGATTGATGAGAACGGACAAGCCACCGAGAACGAGATTGCCGCACTGGGCGTGAAGGTGAAAGGATATGCCTCGAACGCCGCCGACTTTGCACAGACCGAGCAAACCGTGGCAGCCATCAAAGAGGAATTCGGAAGCATAGACATTCTGGTAAACAACGCCGGAATAACCAAAGACGGACTGATGCTGCGTATGACCGAGGCGCAGTGGGACGCCGTGATAGCCGTCAACCTGAAGTCGGCCTTCAACTTTGTCCACGCCTGCATCCCCATCATGATGCGTCAGCGCGGAGGAAGTATCATCAACATGGCATCGGTAGTGGGCGTGCATGGCAACGCCGGTCAGGCCAACTATGCTGCCTCGAAGGCCGGACTCATCGCACTGGCCAAGAGCGTTGCGCAAGAAATGGGTCCCAAGGGCATACGCGCCAACGCCATCGCACCGGGATTCATCGAAACAGCCATGACCGCTGCCCTGCCCGACTCTGTACGCGAAGAGTGGAAGAAGAAGATTCCCCTGCGCCGCGGAGGACAGGTGGAAGACATCGCCAACGTGGCCACCTTCCTGGCAAGCGACATGTCGAGCTACGTAAGCGGCCAGGTCATCCAGGTGGATGGCGGAATGAACATGTAAATGCACATTCTCTACGAGGACAACCACGTCATAATCGTTTCCAAGAGGGCCGGAGAAATCGTCCAAGGCGACAAAACGGGCGACACTCCCCTCTCGGAAACGATTAAATTGTATATAAAGGAGACGTGTGCCAAGCCGGGAGCAGTCTTTCTGGGCGTGGTGCACAGGCTCGACCGCCCCGTGAGCGGTGCCGTCCTCTTTGCGCGCACCAGCAAGGCGCTCTCGCGACTCAACCAGATGTTCTCGACGCACGAACACATCGGAAAGACCTACTGGGCCATCGTTCAGAACCGACCGCCGCAGACCGCCGCAACGCTCACACACTGGCTCACACGCAACGAGAAAAACAACACCGCCCGTGCATACGACTGTCAGGTGCCGGGCAGCAAACAGGCCATCCTCGACTATCGGCTCATCGCGCAGAGCGAACGATACTTTCTGCTCGAAATCACACTGCACACCGGCCGACATCACCAGATTCGATGCCAGCTCGCAAAAATCGGATGTCCCATCCGGGGCGACCTGAAATATGGCGCGCCACGCTCGAACCCCGACGGGAGCATCTCGCTGCACGCCCGCCGACTCACATTCGAGCATCCCGTATCTCACCGCACCATCGACGTCGTAGCACCCGTCCCCGAGGAACGGCTGTGGCAGGATATCACCGCAGGGCTATAAATTCAAACAGACACACAAAAAAAGCACCGCAGTGCGTCGGATGACGCAGCACGGTGCTACGGGCAACGCACCACGCTGCGACAGTCATCGCAGCACGGTGCGTTTTTCTTTGCTCCACATACTATTGTTTCTCGTCGGGCAGATTGAGCGCCAGACAAAGCTCGTCGAGCTGGCTCTGGTCGAGCGCGCCCGGAGCATCCAACATCACATCACGACCGCTGTTGTTCTTCGGGAATGCAATGCAGTCGCGGATGCTGTCGAGTCCGGCAAAGAGACTCACCCAACGGTCGAGGCCGTATGCCAGTCCGCCGTGAGGGGGTGCTCCGAACTTGAATGCGTTCATCAGGAAACCGAACTGCTGCTGCGCCTTCTCGGGAGTGAATCCCAGTATCTCGAACATCTTGGCCTGCAGTGCCTGGTCATGGATACGTATGCTACCGCCGCCCACCTCGACGCCGTTGCAAACCATGTCATAGGCATCGGCGCGCACGGCTGCCGGATTGGTGTCGAGCAGGGGGATGTCTTCGGCCTTGGGGTGCGTGAACGGATGGTGCATTGCCATCAGACGACCTTCTTCCTCGCTCCATTCGAACATCGGGAAGTCCACCACCCAGAGGAGCGAGAACTTGTTTTTGTCACGCAGTCCCATACGTGCACCCATCTCCAGACGGAGTTCGCAGAGTTGCTTGCGCGTCTTCATAGCGTCGTCGCCACTCAGAATCAGTATCAGGTCGCCGGCTTTAGCGTTCATCTTGTCCTTCAGACTGTTCAACACTTCGGGCGTATAGAATTTGTCGACACTCGATTTCACGCTGCCGTCGTCCTGCACACGGGCATAGACAAGTCCCTTGGCACCAATTTGCGGCCGCTTCACGAAGTCGGTCAGTTGGTCGAGTTGCTTGCGCGTATAGACGGCCTGACCTTCGGCGCAGATGGCTCCGATGTATGCAGCGTCGTTGAACACGCCGAATTCGCCTGTGCCCTTCAGCACGTCCATCAGTTCGACAAACGGCATACCGAAACGGGTGTCGGGCTTGTCGGAGCCGTAAAGACGCATGGCATCATCCCAGCTCATGCGGGGGAAAGGCTCGGTGAGTTCCACACCGCGCAGCTCGCGGAACAGATGTTTGGCCATGCCTTCGAAAAGTTGCAGTATGTCTTCCTGCTGTACGAACGACATCTCACAGTCTATCTGCGTAAACTCGGGCTGACGGTCGGCACGAAGATCTTCGTCTCGGAAACATTTAACAATCTGGAAATAACGGTCCATGCCAGCCACCATAAGCAGCTGTTTCAGTGTCTGGGGGCTCTGCGGCAGGGCGTAGAACTGGCCGGGATTCATGCGGCTGGGCACTACGAAGTCGCGCGCTCCCTCGGGAGTGGAACCTATCAGCATGGGGGTCTCTATTTCGAGGAAGCCCTGACTGTCGAGATATCTGCGCACCTCCATCGTCATGCGATGGCGTAACTCGAGGTTGCGGCGCACGTTGGGACGGCGGAGGTCGAGGTAACGATACTTCATCCGAAGGTCATCGCCGCCGTCGGTTTCTTCTTCGATAGTGAAGGGAGGCAGAAGGCTTTCGTTGAGCACCGTGAGTGTCTCCACGATGATTTCCACCTCGCCCGTAGGCAGATTGGGGTTCTTGTTCTCGCGCTCGCTCACCTTTCCAGTGACCTGCACAACATATTCGCGTCCCAGTTTGTTGGCTTGTTCGCAGAGGGCTGCATCGCGTTCCTCGTTAAATACCAACTGCGTAATGCCGTAGCGGTCGCGCAGGTCGATGAATGTCATACCGCCGAATTTACGTGAGCGTTGCACCCATCCGGCCAGCGTCACCTGTCGGCCTGCATCCGAGAGCCGCAGTTCTCCACAAGTGTTTGTTCTATACATATTTATGAGTATTTGAGTTTCTAAGTTTATAATCTTTCTGTCTGCGCATCTCCGGAAACGAAAAGAGGATGAACCCGCACGAGTCCATCCTCTTTCGCTCTCACTGGAGTACGCCCTCAGGGGCTCGAACCCTGGACCCATTGATTAAGAGTCAATTGCTCTACCAACTGAGCTAAGGACGCGTCAACAAAACTTCTCTTCGCTTTCCCACTGGAGTACGCCCTCAGGGGCTCGAACCCTGGACCCATTGATTAAGAGTCAATTGCTCTACCAACTGAGCTAAGGACGCATGCAGTTTTGTTTTGCGAGTGCAAATGTAGGGACTTTTGCCGAGATGACCAAATGTTTGGTCTTATTTTTTCAGTTTGGACTCAATTCATAGACCTCAGAGGCCTGTTTGCGCTTGAGGATATCCAGTTGGAAATCGACGCCGGGCACGATTCCATATCCGCGAAGGATGGTTTCGACGGTCTTGCGTGCGAGTTCAGGGTGATTGTTTTCCTCACTCAGGTGACAGAGCCACACGTGCGAGAGGCGCGGTGTTGCCTTCTCGCAAAGCAGATGAGCCGCTTCCTTGTTGCTGAGATGCCCCTTTCCGCTACGAATACGTGCCTTCAGATAGCCGGGATAGGGTCCCATGCTGAGCATGTCTTCGTCGTGGTTGGCTTCGAGCACCAGATAGTTGGCGCGCTCTACTTCGGCTTCTATCTCGGGTGTGACCTTGCCTACATCGGTGATGAGGCAGAACGTCAGCCCGTGGGCCTCTATGCGGTAACCCACGCAGTCGCTGCTGTCGTGGGGGACGGGGAAGGGCGTGATGTTCATGTCGCCAATCGTCACCGTCACTCCTTTCTCTACATATTGTGTATGGTCAGGCGTCAGTTTGCTGCTGACACAGTAGTTGCGGTTGATGCCTTCGTGGACAGGGCGCGTGGCATATACGGTGCGCCCGTAGTCGTTCGCGAGATTGCCCACCGACTTGATGTGGTCGGCATGGTCGTGGGTGATGAAGACTGCGTCGAGCGAGTCGGCATCGATACCCAGTTCGCGAAACTGACGAACCATCGTCCGCAGAGCCACACCGGCATCAATCAGAATGCTCGTACTGCCTGTGGATAGATAGTACGAGTTTCCGCTGCTGCCCGACCCCAAAGAGATGAATTTCATCATGGATTTTGCAAAATTTCGTGCAAAGTTACACAATTTCTTGCAGAACGCCAATTCTTATTGACGGATTTTTCGGGATGAGAATTATTAATTATCGAGGCACTGGTAGACCGAGTTCTGGCTCTTGTACTCAGGTACAATCTGCTTCATCCTGCGCACGGTCTCCATGTTGTCGTAGTGACGGCTTATCTCCAACAGTTCATCAAGCTGCTGATTAACCTCGGCGTAGGTGTATTCGCGAACGCTGGCAATCTTGATTTTCTTGTTGAAGGTGGGTTTCGTAACTTCTTCGTCACTAAGCACTTCCTCGTACAGTTTCTCACCAGGCCGCAGTCCTGTGAACTGAATCTTCACATCTTTTGCGCCGCTCAGCATTATCATGCGCCGTGCCAGGTCGGCAATCTTCACGGGGTTGCCCATGTCGAAGACGAAAATCTCGCCGCCGTGCCCCATGGTTCCTGCCTCGAGCACGAGCTTGCAGGCCTCGGGGATGAGCATGAAGAAGCGTATGATGTCGGGATGAGTGACGGTGACAGGGCCGCCTTTCTTTATCTGTTCCCTGAAGAGAGGAATGACGGAGCCGTTGGAGCCGAGTACGTTGCCGAAGCGTGTGGTGACGAACTGCGTCTCGCCCACCACCAGTCCGTCCTTGATGGCCTTGTCGAGGCTCTGGACGTAGATCTCGCAGATGCGCTTCGAACATCCCATCACATTGGTGGGGTTCACGGCTTTGTCGGTGGAGATCATCACGAATTTCTTCACGCCGTATTTCACGCTGAGGTCGGCAATGGTGCGGGTTCCCTCGATGTTGTTCTGCACAGCTTCCGAGGGGTTGTCCTCCATCATGGGCACGTGTTTGTATGCAGCGGCATGGAAGACGTACTCGGGTTTGTACTGAGCGAATATCTGCTCCATGTGAGAGCGGTTGGCGATGTTGGCCACCACGGTTTCCGAAGACAGTCCGGGGAAGTCGTGATGCATCATCAGGAGGATGTCGTGCTGCGGTGTCTCGGCCTGGTCTACGAGTATCAGATGCGAGGGTTCCCACTTGGCAATCTGGCGCACCATCTCGGAGCCGATGCTGCCGGCCGAGCCCGTAATCATGATGCGTGCTCCGTGCAGGAGGTTCTCCACGGCCTGCAGGTCTATCTGAATCTCGTCGCGCGGCAACAGGTCTTCGATTTCGACCTCGTGCAGCTGCGATGCGTTGAAGTCGCTTTTGCCATCCCACCGTTGCATCAGGTTCAGGGTGTATATCTTTATGCCTGCGTCCACCAGCCGCTCGGTCATCGTCCCGTTGGCCATGAAGCGCCAGGGGCGAGATGAGGATGCCGGTGGCTTTCTGCTCGCGCATGTGTTCAATCAGATTTTCGTCGTTGCGATACACCTTCACGCCCTGCATCATGTGTCCGGGCATGTCGGCCGAGTCGCTCACGAAACCGCGCAGGGCGAAGCGTGAGTCGGGGTCCACCCGCAGGCTCTTGGCCAAGGCGATGCCGCCGGCCTTGGTGCCATAGATGAAGACACGGCGTGTGGATCGGTCCATGCGCACCGAATCGAAGATATATTTCACGATGATGCGCAGCCCGAACATCAGGACGGTGGCCAGCAGCCAGCCGAAGATGAGGTCGTTCACCGCGATGGGCACGAGGTAATTGTCGGCGTTCAGGAGGTGGCGCGCAATCCATATCAGCACAATGCCGATGAAATTGGCAATGCCGATGCGCATGAGGTCGACAAACGAGGAATAGCGCAGCACGCCCGAGTAGGTGCGCATCAGGCGGAAGCCCACCAGATAGGGCACGAGATAGCACGTGAGTGTCAGCATCAACAGCCAGAAGCGGTTTGCCGTATATAACAAGGGATGCTCAAGCAGGTAAACAAAAAAATTGGAACCGAGCACTATCAGGCAGTCGATAACCAGCACTCCCCAATAGGGCAGGGCGCGACGGCCGAAGTACCACTTAGCTAAGTCTGTGAATGACTTCATATTAAAGAATCTACGCTCGTTTCAGTTTCCCGGCTGAACCGTTTGGAGGTGGTCCGCCGAAGTTAACTCTTCATCCTTCTCTCACAAAGGTTTCCGCAAAGGTACGAAGAAATGATTTGAAATGCAATTTTTCGCGACTTTATTTTCATCCACACATCATTCTGATGGGGAATCGATGCAAAAAGGGAGATGACAAGCAAGGCAGGGACTCTCTTGCGCGCGAACATATAATTTATTATATAAGGAATCGTGACGTGTCACGAAATCGGAAGATTGGCGAACAAGGGCGCGACAGAGGGGCTGCGAAAACAGCGATGAGGAAGTGTGAGAATCGGTGACCTACGCTGCGCTGGCATGAGAGACTGAATTTTACGACATCATAAGCGCTTGATTATCAGCATCGCGATTTTTCTCAGCGAAGTCACCTTCTGCATTATTTTCCGTCGAAAACACGCTGTTGCCGAAAACGCAACGTGGTGCGAAGCCCGTCGCAACGTGGTGCGTCAGCCTGCGAAACGCGCTGCAACGTCGAAAAAACTATTCTGCAAAGAAAACAGATAAGAAAAGTGTAAACATTATTAACTAAATAACGGTCCGATTGCGACGTAATCCGCACCATCAAATTCCGACGAAAAGAAAATAATCGCAAGAAAAACGACGGGCAAGGGTTGGTGGTATTCGGGAAATTGTGTAATTTTGCACTGCCTTACGGAGACCACCCGCACGAGCCTCCGGAGCAGAGAGAAAGAACACATAAAATACATATAAGACCAATGGAAACAAAGCCCACTTTCAAAGTGTTTTCAGGTACCAAAAGCCGCTATCTGGCCGAGAAAATCTGTCTCAGCCTCGGATGTCCGTTGGGCAATCTGTCCATCACCCACTTCTCGGACGGCGAGTTTGAGGTATGCTTCGAAGAATCAATTCGCGGCGTCGACGTTTTTCTCGTTCAGAGCACGTTCCCCAATGCCGACAACCTGATGGAACTGCTGCTGATGATAGACGCGGCCAAACGTGCCTCGGCCCGCACCATCAACGCCGTCATCCCCTACTTCGGCTGGGCACGGCAAGACCGCAAGAGCAAGCCTCGCGTGAGCATCGCCGCCAAGCTGGTGGCCGACATGCTGAGCGTGGCCGGCATCACACGCGTGATAACGATGGATCTGCATGCCGACCAGGAGCAGGGCTTCTTCAACGTGCCCGTAGACCACCTCTACGCCAGCACCGTCATGCTGCCCTACGTGGAGAGCCTCCACTTGGACAACCTGGTGATAGCATCGCCCGACGTGGGCGGAAGCAAGCGCGCCAACACCTACAGCAAATATCTGAACTGCCCCCTCGTACTCTGCAACAAGAAACGCGAGAAAGCCAACGAGGTGGCCAGCATGCAGGTGATAGGCGACGTGGCAAACGCCAACGTAATACTGGTGGACGACATGGTGGACACAGCCGGCAGCATCACCATGGCAGCCGAACTGCTGAAATTCCACGGAGCAAAGAGCGTGCGCGCCATCGCCAGCCACTGCGTGATGAGCGGACCGGCCAACGAACGCGTGAAAAACAGTGCACTCGACGAGATTGTCTTCACCGACAGCATCCCATACAACGGCGGTTGCTCGAAGGTGCGCCAGATCACCGTGGCCGACATGATTGCCGAAACCATCCGCCGCGTGCTGAACAACGAATCCATCAGCGACCAATATCTCATCTGACACTCCTCCCCTGCCCTGCGGCTACAAGGCCAAAGGGAAACGGCTTGTCAGACACGACAACAACAAAAAAGGTGCACCGCACGGTGCACCTTTTTTGGTCTATATGTAACTGCGAAATCGCTTATACGCAGGGAACCCACTTCACGTAGCAGAAGTCCTGACGGTGAGGCAGGAGCGGATTCTTCGGGTAGATGCGGTAGCAAATCTTGTAGCTTCCGGCATGGTCGATGCTGCTCATTGAGTGGAAGGTGAAGACATTTCCCTGTCGGCCTGTCATCTCGAAAGGAACGACACGACCTACACGTTCGCGACCATCGGGCTCAGTTAGGAGCGCCACCATCTCTACACCGATGGCATCGTCGAGTCCGGCCTCGTCTATCATAAGTTCCACCTCGTAAGGTGTTCCCACCTTAATATCGCCCCTCACAAGAGCCTCGCAGCGGTTCACAGACACCACCTTGATGGCATCCCAACGCTCGGCCACGACCTCTTTCCAGCGTGCAATGTCGGCAGCCATCCTGTTGTTGTCGGCCTGCAGGAGCTTGCTACGGTCGCGCAGCTTGTTGTAGAACTTCGAGTAGTAGTCGTCGAGCTGACGCTTCATCGTGTAGTGAGGTGCAATCTGTGCAATACTGTTCTTGATGACCTTAATCCAGCCCTCGCTGTAACCCTTCTTGTTGCGGTTGTAGTAGAGAGGCATGATTTCGTTCTCGAGCAGGCTGTAGATGGTAGCAGCATCCAGCTGGTCCTGATATTCCTGATTCTCGTAGGTGCGTTTCTCTGTGAGCGCCCATCCGGCACCCTCGCGATAACCTTCGAGCCACCATCCGTCGAGCACGGACAGGTTCACGACACCGTTCATAAGTGCCTTCTCACCTGACGTACCGCTGGCTTCGAGCGGACGTGTGGGAGTGTTCATCCAGATGTCCACACCGCTCACCAGACGACGTGCCAGCTGCATGTCGTAGTTCTCGAGGAAGATAATCTTGCCGAGGAATTCGGGACGCTGGCTGATTTCGAAGATGCGCTTGATGAGTCCCTGACCTGCACCGTCGGCAGGATGAGCCTTACCGGTGTAGAGGAACTGCACGGGATAGTCGGGGTTATTGACAATCTTCGAGAGACGGTCGAGGTCGGTGAAGAGCAGATGTGCACGCTTGTAGGTGGCGAAACGACGTCCGAAACCGATGAGCAGCGCATTGGGTTTGATCTTCTCCATGAGCGATACCACGCGGCTGGGGTCGCCCTGATTCTTGAGCCAACTGTCACGGAACTGCTCGCGGATGTAGTTCACGAGCCTCGTCTTCAGTGCCATACGTGTCTCCCAGATTTCTTCGTCGGGCACATCATAAATGGCTTCCCATATCTTCTGGTTGCTCTGGTCGGACAGATGGGTGGCATCGAAATGCCTCGCATAGAGCTTACGCCACTCGTTGGCACACCATGTGGGGAAGTGCACGCCGTTGGTAACGTAACCTACGTGATTCTCCTCAGGATAGTATCCTTTCCAGATACCTGCGAACATCTTCTTGCTCACCTCTCCGTGCAGCCAGCTTACGCCGTTCACTTCCTGCGAGGTGTTGCAGGCGAAGGTACTCATGCAGAAACGCTCTCCGTGGTCTTCGGGATTCATGCGGCCCATGCCGATGAGCTCGTCCCATGTGATGCCCAGCAACTGTGCATAGCCGCTCATGTACTTGCCGAAGAGACTTTCCTCGAAGTAGTCGTGACCGGCGGGGACGGGTGTGTGTACGGTGTAGAGCGATGATGCGCGCACCAGTTCGAGTGCTTCGGTGAAGCCCATGCCCTGCCGCACGTAGTCCACGAGGCGCTGCACGTTGCAGAGTGCGGCGTGACCCTCGTTGCAGTGGTACACGTCCTTGGTGATGCCGAGCTTCTTCAGTGTAAGCACACCACCGATGCCCAGCAGGATTTCCTGTTTGAGACGGTTCTCCCAGTCGCCGCCATAGAGGGTGTGCGTAATGGGACGGTCGAACGACGAGTTGAGGTCGTTATCGGTATCGAGGAGGTAAAGTTTGATGCGACCAACGCTCACCTGCCATACGTATGCATGCACCTGATAGTTGATGTAAGGCACATCGACAACGAACGGTGTGCCGTCGTCGTTCAGGAGCTGCTTGATGGGCAGGGTGTTGAAGTTCTGTGCCTCGTAGTTGGCAATCTGCTGTCCGTCGATGCTCAGGCTCTGTGTGAAGTAGCCGTAGCGATAGAGGAAGCCCACTGCACACATGTCCACATTGCTGTCGCTGGCTTCTTTCAGATAGTCGCCAGCCAGAATGCCGAGGCCACCGGAATAGATCTTGAGCACCTGGTTCAGACCGTATTCCATACAGAAGTAGGCTACGCTGGCACGTGTATGGTCGGGCTCGACGTCCATATATGCGCGGAAATCGGCATAGACGTCGTTCATCTTCTTCATGATGGCCTTGTCCTTGATTATCTGTTCCAAACGTTCGTAGCTGATACGCTCGAGCATGAGCACGGGATTTTGCCTGCATTTCTCGAAGAGCTCGGGGTCGAGACTTTTGAAGAGGCTGCGTGCATTGTGGTTCCATGACCACCACATGTTGTAGGCCATCTCCACCAATTTGTTCAATTCCTTCGGAATGTTACTCTTCACGCCCACCTGTTTCCATGTAGGCTCGTTGGTGTTACATGCTTTGATTTTCATTTTCCCTTATATTATTTAGTTTATTTGTTATTTAATCGTATGCATTCGGTTAGTTTGCAGCGCCTGTCTGTCGTTCGGCAGCGTGGCGCAATGCAATGGTGTATGCCTCCAGATAGTTGTCGATGAAGTGTTCCCAGAGTGCCTTGGAGGCCAGTTGTGAAGCACGACGTCGTATGTCTGTCACCTGTTTCTTCTCGAGCGATGCGAAGTTGAGCACGGTTTGCATGACGCTTTCCACCACCTGCTCGTAGTTATAGTCGTCGCGTTCCACCACAGCCACTCCGTCCTCTATCTGACTTGCCGCACCCTTCACCTTGTTGGCCCACATGCCGAATCCCGAGAGCGATGTCGTCACACAGGGCACATGGAAAGCCACGGCTTCGAGCGGTGTGTAGCCCCAGGGTTCGTAGTACGAGGGATAGAGTGCAAGGTCGTGTCCCACGAGGAGGTCGTAGTACGAGAGGTTCAGTATGCCGTCGCGTCCGTCGAGATAGCAGGGCACGAAGATAATCTTCAGACGGTCTTCCGGCTGATTGTTTATGCCATGTTCGCGCAGGAAAGTGCACACGCGGTCTTGGTCTTCGTTGTGGAGCCAGTGTGTCAGGAAGGGCGTCAGGAGTCCCGTGGTGTATTCCTGAGGTACGGTAAGACGCTGCTGGAGGTCGAGACGGGGCGCGAACACCCATGCGGGTACTTCTATGAGCGCCAGTATCTGGCGTGTGAGCGCGCCGGAGGGCAGGCATCGGCTGAGGGCATCGAGACAGATGTCAAGTCCCTTGTTCTTGTATTCATATCGTCCACTGGTCGAGACGATGAGTGTATCGTCGTCAAAATGGGCACCTGTCAGCGCGTTGGCCACCTCGAAGATGCGTTTTCGGGCGGCTCTGCGACGGGCGGTGAAGGATGCGCCGCGAGGCACGAAGTCGTTTTCGAATCCGTTCACGAGCACTGCGTCGGGGCGTCGGTCGAGCAGTTCCTCGCACTCTCGCGCCGTGACGTCGCTGACGGTGGTGAAGCAGTCCACGTTATGGGCCGTCTGACGCTCAATGCTGTGTTTCGATTCCACGTTGAGTTCCTGCGACATCTGCGTGCCGTTATATGCCCACAGATATTGGTAGAGAGGCTTTCCGTTGCCGGCGATGCTGCGGCCGATGGTGGTGGCATGGGTGGTGAAGACGGTGGCTATCTGGGGCAGATGCTTGCGTATGTAGAGAGCACCGAGACCCGTCATCCATTCGTGGGCATGATACACCACGCGGTTGGTGTGTTCGAGGGCAAAGTGATAGTAATTCTCGGCCACGAGGGCTGCGGCATAGGAGAACATGGAGGCCTCGTCGTAGTCGCCATAGGCATGGAGGCTGTCCACGCCGAAGTCGTTCCAGGCGTCGCCATAGAGCTGGTCTTTCTGGGCATAGTAGGGGCGGAAGTCCACAAGGGTCACAATGGGACGGCCGGGGATATCCCATCGGCCCACACGTATATTCAATCCCATCTGGGCTGCATGGTCCTGCCACTCCATCAACAGCGAGTAGTCCTCGTCAAAAAGTGGGTTCGGAGTTTCCTGCCACAGGTCGGGACCGATGAACATCATCTGGTCGTCGGTCAACTCGCATAGTGTCTTGGCGTGTGTGGAGAGAACGGTATATATGCCGCCCATCTTGTTACACACCTCCCAACTGCTTTCAAAGATAAAATCAGGAAGCTTTCGACTCTCACTCATACTACAATAAATCTTCTTACACTTAAAAATCCGTGCAAAGATAGTAATTTTCTGCCATATGGCGATGCAACTCCTTAAATTTTATGACATAAATCAAGAAGAAGAACCGGGTGCCAGTTCCTGCTCCGCATCGGCACGAAAAACGCACCGTGGTGCGACAGGCGTCGCAACGTGGTGCGCAGGCTGTCGCAGCGTGGTGCGTCGGGCGTCGCACCACGCTGCATTTTCCGTCGCTCTGAAACAGCATCTTAAGAAACTTTAAGGATTGTGGTTGCCGTAATGTGAAAAAACTTGGCTACATTTGCAACGTGAAACCTTAAAAATGCGCACTGAATGACAACGAAAAAGAAGACACTGCTGGCCGTGCTGCTGACGGCTGCCGCAGGTGTTTCGGCCCAGGGACCGTGGAAAATGAACCTGCGCTGCGAAGCCGAAAACATCGTGCTAAAGATGGACCTCTACAAAGAGAGCATCACAGTGCCCCAAATGGAAATGTTCGGCCCCATGAACGGATATCTGGGCGGCAATATCTACGGCGTATGGTCAATCACCTCGTATGAGATAAAAAATGAGCGCGAAGCCGTGCTGCGACTGTCGAACGACCTCGGCAGCGAGACCCAGCGCGCAATGCTCACACAACAGAACGACACGGTGTGGCTCCTGAAGTTCGACGGCCACAACGCGGTGAAACGTGTCAGCGGAAAGAAACTGGTGAAGATTCCCCAGGAACTGCTAATGAAAAAGGATATAAGATAGATAGGCGAAATAGATGAGCAGCAGGAGACAGCCCTCGCCCTTCGTGAGGCGCCGGCCCGTGATGCACACCAGCCACAGAACCGACACGCTGCCCAGGACTGCTATCCAGTCTATCAGGTCCTCCTCCACCACCTGCATGGGCGACACCATGTTGCAGAGTCCCAGCACGGCGGCGATGTTGAAGACATTGCTGCCGATGACATTGCCCAAGGCCAGCCCGTTGCTCCCCTTGCGCGCAGCCATCAGACTGGTGGCAAACTCGGGCAGACTGGTGCCGGCAGCCAGAATGGTGATGCCTATCACCTTCTCGCTGATGCCCACCTGACGGGCCACTTCGGTGGCTGAGTTCACAAGCAGCTGACCACAGCCCACCAAGACTCCACCACCCAAAAGTATCAGACCGAAAAGACGCAGGAAGGACGATTTTTCCTCCACCACAACGTCGGCATCCTGACGCTCGCGACGACCTATATATATATTATAGGTAATAAAGACAGCAAAAAAGACGAGCAGGATGAGCGCATTCCAACGGCTGACTTCGCCCGTGCAGGCCATAATGACGAAAGCCGCCGTGAGAAGGACGCAGAAGGGGAGGTCGCGCCAGAGGACGCCACGCTCGATGGGGATGACCGTAAACATGCACGAAGCGCCCACGATGACCAGCGCATTGAACGTATTGCTGCCGATGATGTTGCCGATGCTCATGTCGCCGCTGCCACGCAGACAACTCAGGAAACTGACCACAAACTCGGGCAGACTCGTACCTATGGCCACAATGGTAAGACCGATGATGAGCTCACTCACATGCCACTTGCGAGCCAGACCACACGCACCGTCGGTGAAACGGTCGGCACCCCACAAGACTCCGGCAATGCCTATCACGATAAAAAATATGTTCAATGCCATAACGGCCGCAAAATTACATATAATAATCGACATAAAACACAGAGACGGAGCGGTTTTTTCAATTCGTAACTTATAATTCACAATTCATAATGAACAGCTGGAGAGCAATCTTGATTTATAAAAAAGAATGCGGATTCTTTTGTCTTGCGCCCGATTTTACGTAATTTTGCACAGAAAAAAACAATCCGAAACACCAGAGAGAAATGGCACAGAACCCGGAATTCGTACAATGCATCCAATGCAAATGGGCCACCTACAAACAATGGTTCAATAATCCCGTAGTGGCCACCTGCGGCATACGCGGCGACAAACAAGTGGCCGCCACCAAAAGAATATGTCGTGAATACCGCGAACGGCTGGGCGCACCCCAGATAGAGCACCTCGACAGCTACGATTAACGTTTTTTAATTCCTTTTTATAAAAGAGTTATTGTGAATTGAAAGAAAAAACGTATCTTTGCAGCAAAAATTTAAGCAAAATAACTCTATCTGATAACAAACCAAAAGATGAAAACCAGAAAATTTTCCATTCTGACCCTCTGTGCCATTCTGGCTGTTCCCGTATGCGCACAGGACCTCGACTTCACCGGCAAGACGCTCGATGAGCGCATCGGCTACTCGAACAACAACAACGAGGACAGCATAAAAATAGGACGCAGCAACGTGGCACTCTTCCAGCAAAGTCTGACAAGCCAAGACTGGGCCGGAGCTTATACAAACTACAGCTGGCTGATGAAGAACGCGCCCTATGCCGTCAACGGTATCTATACACAGGGGCCCGTGATGTTCTACTACCTGATTCAGGGAGAGCAGAATAAGGAAAAGAAGCTCCAATACTTCAACGAAATGATGAGCCTCTTCGACACACGCGAGAAGAACATCAACGTCATCAACACCTTTGCCAACACCACCTCTACCCTGGGCGACGTACTCTCAGTGAAGGCCGACTACTACAACTGGACAGCACCCAACGTCGAAGGTTCGGGCTACACGCTCAACAAGAGCTATGCAAACTACCGTCAGGCCATCACCATGATTAACGAAAAGGGCGGGCGCGAAATTCCAGGCACCGTGCTCCAGAACTTCTTCATGACAAGTGATGCCATGTATAAGAGCGCGCCCAACACCCTGCGCGAGCAATACCTGCAGGACTACCTCGACTCGAAAGACGCCTGCGAAAAGATGCTCCAGCTGGCTAAGGAAGCTAAATCTGCCGGCGAAAACGAGAAAGCCGACAAACTGCTGAACGACTATGACGGTCCTCTGGCTCTCATCGAGAAAATGTTCGCTGAAAGCGGTGCTGCCGACAGTGCACAGATTGTAAACATATACACAAAGAAGTTTGACACCTACAAGGAGGATATCAGCAAGCTGAACAGCGCTCTCACCGTGATGGCTAACAACGACTGCGACAACAGTGATATCTACTATCAGTATGCCGAGGCTGCCTATGCCATCCAACCTACATACACCAGCGCCATCGGTCTGGCCCAGAAAGCTCAGCAGGCCAACGAGGCAGAGAAGATGCTGGAATACTACGAAAAAGCCCTCGAGTTGAGTTCAAGCGACGCCAACCGCGGTATCATCTGCCTGAACATCTCGAACAGCCTCATCAAGAGCAAGAGCTACACCGGCGCACTCACCTATGCAGAACGTGCCATCGGATACAACGCCGACCTGGCAGGCAAGGCTTACCTGAAAGAAGCCAACGTATATGCACAACTGGGTCAATATAACGAGGCTGTAGATTTCTGCTCAAAGGCTGCAACAGCCGACATCGCAGTGAGCGGTACTGCAAACCGTCTGAAAGAAAACATACAGCGAGTACAGGCAAATCAGGCTGCCAACGACCGTGCACGCAAGGAATACGAAGCATACATGGCACGCAAGAAAGCCGAGGAAGATTTCTGGACACATGGTGTGAAAAAATAAGCCATCAGCTGAATACAAATACCGAAAAGGGGACGCGCCGAAAAAAGCTCGTTCCCTTTTTTGTTTGTTCTTACAAAAGAAATGATGCAACAATTATGTTAAGAAACCTTAAATATAAGTAGCCGTGCGAGGTTGTATGGATAAAAAGTTGTAAATTTGAGAGGAAAATAGGTGCAAAATGCCCATACGAAGCAAATAAGACTGAAATAAAGGTAAGAGATGAGACAAATTAAGATTGGCGTAATCGGTTTGGGGCGTATGGGGCAGAAACACCTGAAAGAATTGCTCCGAAGTGAGTATTGGGACGTAAAGTACATTTGCGACATAGACCCCGAAAAAGCTGCAGTGGCAGCGGCGATGGCTCCCGAAGCCACGTTCACGACAAACGACGATATCATATTTCAAGATCCGGAAGTGGAATGTCTGGGAGTGTATGCACTGGCAGACAGCCGCCCCGAACGAATCCGCAAAGCATTCGCCACAGGCAAACATGTGATATGCGAAAAACCGCTCGCATTCCAACTGCCAGAAGAATGGAAGGTCGTGGAAATGGGAGAGCAGACTGACAAGTTCTCCACCGTGAACCTCTTTCTGAGAAATGCATGGTACACCCACGAGATGAAAGACTTTGTGGCAACGGGAGAAATCGGAGAACTGGCCATCATACGCATCTGCCACATGACACCTGGCTTGACTCCGGGCGAAGGACTTGAATTCGAAGGGCCCTCGTTTCACGATTGCGGCATGCACTACGTTGACATCTGCCGATGGTTTGCCGATTCGGAATACAAGACGGGGCACGCTCAGGCCGTACGAATGTGGAGTTATAAAGACCCTTGGTGGCTGCAATGCCACGGCACGTTCGAGAACGGCATCGTATATGACGTGACACAAGGTTTTGTCTACGGACAGTTGGCCAAAGACCAGACACACAACTCCTATATGGAGCTCATCGGGACAAAAGGCTTCGTGCGAATGCATCACGACTTCAAGACGGCCGTAGTGGAGAAACACGGAGTCAACGTGACCGAAGTGGTGGAGAAACCTTACGGAGACAAATGCATCGACGTGCTGTGCCGGGTGATGGCAGAATCTATCCTGACAGGCAAGCGCAACGGTCAATTGCCGACCTTCCGCGATGCAGCAAAAGCGAGCGAATATGCGTGGAAGATGCTGGACGATGCACGACAGCACGACCTGCCGCCAATCGGTACGCTGGACACACTGAACGAGATACATGAGAGACGAGCACACCAAACCAACGGGTACGGACTGCTCAAACACAAATAAAAACGAATAAACAGAAAGAGAGAAATGACACAAAATCTTTTATTCATCGGTAACCTGGGAACAGGCGAGTTAATACTCATCTGTTTGGTAGTTTTGCTTCTCTTCGGCGGCAAGAAGATTCCCGAACTGATGCGCGGGATAGGCAAAGGCGTAAACAGTTTCAAGCAGGGCATGAACGAAATCGAGAAGGAGATTACAGAACAACCCAGCGAAAAGAAACCTGAAGAAAACTACAACAAGGAAGAGAAATAATCCTAATATAAACCTTTTAACTAACTTCTAAGAACTATGGACAAAATGTCAAGACGTTCCTTCCTGAAGGCTGGAACAGCAGCAACAGCTGCATTCGCAATGGCTCCCACCGACATGCTCGGTAAGGCTAAGACAACAAAGAAAAACGTACAAACCGGTAAGATCAAACTCCTCGGTGTAGGTGTAGGTGGCCGCGGTCATGCAGACATCAACGGCGTAACCTACAAAGGAAGAAACGAAATCTACGACGATATTGAGTTCATCGGCATGTGCGACGTGGACCACAAATATGCTAAGGCTGTCCTGGACGAGTATCAGAAGCTCTTCCCCAACATGAAGATTTACAACGACTACAAGAAGATGTATGCGGAGTTGTTGGACCAGGCCGACGCAGTTATCTGCGGTACTGCCGACCACACACACGCCATCATCTGCGCTGAGGCTCTTGCAGCAGGCAAGCATGTATATTGCGAGAAGCCTCTGACCCGTACCGTTTACGAATCACGTCTGCTGACCAAACTGGCAGCCAAGGCAAACGTGGCTACCCAGATGGGTAACCAAGGCTCCAGCGGCGAAGGTGTGAATCTGGTATGCGAATGGATCTGGAACGGCGAAATTGGCGAGGTAACACGCGTAGATGCTTTCACCGACCGTCCTATCTGGCCGCAAGGTTTGGAGCGTCCCGAAGAGGTTCACGAGATTCCCAGCACACTGAACTGGGATGCTTTCATCGGCCCGGCCCCCAAGCGTCCATACAACTCAATCTATCACCCCTGGAACTTCCGCGGATGGTGGGACTTCGGTACAGGTGCTCTGGGTGACATGGCTTGCCACATCCTGCATCCCGTATTCAAGGCTCTCGACCTTGGCTATCCCATCAAGGCTGAAGGAAGTTCAACTCCTCTGATGTCCGACTGCTGCCCCAGCGCACAGGTTGTTAAACTGACCTATCCCGCACGTCCCAACCGTCCTAAGGTAGCAATGCCCGAGGTGGTGGTTACATGGAGCGATGGTGGTATCATCCCCTTCCGTCCCGATGGACTGGCTGTTGGCAAAGACCTTAACATCAGCGGTGGTGGCGCCATCTTCTATGGTACAAAGGACATTCTTATCGTAGGTTGCTACGGTGAAAGACCTTACCTCGTAAGCGGACGTGTTCCCAATGCTCCCAAGGTTTGCCGTCGTGTCACCGAAAGCCATCAGCGCGACTGGATCCGCGCCATCAAGGAAATCCGTGCCGGCAAGACCGATTGGGTTAAGACTGCTTCCGATTTCAGCGAGGCTGGCCCATTCAACGAGATGGTAGCAATGGGCGTTGTCGCAACACGTCTGCAGGGTCTGAACCAGACACTGGATTGGGATGGCGAGAACATGCGCTTCACCAACATTCCCGAGAAGGCTACCGTTCGCGCCATGCTCAAGGATGGTTTCTCCATTCACGATGGACATCCTACGTTCAACAAGACCTATACAGAACCTGTCAACGCACGCGAGTTTGCTGCAGAACTCATCAAGCCGAAATACCAGAACGGCTATGTTCTGCCTGACATGCCCGCATAATTACATCGTTACAACTGATAACAATGAAACTCAGAAACATCCTCGCAGCAACAGCACTCGCTGTTGCTGCGGGCGTACAGGCACAGCCTCAGTACGTCATCGTAGAGAACCCTCAAGTCGACCTGAATACACTGAAGGTGGACAAAGACGGATTCTATATCCTTTTTGACGGTACCAGCCTCAATGGTTGGCGTGGCTACGGCAAGGACCATCTGCCCAACAAATGGGAAATTCAGGATGGTACACTCCACTTCAAAGGACGTGGTGCTGGTGAAGGTGGCGATGTTATCTTTGCCCACAAGTTCAAGAACTTTGAGTT
The DNA here is from genome assembly GCA_905235575.1 of uncultured Bacteroidaceae bacterium. Classification (GTDB taxonomy): domain Bacteria; phylum Bacteroidota; class Bacteroidia; order Bacteroidales; family Bacteroidaceae; genus Physcousia. The sequence goes on along the minus strand of CAJOLZ010000017.1, from coordinate 18,443 downwards.
CGACATCGAGTGGAAGATCTGCGAAGGAGGCAACTCCGGCATCTTCTACCTCGGCAAAGAGACTGCAACAATCAACAATGACGCGCCAAAGACCGAAGAGACCAAGGCTGGCAACGTGACCATCACGCAGACCATCGACAACCGTGGCAAGCTCAACTATCAGCCCATCTACATCAGCTGTCCTGAATGCCAGGTGCTTGATAACGAGCGTCACCCCGATGCCAAGCTCGGTGCTACACTCGGCATACGTCAGAGTTCAAGTCTCTACGACATGATTATTGCTAAGCCTCAGAACGCTAACCCAGCAGGTCAGTGGAACAAAGTGAAGATTGTTGTGAAGAACGGCAAGGTTACCCACTACCAGAACGGAGTAAAGGTGCTCAGCTATACCCTGGCCGACCAGTCCTGGGTTGACCTCATCCAGACATCAAAGTTCAGCCAAAAGAACTGGCCTCTGGCTTATGAGATAATGAAGGACTGTGGAAAGGATGCCGGCTACTTCGGCATGCAGGACCACGGCGACGAGGTTTGGTATCGCAACATCCGCGTGAAAGAGCTCAAATAACAATTTAATTAAGGAAACAAAATGAAAAAGATTCTTATGATAGTCTGCATGGCTGTTGCCTTCATTGGCTATAGCACCAATGCAGATGCAAAGAAGAAAGAGGTCAGCTTCCAGATGTACAGCGTTCGCGAGCTCATCGGCAATCCCCAGAGATTTGCACAGAACCACAAGGAAGTGCTTGCCAAGCTCGCTGCTATGGGATACACCTCGACCGAAGCTGCCAACTACGACAATGGCAAGCTTTATGGACTTAGTCCCGAAGAATACAAGGCAGCCATCGAAGAGTCCGGTATGGAAGTGCTGTCCAGCCATGTTGGACACAACCTGAGCGAGCAGGAACTCGCCAGCGGAGACTTCAGTGAAGCACTCAAATGGTGGGACCAGTGTATCGACTGCCATAAGCGTGCAGGCATGAAGTTCATCGTCAATCCCGGTGTAAACTTCCCAAGAACGCTGAAGGAAGCCGACATCATCTGCAAATACATGAACGCAGTCGGCCAAAAGGTCAATGCTGCCGGTATGAAGTATGGCTACCACAACCACAGCCACGAGTTCAACAAGGTGGAAGGCAAGGTTTGGTATGACTACATGGTAGAACATACCGATGCCGACAAGTTGTTCTTCCAGATGGACGTTTATTGGGCTGTTCGCGGACAGGTTAGTCCCGTGGATTACTTCAACAGATACCCCGGCCGCTTTACCCTGCTGCACATCAAGGACCACAGAGAACTTGGTCAGAGCGGTATGGTTGGTTTTGATGCCATCTTCAACAATGTCGAAAAAGCAGGTATGAAGTATCTGGTTGTTGAGTTGGAGGGAAGCAACAAGCCCAGCATCCTGGACGGCATGAAGGAGAGCATTGACTACCTGAAGGCAGCCAAGTTCGTGAAACCTTCGTACAGCAAATAAGATTGTATACTTTCATTATGGGTTGCAGGTTGATAATGTCCTGCAGCCCATAATTTTTATATCGTTACGCTAAACTGAAGATGGCAGAAGAAACAGAAGAATTATTAGGCGAGAACATGTCGTTCTGGGATCATCTCGAGGTTCTCAGATGGGCATTGTTTCGCATCGCCTGTGTGATGTTCGTGGCTTTCGGTCTGTGGTTTTGGGCCATGCCGCATATCTTTGACGATTTTGTGATGGCGGCCACGTCGAGCGACTTTTTCGTTTATCGTGGGCTGACAGCCATCAGTCACGGGCTTATTAAATTCAACTCCGACTTCAAGGTCGATATAATCAACATCGAGGTCACAGGTCCTTTCATGATACACATCAAGACCTCGTTCTACATGGCTGCCATTGTCACTTTCCCCTACATTATCTACGAAGTGTGGCGCTTCATCAAGCCAGCTCTCTTCGAAAACGAGATACGTCACATTCGCCCGGCATTTCTGGGTGGAACGGTGATGTTTTTCATTGGTTGTGCCGTGGGATATCTGCTGGTATTCCCTTTCACATTCCGTTTTCTCGCCGAATACACGCTGAGCCCCAACATCACGAATCAGATCAATCTCTCCAACTACATCGGCAATTTCACGATGCTCATCATTGTCATGGGCATTGTTTTCGAGATGCCGCTGTTGGCATGGCTTCTATCGTCGCTCGGATTGTTGCGCAAGGGTATGTTGCGCGAGTACAAGCGTCATGCCATCGTGGGCTTGCTCGTCCTCTCGGCCATCATCACGCCCAGCGGCGATCCCTTCACACTGATGGTGGTCTTCATTCCACTCTATCTGCTTTATGAACTTTCAATTCTGTTAGTCAAGAAAGACGAGGTCGAAGCAGAGGAAGAGCAGGAGGATACGCCTGTGACAGAGAGTTGAGAGAGGATTACTTCCTGACGGGTTTGGCCGTGTAGCCGAATTTTTCGAAACCTTTCAGCACCTTCTCCTCGGAGGTCTTGTCGGCATCATAGTTTATGGTGACCGTCTGTTTCTCCACGTTCGTTTCAATCTTCTTGATTCCTTTCTCGAAGCGCAGGTTGTTCTTAATCTTCTTCTCGCAATTCTCGCAGTGCATCTGCGGCGAGGTGGTCACCACAACAGTCTTTATGTCCTTCGCCATCCCCATAATGGAGACGAGTACAAAAGTCAGAATCATCGTGTTTCGTTTCATCTTTGCGTTATTTTTTTAGTTTTACATTCGACCGAAGTTTATCCGCACGCCCAGATAGCCCACGGCACCATGCACTGGTCCCCAAACCATGGTGGGATCGAAGGTCTCGCTCCACGGGCGATCTGCGTCTATGATGACATGATGCTGCCGGCGCGCAGTCAGGTTCTCTCCGCCCACATAAACCGACCAGTGGCGGAACCATCGTGTTACCTGTGCCGAGAGTTGTTCGTAATGGTGGAATCGTTCGTTCCATGCACCGTTTACAGGCGTTGGCATACGTCCTCCGCCGTTGAGTTGCAGGGTGGTGTCGAACTGCCACAGCCCGAGCGGTGTCTTGTACGAAGCCGAGAAGAGCGCCTTGTAGCGACTGGTAAGCGGTTTCTCGCGCAGACGTCCTCCATAAGTGGTCTTCACGTCATTCAGTCGCCACGCTGCCGAGAGTTCCAGTCCTTCCACAACCGGATATGAGGCGTCTATCTGGAACGTATTTGAGTAGGAGTCACCCTGCAGGTTCGTGATGCGAATCTGCGTAGGGTCGGTGTCATAATCGATGACTGCCTGATGGCAGAATTCGGTGCGATAATATTCGGCATTGAGCCTCAGCGTATGACCGAACAACGGGATGTAGAATGCGCTGCTGGCACCGTAGTTCCATGCACTTTCCTGCTTCAGCCGGTCAATTTTCAGTTCGCGTCCGCTGGAGAGCAGGAAGTTGTTTTCGGCCAGTGCGTGCACGGTGCGGTAGCCTTTTCCGGCAGATACTCGCAACGTGACGAAGTCGGCTGGCGCATATTTCAGGTGGATGCGCGGAGTGACAAATCCGTCGTAGCGGCTGCTGTAGTCGGCGCGCAGGCCTGCCATGGCGGTGAGGCGTGTGCCCAGCGTATAGGTGTACTGCGCATAGATGCCCGTGGTGGTCTCGCGTTCGCGCTCACCTCCGTGTTGTTTCAGATAGTCGTGGTTCACGGATAGACCGGTCGACAGATTGTGTTTCTCGCCGAGATTTGTCTCGAAGAGCAGCTGTGCATAACCATTGCGCTGGTCGGCATCATAGGTTTTACGCCCATAGAGGGCATCCAGGCTGTGCAGCGAGCCACTTGCCATCAGTGCGATGTTTGTGCCGCGCTCGCTGTCGAGGATGAAGGCATGTTTCATGTATGCCTCGTAGCGCTCCGTTTCGAGGTCTGTCTTGTAGAGCTGGGTCGTGCCGTGAGCCGTGTGGTGTGTCTGTCCGCCGTTGCGATCCTCGCGCAGCAACGATGCCCCGGCATGCATCAGATAGTGTTCGTTTTTCAGTTTCCATCGGTTCTGCAGGTTGTACTGCCGCACGTTGGGCTGGTCGAGAAATCCGTCGTCGTTCTGGTCGTGATGGGCATATTCATCCTGATAGTGAGCCAGCACCTCGGTGCTCAGCCGTTCGTTCAGATGGATGTTGGCGTCGGCGTTGGCTTCGAATCGGCTCAACGTGTTTCCGTAGAGATTCACCGTGATGCCAGGTTCGTCGTCGGGCTTCAGATATTCAATATCTATCTGACCCGTGATGCTCTCGTATCCGTTGCGCACCGACGAGGCTCCTTTCGACAGCTGAATGCCGCTCATCCAGGGGCCCGGCACATAGTCGAGCGCATAGGGCAAGGCTAATACGCGGAAATTCGGAATGTTTTCGGTGAGTATCTGCACATAGGTGCCGCTCAGTCCCAGCAGCCGAATCTGTCTGGCACCCGTAGCAGCGTCGGTATAGTTGACGTCGACCGATGGATTGGTTACGAAACTCTCGCCAAGGTTGCAACAGGCTGCCTTGAAGAGTTCTTCGCGATGTATGTTCACACCGTTCTCCACTCCAGTCTTACGACTCGTGCCGGCGCGGCGGGCCGAGACGGTAAGACCACCCAGCATGTGCACGCCGAGGGTGTCCGACTGCAGCGAGTCGGGCGATTGGGCCTGCGCAACAAGGGGCACAAAGACTACCAATCCGAGGGCTGTGAGCAGCAAGGACTTCCGATGAATGTTCATTTCATCTGCAAAGTTATATCGAAAAATCTTATCTTGCAAAGGCCAAACCGACGGATTCGATGGGATAATCTATAAGAAATGTTAAACCCGAATCGGTCATTCGGGTTAAAGCCTATAATGGCAGTGTAAAAAACGCACCGTGGTGCGATGGCTGTCGCAGCGTGCTGCGATGCACGTCGCAACGTGGTGCGACAAACGGAAAAGCGTGGTGCGTTTTCCGATGTTTGCCGAAGGCATAAAAAAAGAGGAACCGGAAAGGCTCCTCTCATGCGATGTATGCTCAGAACTGCAGGTCGGCCCAGTGTGGGTTGTGGTCGCTCAGCGGCTCCTCCAGATTGTTGGGCTCCACGCCCGTCCGCAGCACCTCTATTTTAGGCGTCACGAAGATGAAATCAATCTTGGAAGCCGTCTCGGGGTCGACATCACGATAGCCGTGGAAGGTATATTTCACGCCCTCGTGGCTGGGCGACACCTTGTAGGCATCCAGCATCTTGAATTCGCTCCCCACCATGGTGGCATAGGCTGGGTCGGTGTCGGTGATGTTGAAATCGCCCGTGACGATGGCCGGCTTCTCACCCACAATCTCCTGAATCCGCTGCATGATAAGCTTGGCGCTCTCCACGCGGGCGGTCTGTCCGATGTGGTCGAAGTGGGTATTCACGGCCATGAAGATTTTCCCCGACTTGCGGTCCTTCAGTTTGGCCCAGCTCACCACACGCGGCAGTGCTGCATCCCAGCCCTTGCTGCCAGCCACGTCGGGCGTTTCGCTGAGCCAGAAGTTGCCTTTGTCGAGCGTCTCGAAACGGTCGCGCCGATAGAGCACGGGGGTGTACTCGCCATCTTCCTTGCCGTCGTTGCGCCCCACACCGACATAGTCATACTCCGACAGGCGCTCCAAAACGTCCAGCAGCTGCGGATGAGTAACCTCCTGCATGCCAACCACATCGATGTCGTGGTCCTTCACCCACTGACACAGACGGTCCTTGCGCACGTCCCAACCCACGCCCTTTTCGTTGTCATCATTGTTGATACAGCGGATGTTGAAGGTACACCAGCGCACGTCGGTCTTTTTCCTCGTCTCGGCACATCCCACCGAAAGAACCAGGGCAAGCGCCATCAATAAAAGCTTTTTCATTGTCTTCATTGTATTCTTCATGTGTTTACAGATTATATCATAACTTCTGCAAATATACGAAAAAGTCGATTATTTTGGGGCGATGACAGTCGAAATTCACGAGAAAAGGCGTAATTTTGCAAAAATCTCAACGATATGAAAGTTCTTCGTAAAGTAATTCTGAGCCTTCTCGGTCTGGCTCTGCTGGCAGACATCGGAATCAGTTTCTATATGGACCGCGTTGCGTTGTACAACGCACCACGGTGCGTCGACCGTCGCAGCGTGGTGCAAAGCCTGTCGCAGCGTGGTGCGTTTCTGACACATTGGCTCGACAGCATCGACAACGACACCATTCTGCGTGATACATTTGTGACTACGCCCGACGGACGACGGCTCCACGCCTGGTATCTGCGCGCCCCCTCCCCCACTCCGCGCACAGCACTCCTCATTCACGGATACCGCAACCAGGGGCTCGACATGCTCCCCATAGGCTATCTCTACCACCGGCAGCTGGGCTTCAACGTGCTCCTGCCCGACCTTCAGGCCCATGGGCAAAGCGACGGGCAATATATTCAGATGGGATGGAAAGACCGACTCGACGCACTGCGATGGACCGAGGTGGCGCAGACGCTTTTCGGCAACGACATAAGCATGGTGGTGCACGGCATCAGCATGGGCGCTGCCACCACCATGATGCTCTCGGGCGAGGAAACGCCGCCGTTTGTGAAGGTTTTCGTCGAAGACTGCGGCTATACAAGCGTGTGGGACGAGTTCCGCAACGAGCTGCACAACGCCTACAAGCAGCCACCCTTCCCACTACTCTATTCGTGCAGCGCACTCTGTAAGATTCGACACGGCTGGAGCTACGGCCAGGCAAGCGCCCTGAAACAAGTGGGACGCTGCACAAAGCCCATGCTCTTCATACATGGCGACGCCGACACCTACGTCCCCACATGGATGGTGCACCCTCTCTACGAAGCGCACAAAGGCAAGAAAGCACTGTGGCTGTCACCCGGCGTAGCTCACGCCGACTCCTTCTGGACATACCCCGAGGAATACACCCAACGCGTGGCTTCTTTCCTCGAGGAATGCGGATTTATGCGCTGAGAATCGCTTCGCTCAGAATTCGTGACCCAGGCTGATGTAGAAGTACGGCTCGTGGGTCTTTGAACTATACCCGATGTAGGCACCGAGCGGCCCCAGAATCGTATTGTAGTTGTATGCCAACTGACCGCCGTAGGTGTTTCTTCCGTTAAAGATATCATCGAAGTGCGCCGCCCGCTGTCCGTATGCCGCAGTGAGCCAAATATAGTGGTTAGACCCGATTCTTTGCTGGGCCTGTAACTGAGCACCGATGAAATGACGCTCCACATATTCCAGATTTCCTATGCCTGCAAACGGCATCTGCTGCTCTATGATGTGCCCGAACCACTGACCGCCGATGGCGTTGCTGAACATTATTGGGATGTTCGGACCGAAAAGCATACGCCCGTAAACCATGGGTTGGAGCGTGAATCGCTTGGTGAGTGGGATAGCAATACGCCAGTTCGCATTAATGTTGCTCATACCAGTCCTGTCGTCGAGCTGCGTCAGGTTGTCAGTCAGATAGGCATACTCAGCCCTGAGACGACTGCCGCGCGAGGGGAATATCCAGTTGTTCTCGCTCACATAATCCAGCGAAGCACGATATGAGAAGTAGTTATCGTCACCGAATTCAACATCTTCGGAACGCGATGACACCAGTTTGTCGTGGAAGTGGAAATACTGCCAACGCGCGCCGATGTTCAGGTTGAAATTCTTGATATTGAAGCTGATGGGTGTAAAGTCAGCCTGGTGCTGGAAGTAGATGAAACTGTAGTCGCGGTCACCATGCCTGAAAATGTCGAGGTCGTTTCTGCGGAACGAATAAGAAATGCGCGGCCTCGTGAAGTTGTGGAAATGGAACGTCAGGTCACCTCGAGCCATCATACGCTTGCCCAGTCGCAGCGTCACATCAGCATTGGCAGGTGTCGTTTTGGCAATCGGGAAGTCCACACCCAGCTGCAGCGCCGCGTGCTCCTCGATGTCATACCTCAGACCCACACTCACCTGACTAACCTTACGTTCTCCGGCCGAAAGCACCACACGCACCCCGTCGCCGTCGGGAACCGTGCGACACTCGGCGGTGTAGTAGAAGAGGTCGAGGCGCATCGACGTCGTCAGCAGCTGCTCACGTTTCGAATCGATGCTGTCCCCTTCCTTCAGACGGAACTTGCCACGCAGGAAGCGCTCATCCTGACGTGTCATGTTCTCGAAGATATACTTCGTCACGAGCTTCTTTTGCTGCATCACATTTGGGACGTATGGCTGCAGCACACGTGGACGGAAGTTGTCGTCAATGCCGATGCGTTTTTTCAGTGCAATCAGTTCGTCCCAGTGCTTGCGTGCTTCTTCCTCGCCGCGGCGCACAAGCGTATCGATGGCCTGCGCCGTAAAACTCGCAGACGTATAGCCTTCCGTGTTCACACGAATGGGAATGTCCGTGATAGCCAGGTTCTCGTCATACTTATTCTTGCAGTTAACATCGACAATCTGACCCAGGATGCTCATCGTTCCCGTCAGGTCCTCCGCCGTTTTCGGTTCGCCCTGCACCGTCACACCGATGATGATGTCAGCCCCCATCTTCCGAGCAATGTCGGCAGGGAAATTGTTGCGCAGACCACCGTCCACCAGCACCATGTCGCCCTGCCGCACCGGTGAGAAGACAGCCGGAATCGCCATCGAAGCGCGCATCGCCTGCTGAAGGTATCCCCCGTGGAAATCGACTTCGCTGTTGTCGATGATATTCGTAGCCACGCAGGCGAAAGGTATGGGCAAATCGCGCGAGAAGTCGAGCGAATCCGCATAACCCTCACACAATTTTCCAAAGAGTTCCGCCAGGTTCTTACCCTTGATGAGACCGCCCTCGCCTTGGATGCGCTTGCCCGTCGTCAGACCGAACGACACCACGTAAGTGTACTGCTTGCGTCGGTCCTCCAGAATCTGGTGCGAGAGGTCCTCGCGGTCGCTGATGACATAAGCCCAGTCGAGGCTACGCACGATGGAATCGAGCACATGAGAATTGTAGCCGATGGAATAGAGTCCACCCACGATGCTGCCCATCGAGGTGCCGGTCACGATATCTATAGGGATGCCAGCCTCCTCCAGCACCTTCAGCACACCCACATGAGCCACGCCCTTGGCACCGCCGCCGCTCAACACCACGGCCACCTTCTTGCGTCCCGTAACCTCAGGAGCTCTCTGCTGCGCCATGCCGCCCAGCGTAAACAGCAGGACGGAGCATGCAAGTAACGTCTTCCTCCACATTTTCTTATTCCTTTTATAGGTTTGTAGTGCAAATTTATACAAATTCGGCCGCAGGGCAAAAGATTTCCGGCCTTTTTTCAAACATAACGAAACAGAACGTGTGTGGAAGGTCTGAAAACGCACCGTGCTGCGACAGCCTGCGCACCGTGGTGCGACGGCCTTCGCAACGTGGTGCGACAGCGAGAAAAGCACGGTGCTTCAAAAATCGCCTGCAAAAGACTCGTTTTTCTGCTCGATTATCTGAACTCTGACTGTCGTCGAAATTACTTCTGCTCGAAAGAATCCAAAAGAAAATTTTGTTTTTCTTTTTGTTCTTTCCTCGCTTATTCGTAACTCTGACTGTCGTCGAAATTACTTTCGCTCGAAAGAACCCGAAAGAAAATTTTGTTTTTTCTTTTTGTTCTTTCCTCGCTTATTCGTAACTTTGGCATCGGAAATCCTTAAATTAAAAATAACGATGGACAACGAACTGATTAAACAATGCGAAGCCAAAGCTCAGGAGTGGCTGGCATCGCCCTATTACGACGAGGAAACTAAGGCCGAAGTGAAGGCCATGTTGGAAAACGAGGATAAGAACGCACTGGTGGATGCTTTCTACCAGAGCCTGGAATTCGGCACGGGCGGTCTGCGCGGCATCATGGGCGCAGGCACTAACCGCATGAACAGGTACATCGTGGGCATGGCCACTCAGGGCTTTGCCAACTACATCCTGAAAGCCTTCCCCGGACAGCAGGGGCTCAGTGTGGTGGTCGGTCACGACTGCCGCAACAACGGTCGTCTCTTTGCCGAAACGGTGGCTGCCATCTTCAGCGCCAACGGCATTAAGGTTTACCTCTTCGAAAGCCTGCGCCCCACCCCCGAGGTGAGCTTTGCAATACGCAAGCTGGGAGCCAAAGCCGGCGTGAACGTGACCGCCAGCCACAACCCGAAGGAATACAACGGATACAAGGCTTACTGGGAGGACGGCGCACAGGTGCTGGCACCGCACGACACAGGCATCATCGACGAGGTGAACAAGGTAAAAATTGAGGACGTGAAGTTCGAGCCGAACAAGGAACTCATCGAAATAATCGGCGGCGAAATGGACTACGACTACATGACTGCCGTCAAGGAAGTGATGATAGACGCCGATGTCATCCAGCGCCAGAAAGACCTGAACATTGTCTACAGCGCCATGCACGGCACGGGACGCCTCATCGTTCCGCTCTGCCTGCGCAGCTGGGGCTTCCAGAACATACATGTGGTGCCCGAGCAGATGGTCATCGACGGAAACTTCCCCACCGTTGTCAGTCCCAACCCCGAGAACGCCGAAGCCATGACACTGGGCATGAAGCTGGGCACACGGCTGAACGCCGATCTGGTGGTGGCCACCGACCCCGACGCAGACCGTCTGGCCATCGTCTGCCGCGACTCAAAGGGCGAATGGATTATCATCAACGGCAACCAGACGGTGATGATGTTCTGCTACTATATCATCAAGAACAAACAGGCGCTGGGTCAGTTGAATTCCACCGACTTTCTGGTGAAGACAATTGTAACCACAGAAGTGGTTGCTCGCATGGCTGAGAAGAACGGTGTGGAACTGCGTGATTGCTACACGGGCTTCAAGTGGATAGCACGCGAGATTGCCCTGAGCGAGGGTAAGCAGAAATTCATTGGCGGCGGCGAGGAGAGCTTCGGCTTCCTGCCCTTCGACAAGGTTCGCGACAAAGATGCACCAGCCTCCATCTGCCTCATCTGCGAGATTGCAGCCTGGGCGAAGGACAACGGCATGACGCTCTATGACCTGCTAATGAAGATTTACCTCGAATATGGTTTCAGCTTCGAACATACCGTGAATGTGGTGAAACCTGGCAAGAGTGGCGCTGACGAGATTAAGGCGATGATGGAGAACTTCCGCAGCAACCCACCGAAAGAAATCGCCGGCAGCCGCGTTGTGGTGGCCAAGGACTTCGCGAAGCTGGTGCAGTATGATGCAGAGGGTGTGGGTACGCCGATTGACATGCCTGCGACAAGCAATGTGCTGCAGTATTTCTGCGAGGACGGTACGAAGGTGAGTGTTCGCCCCAGTGGTACCGAACCGAAAATTAAGTTCTACCTCGAGATTAAGGACACCATGGGATGTGCCAACTGCTACGCTGGCTGCGTAGAACGCGCAAAGGCCAAGGTGGAAGACATCAAGAGGTCGCTGGGCATCTGATGATACGCTATTTCGCATTCTGCCAAGGGGATATCCTTCTCACCAACGAGGGGGATGTCCCCTTTGGTTTGCAGTCGCCGGTGCCGCTGCAACCGTGGAACGTGGTGACGACGCTTCACATGGGCAGCGACGAGATTCGCATCATCGGTCTCGACGAACCGACAACCGTCGATGGGTATAGAATGGTGCCTCTTCGCAAATCGTTCGAAGTGTTGAGCAACGCGGACTACGGACTGGCTGGCAAATGTGCTGAGCTGCTCTACTGGCACCGGCAGACCCGATACTGCGGTGTGTGCGGTGCTCCACTCAAGTGGCAAAACGAGATCAGCAAGCAGTGCCCTGAGTGTGGCAAAGAGTGGTGGCCTTCGCCTGCCGTGGCTGTCATCGTACGGATTACCCGCGACGACGAGATTCTGTTGGTGCATGCCCGAAACTTCAAAAGCAATCGCTACGGGCTTGTGGCTGGTTTCGTGGAAACGGGCGAAACGCTGGAGCAGGCTGTGGAACGCGAAGTGCGCGAGGAGACTGGCCTGTGCATAAAGGATTTGCGCTATTGGGGAAGTCAGCCGTGGCCTTTTCCCTGCGGACTGATGGTGGGATTCACGGCTAAGTATGCTGGTGGAGAGTTGTGCTTGCAACGCGAGGAACTTGGCGCCGGTGGGTGGTTCCGGCGCGATGCGTTGCCTGAGATTCCGGACAAAGCGTCCATTGCCCGCGAACTGATTGAAGATTGGCTTACGGCAGACAAAGGGTGACAGCTCGCTCCATAATGGTGGTGAGCAGGCGCGGCATCGCATAGTGGTCCAACGATGAGAGTTCGACCCACTTTCCCTCTATGGTGACATCGTCTTCGGACGCTACTCGCAACAGATAACAATCGGCATGAAGACGCTGATGTGTGAGCTGATGAACGAGTCCTGACACAACAGGGCGGCACTCGAGGGCTGGCACAGAACGACGTACTTCGTCCTCGGAAAGCGCAGTTTCCGTCTCAATGAGGGGCAACTGATAAAGGCCTTGCCAGATGTCGCCAGCAGGCCGACGCTGGAGGAGTACCCTGCGGCGTGGCGAGAAGAGGAAGAGGTAGGTGAAGTATCGATGGCGCACCTTTGTGCTGTGTGCTTTTCGCGGCAACTGAGAGACTTTTCGTTGAGCCAACGCAAGGCACGATGTGTTGAGCGGACACGTTTCGCAAACGGGGTTCTGTGGTGTGCACTGGAGAGCACCGAAGTCCATGATGGCCTGGTTGTAAGTGGCAGGATGAGAGAGGGGAAGCAACTTTTGGGCAAGCGTTTTGTATTCGCGCTGACCAGCCGTGGTGTCAATGGGGGTCTCGATGGCAAAGTATCGCGAAAGAACTCGATAAACATTTCCGTCTACTACGGCAAGTGGAGCATCGAAGGCAAAGCTGGCGATGGCCGAAGCAGTGTAGTCACCGATGCCGCAAAGCGAACGAATCTGTTGGTAATCGCGAGGGAAACCGCCCATCGCAACTATCTGCTGCGCTGCCCGACGCATGTTTCTGGCACGGCTGTAATAGCCCAGGCCTTGCCACAGACGAAGCACTTCGTCTTCATCGGCCGCGGCCAACAGTTCAACCGTCGGGAATCGTTTCATGAAACGCAGATAGTAGTCCATACCCTGTGCCACACGGGTCTGCTGCAGGATAATCTCGGACACCCATATCGCATAGGGGTCTCGCGTCTGCCGCCAGGGCAACTGCCGTCCCTCTGTCTCGTACCATCTGAGGAGTGTCTCTGCGAAAGGCTCAGCCATTATCAAGAAAATATGCCGTAGAAATCAGTTTACGGGTACAAACATACAAAATAATCTGCAAAGGGAAGAGCGTATGGCGCAACGGAAGCCTTTTTTGTCGAAAAAAAGTGGTAAATGCTTTCACAATTCGAGGAAAAACTGTAATTTTGCAGGTCGAAAACAGAATTTTCAGAGTATTAACCTATAAATTTCAAAACAATTATGCCAAACGGAAAGAAGCATAAAAGACACAAGATGTCGACACACAAGCGTAAGAAAAGACTGAGAAAGAACAGACATAAGAGCAAGTAAGTAAACACTTCTCAGAGGAACTGCTCGGTGTGAAGCCTTTAGGCAGCCACCGAGCCTTTTTTTTATTTAGAGAGACATTATGACTAGTGAAGTCTTTATTGACGTACAACCGCAGAAGATTTCCATTGCGCTGACAGAAGACAAGCGCCTGGTGGAATATCAGGAGGAGGCACAGGCCGAATCGTATTCTGTGGGAAACATCTATTTGGCCAAGGTGCACAAGTTGATGCCCGGGCTAAATGCGTGTTTCGTAAATGTAGGACACGAACGTGATGCCTTTCTTCACTATCTCGATTTAGGAACACACTACAGCTCGCAGGCTAAGTATCTGAAACAGGTGCTCAGCGACAAGAAAAACCTCTTCCCCTTCTCGAAGGCTTCCGTCTTGCCCGAACTGTCCAAGGACGGCAGCGTGCAAGACATACTGAAGCAGGGGCAGGAGGTACTCGTCCAGATTGTAAAGGAGCCCATCAGCACCAAGGGGCCGCGCCTCACCTGCGAAATTTCCTTCCCGGGCCGTTATCTGGTGCTCACCCCCTTCGACAACAATGTTTCCGTCTCCAGCAAGATAAAGAATGTCGAGGAGAGAGCCCGCCTCAAGCAGGTGATTCAGAGCATAAAGCCACAGAACTGCGGCATCATTGTGCGCACCGTGGCCGAAGGCAAGCGTGTGGCAGAGCTCGACCAGGAAATGAAGGTTCTCTACGCCCGATGGGAGGAGACCATGCGACGTGCACAGAAAGCCAAGGAGATGCCGATGCTCGTCTATGAGGAAACGAGCCGCACCGTGGGCTTGCTGCGCGACCTTTTCAACCCCAGCTACGAAAACATCTACGTCAACCAGGAAAGCGTCTATCAGGAGGTCAAGGACTACGTTACACTGATTGCTCCCGACTGCGCCGACGTTGTGAAGCTCTACAAGGGCAAGTTGCCCATCTTCGACAACTTCGACATCACGCGGCAGATTAAGGCCGAGTTCGGGCGCACCGTCTCATACAAACACGGAGCCTACCTGATTATCGAGCACACCGAGGCCCTGCATGTGGTGGACGTAAACAGCGGAAACCGAACACGCAACGGCAACGGGCAGGAGGCAAACGCCCTCGAAGTGAACCTGGGCGCTGCCGACGAACTGGCCCGACAGCTGCGACTGCGCGACATGGGCGGCATCATCGTTGTCGACTTTATCGACATGAAACTGGCCGAGGACAGGCAGACACTCTACGAGCACATGTGCGAAAACATGAAGCGCGACCGCGCACGCCACAACATACTGCCCCTCTCCAAGTTTGGGCTGATGCAGATAACACGCCAGCGCGTGCGTCCGGTGCAGGACGTACAGGTGGAGGAAACGTGCCCCACCTGCCACGGACAGGGCACCATCAAGAGCAGTTTTCTGTTCCACAAGGCGCTCGACGGAAAAATCAAGATGCTGGTGCACAAACTGGGCGTACGCCGCTTCACCCTCTACGTCCACCCCTACGTGGCTGCATACCTCAACCAAGGCGTCCTCTCCATCAAGCGACGCTGGCAAATGAAATACGGACTGGGAGTGCGCGTCATACCCAGCCAGAAACTGGCCTTCCTGCAATATCAGTTCTTCGACAGCGAGGGTCAGGAAATAGACCTGAAAGAAGAAATCGAGATACGTTGAAGAGAGCGTAAAACTCTTCAGAAGAGGATCCGCCACGGGTCCTCTTTTTTTGTGCCGAAACGCACCGTGCTGCGACGCATGTCGCACTGTGGTGCGTAGCCCGTCGCAGCGTGGTGCGACAGGCTGCGCAACGCAGTGCGTCAGAAAACCGTCTCCACTCCCCTCCTCCGTCACCATATCTATATACGCGCACGCGATGGGACGAAAGCGCCTCGATGAGATACAAAACGAGGTATTAATGAAGAAAAAATGCATATTTATTTGGAACGAAACGAAAATAAACCTATATTTGCATATTTGAAAAGAGCAATTCGAAAATTATAAAAACAAAAAACGTATGAGTCAGAAAAGAGTTTACACTTTCGGCAATGGAGCTGCCGAAGGAAATGCGCAGATGCGCGAACTGCTGGGAGGCAAGGGTGCCAACCTGGCCGAGATGAACCTCATTGGCGTACCCGTACCCCCGGGCTTCACGATTACCACCGACACCTGCAACGAGTATTACAAAGTGGGCCAGGAGAAAATCATGGAGCTGCTGAAAGACGACGTGAACGCCGCCGTGGCACACACCGAGCGACTGATGAACTGCAAGTTCGGCGACGTGAAGAACCCGCTCCTCGTGAGCGTTCGTTCGGGCGCCCGCGCTTCGATGCCCGGCATGATGGACACCATCCTCAACCTGGGCCTGAACGACGAGGTGGCCGAAGGCATGGTGGCCAAGACAAAGAACCCCCACTTCGTGTACGACTCGTATCGCCGCTTCGTGCAGATGTACGGCGACGTGGTGCTCGGCATGAAGCCCGTGAACAAGGAAGACATCGACCCCTTTGAAGCAATCATCGAAGAGGTGAAGAAGGAACAGGGCGTCGAACTGGACAAGGACCTCAGCGTGGAATCGCTCAAGAAACTCGTGACCCTCTTCAAGAAAGCCATCAAGGAACAGACCGGAAGCGACTTCCCCACCGACCCGATGGTACAGCTCTGGGGAGCCATCTGCGCCGTATTCCGCAGCTGGATGAACGACCGCGCCATCCTCTACCGCAAGATGGAAGGCATACCCGACGAATGGGGCACAGCCGTGAGCGTGATGGCCATGGTATTCGGTAACATGGGCGACACCAGCGCTACAGGCGTTTGCTTCAGCCGCGACGCAGGCAACGGCGAGAACCTCTTCAACGGCGAATACCTCATCAACGCACAGGGTGAAGACGTGGTGGCCGGAATACGCACACCCCAGCAGATAACCAAGATCGGTTCGCAGCGCTGGGCCGAGCGCGCTGGCATCAGCGAAGAAGAACGCGCCTCGAAATACCCCTCGATGGAGGAAGCAATGCCCGAACTCTACGCCGAACTGGACGCACTGCAGGACAAGCTCGAGAAGCACTACCGCGACATGCAGGACATGGAATTCACCGTACAGGAAGGCAAACTCTGGTTCCTGCAGACCCGCAACGGCAAGCGCACCGGCACCGCCATGGTTAAAATTGCCATGGACCTGGTACGCGAAGGCCTCATCGACGAAAAGACCGCCCTGCTGCGCTGCGAGCCTCAGAAACTCGACGAACTGCTGCACCCCGTCTTCGACCAGTCTGCACTGAAGAGAGCCAAAGTAATCACACAGGGACTGCCCGCCAGCCCGGGTGCAGCCTGCGGACAGATTGTCTTCCACGCCGACGATGCACAGGAATGGGCATCCAACGGACACAAGGTGGTCATGGTGCGCATCGAGACCTCGCCCGAAGACCTCGCCGGCATGGCCAGCGCCGAAGGTATCCTGACAGCACGCGGCGGCATGACAAGCCATGCAGCCGTGGTGGCACGCGGCATGGGTAAGTGCTGCGTCAGCGGTGCAGGAGCCATCAACGTGAGCTACAAGAACAAGACAGTGGAAATCGAAGGCGTCGTATATAAGGAAGGCGACTTCATCTCACTGAACGGTACCACAGGACAAGTCTATGCAGGCGAGATTCCCACCAAAAATCCCGAACTGAGCGGTGACTTCAAGGCTCTGATGGACCTCTGCGACAAATACACCAACATGGAAATCCGCACCAATGCCGACACACCGCACGATGCAGAACTCGCACGTGGCTTCGGTGCAAAAGGCATCGGACTGACACGTACGGAGCACATGTTCTTCGAAGACCAGAAAATCATTGCCATGCGTGAGATGATTCTGGCCAAGGACACCGAGGGCCGCGAAAAAGCACTCGCCAAACTGCTCCCCTATCAGAAAGCCGACTTTAAAGGCATCCTCAAAGCCATGGATGGCCTCCACGTGAACATCCGTCTGCTCGATCCTCCCCTGCACGAGTTCGTTCCCCACGACCAAGCCGGACAGCAGACCATGGCAAACGAGATGGGCATCAGCGTAGACGAAATCAAGAAGCGCGTCAACTCGCTCTCCGAAAACAACCCCATGCTGGGTCACCGCGGTTGCCGTCTGGGCATCACCTTCCCCGAAATCACCGCCATGCAAACACGCGCCATCCTGACCGCTGCATGCGAACTCAAGAAGGAAGGCTACGACCCACACCCCGAAATCATGGTGCCCCTCATCGGTATCCTCTACGAGCTGAAGCAGCAAAAGGAAGTCATCCAGAAGACAGCTGCCGAAGTATTTGCCGAGCAAGGCGTGGAAATTCCGTTCGAAATCGGAACCATGATTGAGATTCCGCGTGCTGCACTGACCGCCGACCGCATTGCCACCGAGGCCGAATACTTCTCATTCGGAACCAACGACCTCACACAGATGACCTTCGGCTACAGCCGCGACGACATCGCCAGCTTCCTCCCCGCATACCTTGAGAAGAAGATCCTAAAGGTAGATCCCTTCCAGGTGCTCGACCAGAACGGCGTAGGCAAGCTCATCAAGTATGCCGTTGAGAAGGGTCGCGAAGTACGTCCCGGATTGCGCACCGGCATCTGCGGCGAACACGGCGGCGAGCCCAGCTCAGTGAAGTTCTGTGCCAAGGTGGGCATGAACTACGCCAGCTGCTCACCTTTCCGCGTTCCAATCGCACGTTTGGCCGCCGCGCAGGCTGCCGTAGAGGAATAAACGGAAAGATGCTGAAAATTAGTGAAATACGAGGCAAGTACTTGGCGAACAGGTACTTGCCTCGCTTCTTTTCTGCTCATTCTGCTCATAAAACAAGCAGTCCATGACGTAGTCGTTTTACAAATGCTTTACACTAAATCGGCAAATGTTTTACACTAAAAAAAATGGCACTGCAAGTCGAGAACAAAAAGAAGTCAAATTATTCACTAATTTTTTAAATAATATGGTAAACTTAAAAGCAACTGTAAGAGTAAGAACAAAGAATGGTCTCTATCCTGTTTACATTCGTTTTACAAAAGGTAATCA
>CAJOLZ010000016.1 GCA_905235575.1 uncultured Bacteroidaceae bacterium | reverse complement strand
CCTCAAAATGAGTATCGGATATTTGCAGGTTTTTACCCCTGTTTTTCGTACTTTCTACCGCAGAATGTGATAATTTTTATTTGCAGATTTTTGCAAGAGGCTGTAGATGAGGAATTTATGAAGAATGAGCCGATTTGTTAAAAAGCTTTAATAAAACGGCATAACTAATTGTATAACAATTAGTTATGTTCTATTTTCCCACGCAAAACGAGGAGAATATGTTATTTAAGGTCTCTTGCGAACTGATGGTTCCACCTGTGATTTGACCTAGGGCGGAGAGGACTGTACGGAGGTCCTCCGCGATGAGGTCTGAGGGTAGGGGAGGAGTGTCGGGGGCAGGTTGAAGTCCGCTGAGGACCTTCTGGAGGTAGGTGTGGGCTTCGAGGAGCGCATTGTAGTGACGTAGGTTTGTCACAATGGTCTCATTTTCGGATATTTCCGGGATAGCTGCTTCTTTCACGAGCGCGTTCTCGAGCAGCTGGATGCCGTCGCCTTTGAGGGCCGAGATGTGGATGTATTCGCCCGGCGTGTGCTTGTGGTAGAGGAAAGAACTGCTGGGTATGGTGTGGTCGCATTTGTTGATTACGTGCAGCACGGGCTTCTCTTCCTTCAGGTTGAGTTCTGGGAAAGGCACGTTTGGCTCGCTCAGAAGTATGATGATCTGAGCCTTCTCTGCGGCCTGCATGCTGCGCTCGATGCCCATTTTCTCGATCTGGTCTTTGGTGCGGCGTATGCCCGCGGTGTCAACGAATCGGAAGGTGATGCCCTGAATCTGTATGACGTCTTCCACAAGATCTCGGGTCGTTCCCTGCACGTCGCTGACTATCGCCTTGTCTTCATGCAGAAGTGTGTTCAGCAAAGTGCTCTTGCCGACATTCGGAGCGCCGATGATTGCTACGTTTACACCATTTTTCAGCGCGTTGCCCACTTGGAATGTGTGGGCGAGCCGCTGTATGTGATTGTCAATTTTCTTTGCGAGATTTACAAGGTCGTCCCGATTGGCAAATTCGAGGTCTTCGTGGTCTGAGAAGTCGAGTTCGAGCTCGAGCAGTGAGGTGAGTTGCAGGAGTTGTTCGCGCAGTGTGGCCAGCTCGCTGCTGAAGCCGCCCCTCAGTTGGCTCATGGCCATGTGGTGTGTGGCTGCGTTGGTGCTGGCGATGAGGTCGGCCACGGCCTCGGCTTGCGAGAGGTCCATCTTGCCGTTCAGGAAGGCGCGTTGGGTGAACTCTCCGGGCTGTGCCTGCCGCGCGCCGTGTGCGATGAGCAGTTGCAGAATTTCGCGTGTGATGTATGGGCTTCCGTGGCACGAAATCTCGGCCGAGTCCTCGCCGGTATAGCTGTGTGGCGCGCGGAAGATGGAAACGAGCACGTCGTCCACGCGTCGGCTTCCGTCGTCTATGTGACCGTAGCGTAGGGTGTAGGGCTGGGCCTGGCTGAGGTCTGCGGAGAAGACGCTTGCGAGTATCCGGAAGGTCTGCGGCCCCGAGATGCGTACGATGGCTATGGCGCCTCCCACGGGGGTGGCAAGTGCGCAGATGGTGTCTTGTGTCATAGCTGTGTCTTGGTGGGTGTGTGGAAATGTTAAAATCGCACCGTGGTGCGTCGGCCTTCGCACCGTGGTCCGCAGGGCTTCGCAGCGTGGTGCGTTTTACATCGCACCGCGGTCCGTCTCTCGGCTCATCTTCTCCAGCGCTTTGCGGAGCGTGTCGAGATGGGCATCGGTGGTGGCCCAGCTGGTCACGAATCGGCAGAGGGTGATTTCGCTGTCGATGGGCTCCCATGTCTCGAAGCTGACGTACTGGCTCAGTTCGTCCATCTGCCGCTGTGTGAGCTCGGCAAACTGTTGGTTGGTAGACGATTGGCTCAGCTTGATACCGTGCTTGGCGAAGATGCGCTGCATGCGCATGGCCATCTCGATGGCGTGGCGACCTATCTGCATGTATAGCCCGTCGGTGAAGAGCGCGTCGAACTGGACGCCTGCCACGCGACTCTTGGCCAGCAGTGCACCGTGTCGTTTCACGATGTTCAGGAAGTGGCGCGGTGCGTTGCCCTGCGGGAATACCACTGCCTCGCCGCAGAGGGCACCCATCTTGGTGCCGCCGATGGAGAACACATCGCAGTGGGCGGCCAGCCAGGCGAGGTCGAAATCGCATTCGTCCGATGCCAGTCCGTAGCCCAGACGTGCTCCGTCGATGAACAGCCGTAGGTTGTATCCCTTACATATTTTATATATATGTTCGATTTCTTCGGCTGTGTACAGCGTGCCCAGTTCTGTGGGGAACGTGATGTAAACCATGCCGGGGAGCACCATGTGCTCGTATGTGGGGTCGTCATAGAAGGCTCTCAGGAAGGATATGAGGTCGATAGCCGACATGCGTCCGTTGTGGCTGGGCAGGGTTATCACCTTGTGGCCGAAAGCCTCCACGGCACCCGACTCGTGCACGTTGATGTGTGCGGTGGTGGTGGCCAGAACGCCTTCGTAGTTGGCCACGGTGGCGTCAATCACGGTGGCGTTGGTCTGTGTGCCGCCGGCCAGGAAGAAGATGTCGGCCTGTGGACACTGGCATGCCTGGCGTATTTTCTCGCGTGCGCTCTCGCTCCACTGGTCGAATCCGTACGACTGGCTCTGCTGGTCGTTCGTCTCTATGAGGTGTTTCAGCACCGCGGGATGTGCCCCGTTGTTATAATCGCTTTCGAAGGATGTCATGTCTGTCTGTGTTTTTTAAGGATTCGTGTTTCGTTGTGTCGGTCGTTGAAGCCGATGCGCACGATGGTCGGTGTGCGGCGTGTGGGTTTCGCTCGGCGTGTCCGTTAGTCTATGTTGGTCAACCGCTCTGGGGACAGGTGTAATGCACGGCCGTCTTTGTCTCTGTTTACTCGCGACGGCTCAACGTCTGTCATGTCCTCAGGGTGTCGATTCCAGTCTCCTGATTTGCTTCGCCTGCTTGTTCAACTCCTGCGTAAGTTGTTCGTACTTAGCCTCGAGGATGCGAATCTGCGGTGCCAGCTGCTGTTTCTGGTCGTTGGCGGCGGTGGCATATCGTTTGCGAAGTGCGGTCAGCTGATTCTCCGTGCTGCCTAGGTCTTTCTTCGTTTCGAGCCAGAAGCTAATCTGTTGCCGTGCCTGCGCGTTCTTGAAGTCGCTGGCTGCGGTGTAAATGCGGCTGTCGTTCATTACGAAGTCAAATTCGTGCACCTTGTTTTCTTTCTTCTCGCCGCTTCTTACCTCCTGCAGTCTCGCCAGAGCCTTTGTGACCTCGTCTTTGTTCTCCCACGTTTCTTTTATGCTCTGTATGCTTGCCAGTCTCCGTAGCGCCTCTTGCCCCACGACCTCTTCGCTGTATACACGCCGTGTTCCGCTGGGAATGAATGTGTATAAGCATACGCTGTCGGCCGGTTGGTTGCGGTCGGTGACAAACCATCCCAGGTTGTTGTATTCGTCGATGCAGAACAGATAGTCGTTGGCGGGCGAGTTGAAAGGCATGCCTATGTTCTCAGGCGAAAGGAACGTGTGGTCGTCGCTGTCGTAGCGCGACATGTAGATGTCATATCCGCCCAGCCCGTCCTCACTCTGAGCCGCATAGTAGAGGGTCACACCGTCGTCCAGCACAAAGGGGAAGTTCATCACTTCACCCTCCTCGGTCTGAAGGCCCTCCAAGACTTGTTCCTTCGTCCATTCGTTGCCAATCAGTTCCTGTCCGTAAAGGCACAGACCGCCGTTCTGGTCGGGCATGGCATAGATGCGTCGGTTTTTCAGCTGATTCACAAAGACGGTGCGGAAGAGAGTGTCCGGCTGGTTGAAGTGGTTGGCAAAGGTCTCAATCGCGCCGCTTTCGCTTCCGAGCGAGAGAGATGCAATGAGTTTATCCTTCGGAATCACCAGACTGTCAATGAAGGTGATGTTGGCGGTGGAGCGTAACTTGAGCATGTTTTTGCGCACCGTTTCCAAAAGAACTTCTTTCTCCTCAGTGTCCTGCTTGGTACTTTCGAGATAGGCAATCTGTGCCTCCAGTATTTCTTCCGCTTTCTCAAAGTCGTAGCTGGCCATAGCCTGCTCGGGTGTGATGTCGAAGACCGGCTCTTTCACTCGCTTGCGCTGAGCCGAAGCTGTGAGTGAGGCGAGTGTGAGTATCAGGACAAGAAACTTCTTTATCATTTTCCTCTGAATTTATCTGAATACGAAATAGACGGCCATCACCAGACAGATGAATGCAGCCATATGGTTCCATTGGAGCTGCTGCCCTTGGAAGAGAATGTTGGCTATCACGCAGAAGATGATGAGCGAAATGACTTCCTGGATCACCTTCAGCTGCATGAGCGAGAAAGGACCGCCGTTACCAATGTATCCGATGCGGTTTGCTGGTATCATCAGACAATATTCCACGAAGGCAATTGCCCACGAGAACACGATTACGCCAATGAGTGGCCAGTTGGACGAGACACCTGTCTGTGACAGGCGCAGATGGAGATACCAGGCCAGCGTCATGAATACGTTGCTGACCAACAAAAGTAAAATTGTATAAAGTCCGTTCATGTAGAACTATTGTTTTTTGATGACATATTGCAGGAACTCGCCGATGCGGTCCAGATAAGTGTAGCTGCCAGTGCCGGGCGATGCCGTGTTTTGGAAGCAGTGTTTGCGTGTAGCCAGTGTGTGCAGTTCGCTCTGTATGCCCATGCTGCGCATCTTTTCCCATGTCTTCACGGAGTTCATCGCTGCCCATCCGTCGGCATCGCCGTGAATGAACAGCATGGGTGATGTCTTCAGGTCGAAACTGAATTCCGGCACCAGCACAGCATCGTCCTCGTTGCCGCCGCCCGAATTGGTCTCTTCGGCACCGTCGGTCAGCACGTAGGCAGGATAGATGCCGATGCCCCACTGCACGTTGCAGGGTTGTCGGTCGATGTTGTCTATCGGCAGATATGCCTGATGCATCGACGATGTCACGCCCATGAGTGTCAGATGACCGCCTGCCGAACTTCCCATGATGCCTATCTGGTTCGGGTCGAGACCCAGGCTTGCAGCTTTGCTACGCACGATTCGTATGGCTCGTTGCAAGTCTTGCCATGCTGTGGTATGCTTGGCAAGTCCGTTCTTGGGACGCGGAGTGCGGTATTTCATGGTTACCACCGTCATGCCCTGTTCATTGAGGTATCGGCGTGCCGGCGCAACTTCGAAGCCCGTGGTTTCGTTTCCTTCGTAACTGCCTCCCGAATAGATAATCTGTATGGCTTTCGTCTTCAGTTCCTTCGGGAAATGCCATTCGAGGTAAGGCTTGCACTGATGGTCCTGTGCATCTGGCATTTTTCCTTCGGGCCAGATGTCTTCGGTTACCATCTCGCGGCGTGCTTCGTCGCTGGCGTAGCGTTTCATGATTTCCACCTCAGGCTCCAGCGGTCCCATAAATCCCATCTGTCGCATGAATTCGATGCCGCGTTCCAGTCCGTAAGCACCGTGTCCTTTGGCGGGATAGAGATGCAGTTCGGCCGGTATGTGGTGCTTTCTCAGTTCGCGGTAGATGAGTGTTGAGCCGTTGGGTGTGTACTCATCGTTTCCACCGTGATGCAGGCTGATGGGGCAAGTCTTCTCATCGAACTTGAAGATGCTAGACAGACGTACGTCCTTGCCATAGCCTTGGCGTGTGGCAGGTGTGCCTTCTTCGCCGTCGGTTGTGACGTAGGCCGGTGCATTGATTATTGCCCAGTTGATGTGGCATGACACTTCGTCCAGCTTGTCGATGGGAGCATAAGCTGGTGTCTGCGAACTGGTGGCAAGCAGCGTTGCGAGGTGCGAACCGGCCGACATCGATATTGCGCCTATCTTCTCGGGGTCAAATCCGCGCTTCTTCGCTTCGTCCCTTACCATGCGTACGGCCCGTTGAGCATCTTCCCAGGCAGTCTGATAGACGGGCAGTCCTTCCGGGCGTGGTGTGCGATAGACAAAGTTCACACACTGGAAACCCAGTTGCGTGAAAGTTTCTCGCCACAGTTTGATGAGGCCCACGTCGCAGCAAGAGTTATATCCGCCGCCCGAGATGAGAATCATGCAACCGCCGTTCTTCGTCTCTTTCTGCGGTGCATCATACCATTCCAGATAGGCCACCCGATGTTTGTCGGCTTCGAATTTCTCGCTGCCGGCCTCGTCGGTCATGGCTGCTATCTGGTGTGGTTGTGCGTCGGGCATCTTGCCTTTCGGCCATATCAACTCACGTTCCCACGCACTGGCGTTCAGTGCGAAGAACATCCCCAGCACGATGGTCAGGTGCCTCATCATAGTGTTTTTCATTTTGAGTCTTATGCGTTTTTATTTGCTGCTCAGGTACTGGTTCA
The DNA here is from genome assembly GCA_905235575.1 of uncultured Bacteroidaceae bacterium. GTDB lineage: Bacteria > Bacteroidota > Bacteroidia > Bacteroidales > Bacteroidaceae > Physcousia. The sequence continues at coordinate 57,794 of CAJOLZ010000016.1, read as the reverse complement.
TGGCTGCAGCAGCCTTGCGTCCGTCGCCCATGGCCAGAATGACGGTAGCTCCGCCGCGAACGATGTCGCCTCCGGCAAAGATGGTCGGGATGTTTGTCTGCATGCCTTCGTTCACCACGATGGTGTTCTTGCGACCCAGTTCCAGTCCTTCGATGCTTGTCGGAACGATGGGGTTCGGACTTACACCTACGGCAACGATGGCTTGGTCAATGGCGATTGTCTCAGTTGCACCAGGGATGGGTTGCGGACTGCGACGGCCGCTGGCATCGGGCTCGCCCAGTTCCATTTTCTGCAGCACCACTTCGGTCACGTTACCCTTCTCGTCGGCATGATATTCGATGGGGTTGTGCAGTGTCAGGAATTCAATGCCTTCCTCCTTGGCGTGCTTCACTTCTTCCAGGCGCGCAGGCATTTCGGCTTCGGAACGACGATAGGCTATGAAGACACGTTCTGCGCCCAGACGCTTGGCCGTGCGGCAGCTGTCCATGGCCGTGTTGCCACCGCCCACCACCATCACGCTCTTTGCTTTGCGCACGGGGGTGTCGTATGCAGGATTCGAAGCATCCATCAGGTTTACACGGGTCAGATACTCGTTGCTCGACATGATGCCGTTCGAGTTCTCGCCGGGTATGCCCATGAAGTTGGGAAGTCCGGCACCGGAGCCTACAAAGATACCCTCGAAACCTTCCTCCTCGAGTTGTTTCACGCTGATGGTCTTGCCGATGATGCAGTCCTTCACGAATTTCACGCCGATGCGCTCGAGCGAGTTAATCTCAACGTCTACAATTCTGTTGGGCAGACGGAACTCGGGAATGCCGTACTTCAGCACACCGCCAATCTCGTGCAGTGCCTCGAACACCGTCACGTCATATCCCAGTTTGGCCATGTCGCCTGCGAAGCTCAGTCCGCTGGGACCCGAGCCGACAACGGCAATCTTCTTGCCGTTCGGAGCAGCCACTTCGGGCAGCGACATCTGTCCGCTCTCGCGCTCGTAGTCAGCGGCAAAGCGTTCCAGATTGCCGATGGCCACTGCCTGCGAACCCATCTTCAGGTGGATACACTGGCTCTCGCACTGCTTCTCCTGCGGACATACACGACCGCAAACAGCGGGTAGGGCAGAGGTGCTCTTCAGGATGCGGGCTGCCGAGAGGAAATCGCCGCGTTCGATATTCTTGATGAACGAAGGTATCTCGATGTTCACGGGGCATCCCTTCATACATGTGGGGTTTGCGCAGTCCAGACAGCGCTTGGCCTCGGTGAGCGCCTGCTCCGTCGTCAGACCTTTGTTAACCTCCTCGGTGCGTGTAGTGGCGCGATATACCGGGTCGAGCTCGGGCATCTGACAGCGTGCGATGGCCGTACGCTCCTTGGCTTTCAGACTCTTGCGCAGTTCCTCGCGATAAGGCGCATTGCGGTCGATGAGTTCCGACAGCGGTGTCTCTTCGGCCTTATCGCCCTGTGCGTTCGAGGCGAACTCCTGGCTCGACTTCTCGGTCACTACAGGTGTCAGGCTGGCAAATGCTTCAGCCTCCTCGGGCTTGAACGCACCGGCACGGCGCAACATCTCGTCGAAGTCCACCTGATGGCCGTCGAACTCGGGACCGTCCACACACACAAACTTCGTCTTTCCGCCCACGCTGATGCGGCAGGCGCCACACATACCCGTACCGTCCACCATGATGGTGTTCAGGCTCACGTCGGTAGGTATCTCGTATTTCTTTGTCAGCAGACAGCAGAATTTCATCATGATGGCAGGGCCGATAGCGAACACCCTGTCCACTTTTTCGCGCTGAATCACCTGTTCGATTCCCACGGTGACCACGCCTTTCTGGCCATACGAGCCGTCGTCGGTCATGATAATCACCTCGTCCGAGCTCTTGCGCACCTCGTCCTCCAGGATGATGAGGTCCTTGGAACGTCCGGCGAGCACCGACACCACGCGGTTGCCGGCCTGCTTCAGTGCCTGAATGATGGGCAGCATGGGAGCTACGCCCACGCCTCCGCCGGCGCACACCACCGTGCCGAAATTCTCGATGTGCGTAGCGCGTCCCAGCGGACCCACCACGTCGGTTATGTAGTCACCCTCGTTGAGCGCACACAGCTTGGTGGTACTTGCGCCCACCGTCTGAATCACCAGCGTGATGGTGCCGCGCTCCGTATCGCTGGCCGCAATGGTCAGCGGGATGCGTTCGCCATTTTCGCCCACACGTACTATCACGAAGTGCCCTGCCCTGCGAGCTTTTGCTATCAGCGGAGCCTCCACAACCAGTTTGAAAACTTTCTCTGAGAACTGTTCTTTCTTGACAATCTTGTTCATACCTAATAATTACTATGTTTATATAGCGCTGCAAAGGTACAAAGAAGCGACGAGAAAAACAAAACTCGTCGTGCTTTTTTTATCCGACTCCCATCGTCGTGTGGAAGTGTTAAAAACGCACCGTGGTGCGACAGGCATCGCAGCACGGTGCGACGGGCGTCGCACCACGCTGCGTCAAGCCGAAAACCGCGGTGCGTTTCCTAAGGCTCTTTCAGGGATCGTCTGAACTCGTCAAATCCCATCTCCGAAAAACTGCCGTTCAGGTATCTTCTTATCCGCCATTCCTCCTCTTTCATGATAGGCAGATAGAAGCGATATTCTGGCAATTTTCTTGAACATTCGAGATAGAGACTGTGCAGGTTTTTTCTTTTCATACTCCTCTCTTTCGATGTTCGAATTTGTTGCGACATTTACGCTCTTCACTTCAAATAAATGAATTCGCCCGTGCATGTCCTTCAAAATGAAGTCGGGATAAGATGCATGTACGCCGTCGGCATAGTATTCGTATCTTATCTCGGAGTTCTGCGGATAGTTCTTCCCCCAGAGAAACAACTCATCGTCTGCGTCCATCTGTGGCACTTCCAATTCCATGACATATCCTCTTCGTGCCAGCTTGCGCAGAATGGCAGCCCATTCTCTTTCGGCATAGCTGTCGAAGGCAAATCTGTCCCTCCCGTCTTTCCTCCGCCAAATCCAGTTCATGTCGCCCTCCTTGTGCTGACTGTCGTTGAAGGACGAGGTCACGGGGAATGTTGTCTCCTTGTCCACCACCAGACTCTGCGCATAGTCGCAGATGAATGTGTTGTATTTCTCTTTTGCCAGACCGATATGCTCCGCAAACTTGTACCAGCGCAACACGTTGCCATTGGCATACTTATAGCACAGGTCCTGCACCTCGTTCGGCACTTTCTCCATGTCTCGGTACAGCTTGAATATGTCTGTCGATTCCAGCTTGTACTCCTGACGGTCCATGAGTTCGTCGATGTTGAAATTTCTTTCCATCGTCAGGTTCACAAGTTTTGTCGATTTCACTTTGAAATTTTCCTGTATCTCTTTCCCTCCGTCGAAGAGCGACACCGTATATCGGGCGGCCATGTTGTCGGGCATGATTCCCCATACCCAGGCGGTGGTGGCCAGTTCTTTCTGACGCTCGTTCAACTTCTCGAAATCCAGCAGACGCGGATTCCTCCTCACTCTTCCCAATACCTGCTCGTCAAGTTGTTTGCTCTTGCTGTCGCGAACCTGATAGAGCATGCAGGCGCGTGGTATATCCCAGCCCTCCGAAATAACCATCTTGAAGATTATTATGTCGATGCCTCGATGCTTGGCATAGTCCTTCCACTGGCTTACCGGTAGTTTCCCCTTTATGATGTCGTTGGTGTCGCATAGGGTGCTTTCGCTCTTCTTCCCTTTCAGATCCACCATCACCATCCACTTCAAGCCCTGATTTTCAACCTTGTTGAGCACGGGCATGATGTTGTCGTTCAGTTCCTGCTCAGCTTTCGCCGCGTTGGAAATCTGGATGATGAGGCACGGTTCCACATCGAGCGAAATGTAATCTTGTTTGACTTCCTTGAACTTGTTGATGGCATCTTCCACCGTATCATTCAGATTGCCAAACTCCACCTTCTTTATCAGACCGACATCCTCGGCCTCCTTATCTGATATCTGAACGTCTGGAATCTGCCCTCGGCTTCTGTTTGGTGTGGCGGAAAAGTTGATGACTTTGCGGAAAAAGTCTCCCGAGATTTCATCAAGATTGGATGTCGCCTGGTGGCATTCGTCCTTTATCAGGTATAAGATATTGTTTAGTCCCTCGCCAAACAGGTCTCCAGTCATAGTGCGCAGGAAATTTATCATCGGGCCGCGCATCAGCAGGCTGTCTTGCTTGAACAGGTCGCGTGGAAGCACATATACGTTGTAGTCCAGCGGAATCTGCAGTCCCTCTTCGCCCGAAACCTCAGTAGATATAAGGTAAGGTTTGAGGTTTGGAAACACACCTGCATCGGCATTATCTTTGAACGATTCGTAGTTCTGCCTGGCCAAATCTCCTTTTGAAAGAGAGGAAACCAGAAACACGACCTTATCATTTCTGCCGATAATGCGGTTCATCAGGTCGCCCATCATATAGGTCTTGCCGCTTCCTGTGGGTGCGCGGAAGGTGGTTTCGCTTTTCCTGCTTATATATTCTACGAGCCTGCTGACCGCGTTGTTCTGAAGATCTTTAACTTCTTGCAGCATATCCTTAGCCCTTTCTTACTCTTTCTTCCCAGTCCTCGTCACCCTCAACATACTTCTGTGTGTTTGCAAAATTCCTGCACACCCAGTCAATCTTCTCTCTCAGTGTATTAAACGTCTCTTTCCCGTATTGCGTTTCGTCAATGACGTCGAACGGTGTCTTCATGTCTGCTGTCAGATGGTTGGGGACGCGTTCTATTTCGTAAACGTCGAGGTTGCCGCCATAGGGTGTGTTGTCCTTAAGCCATGCGAAATTTCTGCAGCCGTCGTAACATTCGCCAGTCATGATGCGTTTCAGACGTTTCGAGGTTACGTCGTAGGCAATCCCATTAGGCGTGGTCTCGGTCTTTTCGTTCATCTGGCAAAGGATGAAGCTCCGTTTACCTCCATCTTTGTTCATCTCAAGCACAGCATGACCGGTCGTCCCACTTCCTGCAAAGAAGTCAAGGACTGTTGCTTCTGTTTTGCAATAGGTTGTGGCTTGTAGGAGCAATCTGATAAGCCCAACAGGTTTGGGGTTGTCAAAGGGTGAATTGCCAAATAATTCTGTTATTGTCTTGCTTCCATCCTCATTCGTTTCACATGCATAAGAAAACTTTTTCGACAATATGTTTTCCATTTTCTTAATTTCTCCACCTTCCTTGATATGATTTGGTCGGAACGGAATTTTTGCGATGTATATCGGCTCGTGATTACGAATGATGTCATTTAGAGTCTCTTGGCTATATCTGAATTCTCCTTGAAGCCTGAACTGATTAAGATTCTTTCCATCGATTATTGTGACATCATCAAGCAATGTAGTTTTGATATTTCCTTCTGACATGTCTTGACTTTTAATCGTGCAGTCAGGTAGGTTAAACGAAACGGAACCTGCTTCAAATGTAAGTATAGAAAGTGGATTCCCTGCGTTGTTCAATGGATATTTCTTCCCTTTTGTGGTTGTTTCCACGGAAAAAGGGTATGCTTGTTGATAATCTTTGACGTAACATAAAATGTATTCAAATCTTGAACCGAAGTAGCTGGACAGAAAAGATGGCTTATCTTTCTTTTGCCACAAGAACATGCCAGCACAATTTCTCTCCCCAAACACTTCGTCGAACAAGCATTTGACGTATGCCTGATTCTTATCGTCGATGCTGCAGAAGATGACACCGTCGTCTGTCAGTAGTTGTTTGGCTAGCATCAGGCGAGGGTAGAGCATAGAGAGCAGATTGTCTCGCGTGATGCCGTTCTCGTAGTTTGTCCGCGCGAACTCTCCCATGCTGTCTTTCCCGTAGGGCGGGTCGATGTAGATGACATCGATGCTGCGCTTGTACTGTATCAATAGGTTCAGCAGAGCCTCGTAATTGTCGCCGATGATGAGCTTATTCGTAGGCCCAGCATCGTCTGTATGAAAACTAAGTTCATGATTCTTTTTGAAGTAACGAATACTATTGTCTTTCTTCTCAAGTCGTTTTTCATAGTGCAGACCCGACTTTTTGTAGGTGGTGCCAAGCGACATGATTTTGATGGCTTCGTCGTCACTATCCGCCTGCTTGATGAGTTTTGTCAGCAACTCGGCATTTGTGGGCTCCAGAACATGGTCTTCCACACGCTGACGTATTTCCGACAGCATGTCCTGCTTCAGCTGAGATAATATCTGTTCCATGTACGATAGTTTTTAGGAGCAACAAACTATATCTTCAGGTTGGTTACAGGTATATGACAAAAGACCTCGAGACACAAAAGAAGCGCGTGACATGGCTCTTCTCTTGAATCGTGAGGTCCTCGCATTACCTGTAGTATTAAGATATAAGTCATGCCCGCGCTATCGCACGGGCACCAACTGACTTTATTCAAATACTACAATCGTTGAAAATTGCGAGGTTTCACGATACTCTGAATAAATAGCTGATGCTACGTTAGTTCCGGTAAAGTCATACTGCTATCCTGCGCTCAGGATTTTCTGCCTGTCAGGGGCAGTTTCGACGACTTGCGTTCGATTTTTGCAGTATTCGAAGGCAAAATTACGAATTAGCAATCATATAAACAAAACTTGGTTTGATTTTCTCGGGGACGAGATGATGAGTAGTGTGCGGATAAAATGCGCGGTTTGTTCGGAAATCGGAAGGTTGAGGGGCGTGGGGTGATGTGTGGGGCTCCGAAAAGTGGGGTGAGGAATTGTGAGAATGGGTGTCGTTGGCTGCGGTGGAGTGAGGGCTGAATTTCGACGGCGTTGTATGTTGTTGAAATTCAATGGCCGTAAAATCTGAGTTTCCGTTCGGTTTGCAGTGTTTTGCGCGACGGAGCGCACTGCGGCGGATGTCGCACCGTGGTGCGACGCCTGTCGCAGCATGGTGCGTTTACGAAAAAAGCCCGTCATCTTGCCTCGAATTTGATTCTGAGACGAAATGACGAGCTTTGAGTGTAAATTTTATTTGTGCGCAGTTTCCTGCGTCGATGGCATCACTTTATGATGTCGCATCCCATGTAGGGCACCAGCGCTGCGGGTATGCGTATGCCTTCCGGCGTCTGGTTGTTCTCGAGCAGGGCGGCCACGATGCGGGGCAGTGCGAGTGCAGAGCCGTTGAGCGTGTGGGCCAGTTCGGTTTTCTTGTCGGCTGTGCGGCGTATGCGGCACTTCAGTCGGTTGGCCTGATAGGTATCGAAGTTCGATACGCTGGACACCTCGAGCCATCGCTGCTGTGCTTCGCTATAGACTTCGAAGTCGTAACAGATGGAGCTGGTGAAGCTCATGTCGCCGCCGCAGAGGCGCAGGATGCGATAGGGGAGTTCGAGTTTCTTGAGGAGCCCTTCTACGTGTGCGAGCATTTCGCGGTGGCTCTCGTCGCTGTGTTCGGGGGTGTCGATGCGCACGATTTCCACCTTCGAGAACTCGTGCAGTCGGTTCAGTCCACGCACGTCCTTGCCGTAGGAACCTGCTTCGCGGCGGAAGCACTGTGTGTATGCGCAATTCTTGATGGGGAGGTCTTTTTCGTCGATGATGACATCGATAGATGTTCGTCACGGGCACTTCGGCGGTGGGGATGAGGTAGAGGTCGTCCACCTCGCAGTGATACATCTGTCCCTCTTTGTCGGGCAGCTGTCCGGTGCCGTATCCGCTGGCCTGGTTGACCACTGTGGGAGGCATTATCTCCTCGTATCCGGCTGCGCGGGCTTCGTCGAGGAAGAAGTTGATGAGTGCGCGCTGGAGTCTGGCCCCCAGTCCGCGGTACACGGGAAATCCTGCGCCTGTGATTTTGACGCCGAGGTCAAAATCGATGAGGTTGTATTTTTTTGCCAGCTCCCAGTGTGGCAGTTTTGCCTGACCGTTGTCCACGACGGTTGTCCAGTTGCCCACGGTGTCGCCGGGCTGGCACTCGCGCAGACTCGACTTCACCACCAGGTTGTCTTCGGCTCCGGTTCCTTCGGGCACCAGGTCGTAGGGAATGTTGGGTATGGCACAGAGCTGTCGCTGCATCTCGGCCTCGGCTTCGGTCTTGCGGTCTTCCAGTGCCTTGTTGGTCTCTTTCAGCGCAGCCACTTTGGCTTTCACGGCCTCGGCCTGGTCACGCAGTCCCTGCTTCATGAGTCCGCCAATCTCGGCAGCCAGCTTTTTGGCTTCGGAGAGGTTCTGGTCGAGTTGTGTCTGTGCCTCACGGCGTATCTTGTCGGTGGCGATGACTTCCTGTATGGCCTCGGCCGCACCGGCGAAATGCTTCTTCTCCAAGCCACGTATTACGCGCTCGGTTTCTTCGGTGATAAGTTTCAGTGTAAGCATAGTTTGTGTGTGATTTGTTTTTTCTCGGCGCAAAATTACAATAATTCCACGAAACGACGTAGCTCGGGCGAAAAGTTTTTGCCGTAAGTTTGCGTGTTTGATACAAATGAAGTACCTTTGCAGAGGTAAATGAGAACAAAAATATCTACCTTATTAATATGATTATGAAAGTGACGAAAAAGTTCATCAGGGCATGTTCCCTCTGCCTCTTGCTGGCTGGTGCCGGCATGGCATCGAGTTGCGACAGCGACACAATCAGTCAGATTATCAACATTCTGATTGGCGGTCAGACCTACACCTACACGGGCACAGCTACGCTGCAATGCCTGGGAAATCGTACCGAAGCTGGGTACGCGGAACTCTCGAAAGGCACCTCCAACAATATGCAGGTGCAGTTGACAACCAGTACAATCGGCGCTACGGCTTCGCTTGTGATTCCCTCCATCAAAGTCGGCGACGTTCAACTCGGGCCGATTACGCTCAGCCAGTTGCAGATATCGCCCAACGAGGCACAGACGCAGTCGATTATCTCCATCAATGAGACGACTGGTTACGGAATTGCCGGCTCGTTCACATATTCTGGCAAGACGAATGAGGCTTCAGCGCTTTACTTGGCCGAAAAAAAGAATTATGCTACGGCTTCGACCTTATCGCTTGAGCTGACAGTTTATTATGGCGATGATACTGCTGAGGCTTTGAACTTCACGTACAGCGGCAAGATAGTTTCGCAGTAAAAGCATCTGCGACATATACAAAACAAGAGAGGCTGACTCCGTTGTGGGAATCAGCCTCTCTTGTTTTTAATTCTTTCGAAATGTTCTGCTCGGTCGTTTATGCTTCGGTAGCGGGCAGTACGCTCACAGTGCTGCGGTCGCGTGCACCTTTCTTGAACTGCACGATGCCGTCTGTGAGGGCATAGAGTGTGTCGTCCTTACCGATGGCTACGTTCTGGCCAGGGTAGTGACGTGTGCCGCGCTGACGTACGATGATGTTGCCAGCAACGCACTTCTGTCCACCGAAAATCTTAACACCTAATCTTTGTGCTGCGGACTCGCGTCCGTTCTTCGAACTACCAACACCTTTTTTATGTGCCATAATTTGTTCCTCCAATTAAATTGTTAAGCAATAACTTCCTTGATGGTCAACTCTGTAAACTGCTGGCGATGGCCGTTGAGCTTGCGATAGCCCTTGCGACGCTTCTTGTGGAACACCAGCACTTTCTCGCCCTTCACGAGGGGAGTCTTCACTTCGGCTGTCACCTTGGCACCTTCCACTGTGGGAGCACCTACGGTGATGGCACCGTCGTTGTCCACCAACAACACTTTCTCAAACTCAACAGTCTGTCCGGCCTCAGCCTCCTGCATGTGCTGCACGAAAAGCTTCTTGCCAGCTTCTACCTTGAACTGCTGACCGTTAATCTCTACGATTGCGTACATTTGTTTTTATTTGTATTAAACGGGTTTTGACCGCGGGGCGAGGCCATCTCGTGACCTACTTTTTCGAGCCTTCACGGCATAAATCGGCTACAAAGGTAATTGTTTTTCACGAAACAGCCAAGATTTTCTGTATCTTTTTTGCGTAGCTCAAATAAATGTCCTACATTTGCACTCGGAAATTTTCTTTGATTAAAGGTAAAAATGAACAGAACGAGCGAATATCAGTTAACTATCATTGTGCCCGTCTATAACGAGGAGGCTAACATGCCTGCCCTCGAACAAGCATTTACCGATTTCCTGCCAACGGCTGCCAAGTGCGCTTGTGTGCTCTTTGTGAACGATGGTTCCAAGGATCGCAGTTTGGAATTATTGCGTGAGATGTGTGGCCGTCACGAGCATTTCTACTTTATTTCCTTTGTTCGCAATGCAGGCCTGAGTGCTGCCATCAAGGCTGGCATCGACTATGTGCAGTCGCCTTTCGTGGGATATATCGATGCTGATTTGCAGACTTCACCGCAGGATTTCAATCTTTTGCTTGCATATATCGACGACCACGAACTGGTCACCGGCATACGCGTCGGGCGGAAAGACACGCGATGGAAGCGTTTCCAGTCGAAGTTTGCCAATCGTTTTCGCCGCATGATGACGGGCGACACGGCACAAGATACCGGTTGTCCGCTCAAGGTGATGCACACAACGTCGGCTCGTCGGGTGCCTTTCTTCAAGGGTATGCATCGCTTCTTGCCGGCACTCATCATGTTGCAGGAAGGTCGCATCCAGCAGGTTCCGGTGCGACATTTTCCACGTGTGGCAGGCGAGTCTAAGTTCAGCTTCCGCAATCGCTCCATCGGTCCGCTCATGGATTGCTTCGCTTTTCGATGGATGAGATCGAGGTATATCAATTATGAAGTAGGCGAGGATAATCTGGCCGTTAAAGCATAATACCTAATCACGAACCTCATGACCGGTGAAATTTCGGACTCCACCACAGGCACTTCTCTGTTGAACAGAAAGTGGGTGAAGGTTTTCCTCCTTGTTTTTTTTGCTTTTTCCACGTTCTTCGTACACAACTCAATCCTGCATCCCGACATTATGGAGGTGCGCAATCTTGTCACAGCTCACGAGATGTTAACCGATGGCAACTGGATTGTGACCACGATGAATGGCGAGTATCGGTTCGAGAAGCCGCCCCTTCCCACCTGGGTGGCAGCTGGTGTGGAAGGCGTTTTCGGTGACAGTCTTGCCATGCAGCGTGCTGCGGCCGGCATGATGGGACTTCTGCTGGCATACTTTCTCTACGTGTTTGTTCGCCGAATCACGGAGCAGAAGTCCACGGGTATCGTGGCTGCATTGATGCTGCTCACGTGCTATAATGTCGTTCTGCAGGGACGCACGGCAACATGGGATATCTATTGCCATGCCTTCATGCTTGGCGGTGTCTATTTCCTCTACAAGGCGCTATACAGCCCGATGCGCGTTTCCAACTTCCTCTTTGCCGGAGTGTTGATGGGACTTTCGTTCATGTCGAAAGGTCCTGTTGCGATAACGGCCATGCTGTTGCCCGCCGTGATAGCCCTCTTGGTGTGGCGTTTGCCCGACATGCGTGGACGCTGGCTTGCGCTGGTTGGCATGATTGTCATAGCTGTGGTGCTGGGCGTATGGTGGTATGCCTATATCTATCTGTCTGTGTCCGATGCAGCGACTGAGATTGTTCAGAAAGAGACCACGTCGTGGGTTGGTCACAATGTGCGTCCGTGGTGGTACTATTGGCGCTTCTTCCTCGAGAGTGGCATCTGGGCGCCCTTGCTCGTCTATGTCATCGTTCGTGCCATCATGGGTTGGAAGAGTGAGAACGCCGCCACACGCATTGGTCTTGTATGGACATTGGCCGGAGTGCTCATCCTGTCTCTCTTTCCCGAGAAGAAGATGCGCTATCTGATGCCCTTGATGGTGCCCTGTTGTCTGCTCATGGCCTCGTGGGTCGCCAGTCATTGGCAGGCGCGCACAGTGCGTCGTCTCGTGGGTGTCGTGTGCTGTCTTTTTGTGTTGTTCGAGTGTTTTGGCTTTCCATCTCTCAAGCACATCCTCGGCTATGACGAGCGCGAGAGTCTTTCCGAACTGCGTACGCTCGTAGCTCAGGATTCTTCGTACAAGGTTTGTTACGTCAATCAAGAAGGTCATATCTTCCGCATCGACATGGTTTACCATCTGATGCACAAGATTGAGACCTGTCCCTCCGAAGAGCTCGACAGCTATCTCTCGCAGTCTGAAAATCCCGTGCTGTTGCTTCTACCGCACGATTTCGACCTTGCAGACATCTCTCTGCCCGAGGGTGCTGCGCTCAGCGACGAAGGTACGTATGACGACAACTCCCATCCGTTGACCGACAAGCATTACAACACGTCGCTTGTCAACAGGGCCGTCATGTTCACTCCCTCTGTCGCGAAACCGTAATCCCGAATCGTTTAACCAGAGTTTGTCCGTCAACCTCCAAGTTCCATGCACCTCCTCGTTTTTGGCATCGGCATGCTGGCACAAGCCTTTTTCTCGGCGCGTATATTGGTGCAGTGGATACTGAGCGAGCGGAGCCGTCATGTGGTCACCCCCACGGCCTATTGGGCATTTTCGCTGATAGGCTCTGCGCTGATGTTCGTCTATGGCATCTGTCGCCACGATTTTTCCATCCTTTTGGGGCAGACGATTACGTATTACATATATATATGGAACCTTCATGCCAAGGGTCATTGGAAGAGCATCCGCCCCTCGCTCGTACGCTATCTCATGCTGGCGCTGCCACCTTTGGCGTTGTTTTTGCTGGCCTCCAATGCCGACGAGTTTCTGCAGTCGCTCTTCCGTAACGAGAACATTCCGCTGTGGCTGCTATTGCTGGGTTCGGTGGGTCAGATTGTCTTCGCGCTGCGTTTCGTATATCAGTGGTACTATTCGTATCGACGCGGCGAATCGATGCTCCCGATGGGATTCTGGCTGTGCAGCCTGGCAGGCGCCTCGCTCATCATCATCTACGCAATCATCCGCCTCGACCCTGTGCTCATTCTGGGGCAGGGATTCGGTTTCATAGCCTACTTCCGAAACATCGTCCTGCTGCGTCGCGAGCATCTACCGAATAAATAATAATCCCGCGTCGGTTTTTAGGCCGATGCAAATGCCTGTTATCTTGTCTTTGGGCCCTTTCTATGCCATAACGACATCTCTTTCGGTATCTTGTTGTCTGCGTTTCTTTAATACTAATGGCTGCTTCGTGTTAAAAACGCACCGTGGTGCGACGCCTGTCGCAACTTGCTGCGTAGCCTGTCGCACCGTGGTGCGTCAGCCTGAAAAACGCGGTGCGTTTTCTGCCGAACTTTGTAGTGGAGATTTTTTATACAATAATTTTCTTTCCGAATTAAACCTTGCGCACGTATGCGTGTCTTTAACAATGTATGGACAGATTTAGCCCCCAAAATATCAAGACGTGGTGCCTTCGCTGCATGGCTTTGGCACTGTTGCTGAACCTTTCTTCCGCTGTATTCGCTCAGGCTACCGGAACGAACAGAGTTGCTACTACCACGACGACTACTGCTGCCGCCGACACGACATCGGCGAAGAGCAAGGTGAAAGTAAACGTGCGCGGCACGGTGTTTGAGAATACGACTCTGAAGCCCATGGCCGACGCCACCGTGAAGCTGTTGGACTTGACAGGCAAGCTGGTGTCAGGAGCCGTCACTCGCGAAAATGGTCAGTATGTGCTGCCCAATATCCCCGCGGGTTCCTACACGATGAACATCTCCTTCATGGGTTACAAGGAACAGTCGTTCAAGCTGAATCTGCCCGAGAAATCAGGTAATTTCAAGGTGAGCGATGTGCTCATGCGCGAAAACACCACCGTGCTGGCGGAGGCCGTGGTGGAGGGACAGCTGGCCGAAATGACCGTGGTGGACGATACGGTGGTCTACAATGCCGACGCTTTCAAGCTGCCCGAAGGTTCGATGGTCGAGGACCTCATAAAGAAACTCCCGGGCATCGAGCAGGACGACGACGGAGGCTATACCTTCAACGGAAAACAGATTTCGCAGGTGCTGGTGGACGGACGTGAGTTCTTCGGCCGCAACATGGACATGACACTCAAGAACCTTCCCTCGGACATCATCAAGAATGTGAAGGCATACGACCGCAAGAGTGACCGCACCCGCATCACGGGCATCGACGACGGAGAGGAACGCACCGTGCTCGACCTGACCGTGAAACCCGACAAGAAGAAAGGCTGGTTCGGCAATTTGGAGGGTGCATACGGTACAGCCGACCGCTACAGTGGCCGCTCGAACGTGAACCACTTCAGGGGCCTCGAAAAGTACTCGCTTGTGGGCAACGTGGGAAACAACGGAGGTAACGGACTTACCGACCGACAGAGCGCAGGCTTCACAATGAACTACGAGGTGCCGTGGAAACCCCAGACCCCGGAAATGAGGGACAATCCCAAACTGAGGCTGAACGGTTCTGTGAACACCAATTTCAATCAGGGCGAGAGCGAATCTTCGAACAGCACACAGTCGTTCGTCAATACCAGCTCGGCCTTCAGCAACGGACATAACGAAAACAGCAACTACGGGCGCAGCATCTCGTTCAACTATGGCGTAGAGTGGAGACCCGACTCGCTGAGCATTGTCCAAATCAAACCATCGTTGAACTGGAACAAGAACGGCAGTTCGTCCTCGAACGAGAATGCCACGTTCCGCAGCGACCCGTACGAAGTAGATGGTGTAACCGACCCCCTCTCGCAGATTGACCTCATCCCCAAGGAAGAACGTGTCAACATGCGCATAGGACGAAGCCACAGCTCATCGTCGAACGTGAGTGGGTCGTTGTCTATGGAATTTACCCGCAAATTCATGAAGCCCGGACGTAACATTACGCTCAATATCAATGAGAATCTGGGCAACAATTCGTCGGACGGAGACAACTTCAGCCGTGTGGACTACTATCGTCTGATTGCCATGGACGGTGGAGACTCCATCTATCACAAGGCGCAGTACGACAATTCGTCCAATTTGGACAACACCGTCTCGGCTGGTATCTCGTACAGCGAACCTATTGCTGACCGCCTCTATCTGCAGTTCTCTTATAACTATTCGTACAACTACCGCGACAACGACCGCACCGTCAAGACCATCTTCGACCCATACAACGAGCTCTGGGGAGTGGACTACGACAACTATCGTTCGTACTCTGGCATGGCTCCGGCCGATACTGCGCAGTGTAACTATACCACTTATAAGTATCAGAACCATCGCGCCAATCTGCAGTTCAACCTCAATCGCACCCAGTATCGACTCTCTGCAGGTGTACAGGTGAATCCGCAGGTTAACGAGGTGAACTACACCAAAGGTTTCAAGCACTACGAGGTGAAGAAAAATGTGGTCAATGCTTCGCCTACCCTCAACTTCCGTTATCGCTTCTCGCGTCAGGAAGATGTGGATATGAGTTACCGTGCCAATACCGGACAGCCTGGCCTGACCGACCTGATTCCCGACACGGTGAGCAACGCCGACCCCTTGAATATCCGTTTGGGTAACCCAGGGTTGAAGCCCTCGTTCACGCAGACCATCAGCGCCAACTATCGCCGCAGCGTGCCGACGTTGCAACGCTCCGTATCGCTCAACGGCTCCTTCCGCACCACGACGAACAGCGTGAGCACCATGACACAATATGACGACGAAACCGGTGGACGAGTGTCACGCCCCGAGAACATCAACGGAAACTGGAACGGTAACGTAGGTTTCAACTTCAACACCGCCTTCCGTCGCAACACACATTACCACTTCAATTCCAATACGCGCAGCGACCTGACGAACTCCGTTTCGTATGTTTATAACTCGAGAGAGAAAGAGACAAAGAAGAACCGCACACGCAGCCTGAACCTCAACGAGTCCATGCGCTTCAGCTATCGCAACGACTGGCTTGATGTGAATGTCAACGGCTCAGTGCGCTATCACCACAGCAATTCCACAAATACCGCTGCTACCAATCTCGATACGTACAACTTCAACTACGGCGGCGGATTCCAGATACAGACACCGTGGGGCATGACGTTCAACTCGAGCATCAACGAGTCGAGCCGCCGCGGATACTCGGATGCGTCGATGAACACCAACGAACTGATATGGGACTTCTCGGTGAGCCAGCGTCTCCTGCGCAGACGCAACCTGGTTATCTCGTTGCGTGCCGTTGACGTGCTCAACGAACGTGCCGACGTCAACCGAAACGTGTCGAGTACGGCGCGCGTCGATACCAGCACCCGCAACATCCACTCCTACTACATGCTCTCGCTCAACTATCGTTTCAACAAGTTTGGCGGACGTAGCAGCCGTAACCGCGGTGGCGAAGGCGGTGGCGAAGGTGGACGCGGCGGCATGGACAGTGGTCGTGGCGGCATGGACGGTGGTCGTGGCGGATTTGGCGGCGGCGGTCGTGGCGGATTTGGCGGTGGCGGCGGCGGTGCTGGTCGTTTCTAAAACGCACCACGCTGCGCAGGCCTTCGCACCACGTTGCGATGAGCATCGCACCACGTTGCGTCAAACCGAAAACCACGGTGCGTTTTCCACGCCAATATATATAAGGAAAGAGAAAAGCTCCTGATAGCCCTTAGTGCATTAGAAAGCCCCCGTAGCTTTGTGACTTGCAAAACTGCGGGGGCTTGTTGTGTCCGTTCGGTGCTATTTTACCACGTGGGTGCTCAGTGGCGCGCTGTATTCCATGTCGCCGGTGCCCTCCATCGTGTCAGTCTTGGCACTGATATTGTCGAGATACGAGACGATGCTGGCTTCCTGTGTGCAAGGCAGGACGGGACTTCCGAATTCGCGCGTGCCGTGGTGCGCCAGCACGCAGTGAACGATGCGCTTCACCTCGTCTTCGTCCACGCCCTTCTCGTCGAGCACGTTGTGTAACTTATGCGCGCTCAGATAGATATGCCCCAACAGATACATGTCTTGGGTGGGTTCGCCCTGGCGGTTATATTCATAGACCTTACCGTAGTCGTGAAACAGAATGGCCAGAATGCAGCGCTCGGGTTTGATGGGGTAGGGCAGGCACGGATAGAGCCCCTCGAACATGTGCAGCATCTGGTGGGTGTGGTTCAGCAGCCCTCCCGGATAGGCGTGATGAACGCTTGTGGCTGCCGGATATTGACTGTACGGCTTGAAAAGTCGGTCGGCAAAGTCGCGGATGACCGGTATGAGCTGCGCGTCGTGGCAGAATTTCGTGAGACATTCAATCGTCCCGTCCCAGACAGCGCGGCCGATGGGGCGGGGGAGCAGATTGTAGAGCGGATGACCCTCGTCGGCAATCGGACCGAGGCTCATGTCGGTGAGCGAACACGATTTCTTTCCGGCGTTGTCCTTCAGAATCCGAAAACTGACGACTTGTCCGACGACGGGTGCAGCCTGTGGCATCACGTCCCAGACGTTGACATTTATCGTCTCGGTTTCATTGGCCACCTTCAGAATGGCATACGGAGAGCCTGTGCGGGTGACGGCGTTCGAGCGGTTCACTACGAGATATTCGGTCAGCATTATATTTAGTTCTTAATACATAATTCACGATTCGCAATTCTTGCTGCGAAGGATGAACTATGACGGTTATACATTTTCTCTAATCCTTGTTTAAGCAGTCTTATTTATTCGTTATGAATTTTCTTATAGATGTATTTCATCCAGAGCGACTTGATGAGAATCAGCACCCAGAACATGGAGAAGAAGCATACGCCCGTGACGGCATTCTCGAGCCCCAGGGGCGCAAAGGGCAACACACCGTAGGAGAACATCATGCAACTGCAAAGCAGGGTGTGGCGGCGGAAGTTGGTAATGAGCATCTGGCGCCCCCATCGGCTTACGCTGAGCCACGAGTTGAGAACGAGCGAGAGGACGAAAATCTTGGTATTCCACAACAGCAGCAACGTCTTGCCCGTGCGGTCCAGCATACTCATCAGACCGTCCGGCATCGAGTCTGAACCCGAATGCAGATGGTGCCATACGCTCAGCGAGGTGCCGATGACAAAACCGATGACCATGGGCCAGCATGCCGTGCGGAAGAAATGACCGCGGTTCAGGAAGGCCAGCCACAGGAAACCAGCACAGAGCGGAATCGTGATACCGTCGTGGGTGTAACTGCAGAATATGCCCATCAGCAGCATCAGCGCATAGATGTTGCTATAGTTCTTCGTACTCACACGGTTATATTGTCCGATGAAAAAGGGAACGATACACTGCGAGCAGAGGTCGAGAATGGCACCCTCGTCTCGCTCAAAAAAATTATCGACTCCCGGAAAGAAAACCAGCAGAAAAAGCGCAGTCCCTATCACCCCCTCCACGTGGTTGCCCGTGTCGGCCAAGTTGGCCGAAAGATAGAGCAGCAGCGTAGAAAGCATGGCACACAGCGGAATGATGACACTCTGTTCCCACACCATCCAGTCGTATGTGGGAAGCAGCGCCAGCAGCAACGTTGTGAGGGCAAAAATCGTCAAATAGGTGAGACCCAGTTTGATGTTCAATTTCATTCGACCTTAAACCGTCTTTTTCTTTTGCAAATTTCTTCATCTTTTCGGAGATATGCAAGAGAATTGCGCATTTTTTCGACAGACGAGGACATGATGCCTCTCGACGCACCACGCTGCGACGCCTGTCGCACCACGTTGCGATGCCCGTCGCACCACGCTGCAACATCCGACGTCGTCGGACAGTCGTGACAGAGCCGGGCAGACCTATCTGTCAGACGAGACTGACATTTTGTCGCATCTGTCGATTTGGCACGCAGTTCGTTACTTTCATGGCAGAAAAGAATCAAAAGAAACAGATTAAATAAATTAAAAAACAATCACATCATGAACATCAAACCATTAGCAGACCGCGTGCTCATCCAACCGGCACCGGCAGAGACAAAGACCGTGGGCGGCATCATCATTCCCGACACCGCCAAGGAGAAACCCCTCAAAGGCACCGTCCTCGCAGTGGGACAGGGTACCAAGGATGAGGAAATGATACTCAAAGAGGGCGACCAGGTGCTCTACGGAAAATATGCCGGCACCGAGATTGAACTCGACGGAGCCAAGTATCTCATCATGCGTCAGAGCGACGTTGTGGCAATACTGGGATAAGAACAATTCAGAATACATTATTAAGAAATAAAATACGAAAATGGCAAAAGATATTAAATTCAACATCGAGGCCCGCGAACAAATGAAGAAAGGCGTGGACCAGCTCGCTAATGCTGTCAAGGTGACACTCGGTCCGAAGGGACGCAACGTCATCCTGGAAAAGAAATTCGGCGCACCCCAGATAACCAAGGACGGTGTGACCGTAGCAAAGGAAGTGGAACTCTCTGACCCCTTCCAGAACGCAGGCGCTCAGCTCGTCAAGAACGTAGCCAGCAAGACCGGCGACGACGCAGGCGACGGCACCACCACAGCCACCGTACTGGCACAGGCCATCGTGCGCGAAGGCCTCAAGAACGTTGCTGCTGGTGCCAACCCCATGGACCTCAAGCGCGGTATCGACAAGGCAGTAGCAGTCGTAGTCGAGAACATCGCCAAGCAGGCCGAAGTTGTTGGTGACGACTATCAGAAGATAGAGCAAGTGGCAACCGTCAGCGCAAACAACGACCCCGAAATCGGTAAGTTGCTGGCCGACGCCATGCAGAAAGTCTCCAAGGACGGCGTCATCACCATCGAAGAAGCCAAAGGCCGTGACACCACCATCGGTGTTGTCGAGGGTATGCAGTTCGACCGCGGCTATCTCTCAGCCTACTTCGTAACCAATGCTGAGAAGATGGAATGCGAGATGGAGAACCCCTACATCCTCATCTACGACAAGAAAATCAGCAATCTGAAAGACTTCCTGCCCATCCTCGAACCTGCCGTACAGACTGGCCGTCCTCTGCTCGTGATTGCAGAAGACGTTGACAGCGAGGCACTCACCACACTCGTCGTAAACCGTCTGCGCAGCCAGCTCAAGATCTGTGCTGTGAAGGCACCCGGCTTCGGCGACCGTCGCAAAGCCATGCTGCAGGATATCGCAACACTGACGGGCGGCATCGTAATCAGCGAAGATACTGGTCTGAAACTCGAGCAGGCAACCATCGAAATGCTCGGTTCTTGCGACAAGGTGACCGTTACGAAGGACAACACAACCATCGTAAGCGGACACGGTGACTCGCAGCTCATCAAAGACCGTATCGCTCAGATTAAGAACGAGATGGAGAACACCACCAGCAGCTACGACAAGGAGAAACTCCAGGAGCGTCTGGCTAAGCTCTCGGGTGGCGTTGCAGTGCTCTACGTAGGTGCACCCAGCGAAGTTGAAATGAAGGAGAAGAAAGACCGCGTGGACGACGCACTCTGTGCTACCCGTGCAGCCATCGAAGAAGGCATCATCCCCGGCGGAGGCGTGGCATACATCCGTGCTCAAGAGAAACTCGAAGGCCTGACAGGCTATAACGCAGACGAGACCACCGGTATACAGATTGTACGTCGTGCCATCGAAGAGCCTCTGCGTCAGATTGTAGAGAATGCCGGTCTCGAAGGAAGTGTCGTGGTCAACAACGTCCGTCAGGGCAAGGACGACTACGGATACAACGCTCGCGAAGACCGTTACGAGAACATGAAGGCTAGCGGTATCATCGACCCTGCCAAGGTGACTCGTGTAGCTCTCGAGAACGCTGCCAGCATCGCCGGCATGTTCCTCACCACCGAATGCGTCATTTGCGAGGCTAAGGAAGAAAAGCCCGAAATGCCCATGGGCGGTGCCCCCGGCATGGGAGGTATGGGCGGCATGATGTAATCCCGTTACCGCTTGATACATAAAAAGAAGAAGCCCGTGTGCTCAGAATGGTCTGAACACACGGGCTTTTCTTTTTGTTCTCAAATTTTGTCGATTCGCGGATATTGTGTAAATTTGCAGCAGAAAATAGGAATTATCTTCAAAAAAGTATGCAGATGAAGAAAACGAAATTGGCGGTGCTGTTTCTCGCTGTTGCACTCCAAGCGCAGGCTCAGGAAACAGCTTCGAACGAGGCTCCTGAGCAGTTTGCCCGATATGTGAATCCTATGATTGGTACGGGTGACCACGGACATGTCTTCGTGGGTGCCAATGTGCCTTTCGGTATGGTGAACGCAGGCCCTACTCAGTTCGAACAGGGTTGGGACTGGTGCTCAGGTTATCACTACGACGGGAAAAGCATTATTGGCTTCGGCCAGATGCACCTGAGCGGAACGGGTTGCGGTGACCTGGGCGATATAGGTCTGATGCCTGCCTATGGCGACATTGAACTGACTCGCGAGGGGCTGCGCAGCGATTATAGACACGACCAGGAAATGTGTGTGCCGGGTTATTACAGAGTGTTGCTGGATCGCTTCGGCATTCAAGCAGAGATGACAGCCACCCGTCATGTGGCGCTCTATCGCTTCCGCTACCCCAAAGGTAGCAACAATGCCCGCATCATCATAGACCTCGAAAATACGGTGGGTGACCAGGCTACAGAGACGCGTGTGATGCCTATTGACGACTTCACCTTGGTGGGCTATCGACGCAGTTCGGGATGGGCCAGTAACCAGATGGTATATTTCTGCATGAAGTTCTCGAAACCGATGCATAACTGGCTTTCAAATGGTCTTGGAGAACCTTATGGCATTGCGACGTTTGAGGTCGGCCCTAACGATGATGTGATGGTGAAGGTGGCTCTCTCACCTACGAGCGAGGTGAATGCTATGCTGAACATGACCATCGAGACGGGTGAGACATGGGACTTCAATGCCGTGGCCGATGCCGCCATTCAGGCCTGGAACGTGGAACTGGGTCGCGTCAAGGCAACATTCCGCACGGAGCGCGAACGTACCATTTTCTACACGGCACTTTATCACTTCATGGTTGCGCCTCAGACATGGTGCGATGTTACGGGTGATTATATGGGAGCCGACCTGACAGTTCATAGGAATGCCGACTACGAGACGCTCACGACATGGAGCCTGTGGGATACGTATCGTGCAGCCCATCCGTTGGCTACCATCATTCTTCCAGACCGTATGCGTGACTATGCGAAGACGATGATGGCTATCTACAACGAGTGGGGCGAACTGCCTGTGTGGCATTTGGTCAGCAATGATACATATTGTATGGTGGGCGAGCCTGCCGTTCAAGTGTTGGCTGATATGATTCTGAAGGGTCTTGATACAGATGTAGACCCCGAACAGGCACTGACAGCCATCAAGGCGAGTCTGCTGCCTACTGTGTACGGCGACCGTAAGACACGTCGTCTGCCATTGCGTGGCAAGGATGATCTGGCCGAACTGGGCTATCTGCCTTACGACGGTAACGAGGGTCAGGTGGTGGCTAAGAGTTTGGAGTATTATCTGGCATGTTGGGCAGCAGCTCAGTTGGCTGGCAAACTGGGGCATGTGGAGGACAGTGTTCGTTTCTATAACCTGAGCATGAATTACAAGAAACTTTATGACCCGAGAGTGAAGGTGATGCGTGCGCTGGACAAGAACGGGCAGATGCGCCCACTGCCTGCAGACTTCAACCCTGGTCATCAGACAGTGGACTATACCGAGGGCAACCCTTGGCAGTATAGTTTCTTGGTTCCTCACGATGTGAAAGGTCTTGTGCAGTTGATGGGCGGTGAGAAAGTGTTCACGGCTCGTCTTGACAGTCTCTTTACGGCCGACAGTGACCTTGGCGATGAAGCCAACCCTGACATTACAGGTCTCATCGGTCAATATGCACATGGCAACGAGCCCAGCCATCAGGTTATTTACATGTATAATTATGTGAACCAGCCTCGTAAGGCTCAACAGATGTTACGTCGCGTCATGGATGAACTCTATTCGGACCAGCCTGCAGGTCTCTGCGGAAATGAAGATGTAGGTCAGATGTCAGCCTGGTACATCATGTCGGCGCTTGGGCTTTATCAAGTCGAGCCCTGTGGCGGTGTCTATCAACTGGGCTCTCCCATTGTGGAGGAGGCTGTAATTCCTCTGTCCGATGGCAAGACGTTCACGATTCGTACCCACGATGGCAGCGATAAGGCTGTATATGTGAAGAAATATGTTCTGAACGGTAAACAACTCAAGGGAACCACCATCACCCATGAACAGATTGTCGCTGGTGGAACACTTGATGTATATATGACGGAAAAATAAACCGATGGAACTGCGAGGCACAAGTGAAACTGGTTGCGCCTCGTCTGATTCTTGACAGAAGAAACAGAAATTAAATTAAGTGTTGAAATAATATATTTATAAACCTTATAACGACATTACACAATGAGAAAATTATTCTTTGCGTTTCTGCTGACCACTCCGTTGCTGAGCTTCGGCAGCACGTTCCAGAACGCTCCCGAGTTGCCCAAGAAAGACCGCGAGGCCGTTCAGAGTACCATTAAGAGCCAGCGCCCGGAGGAAAAAGACCGTCTTTTCCGCAGCGAGGCTGTAGAAAAACAGATTGAGGATTTGAAATCGAAACTTACGGCAATCAATCCCAAACTATTCTGGATGTTCCAGAACTGTTTCCCCAATACGCTCGATACTACTGTTCACTACAGCAATGCTAATGGCGATGACGACACCTTTGTCTATACTGGCGACATCCATGCAATGTGGCTTCGCGACAGTGCAGCACAGGTATGGCCTTATCTGAAATATGTTGGCGAGGACGAGCCCCTGCGTCACTTGATACGTGGCGTCATCCGTCGTCAGTTTGCCTGCATTCTCATTGACCCCTATGCCAATGCATTCAATATCGGTCCTACAGGTGGTGACTGGCAGTCTGACAACACAGATATGAAACTCGAATTGCATGAGCGCAAGTATGAGATTGATTCGCTTTGCTATCCGCTCCGTTTGGCTTATGCCTATTGGAAAGAGACGGGTGATGCAAGTATCTTCGATGACAAGTGGCTCCAGGCTATTCGCGCCATTCTCGACGTGTTCCAGGATCAGCAGAACTGGAATGGCCCCATCACTAACTATCGTTTCACCCGTAAGACTGAGGCCCTCCACGACACGCGCAGCAACCGTGGTTATGGTCATCCCGGAAAACCCTGTGGACTCATAGCAAGCGCTTTCCGTCCCTCTGACGACAGTACAATCTTCCCCTATCTCGTTCCCAGCAACTTCTTTGCTGTAAGTGTCCTGCGCAAGGCTGCCGAGATTCTGACGGAGGTCAACAAAGAACCTGGACTGGCATCAAGCTGCCGTCGCATGGCAACGCAGGTAGAAGAGGCTCTCGATAAATATGCTGTTGTTGAACATCCGAAGTATGGCAAGATTTATGCATTCGAGGTAGATGGATACGGAAGTGCACTTATGATGGACGATTCCAATGCTCCCAGTTTGCTCTGTCTTCCTTATTTGACAGATGTTGACATTGACGATCCCATCTATCAGAACACCCGTCGTTTTGTGTGGAGTGAGGATAATCCTTATTTCTTCCGCGGTAAGGCAGGTGAGGGTATTGGCGGTCCTCATTGTGGACTTAACAATCCTTGGCCTATGAGCCTTGTGATGAAGGCCTTCACCACTACCGACCGTGCTGAGCAGGAATGGTGTGTTGACCAGATTCTCAAGACTGATGCAGACACAGGTTTCATGCATGAATCGTTCAACAAGGACGATGCTTCTGATTTCACTCGCTCTTGGTTCGCATGGGCTAACACCATCTTTGGTGAGCTCATCGTCAAGATGTATGCCGAATAATACTCTTAATGTGCCCCTCCCCAACAATCGGGAGGGGCATTTTCTTTTCTCTCAATCCTTGCCTTTCGCATGAAAAAACTTTTTTTTCTCTTTCTTCTAATCCCTTTATTGTCAGGTTGTCATGAAGGCTCCGGCACTCCTGAGGAATATCTTTCCTTCCTTTATTCCTATATGCCATTACCTGACAGCGTCGATTATTCTCGTGCCTTTTGGGAACAGAATGTCAGTGTTTCCATGCAGGCTCGTCGTGAGATGCCGTGGGGAAACAGTGTGCCCGAACGCGAATGGCGTCATTTTGTTCTTCCTGTTCGTGTCAATAACGAGAATCTCGATACCTCTCGCGTCGTATTCTATCGTGAGTTGAAGGAGCGTGTCTCTCATCTCTCCATGCATGATGCTGCCTTGGAGGTCAATCATTGGTGTCACGAATATGTCACCTATCAGCCTTCCGATGGACGCACTTCAGCTCCTCTTGCAACCATGCGTTCTTCAATAGGTCGTTGTGGCGAAGAAAGTACATTCTGTGTGGCTGCTCTGCGTGCTGTGTGTATCCCGGCTCGTCAGGTTTATACGCCCCGTTGGGCACATACCGATGACAACCATGCTTGGGTCGAGGTTTGGGTTGATGGAGCTTGGCATTTCATGGGAGCATGTGAGCCTGAGGCTGTGCTCGATAAAGGTTGGTTCAATCAGCCTGCATCACGTGGTATGTTAATGCACACGAAGGTCTTTGGAAGTTACGATGGTCCTGAGGAGGTGGTAAGCCAGAATGCTTGTTATACGGAAATTAATGTTACAGCCAACTACGCTCCGGTCAGTACGCTCCAAGTACAGGTCATCGACTCAACAGGCTGTCCCGTTGAGGCCGCCTTTGTAGATTTCCGTCTATATAACTACGGTGAATTTTATCGTCTTACCACCAAGACCACCGATGCGCAAGGATGTGCTTCGCTAACGTGTGGCCGAGGTGATTTGTTCGTTTGGGCCCGTCATGATGGTTTGTTAGGCTTCTCCAAGGCCAGTGTCGGTACAGACTCTTTGGTGCAGATCTCATTGTGTGATGTTTCTGCGCTTCCACAAACATATGATCTTGATCTTACGCCTCCTTCCGAACATGACAACATGCCCTCTATCACGCCGGAACAGGAAGAAGCGAACAAACAGCGACTTGCTTATGAGGACAGTCTTCGAACGTCTCGCCCTCTCCCGTCTTTCCCCAAAGGCCATCCTTTCGCTTCCCTTTTCAGACGAGCTCGTGCGAATGCTGCAACGCTCTTGCAGTTTGTTGATGAGGTGTCCGATACGGCGCTTGCCCGTGCCCTGCTAACATCCATCTCTGCCAAAGATTTGCGTGATGTTACTCTCGACGTGCTGCACAATCATTATGACAACGCCATTCAGGGCAACGGTTCAGTTTGGCAGCGTTACCTCCTCTCTCCGCGAATCTCCAACGAATTACTCACCCCGTGGCGTGATTCTCTTTCCTCCTTTTTTGCCAATTATCAACCGTCCGATATTATACGATGGGTCAACGATAGCTTGACCATCGATGATACACGCAATCCGCTCCACTATTGCATGTCCCCTCTTGGTGTGCTTCGTCATCGTACCACCGACCCTCACAGCCGTGACATCTTCCTAGTGGCTGCTATGCGTTCTGCTGGAATACCGGCGCGCATTGATGAGGTTACAGGTAAAGTACAATGGATTGAACCAGGCTCGCCTAAGTCTTCATTCTCTGAGTATTCCGATGGGGCTGAGGTCGTATTCCCTAAAGGCCGTTTAGAACTTCTTTCCAATCCACCGTACCCTCACTACTATACCCATTTTACGCTTTCGCGTATTCATGACGATGGCTCTCTGCAACTTCTCGAGAACGAGCGTGAGGACGTCAATTACAAGTTCCAACCAGGCGGCATTTCATACGATGCCGGTCGTTATCTTTTGGTCACAGGGCAGCGTTTAGCCAATGGTGGAGTGCTGGCTCGTCTCACGTTTTTCTCTATTCCTGAGGATGGCGAGGTGCAGGTCCCTCTGGTTGTTCGTCACGAAACTGATCAGGTACAGGTGATTGGTTCTTTCGACAGTGAGAGCCTCTATCTTCCTCTGGGTGACACATCACAGCGTTCGTTGCTCTCTACAACTGGGCGTGGCTATTACGTGGTGGGTTTCATCGCTCCTGGTCAGGAGCCTACGAACCATGCGCTCCGCGATCTCACGGCAGCACGTACTGAGCTCGCGGCATGGGGACGTCCCATCATTCTCTTGGCTCCTGAAGGGGTTGAACTCTCGTCCTATCTCTCTCGTCCAGAGTTCCAAGGTCTGCCGTCCACAGTATCTTTCGGTACCGATGTGCGTGGACTCTTTGCTTCTTCACTCTCCGGACTTCGTTCCCTTTATGGCAGTCAGACTGCTGCCGATTATCCAGTTTTCCTTATTGCCGATACGTTCAATCGTGTGGTATTTTGCTCCTGCGGTTACACCATCGGCCTTGGAACTCAATTGTCGAATATAACATCTAAATTATAAATACCATGTATCAGAAAGATTTGGGCTTCTATGTGGCCCACTGCGAGAACGGTCCCTTGTGCATCAATGGCAAGATGGCCAACCGTCATGGCTTGGTTGCTGGTGCCACAGGTACTGGCAAGACCGTAACATTGCAAGTGCTGGCTGAGAGTTTCTGCCAGGCTGGCATTCCGTGTTTTATGGCTGATATGAAGGGTGACCTCTCGGGTATTAGCCAGCCTGGTCGTCTTTCGGGTTTCATAGAGAAGCGAATGCCTGAGTTCGGTATCGAGAATCCCGAGTTCCAGGGCTGTCCTGTGCGTTTCTTCGATGTCTATGGTGAGCAGGGACATCCCATGCGTGCCACCATTTCACAGATGGGTCCTCAGCTGCTCTCACGTCTCATGGGGCTCAACGAGACGCAGGATGGCGTACTCAACATCGTCTTCCGTATTGCCGACGAACAGAACCTGCTTCTGCTCGATGTTAAGGATCTCCGTTCCATGCTTGACTATGTCTCGCAGCATGCCAAGGAGTACACCACGCGTTATGGCAATATATCTTCGGCCAGCATTGGTGCCATCCAGCGTTCCCTCCTCCAGCTCGAGAGTCAGGGTGCCGACCGTTTCTTCTTTGAACCCTCATTTGACATCCACGACCTGCTTCAGACACGCGATGGAAAGGGTATTATGAATGTCCTTGCTGCCGACCGTCTCATGCTTCAGCCCAAGCTCTATTCCACCTTCCTCCTGTGGCTTTTGAGCGAACTATACTCGCAGTTGCCCGAGGTTGGAGATATGGAATTGCCTAAGCTCATTTTCTTCTTCGACGAGGCTCACATGCTTTTCGATGGCACTTCAAAGGCGCTCATCGACAAGATTGAACAAGTCATCCGTCTCATCCGTTCCAAGGGTGTAGGCATTTACTTTGTCACACAGTCGCCCACCGATATACCCGAGAACATTCTGGGTCAGCTGGGCAACCGCGTGCAGCATGCCTTGCGTGCCTATACACCGAAAGACCAGAAAGCAGTTCGTACGGCGGCCGATACTTTCCGTGCTAATCCTGCGTTCCGCACCGATGAGGCCATTATGAATCTCGAGACAGGCGAGGCTCTCGTTTCTTTCCTCGACGAAAAGGGCGCTCCGTCTGTCGTGGAGCGTGCCAAGATTCTCTTCCCACTCAGTCAGATTGGTGCCATCACCGAGGGACAGCGCCTTGATGCCATTAAGCAGAGCGACATTTATGGTCGGTACGATACGCCTGTCGACCGTGAGAGTGCCTACGAGATTCTGCAGCGTCAGGCTGGCATAGAGGCTGAGCAGAAGGCACAGGCTGAGGCAAAAAAACAGGCTGAGAAAGAGGCTGCAAAGGCTGAAAAAGAGGCAGCCAAAGGTAAAGGCAAGGCCCAGAAGAGTGTCCTCGGCAAGGTCACCAAGGCTGTCATTACGGCCGTCACTGCAACCCTTGCTTCAGTAATCGGTTCGGTTGCATCGGATGCTGTCACTGGTAAGAAGACCAAGTCGCGCACCTCGGTAACTGGTCGTATTACGAAAAACGCCACCTCGGCAGCCACACGCACACTTACTCGCGATATTCTGGGCAATCTTATCAAGTAAGTAGCTCCATCACGCGCCTGACTTTTGCGACGTCTGTCTGTCCATCGGTGCGTAGCGAGCCATGTATCTCCATGGCACCAGTCTCATGCAGAATGCGCTGAACATTCTCTGGACTGACACCGGCACCCGGCATAATAATGATGCGTCCCCCTGCTTGTTGCACCAATTGGTGGAGTAGGGGGATGCCTTTTTCTGCGCTCGTCGCTTGCCCAGACGTGAGCAGTCGCTGACAGCCCAAGGCAATGATGTCTTCCAGCGCTTGCTGTGGATTACGACATTCGTCGAAAGCACGGTGGAAGGTGATGCTCATTCCTTCGGCGGCTGCGGTCATCTGTCGGTATGCACCCATATCGATGTCGCCGGCTGCGGTCAGTGCGCCCACCACCACGCCATGCACACCCATCTGTCGCATCCTCGTTATCTCCGACACCATTTCTGCCACTTCTGCCGGCGTATATACGAAATTCCCGTCGCGGCTGCGTATCAGCACGTGTGTCCTGATGCCGTTCTCCACAGCATATTGCACCATCTCGTCCGGCGGTGTCAGTCCACCTGTTGCCAGTTCCCGACACAGTTCCACGCGTTGTGCACCGCCTTCTATCGCTGCGCGGACGCTCTCCACGCTGTCACAACATACTTCCAGTATCATGCTTTCTCTTTCTTTATTCTGATTCGAGGATACTTGTCTATACCATCTTCCCCACAAATACCACGCGGAACACCCGCAGTATGTCTTCTTTCGGCCGACGGAACGGTGCATACTGTGGGTTGTCCGACAGCAGAATCACGTCGCTTTCTTCTTCGGGTGTAGGTTGAATGTGCTTTATCATACGCTCGTTCTGCCGTGTAATCACCATGTAGATACCTTCCGGGTCCACGTGGTCCAGACGGTCCACGGCCACTACACCCACCATGTCGCCAGGGCTTATCGTGGGCATCATGCTGCATCCTGTGACAGGGAAGAAAGCCTCGGCTCTCACGCCCGGGATATAGACCTCGTCAGCCTGTTCGTCGTAGGCCGGGGCATCTTGTTCGCCTGCGCTTGCCGGCAGTTCGCGATAGTAGGGGATTGCCTCGTTCCGACTTTTGCTCGTCGTGCGCCGTGTGCGCAGCATCTCACCGTCGCCGCTCATCACCCATTCGGGGCGCAGACGGCGGTCCAGGGCGCACACCCTTTGCACGAAGCGATAGCTCAGTGCCGTGGTGCCGTTCATCACCGAACTGAACACGGTGGCGTTGTAGCCGGCTTTCGTGGCTATGCCTTTCTGCGTCTCGGCCGCTCCGTTGTAGATGAGCCACTTCACCACCTGCTGCATTCTCTCTCTGCTTTCCATCGTGAGTTTACATAAAGTTTGTATTTAATGCCGTTAACGACTGCAAATATACAACTTTTATTTGTAAACTCAATGCGTTTTTGTCGAAAAGTTTTTCTGTGCCTTCTTAGAGCTTACTTACGCTTCTTTGCGCGGCGGCCTCCAGTTCCTTCTCGCTCTTGTATAACTCCCATCCGTGGAGAATCTGTTTCATGTCGGGCATGCAGCCGTTTTCCTGCCGGTGCATGGCAGCCACGATGGCTGGCAGCTCCCCGTCTTCCACCACATGGTCGGGGTTTGTGATGCCGCTCCACAGGCACACGTGCAGCAGGTAGGTGTACGAGTTGTTCTCGTGCGGCGGTGCCCAGCGGAAGATGATCTGTCGCAGTGTGCGCAGCTGGTAGCGCGTGCGGTAGGTGTCCAGCAGCACAAAGGCGGCACGGTAGCCCATCTCGATGCTCTCGAACTGCACGAACGCCGGGTCGGTCTGTACGCTCCTCATCCCGCGCCATCGGCTCATCCCGTTGCGTATGTTCAGCGGGTTGTTGTTTCTCATTCCTCTCGATGTCATTTTTCGCTCGATTTATTCTTATGTTTGTTCTTCGAGAGGGAGGATGCGCCCTCCTGACGCATCCTCCCGTCTTGCTTCGTTCAGAGACAACTGCTCATCGTCAGGCTGCTCAGTATGGTGCTGATGGCCGTCAGTATGGCGTTGATGATCACGCTCCACTTGTTCATGTTTTCCTTACCCATGACTTATGCTCCTTTGTGAAATCCGCCTTTAGTCCATGCTGTTGCCCTCGTCCTCGCCGTCGTTACCTCCTTCGGAAGCGTTGCCGCGCTCGGCTGCCAGTGTGTCTGCTATGCCCCTTCGGCTGGGCACGCACTGAAAGGAAGCGTCGTCGCGCAGGTTGCGGAAGCGTTTGCCTGGAGCCCAGCGCACGTTCAGCGCCTTGATGTTGGCTGCCGTCAGCGAGGCGGCGTCCTCGGCGCCCGTGCTCTTCAGGCTGGGGTAGAAGGCCCCCAGGTCGCCCAGCGTCACCTTCTTGCCTTCCAGAATCAGCTCGCGCAGACAGTCCACAGCCTCGGCCAGGATGGCGTACACGTCGCCGCGTCCGTACTTCGAGCCGTGGTCGGCAATGTGCTGTGCAAATGCGTCCATGCTCATCGTCGAGGTCACCTGTGTCTTGGCGTAAGCCTTTGTCTCGGTGATGTTCTCCTTTTTCGTGCCGGGTTTTGCCGACATCACAACAATACTGTAATTCAACATACGTCTCTCACCCCTCTCTCTACTCATGTCTTCGGCGAGCGGCCATCAGGGGCATTGGGCCTGGTTCGTGTTTTGTTTTGAATTCTATATCGACCGCGCAGTCTTTCTTTTTAGGTTGATAAACGCACCGTGGTCCGATGGGTGTCGCAGCGTGGTGCGCAGGCTGTCGCAGCGTGGTGCATCGGCTCACATTCCTTGGTGCTTTCTGCTCCGCCTCGCTTGGCGGCTTTCGACGATGCAAAAGTACGTCGGTCGCAGATGTGCTTTGTGCGAGATTATGAACGGTGGTGAGAATTTGTTTATTTCTTTATAAAAATTACAAATATAGTTTGTATGTTCTGCGAAAATATGCTATCTTTGTCTTCGATTTTCAACCCTTAAACAATTTCGAAACGATGAACATACAACCCATGACCAAAAAGCAGCTCGCGCTGGCCTATGCACCCGGTCTCAGCGTAGGAGGAGCTGCCAACAGACTCTGCCACTGGCTGCATTACAATCCGCGCCTCATGGACGAACTCCGTCAGACCGGCTATCGCGAATCGCAACACCTGCTCACCGCGCGACAGGTGGAAATCATCTTCCGCCATCTGGGCGAGCCTTAATTCCTCGCGCGCGCAATCAATATTTATTATATATAAGGCACACTCGCAACCGCATGGTCTCTTTCCTTCGGAGGTCATGCGGCTTTTCTTTTCACGGACCGTTATTCCGAGCCATTCATTCGGATTTAATCAGTCTTGGTTAGCTCATACCCAACTACCTTTTTACGCTTATTTATGTTAATTATTGTAAAAATCGGACATATAGGCATAGATTTCGGATAGATTGTTTGCATGGTTGTTAAAAATGATGTACTTTTGTACTCGAAACTATTCAACTATTCATACAAGTCAATTCTTCCTAAGATGACTAACTCTATTCGTACCCTATGCCGCCGTTCCCTATTGGCTGGTATTTGTCTTTTTAGTTGTACTCTGACCATGTCAGCACAAGGTCAGGAATCTGAAGACCGCGACACGGTATTCTGTCACCACAAGGTGCAACTGCGTACAAACCTCATCTATTGGCTTACCCTCACCCCCAACCTGAGTCTCGACCTCCGTCTGGCCGACCACTGGTCTATGGGTCTGAACTATGGCCAGAATTTCATTCCGCTGCACAACACGCTGGAGCATCCGCACACACGTCGTCTGCGCCATCTGTTCGTGTCGCCCGAGGTGCGCTATTGGCGCAAAGGTACGTTCGAACCCAAAAGCTGGTTCTTCGGTGTCAACCCCATCTACAGCCACTACAACGTGAGCCGCCTCTTCGGCATCATCTATCCCTCGCTCAAGCATAAGCGCGTGCAGGGCGACATGTATGCCCTCGGCATCTTTGCCGGCTATACCTGGCGTGCCGGACGTCTCTTCCGCATGGAAGCACTTGCCGGAGTTGCAGGCGGATACAGCAAAAGCAAGGAATATGACTGCACCCACTGCGGCACCTACTACGGCAAGAAAGAGAAAGGTTTCGTCATGCCGCAGGTGGCACTCAATCTGGTGCTCGACCCGCACAAGAAACCCGAACCCGTCATTCCCGAACCAGTCGTCGTTCCCGAACCAGTCATCCCGTTCGTGCCCTACTTCGGCTACGTAGAGGACAACACGGGTAAGGCCGGTGAACTGCAGCGCGACAACCCAATACTGCAGCACATCGACGAGTACATGCCCTACGACGAGTCACGCATCCTGCGCAAGGAAAGCGACGCACTCTATGTCTATTTCCCGCTCGACAGCATCAACCTGCGCCGCAACTTCCGCGACAATGCGCCCATACTGGACCGCATCATGCGCATCTCCGAACTCATCATGAAGGACACCGTCTCCAGCGTGAAGAAGATTCAGATCATCGGTATGGCCTCCATTGAGGGTAGTCTCTCGCACAACTGCTGGCTGGCCGAGAACCGTGCAATGGCACTGAAAGACTATGTGCAGCGCAATCTCTCCATCGCAACACCCGACTCGCTCTACGAAATCAACTATTCGTGCGAGGGATGGAGCGAATTCCGCGACCAGGTGAACGACATCCGCATACTGAAGCAAGGCGGTACGGTGGACGTGAAGGGTGACACCCCCACCGCAGCCACACTGGCTACGCTCACGCCCGACGTGCTCCAAGGCATCACGCTCAAGGAGGCCGAGGCACTGCTCAACATCATCGACACCGAGAGCGACCTGCAACGTCGTGAGACGCTCATCAAACGCTACAATGGTGGACGCACCTACCAATTCCTGCTCAAGAACGTGCTTGCAGACCAGCGTAACTCAGGCTACATGCGCATCTATTATGACTATGTGCCCGACCAGGTGGCACGCGACATCAACCGCGCCATCGACCTCATGAACGAAAAACGCTACACGCAGGCACTCGCCATCCTCGAGAAGTATAAGAACGAACCTCGCGCATGGAATGCACTCGGCGTATGTTACTACGTGACCGACCGTCAGCAGGAAGGCATCAGATACTTCCGTCGCGCTGCCGCCAACGGAAACGAGCATGCCAAGAAGAATTTGGAACAGATAAAGTGACGTTCCACACCATTTGACCTAAGATACAAGTCAGGGTTTCGGCGGAAACCATCGAATGTATAAGAGTATTTATTAACTATTTAACCACTTTTTAATTAACTAATTTATTTAATGATGAAGAATTTAACTAAGTTGGCTTACATCAGCGCTATCGCTCTTGTAGGCGCAGGTTTTGCAGCTTGTTCAAGCAGCAACGAGGCTCAGCCTGGAAACGTGACAGCTGACGGTGAGTCTGTGTTCACGAAGTTCGCCATCTCCCTTCCGCAGCCGAAGGCCACACGTATGGCAGCTGGCGACGCTCAGGAAGATGAGACCTTCTCTGGCATGAAGAACATGGTGCTCTATCCCTTCGCAGTTGCTAGCGTAGCAGATCAGACCACCATCGATTTCGATGCTATCAACCTGGGTGCTCTTGCTAATGAAGCAGCTCTGACCGAGAGCGGTAAGGAGCACAAGAGCAAAGTGTATGATGTAGCTGTTCCCATCGGTGTGAAGAAGTTCCTCTTCTATGCTTCCAAGACCGCCACGAGAAGTGGTGCTCTCAAAGCTACCTTCCCTGAAGAAAAGGGTGGTGCCGTGACGGGTATCAACTTCGCTCTCGTTCCTTGGCAGGATGCTGAGATTGCTGCTATGGCAGATGATGCAGAGGGTAAGCAGGTATTGGCAGCTCTGAATGCTGTTGACGCTGCACTCGCAGGTGAGGCACTTGAGGGTCTGAAGACCTCTTTCGAAGCTAACACCGCCGGTTCTGCTGCCAGCGTGGCTGCTCTGCTCGAGGACCTCAGCACTTCTCTGGGTGCTATGGCCGGTGAAGTTGCTTCGACAGCAAAGGCTACTGTTGATGCTCAGAAGGACATTGTAGCTACTCTCACATTCCCCCGCAACATCAAACTGCCCGACGGAGCTGTGAGCGTTGCATACACAACAACAGAAACCGCTGGTGCTTTTGCTTTTGCATTGAACGACAACAAGGGTCTGGGTTCTCCCGCTCTGTCCACCATCACCGAGCCTGCTGAACTCTACT
This sequence comes from uncultured Bacteroidaceae bacterium, assembly GCA_905235575.1. Classification (GTDB taxonomy): domain Bacteria; phylum Bacteroidota; class Bacteroidia; order Bacteroidales; family Bacteroidaceae; genus Physcousia. The sequence continues at coordinate 23,002 of CAJOLZ010000016.1, read as the reverse complement.
ACTATGTAGAATCTCCCATCAACGTGTCTACTACAGTTCACAAAGAACAGTATGCTGCTCAGGATACTTGGGCTGATGTACTGAAACTGTATGAGACCGCTAATGGTACTGTTACAAACACCACCGCCGGTATCGCTCTGGTGAACCCCATCCAGTATGCCGTTGCTCAGCTCGTTTCTTCCGTGAAGCTGAAAGCTGATGCAGAGTTTGTGGACAACAAGGACAACAAGGTTACTCCTAACTTTGAGGTTACTGGTGTTCTCGTAGGTGGCCAGAAGAACGTTGACTGGCAGTTCAAGCCCACTGGCACAAAAGAGTATGTTGTTTATGACGGTACTCAGACAGGTTCTGATGTAGCTGTTACAGTTAATGGCTCTTCTGCAAACAACACGCTGGTGCTCGAGACCGCTGCCGAGACTGTGAAGGTTGCCATCGAGATGGTTAACAAGGGTGACGACTTCTTCGGTTTCGAGGGTCAACTCATTCCTTCCAACACTCGCTTCTATCTGGTAGGTGAACTGAAACTCACTGCTGGTGAAGGCAATGCTACCTCCATCTTCCAGCAGGATTACAAGACCATCGCTAACTTCACCATCGGCGCTACTTCTCTGAAGAACGCTTACAACACCGTGCCCGACCTGCGTACTCCGCAGCTGGAGCTGGGTCTGACTGTTGATCTGAAGTGGCAGGAGGGTCTGACCTTCAATGTTGAGTTCTAATAATTAAAATCCATCCATGAGAGAGCCCAGGCAAAAGGGCTTGGGCTCCCTCTTTTTCCAAACAAACTGAATATAGAATTTACCCTAAAACAAAAACCGAAAAGATGATGTCGCTGAAATCACGTTTATATCTCGGATGCTGTGCTGCAGCAATGTTCGCCGGTTGCTCTGTTGTCGATGAGGACCTGGACGACTGCGGAGCCGATATCCGCATGAACTACGAGTTGCACCTTGTGACAAATATGTCGACCGAGCTGAACAACGTGCTCAACAATGCAGGTGACCAGTATGTGGCCACTTCCTTGCGCAGCTATTTGAAAGACATCTTTACGGATCAGGGTCACGATTTGAATCTATCGTTCTACGATGCGATGCTGCCCGATTCGTCGCTGTTGCAGCAGGAAAGCGAAGTGATGGATGCCAGCCGTGCCTCCTACACCTTCTACATGCCTGTTCATCGATACATGCATACGGCATCGGCAAACATCGAGAACAACAAGATGGTAAGCCTTGACAAGACAGAGCAGTGCCACGGCATCTCACTCCCACAGGTGAAGGCTGACACCATCTCATCACACACCACCGGTATCTTCACCGGCCGTCTGCCCGTGAACGTGCTCAACGCCGAAGGGCAGGAGTTCGACATGTACCTCTATATGGCCAACTGCGCTGCGGCTTTGGTCATCGACACTTCTTATGTGAAGGTCAACGATGTTAGAATCTATACGACAGGCTTTGCCACCGACTTTAGCCTGTGCGACAGCATATACACCTACGGCACCTCGCCCATCGTGCGTGCCGACAACGTTGCAGCAGAGAATGGCTACAAGATGGCCTTCTGCAGCGTTAACTATCCCTCGCCCGACCTAAATGAAACACGTCTCGTTACCGAGACCACCGAACCTTTCATCTCGGAAGATACAGAGAAGACATTCTGGCAATATCGTTGCTACGTAACAATGCCCGACGGCAAGATTACTGAGACCATCCTCTCCGTGAGGACACCTCTGCGTGCCGGACAGCTCAAGATTGTGAAGACAAAGATTGAATCGGACGGCTCCGTAATACCAATTGCCGACAGCAGTGTGGGTATCACTGTGACACTCGACTGGAAGCAGGGTGACACCTACGAACCGATATTCTGATGATAATGATGCATACTATTCAGAAACAACAATAATAATACTTAGTCGATGAAACTGACCAACTTCTTTATATTGACCCGCAACCTTAAAACCATTCCCGTTGCGGCTGGATGTGTCCTACTCCTGTTAAGCTCGTGCTCATCGAACGATGATTCGGACGGAATCGTACCTCCTGTTCAAGAACTGAAACACACCCAACTGGCCATCACGGCCAACGATGGACGTATGACAACCCGAATGAGTGGCGCGATAACACAGGCCGACGAGAAGACCGATGGTTCTCACTTCCGTGGAATCAGCGACCTGCTCCTCGTCCCCTTCCGTGTCTCGGCTACGGGTAGCGACTGCGTTACATCTGGCAATATGCCTCTTGCTACACAGGTTACAGCAGGCGACAATTCCATCTCTGGTCTTTACATTGGTGCCAACTCGAAGTATTATGTCGATGTGATGCTGCCTGTGGGTACCAATGCTTTTCTGACTTACGGACGTGCTACGGGCAATAAGGGTACGATGGCAGAAAAACATGTCAACGGAATCTTGACGATGACAGGAACCACACCTGCAGACATTACGTTCACTCCCGAGCAGATAGTTCCCTCCATCGAGGACGGAAAGGCTGCAGGTGCAAAGGGTGATGCCATCGTGACATACTTGAATACCATTTTCAATGAGAGCTGGACAAACACGAACAATCACATGCTCAATGGCCTTTATGAAATGGTTCAGAACATGAAAGCAGGCTCTTCTGCCAGTGTGCAGGCCTTTGTTCAGGAAATATATGATGTACTGAAGCGTTCTACCTCTGCACCTGGTGTCGCCGATGCACTGAAAGCTATGCTTGCTGTAGATGAACTTCCTGCTACAATGCCCGAAAGCGTTACCTTACCTGAGGGCTGTCAAGGTTTCCCTGCTGACCTCGGTTTGCCGGAAGGTGCTGCAGTCATAGCCTGGAACGAGACCAGCCACCAGTTCGAGGCCGTCACAGACAAGAACAACCTCGGAGCCATGAATGTAGATGTGACCAACTTTGTATTCCCTGCTGAATTATACTATCGCAATAATAGCCGCATACATACCAGCGAAGTAAGTTTCAAGGATAAAACAGCAGAAGAGATGGGTGCACTGATATTCAATCGCGATGCTTGGGATGATGGCAGCACAACCTCTGTCCTGAAGCAGGAATATGAAGGTTCTGCTCTCTTCACAGCCAATGGTGCAGTCACCAGTTCGACGACGGTCGTGGCCATTACCGACGCGCTGCAGTATGCCGTAGGACGTCTCGACTTGAAACTGACTGCTGCAGCTACACTGATGGATAATGCCGACACTCCGAACGAGATTGATGCCAGCAAACTTGCTATCACCGGCATCCTCATAGGTCAGCAGAGTCCTGTTGACTTCCTCTTCCAAAGCAAGGGAGGAGATGATTTCACTATCTACGATAACCAGATTGAGACCACTGCCTCTACGATAGGTGCTGCGACCTCAACCCACACCCTTGTGCTGGAGACCTTGAAGGACCAGAAAGTCAACGTCGCTGTAGAGTTGCAGAACAATAGCGACATCGATATTGTAACGGGCACAGACCAGCAGATTGTACCTCCTGGCTGCAAGTTCTATCTTGTTGGTCAGCTCGACCCGACCACCGCAACAGGCTATGTCGCAGATAACAATCAGAAGAACCGTGTCTTCTGTCAGGACTATGTGACCACTGTAACCTTCACTGTCAAAGACTTGACGAAGGGCTACTACGTCATTCCGCCACTGAGCTCTGCAAATCTTGAACTCTCGCTCGGTGTTATCGATTGGAAGCTTTCCACACCTTCCAGCACAGTCCTGAACTGATAACATAAAAGGAATAAAACTAAGATCATGGCATATATTCAACAAATCAAATTCAGGGAAGCGTTGAGTAGGCTCGCGAAGTTCTGCCTGCTCCTCTTCACGCCACTTTTTGTGGGATGCACAGATGACACTGATGATGGGTTAGGAAAGCAGACCGTGCCCGTGACATTCTATTTGCAGGCGTCGGAAATCCAGCAGACACGTGCATATGTCGGCGAACTTACTGCAGAGTCAGCGAACGAGAGTAACATCAATACCATTAAAGTATGGTTCTTTGACGGCACTACGCCCGTTTGTTATTCCGATGTAATCTCTGACAAGAAGGTTACAATCAATGTTCCTCAGACAGCCATCAGCAAAGGTACAGTCGATGCTTACATCATTGCCAACTCCGATGGCCTGTTAAGTACGACATTGGGCGAAAACTCCTCGTTGACAGAGATTCAGACTGTCACCATCGCAGCCGCTCAGTTCTCCGTTGCTACGCCTGTCACGGCAGTTCCTGCTGCTGGTCTCCCCATGAGCCGTATTGTCAAAGGACTCTCGTTGGTGGATGAATCTGGTGAGGTGAAGACCAACCTTGGTGAGATTAAGATAACCCGTGCCGTGTCTAAGATTCATTTCGCCTTCGGTATGTACGAAGGAGACTTTGGTGAGATTATTGGCATCTCGCTCGATGGCGAACAGATAGCTACCCAGGAATATATTATGGCAGTTGACCCGAGTACGAATGTTGCTGACTACACCGCACCATATCTTGGTGACCTCAAGTCAAACATCGTCGCTGACAACTACGAGACCTCAGAGCTTCTGCTGGGTGCTAAGACTGGTAACACGCCCTTGATTGCAAATGTCAACATTCATAAGACGTCAGCCACCGACAATCCTTCCAATTACACTTGGACAAACTGGTCGACGAAGAACAACACGCTCACAGACCAGCAGAAAGCTGTTCAGTATAACACAGCTATCAAGCCTTTCGTCACCAACACGGTTTATCTCCGTGAGAGCGACAAGAAACTCACAGGTAAGATTTATTATCGTATGAGTAGTGAAGAAGGTGCAGAAGTGAAGACGGCCTCTTTCGAAATGGATGCTGAAAGCACCGTACAGGACTTCGCTCGTAACCACGTATGGATTGTTTATGCCTACTTCGAGGGTGGCAAACTCTATGTCAAGCCAACCATTGCCGACTGGATTGACACAACCACACTCGAGTACACCGTAAAGATGAAAACCAATATTCGTCTGTTCGACTCATGGCTCTATCGCTACGACCTTGATAAAGACTACGAAGACTACACCCGTTGGGCAACAAGTCACATGGTTGTGTCTGACGGCAAGATAACCGAAGCAACTACGGTTGAACCTGTCACAGGTCGTCCCATACGTTCGCCGCAGATTCAGCTTGTGACCACAGGCGTCGATGGCAGTACCTTCGAACTTGCCATTGACAATGAGAACTTTGAACTCGTACAAGCAGTAAAGAATGATGTTGGCGTAGTGACATCTTATACGACAAGTAGCACCCTAACCATACAGCCCACTGAGAACCTCTATACCTATTTCTATATAGTACCCAAAGAAGGTGTTACGTGGACAGATGAGAACCGAATTGCCAAGGTCTACCTGTTCTACAACGACCCTGTTTTGGGCAAACAGAAAGTACCGTACAACTCCAATACCCTCCCGGGCTACTCCGACGACTCCTCCGAGATTTGGGTGTACTATGTTCCGGCTGAAGACTACAACATCACAGACAAACTGAAGATGTATTATCAAGATTATAACAATCCATTGGTGCCAACACCGGTGCAGAGCTAAAAGAGTAATAAGACTATGAAGAAGAATAACTATAAGACTTATCTCAGTCATGCCTTCATGGCTTTGGCTGTCATGGGCGCCGTGACCTCATGTGCTGATGACGCCGGCATCTCTGACATCTTCCATACAGGCAATGGCGACGGGCTCTCCGTGATGCCCACTGTTTCTGAGGCTACTGTAGTGACACGTGCCGAGTCCGTCGAAGCGCTCAACGAGAAGCAACTCAACACGCTCGACGTTTTCGTGGAGCATATCACCGACGGCACCCCCGATGGCACATTCTTAAAGCAGTACCATCTGACTGCATCCACTACGACTCCTATTCAGGAGGCCGTCAACAACTGGCTTGCAGACAACTGGCGTGCCGAAGGACTTGTGGTTGGCCAGAAGTATAACATCTATGTGGCTGCCAACAATACTAAGACAAAGACTGATGTCGCCAATGTCGAGGCACTGAATGCACTGACATAAGGTCGAGGAAGGTCTCGCCGTGGTAGATGAGTCTACCAACAACATTTCTTGGCCTTGGACAGAACAGTTCGCTAACACTCCTTCAGGTTTCATCTATAAGCAGTATGTTGCCGAGGCTGATGCTGAGGCTGTGAAGATCAATGGCTCACTTTACGGCTTCACCACAGAGAAGGAGTTCATGATGGACGGTGTGCTCAAGGATTGGACACCTGCCACGAATACCCGCGACCAGGTATTCGAGCCTGTCACGCTGAATCGTGCCGCAGCCAAGATCGTGCTCAACGTGAAATTCGATGACGACTTCCTCACTTCGCTTGCAGAAGAGCAAGTGACCATCACAGGAAATCCAGCCTGGCGCTTCTATAATTTTGCTTTCGGAGCTCCTGTCTTTGCTCCTGAGACGCAGGGCGATGGTGTTGAGGTGCACAATAGTGCGACGCTGCTCCGTCATCCCTATGAGTTCGCAGGTGATGACAAGAACTTCCAGATTATCACCTATACTTATCCCAACAAGTGGACTCAGGCTGATTATGCTACCGCAGCTCCTTCACTCGTGATTTCTGTGCCCTATATGCAGAATGACGAAACTACCTATCATTACTATCGTATTCCGCTCGTAAAGAGTGATGTCACAGCAATTGAGCGTAACCATATCTATGTGATTAACGCTACTATCGCAACGCGAGGCAGTGAGACACAAGAGGATCAGGACCTCACGGAGAACATCCAGTATGCCGTGCTGCCTTGGAACGACGAGAATAACAGTGCTGCCATCCACAACCACGTTGAAGCCATCCAGCACTACTACCTTCAGGTCAACCCCAAGGTATATACGCTTCGTGGTGATGGCCAGCAGAGTCTTGTTATAAACTATCTTAAGTCTTCGGGTACAAGTGTTAGTTGGCAGTTATACTCTTTCAATACAAACACACAGACGAAAGGTGCTGCAGTTGATCCTAATGCTTCGAATGCTGTATGGGGATGGTACTATGATGGTGATGGTACAATGAAAACAACATACTCCGGCATGACGCATATGGGCGTTGATATAGAACCAAGCTCAGCAGGTAGTATCAGTGGCACGAGTGGAACTATCACTGTTACTTCTACAGACTTGCCAAACAGAGCCATCAAATATATGCTTCTACGTGTATATCTGGTTGAAAATCCAACTTTGTACGAGGATGTTATCATTCGTCACTTCCCGACGGATAATATCCAGAGTATTGCTGGATTATGGTCGTCTAGAACAACTCCAAGGTGGTGGGATCCTTCTTCTCTTACAGGTAACTGGTGGACTACCACTGATGTAGGTGGGCGAGGTATAGGATACGATAATCTGTTTTCAGCTAAATACTATTATAATAATAGTTATATGCGTCTTGCGCGAAATACGAATGCAAGCACAGATCATGATTGGCGGGATCAAAAAAGTCTTACCAACAACCATAAATATGTTATCCAGATTTCCAGTACAAGTGATGAGTACGTCATGGGGCGTCCTTATTTAGATGGAAATAACCAGTCGGAAGATCATGTGGTTTCACCTGCATTTATGATAGCATCCCAGTTAGGAGCTACAACAAGTACATCTCCCGATAGCAGAGATATCCCATCTACAGCGCGACAAGCAGCCTCTCATTGCAATACATATAAAGAGGTAGACTCTGACGGTACGGAATGGACCGGATGGCGACTGCCAACCAGAGAGGAAGTTGGTGTGATTCTACGTTATCAGCACGCAAACTTTGACACGATGGATCCTGTCTTGACCGGTAGCTATTATTGGACCCTTGAAGGTGATGCCGTGGCAACAGGTGTTCTAAGTCAAAATAATAATGGAACGTACAATTGGGCAACCAATTGGGACATTAGATACAGTAATTCTTCTTATGACTATCCAGGGTTTACTGGTGATGGTGTCAATAGCAGGAATTGCTTTATCCGCTGTATTCGCGATATGTCAGCAGAAGAGATAGATAATTTGAATGGCTTCGATGTGATTGTGGATAAGTATCGTAATAAATAAGAACAGATAAATACATTAGGATATGAAATATCTTTCTCGAATATTAGTTCTTGCAGCCGTGGTTCTCGGTTTCGCATCCTGCAACAACGACGCAGATGTCGATGGCCCCGATGGCTTGCAGCCCGGCGATATGTCAGTCAACATAAATTTCAGTTTTGCAGACAAAGCAAGACAGACGCGTAGTAAGGTGAGCGGCACAGAGAATGTCGTACACGTTATGCAGATGGTCTGCTTCGATGCCAACGGACAGTACCTCGGTATACGTAATGCTGATGTAACCAGCAATGGTGCATCAGGTACGTTCTTCGATACGGGTGTTGTCAAGGGCACTGTGCCGCAGGGTACGGCTCGCATCCACTTCATTGCCAACCGCAATCTTACCGTTCCCCTCTCTTTCAGTAACGGTACAGCAGAGGAAACGGTGATGAATTCGGAAGAATTGTCTACCCTCTACAACGATGAAGCCCATCAGGAAGTATGTTACTGGGGTTATCACAAGGAGAACAGTGCCGATGAGATGAATACCTGGCTCAACTCACCCGAAGGGACCAACAATACGGTGTATCTGATTCGTGACCGTGCCAAGGTTGTGTTGACTTATGATCCTACAGGAGCATCTTTCCCTGTCACAAAAATAGAATGGCTCATCCATAACGGACGCGACCGTGGTTATATCGCTCCCAAAAGTTCAGATTGGAATAGCTATACAACAGAAGGAAGTACAGGAATACTTATTTCTGGGGCAGGTATGAACGAATACACCGCCAGTGGCCGCTACAGCCTTTGGACCTCTGAAACAGAGAATGATGACGATAAATTCGACGTTGCATACCAGAGCACTGGTACTTACACCAGCCAGCCGCAATTCCTTTTTGATGACGACAATACTGACATCGACGATGTCAAGATAATTCTTAGGGTGACCTATACCGTAGATGGCTCGTCCAAGACTGTCTATCACGTGCTGAAACTGAACGACGACAACAAGGTGAAGTATGACATTGTTCGCAACAATACTTATTATATTGAGTGCAAACTCCTCTCACCGGATATAGCATACTATGAGACATTGAAGGCTGCTATCAATGGTGACGAGTTCGTAAATGCCGATATGGATTTGGACCGCAGTATCCCCGACATCAACGACGAAAATAATACACTGCAGATTAAACTCCCCACAGAGACAACATCTATTGTACTCAATACGGAAAGTACATATAACCTGGATTTCGTATTCCGCACTATCAGCGATGTGAATGTATCAGGTTCCACCGATCCTGACGATTTCAATGTCTATTGGGAAAAGACGCCGACCTTCTGCTCTGCAGATCTACCTGTGACTTATGTGTCAGGCACCCAACAGTTTCAAATTCAGTGTACGGTGACGGATCTTACCGATCAGCTTCAAGACGAATGGATTGTTGTGGAACATAAGGATGGTCTGAAGCGTTACATTCACGTCTACGTCATAGACCAGTTCCGTTATCTCACCGCCCCTACGCTGACAGCTGTAGGATCAGACTATGTGCTGAGTTTCCAACTTCCGCCCATGGAGCATTCTAATCCTGACAATCCTGACTTAACCGAAGCAATCTACCCCGAGAGCCTATATCCAATAGACATCAAGTTCGCAACGAATACGCTGAATGCCTATGGTCTCACTCAGGGTACAACGAACTATGGATTGTTCGGCGTAGCAGTAGAAAGTACATCTGGCTTAGTAACTATCGAAAATTTTGAGGATGATTATAATAGCCCCATATCGTCTACAAACTATAATTCAGACAGAACGCATTGGTATTATCAGCAGGGTGGTAATTTCTGGGACTTCTGGTACACCTATAACCTCAAGGCGAATGAATATCCCGAAGATGGCATTGTTAATATCTACTTCAAGGATGTTCGAGACAATATCAAATATGCAACGGTTGCCGACGTAGGCCTCTTTCTCTACGTGGAATACTTCGGTAAGATATATTCAGTTCCAGTAACAACAAATTAAGAGTTAAATATTAAATAATTAATAAAAAGGCTCGTGCAGTAAGCGCGAGCCTTTTTTTGTGTCTATGTCGGTCGAATGCTTATAATGCCTGATTCGGTTAAACGACTGGTGGGCAGCCCATTTCGGGTTGCCCACCATCGGGTTTTTGTGGAGAATATCGGGCTCGAACCGATGACCTCTTGCATGCCATGCAAGCGCTCTAGCCAGCTGAGCTAATCCCCCGTTGCTGTAGATGCGGTGCAAAGGTATGGCTTTTTTGCGAAACGACCAAATAAAAGCATGATTATTTGGCTCGGGGCGAGAAAACAGGAAATGATGCCGTCGGAAACGCACTGTGGTGCGACGTGTGTCGCACCACAGTGCACAGGCCGTCGCAACGTGGAGCGACAGCTGTCGCAGCGTGGTGTGTTTTTCTACACTGACTTCGTGAACAGCAGCTGTAGTGGTGGTTGAAGAAGATGCTTACACTCGGAAAATCGAAATAAATTTTGCTTTTCGCTTGTTTAATCGTATCTTTGCAAGTTGTAAGGATGCTGATATGCGTATACGTACATTATTTATATTGCTTTTAGTGGCCGTCACGGCCTGGGGTGTCCCGGCGCTGCGTCACCGCCGTCTGGTTACGCTCTCTGACGGCAGGCGTGTGTGGGCCACGCTGTATGGCAACAGTGAACGCTCTTTCTATCTTTCGGACGAGGGTGACACGCTGCACAATGTTTTGAGGGCTGGAATGCCCATCACGGTGATGCCTGACTCGACTGTCGAACGCCGTTCTGTGCGACGCAGGATGGGCTCTTCTCAGTCTGCGCCGCTGAAACCTCACGGAGTGAAATACGTGCCCGTGGTGTTGGTGGAGTTTGCCGACAAGTCCTTCAGCGTGCGCGAAGACCCGGAGGAGCTGCGCGCCTACTACGACCTCTTCTGCAACGGCACGCGCGACGGCGAGCTATATACGGGCCACGGCTCGCATGGCAGCATCCGCGATTACTTTGTGGAGCAGAGCGAAAGCGATTTCCTGCCCGAGTTCCGTATTATTGGCCCTGTGCGCCTCGACAGTTCGTATGTCTATTATGGTCACGACGCCTATCGCGAAGTGAAGACTAAGACGGAGGACGGCCGCGACACGATTGTGTACGAAATCAGCTCACACGATGTGAATTTCTATACCTTCCGCGACGAGGTCATAAAGAAGGCTGTGGAGATTGGAACCGACTGGACACTCTTCGACAACGACAACAACGAGAGCATCGACATGGTGTTCCTGATATATGCCGGCCTGGGACAGAACAATGGCGGCGACGACGACACGATTTGGCCGCGCGAGACCACCAACTCCATCACCATAGACGGCAAGAAGTTTGCCACGAGCGCTGCCTGCTGCGAGTCTGCGCCTGCAGAATATGATGAGGACGGAGAGGTTCGGCTCGAACAGCCCGACGGCGTGGGTGTCTTCATACACGAACTGAGCCATGCCATGGGTCTGCCCGACTTCTACGATACGAAGTACGTGGCTTTTGGCATGGATATCTGGAGCGTCATGGACTATGGCTTGTATGGCAACAACGGCTATAACCCGGGTAACTATACGGCTTACGAGCGCGACTTCATGGGATGGCGCCCACTCATCAAGATAAACGAGCCTTGCACGCTCACCATTCCGTGCTTTGCCCAAGGGGGCGACGGCTATAAGATTGTGAACGATGCAAACTTCAACGAATACTATGTCATAGAGAACCGTCAGGCGATGGGTTGGGACGACTACATCGGACGGCGTGGCACTGGGTTGCAGATTACGCATGTCGACTATGACATGTCGCAGTGGACCAGCAACAAAGTGAACACCGACCCCGCGCACCAACGCATGACCATCATTGCTGCCAACGACGACTATCGTGGTTCCGTCTCGGCATCTTCTAACGCGGAGTACATTGCCACGTTGGCCGGTAACCTCTACCCGGGCAGCAACGACATACACGAGCTGGAGAACGACTATGTCTATAAGGGCGGTCGCATGGGGAAACCCATCTGCCAGATAACGGAAAACGCTGACAGCACGGTGACACTGAAGTTCCGTCCTCTGGGCACATTGTCGCAAGCCATCAATCTGGAGGCCATCGAAACGAGCGATGACTACTTCGTGGCACGCTGGGACGAGGTGCAGGATGCCGAGTTCTATCGTGTCGAACTCTGGGCCGACGGCGAACTGCTGGAACAGCGAGATAGCCTGACAGCTACGGAAACACAGTTCGACGAGCTGGAAACGAACGTGGCATATCAGTTCCGTGTTCAGCCACTGAGCGACCGTCATCTGGACGGTGACTGGGCTGAATCGGCTTACATATACACTTCCGGTACGGCCGTAACAGGCATCGAAGCCAGCGAGATGCTCGTTCGCATCTATTCGACAGACGGCCGCTTCGTCACCGAATGCTTTGCTGACGAGTTGCGTCGCCTCAGTCTCCACCACGGTGTCTATATCTTGCGCACGCCGTCGGGCCAGTGTCGTAAGATATTTGTGAAAAGAAACGAGTGAGTTTGAACCGAACACATCCCACCGACGTAATGAAAAGAATAATCGTTGCCTCCCTTATGTCGCTGCTGACACTCGGGGTGATGGCTGTGCCTGCAAAACGTCAGCGGCGCACCATCACACTTGACGATGGCTCTCGCATAGAGGCTGTGCGGCACGGCGACGAGCATTTGCGCTGTTTCATGAGCGAGGACGGACGTATGTGGCATCGCTCACGAAACGGCATTCATTACGAGGAAATCGACCCACAGACTGCTCTTGAGAAACGCCAGACACGTGTGGCCGCCAGCAACGAACGACGTGTGAAACGGCGTTCACGCTGGGGCGCAGAGAGCAATCCCATCAGTGGTAGCTACCGCGGACTGGTGATTCTCGTTGAATTCCCTAACAAGAAAATGTCCTATCCGCAGAGCGAGTTCAACGATTTCTTCAACAAGGTCGGGTATAATTCCAACAATATGAGCGGCTCGGTGCACGATTACTTCCTGGCACAAAGCTACGGTGTGTTCGACCTGACCTTCGATGTGATTGGGCCGCTGGAGGTGTCCGAGCCGTATCAATACTATGGCGAGAACATCGGCGACGATGATGCGCATGCCGCTGAGATGGTTATCGAGGCCTGCCGTATGGCTAATTCGTCCGTGAATTTCGCTGATTACGACTGGGATAACGATGGTGAGGTGGACCAAGTCTATGTGGTTTATGCCGGCAATGGCGAGAGTCAGAGCGACGACGAATACACCATATGGCCGCATGAGTTCACGTTGGAAGAAGCAGCCAAGATAGGTGACGGAAGCGGTCCACTGCGCCTCGACGGAGTAATCATCAACACCTATGCGTGCAGTTCCGAACTGTGCTCAGATACCGACATCATCATCGACGGCATTGGGACCGCCTGCCACGAGTTCAGTCACTGCATGTGTCTGCCTGACATGTACGATGTCAACGGGAAATGCTTCGGAATGGATTCGTGGGATCTTCTGGACTATGGTTGCTACAATGGCCCTACTGAGATGGGCGAGTGCCCGGCAGCTTTTACCAGCTACGAGCGTATGTATTGCGGATGGCTTACGCCCATCGAACTGAGTGACGGATGTGTGGTGACCGGCATGCAGCCCTTGACGAGTGCTCCCGAAGCCTACATCATCTACAACGAGGCTTATCGCAACGAGTATTATCTCCTGGAAAACCGTCAGTTAGAGGGCTTTGATGCCTATGGATATGGCCACGGAATGTTGATTCTGCACGTCGATTTCGATTCGTCTGTCTGGGAGGCCAATAAGGTGAATACCATTGCGAACCATCAGCGTATGACCCTCATCCCGGCCGATGGTGTCTTGTCTGTTCCCCTTTCAAGCATGGCCGGCGACCCGTGGCCCGGCACGTCGCATAACACGGCGCTCACCGACACTTCTTCGCCTGCCGCAAAACTTTACAATGCCAATTCCGACGGTCGCCTTTACATGGGTAAACCTATCGAAGGAATTACGGAAACGAACGGCCTGATAAGTTTCGTTTTCAATGGCGGATACAGTCTTCCTGCACCCGTTGCAGACGAAGACTGCAACGTAGCCGGGCGCGATGTTACGGTGTCGTGGTCGTCCGTCAAACAAGCCCTCAGCTACGAAGTCTCGCTCATGTGGGGCAACGATGATGAAGATGACGAAACAATGTTGCTGTGCAGTGACGAAATTGCGACACCGGGCAGTGGCAAGCACCTTGCCAAATCGGCCTCGATTTACGAGACTACGGCCACAAGTCTTACCTTCCACGACCTCGAGGAACGGACAGCCTACACCTTCATGGTGCGCGCTGTAGGGGCGGATGGCCTGCGGAGCGACTGGAGCAATGTCGTGGGTTTTGTGACGCAGGATGGAACGTCCGTGGCTCCTCCGAAGGAGGCAGGGCAGGGGAGTGCCGTGGTGTTCGACTTGACAGGTCGTCGTGTACTCCGTCCGCAGCATGGCCTCTATATTGTGAACGGTCGAAAGGTGCTGAAATAACTTCAGCGTCGAAATTCACCCAATAAATTGTCCGGGTTTTCGGAGAGCAAATAATTGCACCGTGCTTCATCGCTTGACGCACCACGTTGTGCAGGCTGTCGCACCACGTTGCGACGTGCGTCGCACCACAGTGCGTTTTTAGCAGATATCGATTCCTCCTCCTTCCGTTGGATTCACCGGATACAAAAAGACGGCGTGTTTCCTTTTGATTTGGGAAGCACGCCGCCTTACGTATAGGCATTTATTTGTTTGTCGAGACCGGAATTTTGTCGATGCGCCGTTGATGCCGTCCGCCCTCGAAATCGGTGGCGAAGAACTCATCCATGATGTCGTCTGCCTTGGTCTCGGAGATGAAGCGGCCGGGCATGACGAGCACGTTGGCATTGTTGTGCAGACGGCTCATGTGTGCAATCTCGGGCTCCCAGCACAGCGCGGCGCGGATGCCTTGGTGTTTGTTCAGCGTCATGGCAATGCCTTCGCCGGAGCCGCAGATGCCAATACCGAGCGCGCATTTGCCTGCTTCAACAGCTTCGCCCAGCGCGTGCCCATAGTCGGGATAGTCGCAACTTTCGGCGCTGTCGGTGCCATAGTCCTCAAACTCATATCCGTGACGGGCCAGATAGTCCTTCACGTGTTTCTTGAGTGCAAAGCCGGCGTGGTCGCTGGCCAATCCAATCTTCGTCATAATTCGGTCAGAGAATCGACTTAACTTGTTCGTACACATTCTGCGGCGTATAGCCGAGCTTCTCATCGAGCACCTTGTAGGGTGCCGAGTATCCGAAGCTTTCCAGGCCCCATATCTTGCTCTCCGGTGCTGCGCCGATGAGGAACCCCTGCAGGTTTACGGGCAGTCCTGCTGTAAGTCCGAAGACTTTGCTGCCTTGCGGAATGAGGCTCTGCTGGTATTCCAGGCTCTGCATCCGGAAGATGCCCTCGCTGGGTACACTGATAACTCTCACGCGCACACCATCAGCTCTCAGCAGACGTGCGCCGGCCACTAGTGTGCTCACCTCAGAACCGTTGCCCACCAGAATGACATCGGGCTGCTCGTCACTTTCGGCCACGATGTATGCACCCCGTCGTGCGTCGGCGTAGTTGGTGCCCTCGGGCAGGCTTTCGATAGTCTGTCGGCTCAGTATGAGTGCGGTGGGCGAGAGCATGTTCTCCATTGCCATCTGCCAGCATACCGTGGTGGCATCGCTGTCGGCTGGGCGAAGGACGAGCATCGAGGGGCGTCCGCTGTGGTTTTTCATCTTTTCCATGAGGCGTATCTGTGCCTCCTGTTCCACGGGTTCGTGGGTGGGTCCGTCCTCGCCGACGCGGAATGCATCGTGCGACCAGATGAACTTCACGGGCAGTTCCATGAGTGCGGCCATGCGGATGGCGGGCTTCATGTAGTCGCTGAAGACGAAGAATGTGCCGCAGGCTGCGATGACACCGCCGTGGAGCGACATGCCGATGCAGCAGCAGGCCATGGTGAGTTCCGAAACGCCAGCCTGAAGGAAGCCGCCAGAGAAGTCGCCGTAGCGTAGCTCGTGTGGGCCTCCCTTCATGAAACCTTCGGTCTTGTCGGAGTTGCAGAGGTCGGCCGAGGCGCATATCATGTTGGGAACCTGTTGTGCCAGCAGTGTGAGACAGCGGCTTGAGGCGTTGCGTGTGGCATCGTTTTTCTTCGGTTCGATGCTCTCCCAGTCGATGTCTGGCAGGCGGTTGGCAAACCAGTCATCCACCTGTGCTGCCTTTTCGGGATTCTGTGTAGCCCATGCTGCTTCTTCCTGATGTCGCTCGGCCACGAGGCTGCGCAGTTGCTCTTTGCGGCGGTCGTAAAGCTCTTGTACGTCGGGGAAGATATCGAAGGGATTATCGGGATTGCCGCCCAGGTTGATGATGGTGTTGCGGCATGCGTCAGGTCCGAGGGGCGCACCGTGTGTCTTGCACGAGCCCTCGTAGCTGGAGCCGTCGGCCTGGCGTGCGCCCTTGCCCATCACACAACGGCCAATGATCAGTGTGGGTTTCCCCACTACAGCCTTGGCCTTGTCGAGTGCGGAGCGAATCTGTGCGACGTCGTTGCCGTCAATTTCGATTACCTCCCACTGCATGGCGCGGTATCTGGCCGCCGTGTCTTCGTTGGTCACCACGCGTGTCTCGGTGGAGAGCTGTATGTCGTTGGCGTCGTAGAACATGACCAGATTGTCCAGTCCCAGTGTGCCGGCGATGCGTGCTGCGCCCAGACTTATCTCCTCCTGTATGCCTCCGTCGCTGATGTAAGCATAGATGGTCTCGCGCGAGAAGGTCGGATTGCCCGTGTGTGCTGCCAGGAATTTAGCTGCGATGGCGGCTCCCACGGCGTAGGTGTGTCCCTGTCCGAGGGGACCCGAGCTGTTTTCGATGCCCCTTGCGTAGCACAATTCGGGATGTCCGGGTGTAGGCGAACCCCACTGGCGCAACTCTTTCAGCTCGTCGAGCGTAAAGAGGCCTGTCAGTGTCAGCTGTGCATAAAGCATGGGCGACATGTGGCCGGGGTCGAGGAAAAAGCGGTCGCGGCCCTGCCATGTGGCATTGTCGGGGTCGGAGAGGAGGTATTCGCTATAGAGTACGTTGATGAAATCCGCGCCGCCCATGGCTCCGCCGGGATGGCCGCTCTTGGCTTTTTCGACCATCGAGGCTGCAAGGATGCGGATGTTGTCTGCCGCGTGGTTCATCGTTTTTATCTCATTCATAATCACTTAACGTTGCTTATTGGTCTATGCTGAGTTTCACGTCACAAAATTACAAAATAAATGAGAATTTTCCCCTACACAGCGGTAGTTTTTTATCCCGAATTAGATAGATTCTGTTATTCAGATTTATGTCGGAATGTACGTTTCTGGTTATGTGGAAAACGCAACGTGCTGCGACACGTGTCGCAACACGTTGCGACAGCCTTCGCACCACGGTGCGTCATTCGCAGATGCACGGTGCATTCTGTGTGGGCCCAAAAAAATCCCTTCCGCGCCTGTGGGGCAGGGAAGGGATGAGGGATAGTGTGTCAGTGGTCTGACGTCGCAGGTCTTAGCAGAGCTTGCGTGCGCCGTCGCCGATGACCACGTCGATGAGAATGGGCGATTTGCCGTATTTGTCCTTGAACTTCTTAGCCACAACAGCCTTGAAGTTGTCAACCAGTTCGTCGGCAATCAGGTTGATGGTGCAGCCACCGAAGCCGCCACCCATGATGCGCGAACCCGTGACACCTTCCTCGCGGGCAATGTCGTTCAGGAAGTCCAGTTCCTCGCAGCTCACTTCATACTCTTTGCTCAGGCCGTAGTGTGTCTCGTACATCATCTGTCCCACGGTCTCGTAGTCGTCCTTCTGGAGTGCGTCGCACACAGCCAGCACACGTGCCACCTCGCCGATGACGTAGCGTGCGCGGCGGTATTCCTCGTCGGTGATTTCGGGTTTCACCTCATCGAGCATCTCATAGTTGGCGTCGCGCAGTGATGTCACTTCGGGGTGTTTCTTTGCGATGATGGAAGCCACCTTTTCGCACGAGAGACGACGCTCGTTGTAGGGACTGCCTGCCAGTTCGTGCTTCACGCAACTGTTCACGAGCACGAGCTGATAGCCCTTCGGGTTCCAGGGGAAGTATTCGTATTCGCCGCTGCGGCAGTCGAGACGCAGGAGCGAGCCTTTCTTGCCGAGCACGCTGATGGCCTGGTCCATGATACCGCAGTTCACGCCCACGTACTTGTGCTCCGTGCGCTGACCCACGCGTGCCAGTTCCATCTTCTCAATCTTATTCTCGCCCCAAAGATCGTTCAGCGCGAAGGCAAATGTGCTCTCCAATGCAGCTGAAGAAGACATGCCTGCACCCAGGGGAACATCGCCGGCAAAGGCTGTGTTGAAACCTTCTACGGGCACACCCAGCGCCATCATTTCGCGGCAGACGCCATAGATGTAGCGTGCCCACGAAGCGCGGGGACCTTCTTCGTCGTCGAGCGAGAACTGCACACGGTCTTTCAGGTCGATGCTGTATGCATCCACCGTGCGTGTGCCGTTGGGCTTGATTTCAGCGATGATTCCCTGCTCCACTGCGCCGGGGAATACAAATCCGTTGTTGTAGTCGGTGTGCTCACCAATCAGGTTGATACGTCCGGGAGAAGCGTACACAGAACCTGTCGAGCCGCCAAAATGCTTGATGAAGCGGCTTCTTACATCCTCAATTGTCAGTTTCATTATATGAATAAGGTTTTAGTGTTAAGCACTCCGCCCCGTCGAGACGGAGTGCTGATGAAATCGAATTACTCTTCACGCTTGGTCACCTTGCTGCCTACTACTGCATAGAAGAACAGGTAGGCGAGCATGGCAACGACGAGCCAGTAGCTCTGGATGTCGCCAATGTTGCCGGCAATCTTACCCTGCAGCAGCGGCATGATGCCACCACCCACAACCATGGTCATGAACAGACCGGAAGCAGATGCAGTGTATTTGCCGAGGCCCTCGGTGGCGAGGTTGAAGATAACGCCCCACATTACGGAAGTACAAAGACCGCACAGGATGATGAAGAGCACCTTAGTGGGAACTTCGGCGTTGATGAGCGTCCACTTGGCAATGTTGGGAACTGTCAGGTTCATTGTCGATGTCTCGGGCATGATGATGGCAATGATCAGCAGGATGATGGCCACACTTGTAACGGTAATCAGCTGAGCACGCGAGGAAACCTTGCCAGAAATCAGAGAACTGGTGAAGCGGCCTACCAGCATCAACAGCCAGTAGCATCCGGCAATCAGACCAGCCACAGCAGCATTACCCAGCACGCCACCCGGCTCGCTCAGGTAGAAAATAAGCTGTCCGGGAATACTTACCTCGAGACCAACATAGAAGAAGATGGCGATGATACCCAGCACGAGGTGCTTGTAGCTCAGCGCGCCCTTGATTCCGGCAACCACATCCATCTTTTCTGTATCGGGCTCCACAATCTTGGTGAAGTAAATGATGATGAACGAAATAGCAAAAATTGCCATGGCAATCATCAACAAGGGAGCAACGGCAGTCATAGAAGTCTCCTTCGTAATCTCGCCAATCATACCACCGGCCAGCATAGGAGTCAGTGTAGCAGCCAGAGAGTTGAGCGAACCACCAGTCTGGATGAGCTGGTTACCACGGTTGCCGCCGCCGCCCAGCAGGTTCAGCATGGGGTTTACCACGGTGTTAAGGATGCAGACGCAGAAGCCGCAGATGAAAGCACCAAGCAGGTACACATAGAAAGTGCTCATCTTTTCGACGTCCATCGTGCTCGATGCATACTGGATGCAGATGCCGATGAATCCCAGAGCCAAACCGACGAGGCCGGTCTTCTTGTAACCAATCTTGGTAATCATCATACCTGCGGGAATGCCCATGAACAGGTAGGCTGCGAAGTTCATCAGATTACCAATCCATCCTGCGCCAGGTACATGCTCCTGCCAGATGGTGCCGAAGGGGGCTGCCATGTTCGTTACAAACGAAATCATCGCGAAGAGGAACATCATGGCAATTATAGCCACAATTGCTCCATTGTTCTTGTTTTGTGCCATTAGTTGTTTGATTTTAAGAAGTTATTAAATGTTGATTAAAATGTTACTTCATTCAGATAGTCCCGAATTTGTAGATGGTTTTCTGGCGATAGATGTCGCCTGTCTTCAGCAGAACGCTGGGGAAGTGGGGCTTGTTCGGGCTGTCGGGGAAGTGCTGTGCCTCGAAGCAGAGTGCGCTGCGACGGCCGTAAGTTGCGCCGTGTGTGCCGGGGAAACCGTTGGCCCAGTTGTCGCTGTAGAACTGCACGCCGGGTTCCGTTGTGTAGACCTCCATGGTGCGGCCCGAGTCGGGTTCGATGATTTTTGCAGCAAAGCTCAGTTCGCCCGGCTCGCGTTTGTTCAGCACGAAACAGTGGTCATAGCCGGCACCGTTCTTTATCTGCTCGTTGTCGGCATCGATGCGTTCGCCCACAGCGTGCGGGGTGCGGAAGTCGAAGGGCGTGCCTTCCACCTTCAGAATCTCGCCTGTGGGGATGGAGTTCTCGTCGATGGGCACGTAGAAATCTGCGTTTATCTGGCAGATTACGTTCATGGCCGACGGCGTGGGGTTGGCAATGCCTGCCAGCGAGAAGAATCCGTGGTGTGTCATGTTGACGACGGTCTTCTTGTTCGTCGTGCCGCGATATTCGATGCTCAGCTCGTTATCGTCGGTCAGCATGAAGCGAACCACCATGTGAAGCTCGCCAGGGAAGCCCTCCTCATAGTAGGCCGATACATAGCGCAGCACGAGCGACTGGTCGTCTATCTGCTCAGCATCCCAAACGCGGGCATGGAAACCCGTGGGACCTCCGTGCAGGTGGTTGGGACCGTTGTTCACAGCCAGCTTGTATTCCTTACCATTCATCACGAACTTACCCTTGCAGATGCGGTTGCCGTATCGGCCCACCAGGGTGCTCAGGAATGGTTCGGGGCTGTTGATCAAGTCTTGAATGTTGTCGAAGCCTTGAATGATATTGGCCATCCGGCCCTCCTTGTCGGGAGCCATGATGGCCACTACAGCGCCTCCATAATTTGTGATGCTGACCTCCATGCCGTCGCTGTTGCGCAAAGTGTAGAGATCGGTTTGCTTACCTTGTACGGTGGCTTGAAAATCCTCGCGTTTCAAGCCTGAAATCAGTTCCTTGTCCATATAAATGTTGCGATTTTCATACGTTTCTCTTGCAAATCTAACGAAAATTTCAATATGAAACAAATAATTCGCGCGAAAAATATTTTAAGGTATGTTAAATCCGAATTGCGCCTTCGCCCGGCAAAAAGTGTCTATCTTCTTGTTTTCGCGGTCTTTTTGTGTCATAATGACACCTCTTGCGCCATCTTTCCGCTGCTCTCTTCCCGGCGCCGTCCACTGCATTCCCAGTGCTTTCAAAACCAATCTGCTCGCCATTGAAGCCATGCTGGCGATGCCTTATACAACATTCCACGCAAAACACTTCAACGCACCGTGGTGCGACGGCTGTCGCAACGCGGTGCGTTGCCCGTCGCACCACAGTGCGTTTCCTCTCGATGCCGTGTGTGCGATTCGCATCGGGAGATGGGGGAGTAGATTATATTAATATATAAAGGCGTCCATCAGCTCAAACACCTTGCCGGGATTCTCGAAGAAGGCGATGTGACCTGCGTCGGGAATTTCGTGGAATTGGGCATTGGGCAGTGCCTCGGCCACGCGCCTTCCCTCCGCAGGTGTGTTCAGCCCGTCGTAGTGCCCGGTAAGGACGAGGGCGGGAATCGTAACCTTCGGCGCGTTCGCTATGAGATTGAACTCAGCCACAGAATGTCCGATGCGCTCGCGGTCTTCGTCGGTGAGTTTCACGGGCGAAGATACTCTTTTGTCGAATGCCAGTATCTGTTCCATGGTGGTCTGCGGAGCGAAAATCTTGTTGGTGCCGCCGGTTTCGCTCAGGCCGCGGGTGCCGATGAGCACGATGCGCGAGAATAGTTCGGGATGGCGCTCGGCGGTGAGGAGCGTGATATAGGAACCCATGGAGAAACCGATGACCACCGGTTTCTGCAGGTGCAGCTGTGCCACGATGGCGGTGAGCACATCGCTCTGGTCGGTGAGGGTGAACGAGTCGGGCTTGCTGCTCTGTCCGTGTCCCAGAGCGTCGTAAGTGATGACGTGGAAACGGTCTTTGTAGTGATTTACGATGTCCTGCATCATCTCTCGTGAATAGTTTCGGCCGTGCAGGACAACCATGTCCGGACCGCTTCCTGTCTCGCTGACGGCAATCTTGTAGTTGCCCACGGTGAGTGTCATATCCTTCTTTTCCATCGCTGATATAGGTTCTTTTTCGTTCAACCATTTATATTCCTGCTCGTAGAATCGGTTCAACTCTTCGGGACGGTCTGTGCCCAGTTCGTCGTCGTTGACCGTACCGCCTGCTTTCAGACGTGTATAGGCCAGCCAGCGGTAGGAGGTGCGCAGTCCCTTGATGTCCTTGGGCTTGACCTTCAGTTTCTGTCCCGGGATGGCAGGTGACAGCTCGTCACATTCGTTGATGGACGTCATGGCGGTTATCTTCCACTCGTTGCCTCGTTTCTCTACCCTATACATCAGGCGCATGTACGACGTCAGCATCGTCTCCACTCCATCTACGATGACACCGCGCGTGGTCGTGGATGGATATTCCACAAGTGCTTTACGCGGTGACGATGTGGAGAAATGGATGAGTGGCGGATTGCAGCGGTTGACGTTGGGCAGTGCCGGGGCAGCCTGAGCCTCCGTCGGTGCCTGTCCTACGAACGACGAGACACCGCCCTGCTGCCACGAGGTGTGTATCTGTGCATCCTCGGCATAGCATTGTGCGAGCTCGGCATTGCGGTGACTCACACGGTAGAGACGTTCGCTGACAATCAGATTCTGAATGGCCTCGTAGTCTGTC
>CAJOLZ010000015.1 GCA_905235575.1 uncultured Bacteroidaceae bacterium | reverse complement strand
ACTACAACCCGCCCTACGAGGTGGTGGGCATCCTGCGCGACTTCCACTCGGGCCGCCTCTCCATGCCGCAGAACCCGATGTTCTTTGTCTATGAGCCGGACGTCATGGGGATGGACGATTTTGTGCACTACCATACTCCAGAGAGGGTTATCCTGGACATCGAGCCAGGCGCGGAGGAGAAGGCCATCAAGTACCTGCGCAAGCTGAAGCAGGAAGTGCTGGGTACGGACGAACTGCTGTATGAATGGGTTTCTGACCAGAAGGCCCAGCTCTACGAGGAGGACCGTCGCACGGCCCGCATCTTCTTCACCTTCTCGTTCTTAGCCATTGCCGTAACCTGTCTGGGTGTACTGGGGCTGATGATGTTCGACGTGCGCAGACGTTACCGCGAGATTGCGCTGAGGAAAGTACACGGCGCTCGCTTCCGCGACATCGCCCTGCTGCTCAGCCGTCGCTATCTCATCGTGCTCGCCGCAGCAGCAGCCGTCAGCATCCCCGTCTCTCTCATCGGGCTGCACAAACTGATTACGCGATACTATACCATCCATGCTACGATTGCCTGGTGGATCCCCTTCGTGAGCCTCCTCATCGTCTTCCTGCTCAGCGCCCTCACGCTCTGGTATCAGATTTGGCGCGCCACAAGGATAGAGCCGAGCGTAGTGATGAAGATTGAATAAACATTGAGAAAACCTATAAAAATCCATTTAAATTGTTATAGTTATGGAAGAAAACATCATTCAGACCATCGGATTGCACAAGGACTTTGTGACCGAGGAAGTACGCACGCTCGCCGTGAACGGTGTGGACATAGAAGTGAAGAAAGGCGAGTTCGTAGCCATCATGGGACCCAGCGGCTGCGGCAAGACCACGCTGCTGAACATGCTGGGACTGCTGGAGAGTCCTACGGAGGGACAGTACCTGCTCTGCGGGCAGGACGTGAGCAAGTTGGACGAGGACCAACGCAGCACGCTGC
This sequence comes from uncultured Bacteroidaceae bacterium, assembly GCA_905235575.1. GTDB lineage: Bacteria > Bacteroidota > Bacteroidia > Bacteroidales > Bacteroidaceae > Physcousia. The sequence continues at coordinate 68,926 of CAJOLZ010000015.1, read as the reverse complement.
GCAAGGGCCTCATCGGTTTCGTCTTCCAGAGTTTCAACCTCATCGAGGACCTGAACGTGGAGGACAACATCATGATGCCGCTCCTCTACATGGACGTGCCGAAAGCCGAGCGTCGCCAACGGGCCGAGGAAGCCATGAGGCGCATGGACATCATGCACCGCGCCAAGCACTACCCGCGCCAGCTCTCTGGAGGTCAGCAGCAACGCGTAGCCATTGCCCGCGCCGTAGTGATGCAACCGCAGATAATACTGGCCGACGAACCCACGGGAAACCTCGACTCGCACAACGGCAACGAGGTGATGTCGCTGCTCACACAATTGCACAAGGACGGCGCAACTGTGGTCATGGTGACGCACAGCCAGCACGACGCCAGCTTTGCCGAGCGCATCATCAACCTCTACGACGGACGCGTGGTAGACGAAGTGGAATTATAGAAGGCAGCGCGAGTGGAGGCTTCGTAGAAGTGCTTTTATCCCGAACCCTTGCTGCGACGCAACGTGGTGCGACGGCTTACGCAACGTGGTGCGACAGGCAGAAAAGCACGGTGCGTTCTCCTGACACCTCCACATGGTCTCGTCGCCCGAGTCATTTTTCCGACTGTAAGGGCACAAAAAAAATCCCGAAGCAAACGCCTCGGGATTCTTTTTGATGGTCGGTTCAGTCTTTCACGCACCGCATGTTTTCTTCCAGCTGATTCACGCTGCTGGCTCCGATGAGCACCGAGGTGACACCTTGCTGTGCCAGCACCCATCGCAGTGCTTCTTCGCTGGTGGTGTGACCGGAAGCCTGGGCCTGCTGCCGCAGTTGCAGCACATAGTCCTGCAGTTCGGGCGTCAGACGGTCGCGTGTCAGGAAGTGGTTGCGTGCCATGCGCGAATCGGAGGGCACACCGTTCAGATAGCGGTCGGTGAGCAGTCCCTGTGCCAGGGGGGAGAAGGCGATGAAGCCCACTCCGCTCTCGTGGCAGAACTGCAGTATGCCTGTCTCCTGCGGCTTGCGGTCGATGAGGTTGAGGCGTCCCTGATAGATGAGCAGGGGCACGTCGTGCTCGCGCAGGTACTTCTCGCCGATGCGCAGTTGCTCAAGCGGCCAGTTGGAGATGCCGACGTAGAGGGCCTTGCCCTGGCGCACGATGTCTACGAGTGCCTGCAGTGTCTCCTCGAGCGGTGTCTCGGGGTCGAGACGGTGGCTGTAGAAGAGGTCCACATAGTCGAGGTGCATGCGACGGAGACTCTGGTCGAGACTGGCCATGAGGTATTTGCGCGAGCCCCAGTTTCCGTAGGGGCCGGGCCACATGTCATATCCGGCTTTCGAGCTGATGAAGAGTTCGTCGCGATAGGGGCGGAAGTCGTCGTCCATCAGTCGTCCCATGGTTTCCTCGGCCGAGCCGTAAGGAGGACCGTAGTTGTTGGCCAGGTCGAAATGGGTGATGCCGTGGTCGAAGGCATAGTGGGTGATGGCGCGGCTGCGCTCATACTGGTCCACTCCTCCGAAGTTGTGCCAGAAACCCAGGCTGACGCGTGGCAGCAGGACACCGGTGCGTCCGCAGCGAGCGTAAAGGGATTCGTCGTCGTAGCGGCTGTCGGCTGCTACATAGATTCCTTTCAGATCCATATTCTCGGTTTTATTCGATGACGCCACACCAGCCTCCGTCGCGCACGAGCGACAGTTTGAGCTTCGTCTGGCTGTTCACATTCGTAACAGTTTTCTTGTAGTCGCGGGCGTTGCGGTCGGCATTGATACCGTCGGCAAAGCTGGTGAGCTTGCGCTGTGCACTACCCTCGAGGAAGTCGAGCGAAATGTTCACCTCGGCAGCCTTGGTAGTAGTGATGGCTCCGATGAACCACTTGCTACCCTTGCGGCGAGCTATCACGACATATTCGCCAACCTTGGCGTCGAGCACGCGTGTCTCGTCCCATGTGGTGGGAATAGAGCTTATGAAGCGTGTACATTCGTCCTCCTGGATGTAGAGCGTGGGCGTGTCGGCCAGCATCTGGACACCGCTGTCGAAGACAATGTAGAGAGCCATCTGGTATGAACGTGTACCGGCACCCATGGCGTTGGAGCCTGTACCACGGTTATCCTCGGGGTGAGCCGAGAACATGGCACCCGGTGTGAAGTCCAGAGGACCTACAGCACCACGCATGAAGGGGATGTAGATGGTATTGTCGGGACGACAGCCACCGCCCTGCTCCAGACCGCGCACACCTTCGTAGGAAACGAGGTTGGGATAGCGGCGCTCCAGTCCGGCAGGCTTGAAGGCTCCATGGAAATCTACGAAGAGATGGTGGCGTGCGGCTTCCTTCACCACGCGCTCGTAGTAGTTCACCATCCACTGGTCGCTGCGGTCCATGAAGTCGATCTTCACGCCGGAGATGCCCCACTTCTCATATTCTTCGAAGAGGCTCCAGTTGTTCTCTACAGTGAGCCATGTGAGCCACAGCACCACGTCGACGCCGCGCTGCTTTGCATAGCTGATGAGCTCGGGCATGTTCAGGTCGCGGTTGCCTTCGAAGGGTTCGCGTGTGCTGCGCGACCAGCCTTCGTCCAGCAGGATGTACTCGAGACCGTACTTGGCAGCAAAGTCCACGAAGTATTTATAGGTTGCCGTATTGATGCCTACGCGGAAGTCCACGCCCGTGATGTTCCAGTGGTTCCACCAGTCCCAGCTCACCTGTCCCGGCTTAATCCAGCTGCAGTCGGTCAGTTCGCAGGGGTCGGAAAGTTTGAATACCATTTCGTTGGCCACGATGTCGCGGTCGTCCTTCGATATCACGAAGAAGCGCCAGGGCAGCGTGCGTGTACCGTCGGTCTGGGCGATGTATTCTGCCTCGCGCAGAATCTTCACGCTGCGGTCGCCGTCGTCACCGAATTCCAGCGGAGCCTTCGGGAAGGTGGAGGTGAATCCGTTGGAGCCTGTGCTGCGCAGGAACATGGCGGGATAGTCGCGCAGGTTGGCTTCGGAAATGAGCACCTTGTAGCCAGCGGGCGATTCGAGGAGCACGGGCAGATATGTCATCTCGTCGTCGGCCGCATACTCGGCTGTCGAGACATGGCTATAGGGCTGCTCGTATGAGGTCTTGAAGCCGCGCACCTTGCTGACATGAGCCTGGTAAGCCTGCGGGAAGTTGATGGCGAACTGCTCGTCGAGCACGTCGATGCTACCCTTGCGAGAGAGCACGAAACGGTAGGCAATACCGTCGTTGTATGCGCGGAATTCCACGGCATAGTTGCCGCCCATCGTCAGGGTGAGCGTGTTGCACTTGTTCTCCACAACAGCATTCTTCAGGGGAACTTCGCGATTCACCTTTTCGTCAATCTGACCGCGGCGGGCCGACTTGAGCTTGGGTTTCACGCCCAGTGTCTCTCCGGGCAACTGGAGCGAAAGCTGAGCCTTGTCAATAACCACATCGCTGCCGGAGAAAATCGAATACGAGATGTTCTCGCCCAGCGTAACCTCAACACGCAGTTTCCCGTCGGGTGACGACAGCTGCTGCGCCTTTTGTGCCATCATGCAGCCAACGCCCAGAACAAAGGCTGCGCACATCGTAAATAAGCGTTTCATTGTTTGTATTTGTTTAAAGTTGGTTAAATTGTCGTTTAGTTCGTGACGCAAAATTAGGAAAAAAGATATTATCTGCAAATAGCAGCGTAAATTTTTTCAACCCTTCCGAAAGTTTGTCCATCATGCTTGCGCCCGTGCGTATATTGTACATAAACATATATTGTGAAAGTCGGCTCCAAGTCAGTCTGAAAAACGCACCGTGCTGCGACAGGCAACGCAACGTGGTGCGACGGGTGTCGCAGCGTGGTGCGTCAGGCCGAAAAGCACGGTGCGTTTTCCGGGGTGCCCCGGAACGCTGCCGTACGGGCACAAAAAAAGCAGATGCAGAAGGATTCTGCACCTGCTTTCTGTCGGGATGACAAGATTCGAACTTGCGACCACACGCCCCCCAGACGCGTACTCTACCGGGCTGAGCTACATCCCGCCTTTTTGCGTTTTGCGTCTGCAAAGGTAGGGCATTTTTTTGTTCCAACCAAATATTTTCGTAACTTTGTGCCAAAATTAGCATAAAAAAGATTCCACACCCATGCACATAACCCTCACCGCCCCGTCGGAACTGCGCCTCAGCGTCTCGCTACCCTCCAGCAAGAGCATCAGCAATCGTGCACAGCTCATAGCCGCCCTGTGTGGCAGCGGTGCGGAGAAGCGGCTCGCCAACTTGTCGGACTGTGACGACACGCGCGTGATGCAACTGGCACTGAAGGACATGGCACCCATCATCGACATAGGCGCCGCCGGCACGGCCATGCGCTTCCTCTCGGCCTTTCTGGCGGTCACGGAAGGCGCACACACCATCACGGGCACCGAGCGGATGCGCCACCGCCCCATCGGCATTCTGGTGGAGGCGCTGCGCAGTCTGGGCGCCTCGGTGAAATACGCTGGCGAAGAGGGTTTTCCACCGCTGCACATCGAGGGACGACGCCTGCGCGGAGGCCGCGTGGAGATGGCTGGAAACGTGAGCAGCCAGTACGTGAGCGCACTCCTGATGGTGGGGCCCACGATGGAGGAGGGACTGACACTGGCGCTGCAGGGCGAGGTGGTGAGCCGGCCCTACATCGAGATGACACTGGCGCTGATGCGGACGTTCGGTGCCGAGGTTGCATGGACCGACGAGCGCACGATTCGCGTCGCCGCAGGTGGATATCGGCCCACCGACTTCCGTGTGGAAAGCGACTGGAGCGCAGCAAGCTATTGGTATGAAATGGCAGCACTTACGGACAACACACGGACCGAAATACGTCTGCCGGGACTCTTCCGGGAAAGCCTCCAGGGTGACTCGGCCGTCAGGGAAATGTTCCGCCACCTGGGCGTGGAAACGGAGTTCGGGGACGAGGACGGCACAGAGACGGTGCGACTGACGAAAAACGGGCAACGCGCGGCACGCATCGAGCTGAATTTCACACACCAGCCCGACCTGGCACAGACACTTGTGGTGAGCTGCGCCTTGGCAGGCATCCCCTTCAGGTTCACCGGATTACAGAGCCTGAAGATTAAGGAGACCGACCGCATGGCAGCGCTTCAGACCGAGATGCGAAAACTGGGCTACGTGGTGGGCGAACAAGACGACAGTGTGCTCTTCTGGAATGGCGAACGATGCACTCCGCAGGAAATCCCGGCCATCGACACCTATGAGGACCACCGCATGGCCATGGCATTTGCACCGGCAGCCCTCGTGTTCGGGCCACTGCGCATCAACAATCCCGAGGTGGTCAGCAAATCCTATCCACAATACTGGTCTCACCTGAAGGCCGCCGGCTTCGACGTATGCTCTACGCAATAATTTTCGCCTCAATACTGGTGCTGGGCATCGCTACCGCCCTGGTGCAACGCCGCCACAGCACCGAACAGCCGGCCCCACCGCTGAACCCGGCCGACATGGAATGCTGCGGACAGCATGAGGTGTGCGAGAAAGAAAGTCTGCTGGCTGCCCTGAGCCGAGAGATAGAATACTACGACGACGAGGAACTGGACCGCTTCCGCAGCCGTCCGGCCGAAGAATATACGGAGAGCGAAACGGAGGAATTCAGACAAGTGCTCTACACCATGCGGAGCGACGAAGTGGCAGGCTGGGTGAGAAGTCTGCAACTGCGAGAGGTGGCGCTGCCCGAGGGCCTTCGCGACGAAGTATTGCTGATTGTAGGGGAACGGAGGCAATAATTTGCGCCCGCACCCGTTATTATAATGTGAAAATGTCCAAGAAGTGGAGCAAAATGAACGACGCATGTCGCCGTTCCCGTATGGGAGCGGCCTTCTGTCGTATGCTCTTTGTTCTGCTGCTCATGGTCGTTTCCTCGTGCTCCACACAGAAAAACACATCGGGCACACGCTTCTATCACTCGCTGACGGCACGCTTCAACACAATGTATAACGGCAAGACGGCATTCGACGAAGGAAGCGAGGCGCAGTACAACGGTCATAAAGACGACTATACGCGCCTGCTGCCGATGTTCATCAGCACCAATAAATCTACGGCCAACATAGGTAAGAGCAACTTCGAGACTGCCATCACAAAAAGCGAGAAAGCCATCAAGGTACACAGCATCAAGAAGCGTCCGACGACCAAGAGCAACAAGCGACGCACCGAGAAAGAGAAGGCTTATCTGGCACGAAAGGAATTCAATCCCTACCTCTACAAAGCATGGCTGCTGATGGGCGAGGCACAGTTCCGTCGCGGCGAATTCATCGAAGCAGCCTCGACGTACAACTACATCATACGCATCTACAACACGCAGCCCGAAGTAGCCAATATAGCCAAAGCCGCCCTGGCACGATGCTACGTAGCCCTCGACTGGGCGTACGATGCCGAAGACATACTGAACAAAATGAAACGCGACAGCCTGTCGCGGCGTGCAGAACGCGAACGCGCCATGACGACGGCAGCGTACAACATCCTTACACAGCAGTACGAGGAAGCCATCCCCAACCTGAGAAAGTCGGTGAGATACACGAAAGGCAAGCTACCGAAGGCACGCCTCCACTTCCTGACAGGACAGCTCTATCAGCGAACGGGCAACAAACAGGAGGCTTACAAAGCGTATGGTCGCGTGATAAAGAAGAATCCGCCCTACGAACTGGCCTTCAACGCACGCATCATGCAGACCGAAGTGATGTCGGAAAGCAACTACAAACAGATGATTGCCCGTCTGAAACGAATGGCCAAGAGCGACAAGAACAAAGACTATCTGGACAAGGTGTACTACGCCATGGGAAACATCTATCTGAACGTACAGGACACCACCAGCTGCATCAGTGCCTATGAGAAAGGTGTTGTGGAGAGCAAGCGCAACGGCATCGACAAAGCCGTGCTCCTGCTGCGTCTGAGCCAGCTCTACTGGGACATGGAGAACTACATCGAGGCGGCACGCACCTACAAACTGTGCGTCGGCATACTGGACAAAGAGCACGAAGAATTCGAAGAAAGCGAACGACGCAGCAAGATACTGACCGAACTGGAGCCTCATCTGAGTGCTGTGAAACTGCAGGACAGCCTTCAGACACTGGCTCACATGGACGAAGCAGACCGTCTCGAAGCCATCGACAAAGTCATCGAAGCCCTGAAGAAGAGAGAAAAAGAGGAAGCGAAGCGAGCTGCACAGAACGCAACAGCCGGACAAAGAACGACAAATACACAGAACAACAACATGCTGCCGGCTAACACGATTGCCAGAAACCAGCCGGCAATGGGCGGCACACAACAGAGCGGCAACTGGTATTTCTACAATCCAACAGCCGTAGCACAAGGTCTGCAGGAGTTCCAAAAACGATGGGGACAACGCAAGAATGAGGATAACTGGCGCATTAGCAACAAGACCTCACTGCCCAACTTCGAAGTGCCCGATGGCTTCAACTACGACGAGATGAACAATGACAGCCTGCTCGGTGAAGCCATCGAAGACAGCGACGAACCTATCTCGGCTGAGGAAAAAGCGAGGAAAGATTCGCTCGAGAACGACCCGCACTATCGCGAATACTACTTGAAACAGATTCCGATGACCGAGGAGATGATGGCAGCGTCCCATCAGGCACTCTCCGACGGACTCTACAAAGCCGGAATCCTGGAACAGGAAAGCCTCGAGAACTTCCCGCAGGCCGAACGCACCATGCGCCGTCTGCTGGCTGACTATCCCGAGCGCGACGACCTGGACAACATCTACTATCACCTGTTCCTGCTCTATGGCCGCATGCAACGAGACGATGAAGCCGAGCTATTCCGCCAGAAACTCATCGAGGATTACCCCGAAAGCAAGTATGCCACCCTGCTGGCCAACCCCAACTACAACATGATTGCACGCGAAGGCCGTCATGTCGAGGATTCGCTCTATCAGTGGGCATACGAACTCTATCGCGCCACTGCATACCCCACCGTAGAGGAGGTATATCAATACTCCACTCAGAACTTCCCGCAGGGTAAGAACCGTGCCCGATTGCTCTTTATCCGTGCCATGAGCCAGCTTTACTCGGGTGAGCGCGATTCGTTCCTCGTGTCGCTCAAGGAAGTGATACAGAAATATCCCAAGGAAGACATCACCGAACTGGCCAACGCCATCGTGAAAGGTCTCGACGAAGGACGTCTGCTCAGCAGCGACCGATACGATGCGCAGGGCATCTGGGGACGACGTAACCGCCGTGTTCAGAACGATTCCACCGAGACAGCACCGCAGTTGTCCGAGGAACGATACGGTGAATATGCCTTCGTGCTGGCATATCCCACCAACAGCCTCGACGAGGACCAACTCCTCTACGAGGTGGCAAGATACAACTTCTCAAACTACATGGTGCGCAACTTCGAAATTGAGATATCCGACGACGACGGTCTCAGCATGATGGTCATACGAGGCTTCCTCTCATACGACGAGGTGCACGCCTACGCCCAGAAACTATATGCCGACGAGCACATGAACCGACGTCTCGAAGGCATACGCACATTGCTCATCTCCGAAGAGAACCTCAAGCTCATAGGAACCGACTTCAGCTTCGATGAATACAAGGACTTCTACGACGAGAAGTTTGCACCGATTGAAGTGCCCGAAGACCTCCAGATTGACGAACCGACCGATTTGGAAATCATCGACCCGGACGACGAGCAGCCCCAAAAGAAAGAGAAGGAGGAGGAGTTCATAGAGGAAGAAGTGGAAGAAGATGATTTCCCGTACGGTTTCTGAAAAAACAACGTAAACAGACGAGCCTATGACATACAGACTGCTTTGGGTGGATGATGAGATTGAACTGCTGAAGGCGCACATTCTCTTTCTCGAGAAGAAAGGCTACGAAGTGGAGACCGTAACCAACGGATATGATGCCATCGACCGTTGCATGGAACAGACCTTCGACCTCATCCTGCTCGACGAGAACATGCCGGGCCTGAGCGGACTGGAGACACTGAGCCGCATCAAGGAGCAGACGCCTGCCACACCGGTGGTGATGGTCACCAAGAGTGAGGAAGAGAACATCATGGAGCAGGCCATCGGTGCAAAAATTGCCGATTACCTGATAAAGCCCGTCAACCCCACACAGATTCTGCTGACGCTCAAGAAAAACATTCACCAGCGAGAGATTGTCACCGAGGTGACACAGACGGCATACAGCCAGGACTTCGGCAAGCTGGGGATGCAAATCAACGACGCACATACCATCGAGGAGTGGAACGAGGTTTACAAGAGGCTCACCGACTGGGAGTTGCAGCTGTCCGACACCGACAGCAACATGAAGGAGATGCTGGCCATGCAGCGCACCGAGGCCAACACACAGTTCGGGAAGTTCGTCCGGAAGAACTACATGCAGTGGATGACACATCCCGACGAGCGTCCCACCATGAGCCCCGACATCTTCAAGACCAACATCTTCCCCCACCTCAAGCAGGGCGAGAAGGTCTTTCTCATCGTCATCGACAACTTCCGCTACGACCAGTGGCGGACGCTCTATGCCGAGCTGGCCGACCTCTTCGCCATCGAGGAGAACCTATACTGCAGCATCCTGCCCACCGCCACGCAATATGCGCGCAACGCCATCTTCAGCGGACTGATGCCCAACATCATCGAGCGCATGTTCCCCGATCTGTGGGTGGACGAGGATTCGGAGGAGGGCAAGAACCTGAACGAGGCACCGCTCATCAAGACTCAGTTCGACCGCTACCGTCTGCGCAACACGTTCTCGTACCATAAAATCAACGATTCGTCCGCAGCCGAGAAGCTGCTCGCACAGCTGCCGTCGCTCCAGAAGTACGACCTCAACGTGGTGGTGCTCAACTTCATCGACATGCTCAGCCACGCCCGCACCGAAAGCCGCATGATACGCGAGCTGGCCAGCAACGAGGCCGCCTACCGCAGCATCACGCTCAGCTGGTTCCGCCATTCGCCCGTGAGCGAACTCTTCCGCGCACTTGCCACGACAGACTACAAGGTGGTGCTCACCACCGACCACGGAAGCATCAGATGCTACAACCCCGTCAAAGTGGTGGGCGACCGTAACACCAACACCAACCTGCGCTACAAGTTGGGCAAGAGTCTGGGATACAACGCACGCGAAGTGTTCGAAATCAAAGAGCCGCACCAGGCCGGACTGCCGTCGCCCAACCTGAGCACGGCCTACATCTTTGCACTCGGCGAGGACTTCTTCGCCTATCCCAACAACTACAACTACTACGTAGGCTACTACAAGAACACCTTCCAGCACGGAGGCATCAGCATGGAGGAGATGCTCATTCCACTGATAACGATGCAGGCCAAGAAACGAGAATAGACTGCGCCACAAACCGCACACCCAGAGGCCGGGCCTCATGGCACACCGGTCAGAGAAACATCACGACCCGAAAAACTGCAGCCCACCGACCGACAACGACAAGCAATAACCGATGAAAATATCCTTCACCCTCGACACGCTCCCCCAGGCCGCCACCCAATTCGCACAGGCGCTCGACGAACGCCGCGTGGTGGCTTTCTACGGCACCATGGGCGCCGGAAAGACTACGTTCATACGTGCCCTATGTCAGGCGCTGGGCGTGGAAGACGTGGTCACCTCGCCCACCTTTGCCATCGTGAACGAGTATCGCGACGCCACGCAAGAGCCCATATATCACTTCGATTTCTATCGCATACGCCGTCTCTCCGAAGCCTTCGACATGGGGTGCGAGGAGTATTTCCAGAGCGGAAACCTGTGTCTGGTGGAATGGCCCGAATTGGTGGAGGAACTGCTGCCCGACGACGCCATACGCGCCACCATTCAAGAGGAACCCGACGGAAGCCGCTCGCTCTCGTTCTGAACACACGTCGCCTAAACAGAGAGCCGTCCGAGATGCGTAGAACGGCTCGTAATGTCACGAATTCGGAAGAATGTCACTCAACGCATGTCCCAAGGGGTCTCGGAAAACGACGTGAGCAAGCGTGAGAATCGGTGGCATAGGTTGCGACAGCGTGCGTGCTCCGCAGCGACGAATTTTCAAGTGCCTGATTCACAGCAATCCTATTTTTCGCGAATTGACTTTCGCGCCCAAGTTTTATGTGCATAATTGCGCTTCGAGCGGAAACGCACCGTGGTGCGACAGCCGTCGCAGCACAGTGCGACATCCGACGGAACACGCTGCAGCACGTTTTTTCGTCTTCTGCGAGAAAAAAGGGCGAGAAAAGTGTAAGGAAAACATCAGTGTCCATCATGCAGAGCAGAACGCTTTCCCAGAATCATGTCAGAGAGAGTTTTGTCGACCCGAGAATTGATTTGCAATCAAATAAATTTGTTTTTTCGCATGCTTCTTTGTACCTTTGCGGTCGAAATCACAAATAAAAACTGAAAATGGACGACTATCCGGCGGAGAAAACAAATTTGTAGGCAGTCCCAATGAGACGCATCGCAGCACTCATGGGGCAGCCCCATCAGTGCTAACCACTAACAAAGGAGAAGAACGATGCGAACCTATTGGAACACTACGAATGGTCTGCGCACCATCAGTGATTGGGAACCCAACTGCTGGGTTCAAGTGACTTGCCCCACTCAAGACGATTCCGACTATTTGGAACAGACACTGGGCATCCCCGACTATTTCCTGAACGACATTGCCGATACCGACGAGCGCGCCCGCTACGAATATGACAACGGGTGGGTGCTCATCATCTTGCGTATCCCGTACGTGAAAGAGGTACGCTCGCGCACGCCCTATACCACCATTCCCCTGGGCATCATACTGAAAAAGGAGAAATGCATCACGGTGTGCAACTTCGAGACCAACATGATGATTGATTTCGTCTCGTTCCAGCAGAAGCGCGACGTGGGCTTCACCGACTCGGTGGACATGGTCTTCCGCCTCTTCCTGAGCAGTTCGGTATGGTATCTGAAACGACTGAAACAGATAAACATGCTCATCGAGAAATCGAAAGCCAACCTGGACCACAACATCGACAACGCCGACCTCATCCGCCTCTCGAAACTGCAGGACAGTCTGACCTACTTCATCACCTCCATCCGCGGCAACGAGACGCTGCTCTCGAAACTGAAGTTCAAACTTCCCGTGGACGAACTGGACAAAGATCTCATCGAAGACGTGAACATCGAGATGAGCCAGGCACGCGAGTCGGCCGGCATCTATGCCAACATCCTCGACTCGACGATGGACACCTACGCCAACATCATCAACAACAACATGAACTCCGTGATGCGACTGCTCACCAGCATCAGCATCATCCTCATGTTCCCCACACTCGTTGCCAGCCTCTTCGGCATGAACCTGAAAAACGGCATGGAAGAGTGGATATGGGGTTTTCCGTTCGCCATGGTGCTTTCGGTGGGCATAACAGTCCTCTTTTGGTGGTATTTCAAGCGAAAAACATGGATTTAACGCTCTTTAAGGTAAAAAAATCGTTGTTTCGTTAGGATTCAACGATTTTTTTGTTTTAATTTGTGCCTTGATATTCGCGAAATTAACCGAAACGAATCCTTAAAACAAATTTATGATGGACTCTTTAGAGACTAACGAGACTACTGCCCTTGAGCAGTCTGCTGAGAAAGAAGTGACCGGACAGAGTGTGCCTCAGGACGTACAGACCACACCTGAAGACACGCCCGAAGTAGAAGAACCCACAGCCGAGACGCCCGCCGAAAGCGAGCCCACGCCCGAACCTGAGACGGAAAGCATACCCGTGCCAGAAGCCGAAGGTGAGACCGAAGCAGAAAACGAAGGCGAAGAGGAAGAGGGGACCGAGACGCCTGCCACACTCACCAAAGAAGAAGTGGTGGCGCGCATCAAGGAGATTGCCTCTGGCGAAGATGCCGGCGAGAAAAGCGAGGTGGACCACCTGAAAGTGCTCTTCTACAAATATCACAATGCAGAAATGCAAGAAGCCTTCCGCACCTTCATCGAAAGCGGTGGCGAGGCCGACAAGTTCATTCCTCAGATCGATCCCACAGAGCCCGAGTTCCGCGCCGCCATGCAAATCATACGCGAACGGCGCGCCGCCATGCAGGAAGCACTCGAACAACAGAAACAGGACAACCTGAAACGCAAACTGGCCATACTGGAACGCATACAGCAACTGGCAGCCACACCAGAAGAAGCCAATCAGGCCTTCAGCGAGTTCAAGTCACTGCAGAACGAATGGAAAGAAATAAAAGCGGTGCCCGCCGAACGAGCAACCGAACTGTGGAAGAACTATCAGCTCTACGTGGAGAAATTCTACGACCTGCTGAAACTGGGCCACGAGTTGCGTGACTACGACTTCCGCAAGAACCTTGAAATAAAGACACGCCTCTGTGAGCAAGCCGAGGCGCTGGCCGATGTGCCCGACGTGATACAAGCCTTCAACCAACTGCAGGGTCTTCATCAGGAATGGAAGGAGACCGGACCTGTGGCCAAGAACCTGCGCGACGAGATATGGGACCGCTTTAAGGCAGCCTCCACCGTCATCAACAAACGCCACCAGGCACACTTCGAGAACCTCAAGGCGCGCGAAGAGGAGAACCTCGCAGCCAAGACAGCGCTATGCGAAGAACTGGAGGCCATCGGCACTGACAGCCTGAAGTCGTTTGCCGACTGGGAAAGCATCACACAGAAAATCATCGACCTGCAGGCACGATGGAAGACCATCGGATATGCGCCGCAAAAGATGAACAATCAGATCTTCGAGCGTTTCCGCAAGGGATGCGACCAGTTCTTTGCACAGAAATCTGAATTCTTCCAGCGACTGAAAGAAGAGTTGAATGTCAACCTGGCACGCAAAAAGGAACTGGTGGAGAAAGCCGAAGCGTTACGCGAAAGCACCGACTGGCGACGGACGGGCGACACACTTGTACAGCTGCAGAAGCAGTGGAAAGAGATTGGCGCAGTGCCCCGCAAATACTCTGAAGCGCTGTGGAAACGCTTCGTCAGCGCATGCGACCAATTCTTCGAGGCCAAACAAGCAGCTACCGCAGGGCAGCGCGAAGAGGAAAACGCCAATCTGGGACAGAAGCGCGACATCATTGAACAGCTGAAAGCACTCACCCAGGAAGGCACTGAGAATGTGCTGCAACAGGTGCGCGCACTGCAACAGAAATGGGGCGAGGTGGGTCACGTGCCCTTCCGCGACAAGGACAAGCTCTACAAGGAATACCGTGAGATATGCGACAAACTCTACGACTCGCTGGGTGCCGAGCAGGCAAAGCGCCGTCTGAACAACTTCCGAAGCAATCTGGCTCAGAAGTTCGAGAAGGAAGCAGGCGGGCTGACAGCAGAGCGCAACCGCATGATGCGTGCATACGAAAAGATGCGCGACGAGTTGAAGACCTACGAAAACAACCTGGGCTTCCTCACTTCGAGCAGCAAGAAGGGCAATTCGCTCGTGGACACCATGAAGAAGAAAGTGGACAAGCTGCGCGACGAGCTCAACCTGCTGGCCGAGAAAATCAAGGCTGTGGACGAGCAGATGAAGAACGAGGACAAAGAAGCGCCGCAGGAATAAACATCCATAAAACCGAAAACAGAAGAGGACATGCCGAGCAAAGGTATATCCTCTTTTTTTGTGCCTTCACGTCTGCGCACCGCGACCGTTCCGCGTCATCCCTCCTGCAGAATGTTCAGCATCTGGCGGTCCAGCTTGTGGCCGTTGAAGTTCTCATACTCCACGTCGCGCCGTCCACTGCCCATGATACCGAACGAGTCACGCAGATTCCACAGCGCCCATCCCCATCCCAGTTGGCGGAAGACCGACAGATTGTCCTTCAGCCAGAGGAGTGCTGCGGCATGGGGCGTCTGGTTGAACGCACCGAACTCGCCCACGAACACCGTGCCGCCCTGCGGTTTTCAGAAATTGGCGTCGTTCCATGGTAGTCGGGGCTAAGTTATCGGTTTGCGCGATGCTGTGCAAGACAAATTTAGGTGTTTCAGACGAAGTAAGCAAGAGAACGGGACATTTTTCTTGCGATACAGAAGCGAGAAAGGGATTCCATACGTAAGGAAATCGGAAGATTCGCACAAACGGCCGACTGCAAGGGGCTCCCAAAAAGGGTGTGAGGAGCGATGAGAATGGATGATGTTCGGTGCAACAGCATGCGCAGCAGGAAACAACGGAATCTCAACCCCTTGATTATCAGCAATCGAAAATTCTGCAAAATTATTTCGTCCGCCCTGATTTCGGTCTGAAAACGCGGTCCGCAGAAAAACGCAGCGTGGTGCGTCGCCCGTCGCAGCACAGTGCGACAGCCGACGAAACATGCTGCGAAAGCGAAAATTCAATTCATCCAGAGAATGCGCTCAGAAAAGTGTAAGTATTATTCACAAATTATCACATCCGATGAAACGTTCCCTTGAACTGCGTTCGAACGTACTCTCGCCCGAATGTGCGAAACTGAAAATTTCCTTTTCGTTTTGCACTTTGCTCGCTTATTCACACCTTTGAACTGCGTTCGAACGTACTTCCGCTCGAAAGTGCGAAACTGAAAATTTCCTTTTCGTTTTGCACTTTGCTCGCTTATTCGTACCTTTGCACGCGAAAAATAATATATATAAGGTATAGCGAATATGGAAATAAGCAAAAAGATAGTGGCTGCCGTGGTGGCTGGCATCAAAGACCTGTACGGCCAGGAGGTGGCTGCTGAGGCCGTTCAGTTGCAGGCGACACGCCCCGAATTCGAAGGTGAACTGACGCTGGTGGTGTTCCCGTTTCTGCGCATTAGCCACAAGCGTCCCGAGGAGACAGCCGAAGACATAGGCAAGCGGCTGCTGGAGAGCGTGCCCGACGTGGTGAGCCGATACAACGTGGTGAAGGGATTCCTGAACCTGAGCATCAGCGCAGCCCAGTGGATACAGTTGCTTCAGGAGATACAGCAGAACCCGACTTTCGGCTTCGTTCCCGTGACGGACGAGAGCCCGCTGGTGATGATAGAATACAGCAGTCCCAACACGAACAAGCCGCTCCATCTGGGTCACGTGCGCAACAATCTGCTGGGATGGGCGCTGGCACAGGTGATGGAGGCCAACGGCAATCGTGTGGTGAAAACCAACATCGTGAACGACCGCGGCATACACATCTGCAAGAGCATGCTGGCCTGGCTGAAATGGGGCAACGGCGAGACACCCGAAACGAGCGGCAAGAAGGGCGACCACCTGATTGGCGACTACTACGTGGCCTTCGACAAGCACTACCGTCAGGAGGTGAAAGAACTCGTGGACGGCGGCATGGACGAGGAACAGGCCAAGCAGGAAGCACCCCTGATAAAGGAGGCACACGAGATGCTGGTGCGCTGGGAGGCGAACGACCCCGAAGTGCGCGCCCTGTGGCGGCGGATGAACGAATGGGTGTACGCCGGATTCAACGAGACATACCGCGCGCTGGGAGTATCGTTCGACAAGATATACTACGAGAGCGAAACTTACCTGGAAGGCAAGGAGAAGGTGGAGGAAGGACTGGAGAAGGGTCTCTTCTATCGCCGCGACGACGGTTCCGTGTGGGCCGACCTCACCAAGGAAGGGCTCGATGAGAAGCTCCTGCTGCGCTCTGACGGCACCAGCGTATACATGACACAGGACATTGGCACCGCCAAACTGCGCTTCCAGGACTACCCCATCGACAAGATGATATACGTGGTGGGCAACGAGCAGAACTACCACTTCCAAGTGCTCTCCATCCTGCTCGACAAGCTGGGCTTCAAGTGGGGCAAGGACCTCGTGCACTTCTCATACGGCATGGTGGAACTGCCCAACGGCAAGATGAAGAGCCGCGAGGGAACAGTGGTGGACGCTGACGACCTGATACAGACGATGATTGACGACGCACGCCAGATGAGCGCCGACAAGGTGAACAAACTGGAAGGCATCACCGACGACGAGGCGGCAGAAATTGCACGCATCGTAGGCATGGGCGCACTGAAATACTTCATCCTGAAAGTCGACGCCCGCAAGAACATGCTCTTCAATCCCGAAGAAAGCATCGACTTCAACGGCAACACAGGTCCCTTCATCCAATATACCTACGCCCGCATACGCAGCATCCTGCGCAAGGCAGCCGAGCAAGGCATGGAGATTCCCGAGACACTGCCGCAGACAGCCGAGCTCAGCGACAAGGAGATAAGCCTCATCCAGCACCTGCAAGGATTTGCAAACGCCGTACGGCAGGCTGGCAGCGACTACAACCCGAGCTGCATTGCAAACTACTGCTACGAGCTGGTGAAGGAATACAACCAGTTCTACCACGACTTCAGCGTACTGCGCGAAGAGGATGCCGACAAGCGCACCGTGCGTCTGGCGCTCTCGGCCGCCGTGTCGCAAGTGGTCAGAAACGGAATGAGACTGCTCGGCATTGAAGTGCCCGAAAGAATGTAACCTACGAAACAGCCTATGGACAGCGAAGTAAAAGAATGTCTCTGCGTGGACGCTGCCTGCTCGGGCAACCCCGGGCCGATGGAGTATCGGGGCGTGCACCTGCCCAGCGGTCGCGAGATATTCCGCTTCGGTCCCATACAAGGCACCAACAACATCGGTGAATTTCTGGCCATCGTGCATGCACTGGCACTCATGGAACAACGCGGCATAAAGATGCCCATCTACAGCGACAGCGTGAGCGGAATGGCCTGGGTGAGAAATAAAAAAGCAAAGACGACCCTGACGCGCGACGAACAGACAGCACAGGCACTCGACCTGGTTGCCCGCGCCGAAAACTGGCTGCGCACACACAACACCAACGTGCCAGTCAGGAAATGGGACACGGAACAATGGGGAGAGATTCCCGCAGACTTCGGACGCAAGTGAGACAGTTCTTCCATATCATGGGGCCGTACTTCATGAACTACAAGAAGTACATCGCCGGGACGCTGCTGATGAATATCATGGCGGCCATCTTCAACGTATTCTCGTTCACCATCCTGCTGCCCATCCTGCAAATCCTCTTTAAGGTGAATGCAGAACACTTCGACTTCATACCCTGGGGCACTGGCGGACTGAGCAACCTGATAGACGTAGCCAAGAACAACGGGTACTACTATTCGCAGGAGATGATAGAACACTACGGACCGGCCACCACACTGTTGCTGCTCGGACTGATACTCGCCTTCCTGACCCTCCTGAAGACTGCCACTTACTTCGGCGGTTCGGCCATGCTGATGCCCCTGCGCACTGGCATCATCCGCGACATTCGCGCCGACATATATCGTAAGATTATCAGTCTGCCACTCAGCTTCTTCTCAGAAGAACGCAAAGGCGACATACTGACACGCGTCTCCACCGACGTGAACGAAGTGGACGCCAGCATCAACAGTTCGCTCGACATGGTCATCAAGAACCCCATCTTCATCATTGTCTATGTGGGCACAATGTTCTTCATCAGCTGGCAACTGACACTTTTCACACTACTCGTAGTGCCCTTGCTGGCATGGGGTATCGGTTCGGTAGGCAAGAAGCTGAAAGCACGCTCGTTGCTGATGCAGAGCCGCCTGTCGGACAGCATGAGCCAGATTGAAGAGACGCTGGGCGGACTGCGCATCATCAAGGCCTTCATCGCCGAGAAAAAGATGATGGCACGCTTTGTCAAGGTAAACAACGAGTACCGCGACATCGCCAGCCGTGTTGCCATTCGACAGAGTGCGGCACATCCTGTGAGCGAGTTCCTGGGTACCGTGATGATTGTCATCGTGCTGTGGTTCGGCGGATGGCTCATCTTCTCAGGAAAAGGAGGCATCGACGCCAACATCTTCATCTATTACCTCGTAATCCTCTACACCACCCTGCAGCCTCTGAAAGACCTTTCAAAGGCCGGTTATGCTATTCAAAAGGGACTGGCAAGCATGGAGCGCATCAATAAGATTCTCTCTGCAGAGAACCCGATAAAGGAACCTGCAGCACCCATTCAACTGCCCGACCCACAGACACTCAGCGATGCCATCAGATTGGAGCACGTCGCATTTGCCTATACCGAAGGACGCGAAGTTCTGCACGACATAAACCTCGAGGTGAAGAAAGGAAAGACAGTGGCACTCGTAGGACAGTCAGGCTCGGGAAAGAGCACGTTGGTCGACCTCATCCCACGCTATCATGATGTCTCTTCCGGATGCATTACCATCGATGGCGTCGACGTGCGACAGCTCTCCATCAGTTCCCTGCGAAGCCTCATCGGTAATGTAAATCAGGAAGCCATTCTCTTCAACGACACGATATTCAACAACATCGCCTTCGGAGCGCCGCAGCCCACCACGCCTCAGGAAGAGAACGACCTGCGCGAGAGAGTGATTGAGGCCGCAAAGATTGCCAACGCACACGCCTTCATCATGGAGAGTGAACATGGATACGACACCAACGTGGGCGACCGCGGATGCAAGCTCTCGGGCGGACAACGGCAGCGCATCAGCATTGCACGTGCCATACTAAAGAACCCACCCATCCTGATTCTCGACGAAGCCACCAGCGCCCTCGACACCGAGAGTGAGCGACTTGTACAGGAAGCCTTGGAGCGGTTGATGAAATCGCGCACCACCATTGCCATTGCACATCGACTGAGTACCATCAAGAATGCCGACGAGATATGTGTGCTGCACGAAGGACGAATCGTTGAGCGCGGCACGCACGAAGAACTGATAGCCTTGAATGGCATGTACCGAAAGTTAAACGACATGCAGCAATTATGAAACGTTCCGTTCATTTCCTTGAATCTCTTTTCTGCTTGATGCTTGTTGTGTTTGCCATCGGGCGCATCGTGTTTATGGCATACAACAGTTCCATCGAGCCCATCTCGTGGGGCGGAATGTTTCATGCGCTCGGTGCCGGTCTGATTTCCCACGACTTGTTTGTGACAGCGGCTTTGCTCACCATTCCCTGGCTGACGGCCCTCTACGCCTCGCGCCATCCCAACTTTCCGCTGCGCACGGTGCTCATCCCCTACTACATCGTCATGGGGCTCTGCGTCAGCCTCATCGTCATGGCCGACGTAGTGATGTATGAGTTCTGGCAGTTCAAGCTCAGTGCTGTGGTGCTCAGTTATGCAGCTTCGCCCGAAGGTGCAGCCAACAGCGTCAGCACGTGGTTCTTCGTTTCGCGCTTTGCCATGGTGGGAATGCTGATGCTACTCATCATCGTGCCCAGCATCCTGCTCACGCCGAAGCGCATCGAGGCCTCGCCGTTTACACGCTATTGGTTCCGCAACATCTCCATCATCTGGACCTTTCTGCTTGCCGTAGGCCTGTTCCTTTCCCACGTCGGCGATGCCTACTTCAGTCGCCGTCTGTTCCTGAACCACGCCGCGGTCAACCCCGTCTATGCCTTCACGGCATCGTTCCCGATGGAGAAGAAATACCGTTTCCTTTCTGAAGATGAGCGTGCTGAGACCTTCCGCGGGCTCTATCCCGAGGAGACCGAAGACATCACCGACACGCTGCTCACGACACAGCATCCCGATGTGCTTGTCGTGCTCATTGAGAGTTTCGCAGGCAAGTTCGTCCGCGAGTTGGGAGGTCTGCCCGATGTCGCTCCCAACTGGAGCCGCCTCATCCCCGAGGGCATCTTCTGGGAGAACTACTACAGCAACAGTTTCCGCACCGACCGCGGCACTGTCTCGGCTTACAGCGGATGGCTGCCCTACCCCACCGTGAGCATGATGCGCCACGCCGAATGGCATGCATCGCTGCCCAGTCTGGCAGCCACACTCGCCGGGCAAGGTTACGCCACCAGCTACCTCTACGGCGGGTCGATGACAAACATGGGCAAGGGAGACTATCTGCGAAACATGCACTTCGAACACCTCTACGACTACACGGCCTTCGCACCCGATGAACTCGACGGCCAGTGGGGAGCCAACGACAGTACGTCGGCCATGAAAACATACCAGCTGATAGCCCAGACCGACACGGCATCGCACTGGATGATGGCCTACCAAACCCTGTCGAGCCACGAGCCCTGGGAGGTGCCCTACCACCGTCTGGACGACGTGCGGTTGAACGCCTTTGCCTATACCGACCACTGTCTGGGTATGCTCGTTGACTCGCTCCGAACGCTGCCCCAGTGGGACAACATGCTCGTCATCCTCATCCCCGACCACGGCTATCTCTACGAGCAAACCTACGAGGATCCCGAGTTCTTCCACTCGCCCATGCTCTGGCTGGGCGGAGCCATACGCGAACCGCGACGCATGGACGTGCTGATGAACCAGAGCGATCTGGCCGCGACGCTCCTCTCGCAGATGGGTATCTCCCACACCGACTTCCCCTGGAGCCGCAACGTGCTCAGTTCCTCCTACACCTACCCCTTCGTCTATTGCAACTTCCCGGCCGGCATCCTCTTCGGCGACTCCACCGGCGTATCCATCTACGACATCACGGCCCGCGAGCCCATCAACGAGTTGCCGATGCCATCGCCCGAACGCATCCGCAAGGCACAATCCATACTGCAAACCTCCGACTTCAACCCATGAGTCTCAAGATTATACTCCATCCCGACTACGAACGCTTCCGCGCCTTCGTCAACGACATCCCCGAGGACCGTTTCCCCGTGGAGCACACCTACTGCTGCCGCCGCAACATCGTACGCAAGACGAGCGTAGACGGAGAGCCTCTCGTAGTGAAGCAATACAAGGTGCCCGTGTGGCTCAACCGCGTGGTTTACACTTTTTTCCGCAAGAACAAAGCCCTGCGTGCCTATGAGAACGCACAGATGCTGCTGAACGAGGGATTCGAGACCGCGCTGCCCGTGGCATACATCGTGGAGCACCGCTTCGGTCTGGTCCACCGCTCGTGGTTCGTCTCCACCTTCCTGCCCTACGCACCCCTCCACGTCACAGCCGAACAGCTTCCCGACCAGGCCGCCCGTCGCCAGTTGGGAGAGGAATTCATGCAATGGCTCCTGCGCCTCCACGCCCACAAGATACGCCTCATCGACAGCAACCCGGGTAACATACTGCCCCATCACGAGTCGGACGGGTGGCACTTTGCGCTGGTGGACATCAACCGCCTCGACACGGGCCGCGTACCGACACTACGCCGCGCCATGATTTCGTTCGACGAGCTACGCCTCCCCCTGCAGCCCATGGCCGAACTGCTGCCAATCTATGCCCAGGGACGCGGCGAGAGCGACGAACGAGCCATGCTCATGGTGCTTCAGAATCGACGTGCACGACAGAGGAGGCACAATGTGAAGTGGTTCTTCAAACGACTCATCGGGAAGCGTCCGCCGCAGTAGCTTCGCAAGTGCTCCGAAAAACGCACCGTGGTGGACGCCCGTCGCAGCGTGCTGCGAAGGCCTGCGCAACGTGGTGCGTCAACCGTAACAACGTGGTGCGTTTTCCGCGATACGCTTATTGCGAGTGAAAGACAAAATAAATTTTGCACTTTGCTCGCTTATTTGTACCTTTGCAATATGAATCTGCGTCAACGTCTGTTTTTCGGTCTGATGCGCATACTCTCGCGGCTGCCGCTGGGGGTTCTGTACGTGCTTTCCGACCTCATGTACCCGGTGGTCTACCATGTGGTGCGCTATCGTCGTGGCGTGGTGAGCCGCCAGCTTGCGGAATGTTTCCCCGAGAAAAGCAGCTGCGAACGGAAGCGCATAGAACGCCGTTTCTATCGACAGATGTGCGACTATATTGTGGAAACTATCCGCGAAATAAGCATGACTCCCGAGGAGATGCGGCGCCGTGTGACTTTCGAGGGTATCGGTGAGATGCAGGACGAGATGATTCGGCGCGGGAAACAGTTTGTCTTTGCCTACCTGGGTCACTATGGCAACTGGGAGTGGCTGGCGTCGTTCTCGCTGTGGATGAAGGACGGGGTTCATGCCAGTCAGATATATCATCCGCTGAAGAACAAGGCTTCGGACAAGTTTTTCCTCGAGATGCGCAGTCGTTTCGGTGGGTCGAACTTCCCCATGAAAAGCACACTGCGCCATATTGTGGAGATGCGTCGCCAGGGAACACACGCTGTCGTTGGATTCATTGCCGACCAAGGTCCCAAATGGGAAGCCATGCACCACTGGACGCACTTTCTGAACCACGACACGTCGTTCTTCATCGGCACCGAAGAGATTGGCAAGCAGGTGGACGCAATGCTATTGTACGTCCACGTGACGAGACCCCGACGCGGATACTACCGGTGTAGTCTGAAGATTATTTCGTGGGAACCGCGCACCATGCCCGACTACGAGATAACCGACCGCTATGCGCAGCTGCTGGAAGAGCAGATTCGCGAGACACCCGAGCTGTGGTTGTGGACGCACAAGCGATGGAAACGCACACGAGAGGAGTGGGAGCGGAGAAAGGCTACTGGGAATTAAGCCTCTGGTAGAAGTCGCGCATCGTCGTATCCTCCACAAGATAGCCGTCACGCACCAGCTTTTCGCGTATAGACGACCCAACTACGCGGTCGTATTCCTCACTGAGTTGCCCGTTCTTATAGATTTCGTAGAAATAACGCCAGTGTATGGCATGCGACTTGCGGCGATGCTGCTCCATCTGCTTTCCGCCATTGACCATCTTCTGGATGAAAGCCTCACGCCCCTTCACGTTATAGTGATAAATGAGGATGTCGCATTCCCTTTTGCGCGGAATCAGCATCCTTACTTTATGATTACCCATACATATGTGGAGATATCCGTGGGCAGTGTGAGCCACCTTGCCACGCTGACGCTGGAAGATGCTGTATGGCGAGAGCCCATAGTCCTGCTGTCGCTCGATGAACTCTACGCGCCATGTCCACTGCGAGAAGGGGAGACCTTCCTCGGGATACATGCTGCGCGTTTGGCAATGGGCGATGTTGCCACCGCAGAGGCGCAACTCGTTGTGCAGGTCGCCCGAAGGGCTGTACCACATTTCGTCGGCATCGGCATTGATAATCCATTCGGCACGCATCTGTTTACGTGCGATGCGAACCATGCGGTCTACCCACTTCTTCTGACTGTAATCTGTGCCCGTCTCGTTGATGACATGCTCAATCCACCCCAGACTTCGGTATTTCTCAATGATTTCCGGCGTGCGGTCGGTTGAGTTGTTGTCGGTGACGACGAAGGCATCGACACCCATTGCACGATGGAAGTGCAGGCAAGTCTCCAGCATCATTTCCTCGTTTTTCACGAGCAACGTCATCACAAGACGACCGCTCCCTTTGGCCTTGCGCCTGCATTTGTCAATCAACCAATCAAACATCGCGACTACAGGATTGTTTTCAATATTCTTCTCCGTCAATGACCCTGCGCCGCGCCTGCTGCATCAGGTCGTAGCACCGTTCAGCATCCAGGCCACGCTCCCGTGCATAGACCTCGGCCATGATGCGGTGCATGTGTGGCGTGGCGGGCAGCCGTTCGAAGTTCTTGCAGCCCATTTCGATGCCGACGTTTCCCTTTCGCATACGGTTCAGGTCTATCAGTTCGACGTGTGCCCGGCCCTCGTCATCACGGCGGAAGAGTATGTTTCCGCGGCTGTAGTCGAGGTGACGCAGGTGGGCCTCATGCATCCGCGCAGTGGACCAGGCCACGACACGCAGCACGTCGTCGTATGCATCGGGCGCATTTATAATCTCTGCGTAGTGGTGGGTGCAGGCGGAAGTACGGGTTACAAGAAAGCTGCGGTCGAAGAGGCCGAAGCGACGGATGTTCACATATCCCACGGGAGGCGGCGTTTCTATGCCGAGTTTCATGAGCGTCTGAGCGTGCTGAATCGAGCGTTTGGCCTTGCTGGCACGCAACAGTCCGTAGACGAAGCGGTTGACGAGATTGGGTCTTCTGTACGATTTCACGACCAGCGAAATGCCGTCCACCTCGAAACGACGCAACTGGTTGCGACCCGAATGGATGAGTACGCCCTCGCCGTTCTCAAATTTTTGAGGCAACGACAGCAGAAAATCTTTCAACTGTGCATATTCGGGCAACAACTCGTAGGTCATGTTCGTCTCTCAGATCTTGTCGAACCCGCGGGTCCATTTTATCCAGTAATACTTCAAAGGATTCTTGTACTTGAGCTGCTTCCACGGGCGGCTGCTGTGAGGTCTGTGCACCACGGGCAACGTCGTGGCGACGTAGTTGTGGAGACCGGCCTCGAGGGCGCGGTGCGAGATGGTGACGTCGAACCAATTCTTCGTGCTGTCGAGCTCGTCGAAATCCACTCTGCGCATCAATTCGGGCGTGAGCAGCGAGCAACAGAACGAGCAATGCTTGCGGCTGTCTATCACCTGATTCTCCATCCCCTGCAGATGCTGGTAGGGATAGTTTATCTGTCCCTGAGCGTCCACCGTCACCGCGGCTGCGATGCCCACGTCGGAGCGTGTCACAGCCTCGTCCCACAGGCCCTGCAAGGTGTCAGCGGCCACCGTGACGTCACTCTCCACAATCAGCAACCCGACATCCTCGGCCATACATTCGAGGCGTTCGCGCCGCAGCACCAACAGATAGTTGGGCGAGGGATGTGTGGTGAGGTCGCTCAGGTTCACCAGCCGGAATCCCATCCGCTGCGATTCCTCCTGCAGGCGCGCCGTATTCTCGGGCGTACTGAAATCATTATATAAGGTATAGGTGAAAGGAACGGAGATTTGCGAGGACAAGACCGCCCGAACCGTCTCGAGCGTCGATTCGATGGAGTCTTTTACGGGGGTGATAATATGTAGGCCGTTCATTCCGTGGAATTTCGAATACAAAAATAAAAAAACTTTTTCAGAAAGGCAAGGATTTCAGGCGAAATCATCATATTTTATCCGTTCGTAGAGAGGTGCTCCGGAAGGGGCATGACGACGCACCGTGCTTTTCGCTCTGACGCAGCGTGCTGCGACAGGCTGCGCACCGTGGTGCGACGGCCGTCGCACCACGGTGCGTTTTCAGAGGGACAAAAGCGCGCTCGCCCGAAGATGAAAAACCGAAAAGTGACGTTTCGCTTTGCACTTTGCCCGCTTATCCGTACCTTTGCACCGAAAATAAATGTTGCTACGAGATGAAAAAACTGCGTCCACTCTTGTTTCTCCTGCTCCTGGCTGCCATCGGCGGAGCATGTTGGATGACTTATGTCTACTCCACACGCATGGGCAGCCGCCCCGACATGGTGTGGAAATATCACTGCACGGGTGCCGCGCAGTGGGAAAGGCTGCAAGACCAATACCAGAGCGTCCGCGTGGAGGTGCGCGTCAACGACGAGAAACGTCTGGAACTGTGCAACAGCAAAACGGAAAGCGAGACGGTTGGCGACCTTTTTGCATTCATGAAGGAGCATCCGGAAAGTCAGCTCTGGCTGGCAGCGGAGAATCTTTCGGAGGAGAATAAGGGCTCGTTCAAACACGCACTGGACTCGCTGCTCTTCCAGTACGAAGTGGGGATAGAGCGCATCATGGTGGAGAGCCGCGACTGGATGCCACTGAACCAGATGAATCGCGCCGAAATTTACACCGTGACGGCGTTGGAGGCCAAGGCGCCGCGCAGACTGAGCGAGCATCAGATAGACAGTGTGGTGACACGTCTGAGCCGCGTGGTGGAAAGCGGTTGCATATCGGCCATTCGCATCCCGGCGAGCTGGTATCCCATCATGCGCAGCCAATATCGCAAGAGCGACATCCAGTTTATCGTGGCCACGCCAAAGAGGTCTCAGTTCTGCTTCATGCTGCATCCGCGCCTACCCATGCTCCACGACCCACGCGTACGTGCCGTGGCTGTGAAATAACCGAGAAGCCCTGGCTCCCGAAATTCGGGTGCCAGGGCTTCTTCCTTATCATGTTTATGAAATAATTAGGCGTCGTCACTAGTTGCTCTTCACGCGTGCCCCCATTCGAGCCTCCACCACGTTCACCACATAGTCACCCAGCTTCTCGCATTCGTTGACGAGGTCCATGTAGATGGTTCCCACAGCGTAGGTGTATTCGTGGTTGTTGATGTCGCTGATGTTCTGGCTCTTCAGTTGGTTTCGATAGTTGTTTATCTCGTTTTCGATGTTCACCGTCTGGTTGATGTCGAAGAGTTCCTTGCGGCCACCGATGAGGCTGTTCATCTGTGAGAGTGCCTGGTCTCCGAGTCCCATCATCTCCTGTATGCGCTTATACTGAGCTTCGTTGAAGTGGTCTTGCTTGCCATGATACTTGTGGCTGATGGTTCGCGCCATGTTGTAGCATGCGTCGCCGATGCTTTCCAGTTCGGAAATTTCACGCAACATGGCACGTATCTTTGCCTTGGTATCGTCGCTCAGATGTGCATCGCCCACCTGATCCAGATAGTTGGCAATCTCAAGTTCCATGCGGTCCGATATTTCTTCGTACTTCTCGATACGGCTATATAGCTTGTTGAATTTCACCTCGTCCTTCTCGGTGAGCAGGTCGCGAACCATGCTGAACATACGCTGCATACGCTGGGCAAAGGAGCCTATCTCCTTGTGTGCCTCGAGGACGGAGAGTTCGGGCGTCTTCATGATACCCGATGTGATGAAATGCAGGCGGAAGTCCTCTTCCTCGTCCTGAACCTTGGGCTTGATTACGCGGCATACGAATTTCTCGATTTGCGGGATGAACCAAATCTGGACGCACGTGTTGGTGACGTTGAACATGGAGTGGAACGTGGCCAGCACGACAGATACCTTGGCCAGATTGGTGGCATAGTCCGCATCGGCAGGCGTGATGTTGCGGTCGTATCCCACGATGGAGCAGACCAGATTTACGAAGGGCTGCAGCAGGATGAGCGCCCAAGTGACACCTATCACATTGATGCTCAAGTGGGCAAATGCCGCGCGACGAGCCTGTGTGGTGGTGCCGATGGCCACGATGTTGGCGGTGATGGTGGTGCCGATGTTCTCGCCCAGCACCAGCATGATGCCCTGGTCTATGTGGAGCACGCCGGTGGAACAGAGCGTCATGGTGATGGCCATGATGGCGGCCGACGACTGCACGCACAGCGTGAGGATGGTTCCCATGAAGAGGAAGAAGAACGAATTCCAGAAGTTGGTCTCGTTGAAGTGCTGGAAGAACTCGCTGATGGTAGCATTCATTGCGGGATCGTCCACCAGCGCGAAGCCTGTCTCCTTGAGTGTGCCCAGACCCAGGAAAAGGAAGGCCACGCCGAAGAGGAAGTCGCCCACGATGCGGCGGCTCTTCATGTATATGAGTATGATACCCAGGAAGAATGCCGGATAGACAAGATTCTGCACATTGAATACGTCGGTCAGCGACATAATCCAAGCTGTGACGGTGGTACCGATGTGGGCGCCCATAATCACCGAAATGGCTTGCGCCAGCGTCAGCAGCCCGGCATTAACGAACGAGACAGTCATCAGCGTGGTGGCGGTGGACGACTGTACGGCGGCCGTGACGAACATGCCGGTGAGGACACCTGTGAAGCGGTTGGTGGTCATGGAACCCAGGACGTGGCGCAACTGCGGTCCTGCCATCTTCTGGAGAGCCTCGCTCATCGATTTCATACCGAACATAAGCAGGGCGAGCGAGCCCAGAAGCTTGAATATGATCATTAGGGACATAAAAAATGCGTTTATGTGAACGTTATTTTTCTTTTCGGTTTTTCTCTTTCAGTATGCAAAGGTACGAATAAGCGCGCAAAACGCAAAAAAATGCCTTGAATTTCTCCCCACAAATTCGCTGGATAAAAAAACGCACCGTGGAAAATCGATTGACGCACCACGGTGCGACGGCCTGCGCACCACGTTGCGACGCCCGTCGCAGCGTGGTGCGTTTTTCGGCATATCAAAGTGCCGCTCTGAAAAGGCGTCTGAAAACGAGTTTTGGCACTTCACTCACCATTCGTTCGCTTGAATTACATCCTGACGTACGCTCACTCGAAATCTCAAAACCGAAAATTGCTTTTTCGCTTTGCGCTTTGCGCGCTTATTCGTACCTTTGCAAATAGAAATAAATCATTCATCAGAAATATGGAAAAACAATACAAGAGAACAACTGTGACATCGGCCCTGCCCTATGCCAACGGGCCTGTGCATATCGGTCATCTGGCCGGCGTATATGTGCCTGCCGACATCTACGTACGCTACCTGCGCCTGAAGGGCCGCCCCGTGCTGTTCATCGGCGGTTCGGACGAACATGGCGTACCCGTGACCATACGCGCCCGAAAGGAGGGCATCACCACACAGCAGGTGGTGGACCGATACCACGAACTCATCAAGGATTCGTTCAGCCGCTTCGGCATCTCGTTCGACATATACAGCCGCACCACCAGCCCCACACACTACAAGCTGGCGAGCGACTTCTTCCGCACGCTCTATGACAAGGGGGTGTTCGTAGATAAAGTGACAGAACAGTTCTACGACGAGCAGACAGATCACTTCCTGAGCGACCGCAACATACGCGGCGAATGTCCACGCTGCCATGCCAAGGATGCCTACGGCGACCAGTGCGAGGCATGCGGAGCGACACTCTCGCCCGAGGAACTCATCAACCCCTATAATGCCGAAACGGGAAATCCGCTGGTAAAACGCGCCACCAAGCATTGGTACCTGCCGCTCGACAAGGACCAGGAGTGGCTCGAAAAGTGGATTCTGCAGGAACATCAGGAGTGGCGGTCGAACGTATACGGACAGTGCAAAAGCTGGCTGGACAACGGGCTGAAGCCACGCGCCGTGACACGCGATCTGGAATGGGGCATCCCCGTACCCATCGAGGAGGCCAAGGGCAAAGTGCTCTACGTATGGTTCGACGCGCCCATCGGATACATCTCGAACACGAAAGAACTCTGCGACGCCCACCCCGAACTGGGCTCGTGGGAGACATGGTGGAAAGACCCCGAGACACGTCTGGTGCACTTCATCGGCAAGGACAACATCGTCTTCCACTGCATCGTCTTCCCGGCCATGCTGAAGGCTCACGGCGGATATATCCTGCCCGACAACGTGCCGGCCAACGAGTTCCTCAACCTGGAAGGCAACAAAATATCCACGTCGAAGAACTATGCCGTATGGCTCAACGAATATCTCGACGACATGCCCAATCGTCAGGACGAACTGCGCTATGTGCTGACGGCCAACGCACCCGAGACGAAAGACAACGACTTCACGTGGGCCGACTATCAGGCTCGCTGCAACAACGAGCTGGTGGCTGTGTACGGCAATTTCGTGAACCGCGCACTGCAACTGACGCAGAAATACTACGAAGGACGTGTGCCCGAATGCGGCGCACTGAACGACTACGACCGCGAGACGCTCGATGAATTCCGCGACGTGAAGTCCCGTCTCGAGACGCTGATAGAGAACTTCAAGTTCCGCGAAGCACAGAAGGAAGCCATGAACTTGGCACGCATCGGAAACAAATATATTGCCGACTGCGAACCGTGGAAGCTCATCAAGACTGACCCCGAACGCGTAAAGACCATCATCAACATCTCGCTCCAGCTGACCGCCAACCTGGCCATTGCCTTCGAGCCCTTCCTGCCCTTCAGCAGCCAGCGCCTGCGCCAGATGATTGCGATGGACACGTTCAGTTGGGAAGACCTAGGAAGCACCACCCTGCTGCCGTCTGGAAAACAACTGCCAAAGCCCGAACTGCTCTTCACGAAAATCGAAGACGACGTAGTGGCTGCCCAGATTAAGAAACTGGAGGACACCATCAAGGCCAACGAAGAAGCCGCCTACGAACCAGCACCCGTGAAGCCGGACATTCCCTTCGACGACTTCGAGAAACTGGACATCCGCGTAGGCATCGTGAAGGCCTGCGAGAAAGTGAAGAAGAGCAAGAAACTGCTGAAATTCTCCATCGACGACGGTACCGGCAAGATGCGCACCATCCTGAGCGGAATAGCACAATGGTATGAACCAGAACAACTGGTGGGCCAGCGCGTACTTTTCATCGCCAATCTGGCACCGCGACAGATGATGGGCGAGGAAAGCTGCGGCATGATACTGAGTGCCGTGAACTGGAATGGCGACCTCAATCTGACCACCACCATGGGCGAAGTGAAACCGGGAAGCATCATATCGTGAACCATGAACTGAAAGACAAGGCCGCCCGTGGATTCGCATGGGGCATGCTGAACAACGGCGCCGTGCAAGTGCTGGGCGCACTGATAGGCATCCTTCTGCTGCGTCGGCTCGACACCACGGACTATGGCAAGATTACCATGCTAATGGTGTTTGCCTCCTTGGGCAGTGTCTTACAGGAAGGTGGTTTCATTGCGGCACTGTGCAATCTGAAAGTGCGCACACACCGCGACTATAATGCAGTCTTTTGGCTACAGGCAGCCATCGGCACCTCGCTTTACATCATTCTTTTCTTCTGCGCACCACTCATCGCCCGTTTCTACAACATTCCGGAATTGACGTGGCTGGCTCGTTTTCTCTTCCTCGGATTCTTCTTCAGCAGTCTGGGAACCGTGCAGCGCGCCTACCTTTTCGTGAATCTGATGAACCGCGAGATGTGCATCGTCAACATTGTTGCAGTGGTGCTTTCGGGCTGTGTATCGGTTGCAATGGCATGGACGGGCTGCGGCTACTGGAGTCTGGCTGCACAGAACGTGCTTTACATTCTCTTTGTGGCCATATTGAGTTGGTACTACTCGCCATGGCGACCTTCATTCCAGATTGACATACGCCCGGCATGGAAGATGTTCGGTTTTGGTTGCAAGTTGCTGCTGACAAACATCGTGAACACACTTAGCAGCAACATCCTCGGACTGCTGCTCGGCAGGTTCTACGGTGAGCACCAGACAGGCATCTACGGCACGGCGCGCAAGTGGGACGACATGTGTGCCAACACCATCAATGGCATGCTGACGGGCGTGGCGCAACCTGTTTTGTCGCGGGTCACTGACGATAACGCACGTTATCGCAAGGTGTTCCGAAAGATGTTGCGCTTCGTCTCGTTCATCTCCTTCCCATGTATGTTAGGTATGGGTCTCATTGCCCGCGAGTTCCTGTTGTTGGTAGTTGGGCAGAAATGGGAAGAGAGCGCCATGCTGCTATCCATGCTGAGCATCTACGGAGCCATTTTCCCTTTGGCTACGCTCTACAGCCAGATGACCATCAGCCAGGGGCGCAGCAGCATCAACTTGTGGAACACGGTCTGCCTGAGCGCACTTGTCATTCTGGGACTGATTGTCCTGATTCCCTACGGTATCTATGCGATGGTCGTCTACTTCATCTGTCTCAATCTCATATGGCTCTTCGTATGGCAGTTCTTTGCCTGGCGCCTTATACGTCTCAGTCTTTGGGATGCGCTGCGCGACGTGTTGCCATTCCTCGTCATCAGTCTGGCTGTGATGTCGTTCACATGGTGGGTCACAAGACCGATTGAGAACATACTGTGCCTGCTGATATGCAAGGTCGTGTTGGCTGCCGCGCTCTATCTGGGCATCATCTATCTGAGTGGTGCGAAAATTATGCGCGAGGCGCTCCAGTTTGTATTGCACCGCACGGTTCAAATGGACGAATGAAAAGATAAAACATAACCTAACCATGAATACATCGAATATCTATCTGAAATCGTTTCTGGCGGCATTGTTATACCCCGTCACACAAGTCCTTTGGGCTATCATCATTATGGGTCCTTTCGTGCTGATGGGTGTCGCCAGCAATGAGTTTAGGAACTATGCAACAATTGCGGCGATGCTCCTTTCGGTGATTAGCACCTGTCTCTTCCTGTGGTGGAAGAAGATGTTGCGCATCCCCCGCACATTCGATCCGCGGCCCTTCCATTGGAGCAACGCCTGTCTGGCGATAGTGGGAGCTATCGTATGCATCATTGCCACCGACCTGCTGAACGAGCAACTCGACCTGCCCAACATATCGGAGCAGGAGATGTATGCCCTGGTGAAGACCAGCGGCGGTGCCCTCTTTCTGGGAATCATAGGGCCTATTGCTGAGGAACTTATCTTCCGCGAGGGAGCAGAGGGCGCCATGCTCCGCGCCGGCATCCGCCCATGGAAGGCCATCGTTTTCAGTGCGTTTCTCTTCGGCATCATACACCTCAATCCGGCACAGATATTCTTCGCCTTCATCGCAGGACTGATGCTGGGTTTCATCTACCACTGCACACGCAACATTGTCCTGGTCTCAATCATCCACATTGCCAACAACTCCTTTTCGGTGGAGGAGATGCTCCGGCTGGGC
Organism: uncultured Bacteroidaceae bacterium; assembly: GCA_905235575.1. Taxonomy (GTDB): domain Bacteria; phylum Bacteroidota; class Bacteroidia; order Bacteroidales; family Bacteroidaceae; genus Physcousia. Next base: position 35,908 of record CAJOLZ010000015.1, on the reverse strand, counting down.
GAAGATGCCGAGGATTTCTCGTATGCCGAATGGATGGGACTGAGCGGCACCGCCCTGTGGACACTCATCGCCGTGCTATACGTCATCGGCATCGTCCTGCTCTACCACTACTGGCGACGGAAGAAAGCGTCTCGCCCACAGCCCGCGACAGAGATAGCCGACCAAAACTGAAGGCCGAATGCTGCAACGTGAGACAAAACGCACCACAGTGCGACGCCCGTCGCACCACGTTGCGAAGGCCTGCGCACCACGGTGCGACAGCCGACGGACCACGGTGCGTTTTCCGGCACATCGCACAACATTGGGCATAATCGCCGCAGACAGATACATAAGTCACTCATAATAAACCTATTGAAACCGACGTCAAGACAAGCCACACATGCCACGAAGCCAAAGCGCCATTCGCCCCTCCTCGCGAGGACTTTCCCGACGGGCTGCGGCACGGACTGGCAGCCGATAAACATCGATTCACCAAGTAAGCATATTTTTCAACACATGAGACGCTTCGCCTTCCTCTTCCTGACAATGCTCGCCACGGCCGCTTCCGCCCAGGTTCAGCAGACACGCGGCATCGGCATCTACCCCGGACGACCTTCGGAATACTTCGGTCCCGCGCCGAAAGCCGACACATCGTCACGCAACCTGGCGCTCCATCGCGCCGTGTATCAATCCTCGGCCCACGACAAGAACCTGACGGCACAACTCCTCACCGACGGTGAGATATCCACCGGAGAACCTCCACACCTGATAGTCCTGCGCAACGGGAAACCGCTCCCGACAGCCGAGCGCGAACTGGCCACCAACGAAAGCGAGTGGTCGAACATCATGGTGGAAGGGGCCCAGGCCACGCTGGCATACGAATGGAAAGGCATGACCGTGGAAGCCGACGAGGTGGTGCTCGAGGGATATGTGGCCTATGACGACCTGCGACCCAACGAGGGCTACACGCTGAAATGCCAGACAAGCCAGGGAAACAGCAAGAGCCATACCGCCACGTCGGAAGGCAAGGAACTGCCGGGAACACCATATCGCGGCAAGGTGAGCAGCGACCCCAACAAACAGACCGAAGACGGAGGCAAACCGGCACGAACACTGAAAGAGGCATTCTCATTGGAGGGCCTTCGCACTTTCAACCAACTGAAATTCACGCTGCAAGAGGGCAATGCGCTCTATTGGTCGATAAAGGAAATCACGTTGCGCAAGAACGGAGAAGACGTGCACACGCTGCTGCCCTCGCAACATTTCAGCAGCACATGGCTCACCGACGGACCTGAGTGGGCCTATGTTGACCTCGGCGACGTAGCCAGCATAACATCCGTGAAGCTCCACCCAGCCCTGCCCTCCGGCACATGTTCCATCGACATCTCGAACGACGCACAGCAATGGACACCCGTCGGAAAACTGACCTGCTCGACGCGCGCAACCGTGCTTCACATGAACCAAAAGGCACGATATGTACGCGTAACCACCGACGGAGCAGCAGCAATCTCTGAGATGGAAGTGATGGGGCGCGGCGGTGTTTCACCACAACCGCAACCCGAAGCAGGATGGAAGGGAGACAGATACTATCTGAACGGAGGTGCATGGACGCTCTGCCCCCTCAGACCTCAAGCCACAGACAATAAAGAACGCCCCGAAGCCTGCGGCCCCGAGATTGTTGCCACCGTGCCGGCTACGGTCCTTTCGTCCTACTACAACGCCGGTGCACTGCCCGACCCGAACTTCGATGACCAGTTGTCGATGATTTCCGAAACATACTTCAACCGCGATTTCCGCTATCGCCGCACGTTCACGGTGCCCAAGGAGATGGCAGACAAACACGTGTTGCTCAACTTCGACGGCATCAATTGGAAAGCCGACGTATGGCTGAACGGGGAGCGACTGGGGCGCATCGAAGGAGCCTTCAAGCGCGGACAGTTCGACATCTCGGAATACCTCAAGAAGGGTGAGAACCAGCTCGAAGTGATTATCCGGCGCACAGCTCATCCGGGAGCACGCAAAACCAAGACACAACTGAACACCAGTTTCAACGGCGGCGTGCTGGGAGCGGACAATCCCACATTCCATGCCACCATCGGATGGGACTGGATTACCACCATCCCCGGCCGCGACATCGGCATCTGGAACGACGTCTATCTGACCGCCACCAGCGCCGTCACCGTATCCGACCCCTTAGTGACCACGACACTCACTGACGGTCGCGCCACAATGACACCGCGGGTCGTCCTGCACAACTATTCCAGAGAACAGGTGGCAGGACTTCTGCAAGGTCACATCGGAGACATTCGTTTCGAGAAGAACGTACTTATAGAACCTGAGTCCGAAAGCGAAATCACCTTCAATCCTGCCCAGTTCGCACAGCTCCGCCAGCAGGAAATGCAGCTCTGGTGGCCTGTGGGATACGGCGAGCCCTTCCTTTACGATGCCGGCTTTGCCTTCTTCCCGAACACATCGGCAGCGTCGACCGACAGCGTCGCCATCTCTTATAAGGCGGGCATTCGTGAAGTGACCTACAAGGACGAAATGAGCCAGTTGCAGATATATGTCAACGGTCAGCGGCTCGTACCCCTTGGCGGCAACTGGGGCTTCCCCGAGAATCACCTCAACTATCGAGGTAGAGAGTACGACGCAGCCGTCAGATACCACCGCGAGATGAACTGCAACATGATTCGGAACTGGGTGGGACAGACGGGCGACGAGGAATTCTACGAAGCCTGCGACCGCTACGGTGTGATGGTGTGGCAGGACTTCTGGCTCGCCAATCCCGTGGACGGACCTAACCCGGACGACGAGCGCATGTTCCTCCAAAACGCCACCGACTATGTCCGCCGCATCCGCCATCATGCATCCATCGCACTCTTCTGCGGACGCAACGAGGGCTATCCTCCTGAGACCATCAACACCCAGCTGAAGCGCATCACCAGCCAGTTGCTCCCGGGTTCGCTCTACATTCCGAGCTCTGCCGACGACGGTGTCAGCGGCCACGGGCCCTATCAGGCACGACCGGTGGAGGAGTATTTCGAGAAGCAGACGGGCAAGCTACACACCGAACGGGGAATGCCCAACATACCCGAAGCCGAAAGTCTCAGGCGCATGATGACGACAGAACATCTGTGGCCGCAGGGCGATGCCTGGGGGCAGCACGACTTCACGCAGCAGGGTGCGCAGGCCGGTTCATCTTTCAATCAGATTCTGCTCAACCGCTTCGGTCCCCTGCGAGAGCCCGGCGTCTCGGCCTACGCTGCGATAGCCCAATGGCAGAACTACGACGGATACCGCGCCATGTACGAGGCCTCGAACACGCAGCGCCAGGGACTCCTCATCTGGATGAGCCACCCGTGTTGGCCGTCGATGGTATGGCAGACCTACGACTACTACCTGGCACCCACCGCCGCCTACTTTGGCGTGCGTAAGGCCTGCGAACCCCTTCACGCCCAGTACAACGCGCTCACGGGTATGGTGCAGATGGTCAACCTCTCGGCACCGAGCAGCCTCGTCACCATCGAAGCCACCATCTACGACCTGCACGGAAGTCCTCTGTGGCAGCGCACTGCACGCGTGGAATCGCTCACCGACACCACCATCGACTGTTTCTGGGCTGGCGCTCCCGAGGGCTACGAAGGCACCTATTTCCTCTCCCTCTCCATCCAGAGCGAGGCTGGCGAAGCGCAGCCGTCGAAAAACGTATACGTCCTCTCCACCACACCGTCGCAGCAGGACCTCTTCACGCTACCCACGGCCCAGGTGAGCCTCACCGCAGGCGATGCTCCGGGACAATATCTCGTGACCAACACCGGCAGCGAGCCCGCCCTCATGCTGCGTCTCTCGCTGGTGGACGGCGATGGCAACCAGATTCTGCCTGTATTCTACAGCCAGAATTATTTCCACTTGATGCCGGGCGAGCAGATGCCGGTCAGCGTCGAATGGCACGACGAGGATGTCCATGCCGGCCAGCCGCGACTGCTCCTTACAGGATTCAACCTGCCCAAACGCCAAGACTGACCGAACCGCAGCACACACGTGCCACGCAGGCATGACAAAGCCCTGCTGTCTCCTCCGGACGAGGATGCAGCAGGGCTTTCCTCACGAACACCGTGGACCGACAGGAAACGCACCACGGTGCGACGCCCGACGCAGCACGTTGCGATGGCCAACGCACCACGGTGCGTTTTTAACATTTCTCAGTCAGGCCCTCCGAAACTGTTCAGTCAGACCTGGCGATAATGAATCCGATGGCGAGCAGCGGATAGAGGACGAGAGCGATGATGGTGAGGATGCCATAGAAACGCAACCACAAGCGCATGGCGGATAATCCGCGCGCAAGCTCAGTCTCGCTGTCTGTGTCACACGCCCTCCGGATGCTTTTGCAAAAGATATAACCCTTGACAAGGGGGTATATCAGCAAGAGGACGAGAACGACGTCGATAATGCCCTGCACGAAAAGCTCCGATGATGCATAGGGGAGGATGAGCAGAGTCGATTTATTGGCAAAAATGATGAGAACGACGCCAAGGCAGAGAAGGAGAACGAGCATGATGGTCATAACAACCAGCAAGAATTTGGCCCAACGGACTGAACTCCGAAGGGTCGCCTTCATTTCCTCGGTTACGATGAGCGCTGGCTGGATGGGGTCAACGCCCACTGCATAAGTTTCTTCACTCATGATGTTACCAAATTGAGTGGCTTATACATTATTTATTCTTGGGGCAGCAAGGCTTGAGTTGCTTGAAGAAGTCGTTACCCTTGTCGTCGACGAGGATGAAGGCGGGGAAGTCCTCGACCTCGATTTTCCAAATGGCCTCCATGCCCAGTTCGGGATATTCCACACACTCGATGCTCTTGATATTGTTCTGTGCCAGGATGGCTGCCGGACCGCCAATGGAGCCGAGGTAGAAGCCTCCGTGCTTGCGGCAGGCATCGGTGACAGCCTGCGAGCGATTGCCCTTGGCCAGCATGATGAGCGAACCTCCGTGGTCTTGGAACTCATCGACATAGGGGTCCATACGCCCGGCTGTTGTGGGTCCCATGGAGCCGCACGCCATTCCGGCCGGGGTCTTGGCAGGACCTGCGTAGTAGATGGGATGGTCTTTCAGATATTGCGGCATGCCTTCGCCGGCATCCAGACGCGCTTTTATCTTGGCATGGGCGATGTCTCGACCCACGATGATGGTGCCGTTCAGACTCAGACGGGTGCTTACGGGATACTTGGTCAGTATCTTGCAAACCTCGCTCATGGGCTGGTTGAGGTCGATTTTCACCACCTCGCCCTCGCCGGCGTTGCGGAGTTCCTCGGGGATGAGCTCGTAGGGCTTGTCATCCATCTTCTCAATCCAGATGCCGTTCTCGTCAATCTTGGCCTTGATATTGCGGTCGGCCGAGCAGCTGACGCCCAGTCCGATGGGGCAGCTGGCACCATGTCGCGGCAGACGCACCACGCGCACGTCGTGAGCCATGTACTTGCCGCCGAACTGTGCACCCAGCCCGATGTTGTGGGCCTCTTCGAGGAGTTGCTTCTCGAGTTCGATGTCGCGGAAGGCACGTCCCGTCTCGTCACCCGTGGTGGGCAGCGAATCGTAATAGTGCGTGCTGGCCAGTTTCACCGTCAGCAGGTTCTTCTCGGCACTGGTTCCGCCGATGACGATTGCGATGTGGTAGGGCGGACAGGCAGCCGTGCCCAGTGTCTTCATCTTTTCGACGAGGAACGGAATGAGCGTGCCGGGATTCTGTATGCGCGCCTTCGTCTCCTGATAGAGATAGGTCTTGTTGGCCGAGCCGCCACCCTTTGTCACCATCAGGAAGCGATATTCCATGCCTTCGGTGGCCTCGATGTCAATCTGTGCCGGCAGGTTGCACTTTGTGTTTACCTCGTCATACATATTGAGCGGAGCGTTCTGGCTGTAGCGGAGATTCTCTTCGGTGTAGGTTTTGAAGACGCCGAGCGAGAGTGCTTCTTCGTCGCAGAAACCAGTCCACACCTGCTGTCCCTTCTCGCCATGAATGATGGCCGTGCCGGTGTCTTGGCAGAGAGGAAGCTTTCCCTTGGCAGAGACTTCGGCGTTGCGCAGGAATGTCAGTGCCACATACTTGTCGTTATCGCTCGCTTCGGGGTCAGAGAGAATCTTGGCGACCTGCTCGTTGTGGGAACGGCGCAGGAGGAAACTGACGTCGCGGAAGGCTGCATTGGCCATCCGTGTCAGCGCTTCGGGTGTCACTTTCAATATCTTGTGGCCTTCGAACTCACTCACCGAGACACCTTCCTTAGTCAGGAGATAGTACTCTGTCTCGTCCTTTCCCATCTGAAACATGGGAGCATACTTGAAATCTGTCATTGCTGTTTTATTAGTTTAATTGTTTTCTTCTGTCTCGGTTGTTTCGATGTCGTATTTCTCAAAGAGAAAATCGTTGTAGGGATATTTCTGCACATGCAGTTCGCGCACCTTGTTATAAAGCACCTGACGCAGTGTGTCGAAGTTTGTCTTCTCGCGTGCCGATATGAACAGACAATCGGAGCCCAGGCGGGTCATCCATGTGCGGATGAGATCGTCGAGCGACACATTCTCACGCGTTGCAGGCGTCAGGTCGTCGGCATCCTTTTCAGTCCACGTGTAGGCATCGACCTTATTGAAGATAATCATGGAAGGTTTGTCGGCGCAGCCCAGGTCGGCAAGCGTCTTTTCCACCACCTTAATCTGTTCTTCAAAGTCGGGATGGCTGATGTCCACCACATGCAGAAGGAAGTCAGCCTCGCGTACCTCGTCGAGCGTGCTTTTGAAGGAATCTACGAGGTCAGTAGGGAGTTTGCGGATGAAGCCTACGGTGTCGCTCAGCAAGAAGGGCAGGTTGTCAATGATAACTTTGCGTACGGTGGTGTCGAGCGTCGCGAAGAGTTTGTTCTCGGCGAACACCTCACTTTTTGCCAGTAAGTTCATCAGCGTGCTCTTTCCTACGTTGGTGTATCCCACGAGCGCCACACGAATAAGTCGGCCGCGGTTGCTGCGTTGCGTGGTCTTTTGACGGTCGATATCAGCCAGACGTTGCTTGAGCAGACCCATTCTGTTCAGGATGATACGACGGTCCATTTCGAGCTGCGTCTCACCTGGTCCACGCAGTCCCACCGTGCCTTTGCCGCCTCCGCCGCCCGAGCCGCCGCCCTGACGTTCGAGGTGTGTCCACAGACGCTGCAGTCGTGGGAGCATGTATCGGTATTGTGCCAGCTCCACCTGTGTCTTGGCATTTGCGGTCTGTGCCCGCATGGCAAAGATATCGAGGATGAGTGTCGTGCGGTCCAGTATCTTCACTTTCAGCACGTTCTCAATGTTGCGCAGTTGCTTGGCGCTGAGTTCGTCGTCGAAGATGACCATTCCGACGGGGCGTTCGGCATCTTCTTCACGGACGATGTATTCGCGTATCTCGTCGAGTTTACCTTTGCCCAGATAGGTGACGCTGCTGGGTCCGTTCATGCGCTGTGTGAAGCGTTTCACGGTGACGGCACCGGCTGTGGTGGCCAGAAACTCCAGTTCGTCGAGGTATTCCTTTGTCTTGCGCTCGTTCTGGAGAGGTGTGACGAGTCCCACCAAGACTGCGGTCTCGGCCTGCGTCTCGGTGATGACTTCGCTGTTTTGCTTTTCCTTAAATTCTCTCAAATCTAATCTCTTTTCTCTTTGTCTGCGGCCTCTGTCGCACTATTTCACCTGAACCACCAGATACTTGCTTACGCTCCAGAAGCGGGTCGGGTCGGTGATGTGGAGTTCGTACTGTCCCTGGGCATCCTTTACCAGTTTGTAAGTACCGGCGGGATGCGAGGTGAGGAGTTTTGCGCTCTTGCTGTAGAACTTGATGTCCTTGTCGTAACGGATGTCGACAGGCGTGAAGTAGTCCTTGTTGAAGTCGCCGTTCTTGAGCACGTCGCCCTTAGTGAGGATTTTCTGGTCCTTCAGTTCTTTGGAGGTTCCGAAGACAAACCAGGCCTTGTTCAGCTCGGCTTCCTGCTCTGCCACGGTGGCAGCCTTAGCTGCGTTGTCCTGTGTCAGAGTCGCAATCTGCTCGCCCTGTGCATTTATTTGCACGCCCTGCGTCATCAGTTGCTCGTTTTTCTCAGTTATCTCGGCCTGCAGTTCCTGAATCTGCTGTGCCTGGTCGTCAATCTGCTTCTGCAGGTTTTCTACAGTTTTCACCAGTTTGTCTGCATTGAGGTTCGACACGCGCAGCTTCTCTTTCAACTGGGCTATCATGTCGCGGTTTTGTTGCATGGCTTCCTGAATGAACTCCATGTTTTCGCGAATCACCTCCTTGCTGCTGGCACTCTCACGGTTTCCGTCGGCGATGGTCACGCGTCCTTGTGCCTCGTTGATACGGCGTATTCCTTCCTGCACCTCGTTGATGGTGCCCATGATGTCGTTCAGTTCCACGTCTTTCTCGTCTATGATGCGCTGCAGCGAGTCGCGCTCGATTTGTGCAGCTTCACGATCGGCCTTGCTCGAAGGCAGACATGATTCCAGAGCCACGAGGCCGAGGATTCCAATCAATAGTTTCTTCATACGTTTGATATTTACGGGTTATCTTTTGTATTCTGTTCGCTTTTGCGATTCTCTTCTTTTCCGCCCACGACGATGACAAATTCGCCGCGCGGTTCGTTTTCCTGAAAGTGAGCCAATGCCTCGGCCAGCGTGCCGCGCACGCTCTCCTCGTGGATTTTGCTTATCTCGCGGCAGACGCTGACAGGACGGTCGGGACCGAACACCTCGGCGAATTGCATGAGTGCTCTCACCACGCGGTGGGGCGACTCGTAGAAAATCATCGTACGTGTCTCGTCGCGCAGAGCCTCGAGCCGCGTCTGACGGCCTTTCTTCTGAGGCAGGAAGCCTTCGAAGCAGAAACGGTCGCATGGCAGACCGCTGCTCACCAGAGCCGGCACGAAGGCTGTGGCGCCCGGCAATGTCACCACCTCGATGCCCGCACGTATGGCTTCGCGCGCCACCAGAAAGCCGGGGTCGCTGATGCCGGGTGTGCCGGCGTCTGAGATCACAGCCACCACTGCGCCGCCGCGCAGACGCTCCACCACACTCGCCACGGTCTGATGCTCGTTGAACTTGTGATACGAGAGCATGGCATTGTGTATATCGAAGTGTTTCAAGAGGTTGCCACTCGTGCGTGTATCTTCGGCCAGAATGAGGTCGGCCTCGCGCAGGATGCGCAGGGCGCGGGCGGTGATGTCCTCCAGATTGCCCACCGGCGTCGGTACCAGATAGAGTGTTCCCATCTACGTGCGTCTTTTCTCGGCAAAATTACGAAGAAGTGGCCGAACTACCAAAATTTCAGTACGATTTCCACTGCTTCGGCACGTGATGACTGATTCGTGTCAAAAACGCACCGTGGTGCGACGGGCGTCGCAGCGTGGTGCGCAAGCTGTCGCAACGTGGTGCGTCAGCCCGAAAAGCACGGTGCATTTCGCCACGTTGACGGAAGGGATGAAATAAATCGGGCGGAAAGCTTTGAGAATTAGCGAAAGAAGTCGTAACTTTGTGGAAGAAACAGACACCGAAGGACGAAAGATGCAGATTCGGGCAACGGCATCGCCGGACCGAGAACAGATACCTCCGATAAAAAAGAATAAAAGCATGTTCGAGAAAGAAATCACCTTCGACCGCTTCATCCGCGGTCTTGTCATCCTGGCCATCGTGCTGGCAGTCATCTGGCTCATCAACCGGCTGAGCACGGTGCTGCTACCCTTCTTCGTGGCCTGGTTGCTGGCCTACATGATATATCCCCTGGTGTGCTTTCTGCAATACAAGGCCCACCTGCGCAGCCGTTTCCTGAGCATCATGGCGGCACTGCTCATCGTGCTGGCCGTCCTGACAGGACTGGTGATAATGGTGATTCCGCCCATCGTGGACGAATGTTCGCGCATGAGCACACTGGTGAGCGAATACATGAGCACACGCCTGGGCGAGAGCGACATACCGGCACGCGTGCAGGACTTCGTGTCAAAACATATCGACAGCAACTCGCTCCTGCAACTCATCCAGCAGAGCAACTTCATGGATGCCGCACAAGGGCTGGCCATGCAACTGTGGGGAATCCTCTCGGGCACAATCAGCTTTGCCATCGGCATATTCAGTTTCTTCATCGTACTACTCTACACATTCTTCATCCTCTCCGACTACGAGAAACTCTCCGATGGTATGCTGAAGCTCATCCCGAGCGACCACCGCAAGTTCGCCTCTATGGTGATGGAAGACGTGAAGAACGGCATGAACTCCTACTTCCGCGGCCAGTCGCTGGTGGCACTCTGTGTGGGCATTCTCTTCAGCATCGGATTTCTCATCATCGACTTCCCGATGGCCATCGGTCTGGGACTCTTCATCGGTTTCCTCAATCTGGTGCCCTATCTCCAGCTGCTCGGCTTCATACCCACCATCCTGCTGGCCATGCTGAAAGCCGCCGACACGGGACAGAACTTCTGGTTCATCCTGCTCACGGCGCTGATTGTCTTTGCGGTAGTACAGACCATACAAGATATGTTTCTCACCCCGCGCATCATGGGACACGTGATGGGTCTCAATCCGGCCATGATCCTGCTGAGCCTCTCCATCTGGGGCAGCCTCCTGGGCTTCATCGGCCTCATCATAGCCCTGCCGCTCACCACGCTCTGCATCTCCTACTACCGGCGATTCATTCTGAAAGAGTGAGCATCTCGCCGCTGCGTGCCGTGCCTATGGGGGCTTTCAGCAATAGCGTTGAATAAAAAAAGTGGCACAAAAATTTGCAGAAACAGAAAAAGTATGTACCTTTGCACCCGCTAATCGTATGAACCATTAGCATTTTGGCTGACTCGCTAGCTCAGTTGGTAGAGCATCACACTTTTAATGTGGGGGTCTTGGGTTCGAGCCCCAAGCGGGTTACCAAACGGAGGATGCGTATTGTACGTTTCCTCTTTTTTGTGCCTTACTGCAAAGGCTCTCACCCAAGGGTTCTTTCAACCGCTACGCTCTGAAAGCGGCTCACGGAGCCGAGCGCGAGCCCCAAGCGGGTTACCAAACGGAGGAAGCGTATTGTACGTTTCCTCTTTTTTGTGCCTTACTGCGAAAGCTCTCACGCCGAAAACACAGAGAGGCCTGCTCCGTTTGTGGGGCAGGCCTCTCTACATTTGTGGTTATTAACTTTTTCAGTTCACGGCAATCCTGCGGCTTTCGGGCTGAGGTTCCTCGGCCTTCTTGGGGAGCAGGATGCTGAGAATGCCGTCGGCTACGGAAGCTGTGATGCCGTCGCTCTCGACGTCCTCGGGCAGCGTGAAGAGCTGGTCGTACTTCTGGTAGCTGAACTCGCGGCGCAGCCACTGTTTGCCGTCGTTGCTCTTCTGCTCGCTTTGTTTCTTGCTCTCGATTTTCACCAGCAGGTTACCCTCTTTGGTCAGCTCTACACTGGCCTCGTCCTTCGTCACGCCGGGTACTGCAAAGTCCAGATGATATCCGTCCTTGTCCTCCTGGACGTTGATGGCGGGATTGTTGCTGCGAACCTCGCAGGCTGCGGGAAATTCGTTGAAGAACTCACTCATGATTGCAGGCATCCAACCGAAGGATGCGTTTCTTTTCATCATTGGTAACATAATCGTATCTCCTTTCTTTTGTTTGTTATATTTTCGTTCTCACGGCTCGTTGCCGTACACCCTCTATTTCACAAAAAGCTGGCCGAAAGGCGCAATATGACCTTCTGTCAGCGGATTTTAACAAACCGATAACACTTGAAAGATTTCTTAAACCGATTAGGCTGACAAACTGTCTCTTTTGTGGACATTATGTCTTAATTATCAGGCATATAGAATATATTATAGAGGTACTATCAGGCCACTACGTCGCCCGGTGGATGCAGATAAAAGTCGCTGCGCACCGAGTTTTTCCCTCACCAATTTGGATGATACGGCCGATTACATTCCAGCGCACAATAGAGAAGCGTAGATGTAACATAATCGGAAGATTGCTTCACTGAAGAGCATCGCGAGGGGTGTCGAAAAGCATCGTGAAGAGCGATGAGAATGGGTGACCTTCGCTGCGCAGGGGTGAAGACCTCAATTCGGCGGAAATGTAAGCGTCTGATTCTCAGTAATCGAAAATTTTGCATCCAGTTCGTTCCACCGATGAAATTCCGCAAGGAACGCTGTTTTCGGGAAAACGCACCGTGGTGCGACAGCCATCGCAACGTGGTGCGTCAGGTGACGAAACACGATGCAAGCGTAGAAAATGAATTCCGAGACGAAATAGGAACCGAGAATTGTAATGATTATTCCTGCTCTTCGGGCTCCAGAATGAGCAGGCGCAGCTTGTCGCGCAGATGCCACAGCGCGCGGCCATATCCTCCCTGGGAATCGGCCACGAGCAGCACGGTCTGCCGTCCGTCAGCCAGCTTGGGACCGAGGCACATGCCCTCGTAGTTCGAGAAACGCGAATTGGTGGGTGTGAGACGTGTGCACCACTGCGAGCGCAGGCGTTTGGTACCCGTCGATGGGTCGAACTGATAGAGGCGGCACCAGCATCGGCTTCCACTGTAACGACGCGCAATGCGAGCCTCGCGCTCCAGGATGAGCAACGTGCCGTCGGCCATCGGCGTGATGGCCACAACACCGTGGTAGTGGTCGCGTCCGTGGTTGCGAGCCTGTGGTGCATCCAGCTCGTAATCAACAGTTTGTTGCAGGCGCAAGTCGGTACCGAACCGCAGGAGCGGCACCCGTAAGCCACTCTCGCCCTGCAGCGGCGACTCGGGGCTGGTCCAGAAACTCGCGCGCAGGCTGTCGTATCCGAGCGCCTCGAATCCGCGATTCGCCTGTATGCGGCTCTTGCCGTAGTCGGTCGGGACAGCCAGTTCGCGCCCCGTCAGCGTGCCGTCGATCCTGTGTTCCAGTATGCGCTGGTCGGCCTCGCCGCTCACGAAAACGGTCTGCAACGGCGGACAGAAAGCCACGCCCTCGGCATCGCGGTCGATGTCGAAGGCAACGCCACGGAAGCCCTCGTCGCTGACGTTCCGCACGCGGCCTTTCAGCGTATCTATCTCCACGCGCCAAACGTAGAAACCAGCCTGCGACTCCTCGTCGGAGACCACGGCATAGCGCCCGTCACCCATCGGCGTGATGCCGCTGTAGTGGGCAGCAGGGACGTGCCATTTCTTCAGTTTATAGGTCTTCTGCGCCGTCATCCCGATGGGGAGTATGGTCAGAATAACGGCAAGGACGAATCTGCGCAGGCTGAATGATGGCATGTCGTTTCGGAAAGATAATCAGTTGGAAATGAGTTTGAAAAGTTTGTCACTGGGGCGAATTTTCGTGGGCAGCGGGATGCTGATGTGCTGGCCTTGCAGGGCGGTCTGCACAGGGCGCAGGTCGAAACGGATTTCGCCGACCGTGGCTTCGAGCGCACCGGTGGTGGGGCCTGTGATGAGGATGCGGTCGCCCACGCTGAGCGTCGAGGCTTCGATTTTGAACTCAGCCACCTGCAGGCGGTTGTAGTATTTCACGCCGCGCCCCACATAGACCTTCCGCTCGGTGGCCATCGAGCCGTGCACGTTGCTCCATTCGCCCAGGGACTGCCCCAGATAATAACCGTCCCAGAAACCACGGTTGAAGACGCGAGCCAAGCGGCTGTCCCATTCGTCCTTACGCTCCTCGGAGAAGGTCCCGTCGCAGACAGATTCGATGGCTTCGCGATAACATCGCACCACGGTGTCCACATACTCAGGACCGCGCGCACGACCTTCGATTTTGAACACACGCACGCCGGCCTGCATCATGCGGTCGATGAAGCGGATGGTTTTCAGGTCGCGCGGCGACATGATGTATTTGTTGTCTATGTCGAGTTCCGTACCGGTCTCACGGTCGCGCACGGTGTAGGTGCGCCGGCACAACTGCATGCACTCACCGCGGTTGGCGCTGCGACCCATATTGTCCAGACTGAGGTAACACTTGCCGCTGACAGCCATGCAGAGGGCTCCGTGACAGAACATCTCGATGCGTATGAGCCTGCCCGAGGGGCCGCAAATGTGCTGCTCCACTATCTGTCGGTGTATGTCGGCCACCTGCTCAAGATTCAGTTCGCGAGCCAGCACCACCACGTCGGCAAACTGCGCGTAGAAGCGGAGAGCCTCGATATTGCTGATGTTGAGCTGCGTAGAGAGATGTACCTCGAGTCCAATCTGACAGCAATACTGCATCACCGCGATGTCGCACGCAATGATGGCCGAAATGCCAGCCTGACGTGCCGCATCGAGTATCTGACGCATCATCGGGAGGTCCTCGCCGTATATGATGGTGTTCACGGTAAGATAGCTCTTCACCCCGCAACGACGACATTCCTCGGCAATCCGCTGAAGATCTGTTATCGTGAAGGTGGAAGCTGAATGGGCACGCATGTTCAGGTGCTCGATGCCAAAATAAACGCTGTCGGCACCGGCACGCAAGGCTGCGGCCAGCGAATCGGGCGAACCCACAGGGGCCATTATCTCATATTCCTGTATCATGCTGTTTGCTGTGCGTTCAAAAGCGTTCGGATATCCTCCAGAATGCCGAAAAGTTCGTCAATGGTTTCGGCACGAAGCATCCGTATGCGTGTGTCGCGGAAGTTAGGGATGCCTTTGAAAAGCGGCGAGGCAGCCAGATGGCGACGTACGTGCAGGATGCCTCGGTATTCGTCGATGCGCTCCACGCTGGTGAGGACCTGCTGTTTCAGGATATCCAGCTTCCAGTCAAGCGAGAGCGTTTCCTGCTTGCCTTGCAGGTAATTGGTGATTTCCTTGAATATCCAGGGCCGTCCGAAAGTGGCACGACCCACCATCACGGCATCGACGCCATATCGTTCGAAACATTCGGCAGCTCGCTCAGGGGTGGTGATATCGCCGTTGCCGATGATGGGAATGTGCATGCGAGGGTTTTGCTTCACCTCCCCAATGAGGCTCCAGTCGGCTTCGCCCGTATACATCTGACTGCGTGTGCGGCCATGTATGGTGAGTGCCTGTATGCCGCAATCCTGCAGCTGCTCGGCCAAATCGACAATGATGCGCTCCTCCTGATTCCACCCCAAACGAGTCTTTGCCGTGACAGGCGTATCGGGTACGGCATCGACCACGGCACGCGTAATGGCCAGCATCTGCGGAATGTTCTGCAACAATCCGGCTCCAGCACCTTTGCCCGCAACTTTCCGGACAGGGCAACCGAAGTTCAAGTCGAGCACGTCAGGACGGGCCTGCTCTACGACAATCTGAGCTGCCTCGCGCATGGCACCGACATCCTTCCCATATATCTGAATGGCCACGGGACGTTCGTCGTCACACACGACCAACTTAGCCAAGCTCTTGTTGACCATGCGGATGAGGGCATCACTCGAAACGAACTCCGAATAAACCATGGCCGCACCCATCTGCCGGCACAACAGACGAAAGCCGATGTCGGTGACGTCCTCCATCGGAGCCAGCAGTACAGGGCGAGAGCCCAAGTCGGTGTTCCCTATCCTCACGTGTTTGGGGATTTATTTTCCTTGAATTGTTCTGAAGGCCAATGCGTACATCTTCATCTGCTTCAGCATGGCAGCCAATCCGTTGCTGCGAGTGGGAGAAAGATGTTCCTTCAGCCCGATGCGTTCGATAAAGTAAAGATCGGCATCCAAAATCTCCTGCGGTGTGTGATTGTCGAGCACACGCACCAAAAGCGCCACCAGACCTTTCACGATAAGGGCATCGCTCTCGGCCTGATAATGTACAAAACCATCGGGCGTCAAGTCTGCCTGCAGCCACACGCGACTCTGACAACCATCAATCAGGTTCTGTTCCGTCTTGTACTTCTCGTCGAGAGGTGGTTGTTCAGAACCGAGATCGATGAGCATCTGATAGCGGTCCATCCAGTCGTCGAAGTCGGAAAATTCTTCGATAACTTCTTCTTGTAATTCGTCAATTGTCATACGTAGCTGCTTCGTTGTATAGAATCTGTGTCAGCGTCTGCCCCACAGCCTTCAAGACATTGGGGTCGATGTTCTCGGGAGTATCGTGAGTCGTGTGCCATGTGGGGCCGAAACTGCTTGGGCCGTCTTCGAAATAAGGCACAATATCGATACACGGTATGCGTGCCACATGGTTGACATACACGTGGTCATCCATGAGATAGCCACCATCACGCAGGGGGAAATAGTACTCATAGCCCAACTGACGAGCCAAACGCCACACCATTTCCACTACGGGCTCAGCAAAACGGCGGCTTGTCATCTCGCGAGAGAAAGTGCTTCCGCGACCACCCACCATGTCAAGCAGAATGCCATACCGAGCCTTATAACCTTCGGCACGGGCTTTCTCGGACCAGACCTTCGAACCTAAACACCAACTGTTGTCATTTTCGTCCTCGAGTTCCTCCCATTCCGGTGCACCCAAGTCTTCGGCATCAAAGCACACGAAATCGACACCTACGGGAATGGGCTGTTGCTGCATGAGACGGCATAGTTCCATCAGCACTGCCACACCGCTGGCACCATCGTTTGCACCCATCACGGGACGTTTCTGTTTCCACGTTTCAGGGTCGTTGTCTGCCCAGGGTCGCGAGTCCCAGTGAGCACAAAACAATAAACGGTCGGGGGTCGACGGGTTTAGGCTGGCAGTGATATTCCGTGCCGTCAACTTAGAGCCGTCGTAGAGTGTCACTTCGTTTACGTCCTCCGACACTTCGGCACCATATTGGCGAAAGCGTGCTACAATGTAGTCACCACATTGCTGCGACTCTTTCGAACCCGCCACACGAGGGCCAAAAGCACATTGTTCCTTGATATAAAGCAGGGCCGAGTCTGGCTCGAAGCACGGACAGGATGCCAAAGCAATCGTGTCGGCAGCCTGTGTCTTTCGTTCTGTGTGTCCTCCACAACTGCCAAGTGTCAACATAGCTCCCAGTGCCGTCATGCACAGCGATTTCATAATTAGTCTTTGCATAATTCTTCGTTTATACTGAAATAACCCTTCCTCTTTCTTTTATCCTGAGAAGATTTTGCTTACAATTTATCTGCGGCTGCTTGAACTTGTCGCATCACACGCAGGAAGTTCTCGCCCCATATCAAGCGGAGGTCAGCCGCACTGAAGTGTTCGCGCAGAAGTCTTCGAGTGAAGTTGATGACTTCGGATGCATCTGCGATACCAGGTACTCCGCCATCTCCGTCGAAGTCGGTACCGATGCCTACATGGTCAACTCCCATGACATCTGCCATGTGACGCAGATGAGCCACGGCGTCCACGATGCTGGCCTCACCGTTTTTCCGAAGGAAGCCGGCATAGAGCGTCACCTGTGCAACGCCGTCCTTGCTGGCAAGTGCACGCATCTGGTCGTCTGTCAGATTGCGCGGATGGTCACACAGCACGCGGCTGCTGCTATGGCTGCAAACGATGGGCAGCCGGCTCACTTCGAGTGCATCATAGAAACTTTTTTCTCCAGCGTGGCTCAAGTCAACCATCATTCCCGTGCGATTCATTTCACGGATTACCTCAGCACCGAACGGGCTGATTCCGCCATGCTCGTTCTTTCCGCGTGCAGAGTCGCAAATGTCGTTGTCTCCGTTATGACACAGCGTCATGTATACCACTCCACGACGACGGAAATGCTCCACGAGTTTCAGGTCGTGCCCTACGGCATAACCGTTTTCGATGCCCAACATGATGGCACGCTTCCCTTCTGCTTTAAGGCGATATAGTTCCTCGGAGGTTCTGGCGATGCCAACGTATGCAGCGTTTTCAGCCACCATTTCCTCTATCTGTGTCAGCAGACGGTTAGCCTTTGCCGTGGCTTGGGCATGTCCTTCATCTGTACGTTCACCCTGTGGGAGATATGCCACCATGATACTGGCATCGAGACCGCCCTCAGTCATCTTGTGTAGGTCCACCAATACACGACTGCTGCGACTGCGGAACATCTGAGCGTTCTCCTGTGTAGTGTCGTAGAAGAACATCGGCGTGTCGCAGTGACTGTCGAGTGTCAGCATGTGGGCATGCAGGGTGCGGGCCTGACGATAGTTTTGAGCTTCATCCACCAGCCAACGGAAGAGTGGCATCATGCACTCGTTTCCGTCCACGACAAAACATTCGGGATGCCATTGCACGCCCAGTATGCTTTTGTGTTCGCAGCTCTCCACGGCTTCTATTACGCCATCATCAGCCCATGCCACGGCACGCAGACGCGGTCCGGGCTCACTTACAGCCTGGTGATGGAATGAGTTGACGGCCAGTCTTTCTGTCTGCATAAGCTGATTCAGAAGCGAGCCTGGTTCGATTCTCACCGTATGAGAGGCATAACCACGCGGCAGGTCTTGGTCGTGTTTCACCAGCGGAGCCTCCTTGTATTGGCTGTTCAGGTCTTGATATATTTTTCCATCGAGCGCCGCCGCCAGCATCTGTATTCCACGGCAGATGCCAAGCATCGGTATCTGACGGTTGGCAGCCATACGGATTAGGTGCAATTCACTTTCGTCTCGTTGGGGGCAGATGCTGTGCAGCCCCGGTAGCGGTTCCTCGTCGATGAAGAGCGGATTGAGGTCGGCACCGCCCGAGAGCAGGATGCCGTCCAGACGCTCAAGCTGTGACTGGAGGGGCGATGGGTCGTCGTAGGGCGGAATCACCACGGGCACACCTCCGGCACGCAGCACCGACTGATAGTATCCCTCGGCCAGTTCGCAACCTTTGCTGCCGAAATTGCCTGTGATGCCTATGAGCGGTTTTTGTGCTACCGGTGCATACGATGCATGCAGCGCGGCGAGTCTTCCCTGCCAGTCGAATGCTTCCGTCTTCATGCTTCTTCCAGTCCTGAGGGAACCTGCTCGGCATGTTGCAGGCCGATAGGTACTTCCTTCTTGATGCTCTGCCGCAACGAAATGAGCGTCTCGGTTGCCACCACGCCCGGTATCTCCTGCAGACGGTCATTCAACAGCTCCATCAGATGTGCGTTGTCACGTGCATAGAGTTTGATGAGCATTGTGTAAGGACCGGTGGTGAAGTGGCATTCCACAATTTCGGGAATCTTCTCGAATTCGCTCACCACACGTTTATACATCGAGCCCTTTTCGAGCGTAATACCCACATAGGTGCATGTGGCATAGCCCAGACTCACGGGATTCACGTGATAGCCAGAGCCGACAATGACACCCATGTCCACCAATCGCTGCACACGCTGGTGTATGGCTGCACGGCTCACTCCACACTCGGCTGCCACGTCCTTGAACGGGACGCGTGCATTGCACGATATAATCTCCAGAATCTTTTTGTCCAGATTGTCTATCTTTTCCATTTCGTCTTATGGATTATTTTGTTGAATTTCGCCCGACCTTTTCCTTGCCTCCGCATAGTTCATGCAAACATGTTCGTCGCACTCGACTGCACGAAAACATTGAAATCTGTCAGCAAATGTAGCAAAAAAAATCCATTCCGCCCACCTTTTCCTTAAAAAAAGAAAGCAGAATCAGCATTTTGACGATAAAAATGTCAGTTTGCGAGGTGCTGGAGGCGTGTGCATCATTTCCGCGGACGTTTGTTTCGCGGATGGTGTTCCACGATGGCCTCGCGCAGGTGCTGCTGACCTATGTGCATGTAAATTTCGGTGGTTCCGATGCCTTCGTGCCCCAGCATGGCTTGTATGGCGCGCAGGTTGGCCCCTCCTTCGAGCAGGTGGGTTGCGAAACTGTGACGGAAGGTGTGCGGACTGATTTCCTTGGTGATGCCTGCCCGCTGGGCATATTCTTTGATGAAGACAAAGAGGCTGATGCGGCTCAGACGTCGTCCGCGCCTGGTGGAGATGAATACGAAGTCCTCTTCGCCGGGCTTTGCCTGGATGGTCTGCCGTGCCACGAACCACTCGCGCAGCGCATGGATGGCCTGCTCTCCGATGGGCACGAGGCGTTCTTTACGCCCCTTGCCATGCACCCGAATGTATCCCTCCTCCAGAAAGAGCGCGCTCATCTGCAACTGGCACAATTCGCTCACGCGCAAGCCGCAACCGTAGAGCATCTCTATGATGGCACGGTCGCGTATGCCCTCGGGCTTGCTTTGGTCTATGACGGAGAGTATGTCCTCTATCTCCTGCAGACTGAGCACCTCCGGCAGGTGGCGTCCCATTTGCGGACTTTCGAGCAGTTCGGTGGGGTCGGAATCGATTTCCTTTTCGAGCAGCAGGAAGCGATAGAACGAGCGCACACCACTCAGTATGCGCGCCACGCTGCGTGGACCGATGCCCAGGTCGTGAAGCGAGCCGGCGAAGCGGTCCAGCTGGTCGAGCGTCACGTGTCGCCAGTCGACACCCTCGTCGGCATAGTAGTTGAGAAGTTTCTGCAGGTCTTTCTGGTACGCATCGAGCGTATTGGGCGAATAGGAGCGCTCCAATTGCAGATACTGCCTGTACCGACGCAGTATTTTGGGGTCTACTGAGCCTATATTTGACAGTTTATTGGAATTTTCGTGCCTCATTTTTTGTTTGACACTCGCTTTTTGCTATCTTTGCTTGACAAAAGTACAAAAAACTATGAGAATACAGATTATCAACGGCCCAAATCTTAATCTTTTGGGCGTACGCGAGCCGGAGGTTTACGGAAATCGCGAGTGGAAAGACTATCTGAAGGAACTGCGTGGCCGCTTCCCGGGCGTGCGCATCGATTACTACCAGAGCAACCTTGAGGGCGAAATTATCAACAAAATCCAGGAAGTGGGCTTCGACCGCGACGGCATCGTGCTGAACGCCGGAGCATATACGCACACAAGCGTGGCCATACTGGACGCCCTGAAGAGCGTCACCACACCCACGGTGGAGGTGCACATCAGCAACGTGAACAAACGCGAGGATTTCCGCCGCAAGAGCATCATCAGCCCGGGCTGTCTGGGATTCATCGGCGGCTTCGGACTCGACAGCTACCGCCTGGCCATCGAGGCGCTCATCGATCGCATCAACCGCGCCGAGGCCAAGGGTGAGACCAAGCCCTCGGAGCCGGAAGAGGAGTGAACACCGAGGATTATATCCTGAGCCACATCGACCCCGAGGGTGACTACCTGCATGCCCTCTGGCGAGACACCCAACTCAAGACCTACTACGGACAGATGGCCAGTGGCCACCTGCAGGGGCGTCTGCTGAAGATGCTCGTCAGAATGATACGTCCACAGCGCATCATCGAGATAGGGACCTTCAGCGGATACAGTGCCCTATGCATGGCCGAAGGCATGGACGAGGGAGCCGAACTGCACACTTTCGAGATTTTCGACGAACAGGAGGATTTCCTGCGAAAATGGATTGGCAACAGCCCCTATGCCAATCGGATTCATCTGCACATCGGAGACGCGCTCCAGATGGTGCCGCAGATGGACATCACCTGGGACATGGCTTTCATCGATGCCGACAAACGACACTACACCGAATACTACCGGATGCTGCTTCCACGCATGAGGCGCGGCGCGTTCATCGTGGCCGACAACACGCTCTGGTATGGGCGTGCCGCCGAGGGAAATCCGCGCGAGAGCGACGCACAGACACACGGCATAATGGATTTCAACGACACGGTGGCTGCCGATACGAGGGTGGAGAAAGTGATACTTCCGCTGCGCGACGGACTTACACTGATTCACGTCAAAGATTAGAAGAAACAGAAGACGCACCACAGTGCGACGTGAAACGCAACGTGGTGCGACAGCAAACACAGCGTGGTGCGACGGCCGTCGCACCACGCTGCGTTTTTCATCGTTCCATGCAAGATGGGTTATACCAGATGGCGGATGAGCTCTTCGCGGTCGCCGGGGAGATAGTCGATGACGGGAATCTCAATCATCGTATAGGCTCCGGGCTGCTGCTTCAGGCTGGCGCGCGCCACATTCACCAATATCTGTGCCGTGAGGGCAGGGTTGTTGATCTTCATGTTGAACTCAAAGAGCTGGTTGTGGGTCTGGCCACTCACGCCCTTGCGAACCATATTCACGCCGTGTCCCACGTCGTTCACGCTGTCCACGCTGTCCACCTGGTTCACGTGCGTCTCGTCGTTCACGAAATAGGGGTCGGCCTTGATGGCTGCTTCCACTTGCTTGAAGTCGGCACCGTCCTCCAACTCTACATAGACCATGCGACGATGTATGCCTGTGCCCAGAGGTATGGTCACACTGAGTGCATCACGCACGCCCGGAATGGCTTTCACGGCCACACTGTGACCCATGCTGCGACCGGGGCCGAAGTTGGTGTAGGATACGCCCTTGGGAGCCAGGCCCTCCAGAAGGGTTCGTACGACACTGTCCGATCCGGGATCCCATCCAGCGCTGATGACAGCCACGGCACCGGAACGCTTGGCAGCTGCATCGAGCGAACGACGCAGGTCGACAATCTTCGTGTGAATATCGA
This sequence comes from uncultured Bacteroidaceae bacterium, assembly GCA_905235575.1. GTDB lineage: Bacteria > Bacteroidota > Bacteroidia > Bacteroidales > Bacteroidaceae > Physcousia. The sequence goes on along the minus strand of CAJOLZ010000015.1, from coordinate 13,545 downwards.
AACTGTCCACCGTGTTGATGCCCTTGGCAAGTATCTCGAGCGCAAACTTCTCCACACTGCGGGTGGGGGTAGCCAGCACGGCCACGTCAACGTCGTTCAGTTCGTCGATGCTCTTCACCACTTGATAGTCAGCCAGCTCGGCCGGACGGTTCTCGGCTCCGGAACGACGCACGATACCGGCCACTTCCATGTCGGGCGCGGCCTCCAAAGCCTGCAGCGTATAGCGCCCTATGTTGCCATATCCAACTATGGCCACTCTGATTTTCTTCATAAATTGTTTCTTTTTTTATGTGATTGTGCTATTTCCGCGACAAAATTACATCATTCTGTCGAAAATATCAAAACTCCGGTGAGGAAATATCGCTTTTCACCCTACTTTTTGACACTTCACCCTTTGTGGGCGCTGAAAACGTACCATAATTATATTATACGCACACGCGGAGATGTCAACGGCAGTCGGGACAGAGACCGTGAATCATGTAATTGACAGAAACGGGACGGAAACCTTCGGGAAGTTCCACGGGAGGGATGTGTGTCTGGCGGAGACAAAACGTACGATGGCAGCGCTCGCAATAGAAATGGATGTGCTGGTCGTCGAGGGTGCACTCTCCTTCTCCCCGACAAATCTCGTATTTCTGAGCACCGCTTCCGTCCTCGATGCTGTGTATAAGGTGGTGCTGAAGGAATAGGGTGAGCGTGCGGAAGATGGTACTGCGCTCGGCAGTCACCATACGTTCCTCCAACTCACGCAGCGAAAGCGGCCGCGCAGCACGCTCCAACTCCTCGTACACCAGAATGCGCATGGCCGTGGGCCGTACGCCTCGCTGTTTCAATGCAGATTCCGACTCGGGGTGTGTCATCTTCAGTATCGGAATGAACTGCCTCCGGCAAACTCGCGCAGCAGCGAGGTGGGAGGCACCTGTTCGTCGGGCACAGGCAAGAAATAACTGATCATTTTGCGCAGACGGCGTGCCTCGGTATACTCGGGTGCGCATTCGTTCACCTGCTCCAATATGGGAAGTACCTGCGTGCGGATGACACCCAACTCGTAGAGCAAAGCACTGTTAAAGGTGGCATTGGCCGTCTCCTGATATGGGAATATCCACTTCTCCTCGCCAGCTTTCACACTGGGACAACGCCTGATGGTGTCGATTGCGCTGAATCCACGCGACCTGTGGTCACGAATGATGCGACGCAGCAGACGAATGTCGACGGTGGGCACGTGATTATGGTCATCAAGCTGCACGGTGGTGAGCGCCGACACATAGATGCGATACTTCTGTTCTTCAGGAATTTGGCTGGTAAAAATGGGGTTGAGCGCATGGTTGCCCTCGAGTATGATGACATCGTCGGGACCGATGCGCAGGCGACGCCCCTCGAAGACTCGCTTACCCGACATGAAGTCGTAGCGCGGCAGTTCCACCTCCTCGCCACGCAACAACTGATTCATCTGCTGATTGAAAAATGCCGTATCCACAGCCTCAACGCACTCAAAATCGTATTCGCCGTTCTCGTCCCTCGGTGTGTCCACACGGTTTACGAAGTAGTCGTCGGTACCCAGGATGCGTGGTCTTATGCCGCACGCCATCAGCAACACGGCCACACGCTTGGCTGTGGTGGTCTTTCCACTGCTGCTGGGACCGGCAATCAGCACGATGCGCGAATGATGCCGTATAATATCGTCGACAATATCGGAGAGCTTCTTCTCCTGCAGAGCCTCACTCACATTGATGAGGTCGATGGCATAACCAGCCTGAACAGCCGCATTGAACTCGCCAACGGTGCGCACACCAAGAATGTTCTGCCAACGATGATGCTCGCGTATCACATCCAGCATCTTCATCTGCTCCTGCATGGGTTCCAGTTGGTCGGGCTGCTTCTCACTGGGGATGCGCAACAGCAGGCCGTCGTAGAACGGGATGAGGTCGAAGAGGTAAAGCTGACCGGTGTGCGTAAGCAGACAACCGAAGAAGTAATCGATTGTCTCGTCCAGTTTATAGTAGTTCGTATAGAGACTTCCCAAGGTTTGCAGCAAGAGCACTTTACTCTTCATGCCACGTTTGCTGAATAGCTCAATGGCCTCCTCTGTGGGGCACTGGATATAGTGGATGCGCATGTCGGCCTCGATAATCTCTTTCATTCGGGCCTTGATACGTGCCACGTCCTCAGCCTCCACAGGACGACCGAGAAGCAATCCACAGTAGTAGCCCCGGCTTACAGGCACACCGATAAACAACTGAGAATCTGGGTAGAGGTCTTCCACTGCCTTCACAAGGACAAAAAAGAGAGTGCGGGTATAGACACGCATTCCATTCGTAGAACGAAGGTCCACGAATTCCACATCCTTGTTGTTGTAGAACCGATAGTTCATGCCCTCGGCACGGTTGTTGACAAGAGCGCACACAGGACCAAAGTCCATATTGAGGCCCGAGTGACGATAAGCTTCGTATAGATTTGCGCCAAAAGGAAGCGAGATAATCTTCCCATTGTTCTTACAGCGCAGTTTCACTTCATTCTCCATGGCATTGAGATTTTTTTTGTTTAATCAAAGACTGTCGCGGCTCATCAGTTGTTTCATTCCTTCGGAGGCTCCCAGCATGATGTGTTCGAAAGGACGCGAACTGTTCCACTTCACAGGCTTGGGGTCGATGAGATAGATGCGTGCCTGAGGTGGAGCATAGAGCGTGAGGCCTGCAGCAGGATAGACATTCAGACTGGTGCCGATGACGATGAGCACGTCGGCCTGCTCGCAGAGGGTTGCAGCACGCTCTATCTGAGGCACAGGCTCACCAAACCATACGATGAAAGGGCGGAGTTGGCTTCCGTCAGCAGCCTTATCACCAATCTTCACATCGAGATGATCGGGCGAGAGTGTCTGAATGTATCGCGGATTATTGGGCTGCAGACTGCTCGTCACCTTCATCAGTTCGCCGTGAAGATGAATCACCTGACTGCTGCCGGCACGTTCGTGGAGATTGTCGACATTCTGCGTAACAACGGCCACATCGTATTTCTCCTCCAGTCGTGCCACAAGTTCGTGACCCAGACAAGGCTTCACGTCGAAGAGCTGACGTCGGCGTTCGTTGTAGAAGTCCGTGACCAACTGCGGATTACGTGCCCATCCCTCAGGCGTGGCAACGTCCTCCACCTGATACTGTTCCCACAGGCCTCCGCTATCGCGAAACGTACTGATGCCACTTTCGGCACTCATACCTGCACCCGTCAGTACAACCACTTTCATACCTTTGCTTTTTGATGATTTATCTGCAAAAATACTAAAAAAAACGCAACCTTTGTCCGTTAGATGAATAAATTGTCGTATTTTTGCGCTGCGAAAGACGTATAGTACACATTATGGATAAAATAAGCTACGCTCTGGGGCTCGGAATTGGGCAACAGATTAAGAACATGCACATCGAAGGCTTCCGTATTGAAGACTTCACGCAGAGCATCACCGACATCATAGAGGGCAAGGCCACGGCAATGACCAGCCGCGAAGCACAGCAGATGCTCAACGAATACTTTCAGAAGAAGCAGAAGGAAGAGGCTCAGCAGGCCATTGCCGAGGGCAAGGTGTTCCTCGAAGGAAATGCCAAGCGCGAGGGAGTGACGCAGACCAAGAGCGGACTGCAATACGAAGTGCTCACCGAGGGCACTGGCCGCAGCCCGAAGGCCACCGACACGGTACGTTGCCACTACGAGGGACGTCTGCTCGACGGCTCCGTATTCGACAGCAGCTACCAGCGCGGCGAGCCTGCCGACTTCGGGCTGAACCAGGTGATTGCCGGATGGACCGAAGGCGTGCAACTCATGAAAGAGGGAGCCAAATATCGCTTCTTCATTCCTTATCTGCTGGCATACGGCGAGCGCGGAGCCGGCTCAAGCATCCCTCCCTACAGCACACTCATTTTCGACGTGGAACTGATAAAAGTGCTTTGAAGACAGAAACACGTAATCAAAAACTTAAATAACAAAACAGAAAGACAATGAAAAAGTTTGGAATTATCTTTGTAGCCATCATGACTGCCATCGTGGCTACATCCGTGAGTTCCTGCGGAAACGGGACTCCCAAAGCTAATCTGAAAAGCGAGCTCGACACCTTCAGCTATGCCATAGGTGTGGCTCAGACACAAGGTCTGAAGGAATATCTGACCCAGGCCATGGGTGTCGACACCTCTTACATCGACGAGATTGTAGCTGGTATCAACGATGCTGTGAAGTCGGGCGAAAACAAGAAGAAAGCTGCATACTACGGCGGTTACCAGATTGGCCAGCAGATAACTCAGCAGATGATCAAGACTATCAACTACAAACTCTTTGGTGAGGATAGCACACAGACCATAAGCCAGAGCAACTTCATAGCTGGTTTCATTGCAGGTACTACCAACAAGAATACACTGATGGCGCTTGACTCTGCTGCGCAGATTGCGGAGACTAAGATGACTGAAATCAAGGAGCGCGTCACTGCAGAAGCATACGCCGAGAACAAGAAGGCCTGCGAAGAATTCATGGCTAACATTGCCCAGAAGGAAGGCGTGAAGGCACTCGACAACGGTGTATACTACGAAGTGATTACCGAGGGTAAGGGCGCTATTCCCACCGAGGAGAGCCGCGTGAAGGTTCACTACGAGGGTAAGCTCATCAACGACACCATCTTCGACAGCAGCTACGAGCGCGAACAGCCCGCCACATTCCGCACCAGTCAGGTGATTCCCGGATGGGTGAATGTCCTCACCCACATGCCCGTAGGCTCCAAGTGGATTGTATACATTCCTCAGGAACAGGCATACGGAAGCCGCGACACTGGCCGCATTCCTCCCTACTCGTGCCTCATCTTCACCATCGACCTGCTCTCGATTGAAGAGTAATACAAGATGAAAGCGATAAGGACTATCCTGCCCCTGTTGCTCGCATTGCTCTGCCTCCCCGTTCAGGCCGAGAAAAAGACGTCGAAGAAGAAAGTTCAGGAGCCGGCCGAGGTGGTGGACACCGTAAGCATCGACACCTTCAGCTACTACTTCGGACTGGCCAATGCCAACGGACTGCGCGAGTATCTGGTACAGCGCATGGGCATCGACACGGTCTACATCGAGGATTTCATACGCGGGTTCCAATACACCGAACTCACCGCATCGGACAAGCGTGCCAAAGCACGGCTGGCAGGCGTGGAGATTCGACAGCAGTTGGAAACTCAGATTCTGCCCAACGCCAACAAGCAGGTGAACGACTCGGTCAATCTCCTGAACAAGTCGCTCTTCATGCTCGGATTCCAAAACAGCGTGCGCAACACGCCGCAGTCCATCAGTCTGGACAGCACACAGATGCTGGTGAAAAAGCAGTTGGAATATTACACAAAGGTCAACAACGAGCGCAAGTATGGCGAAAACAAAAGGGCCGGAGAGGAGTTCCTGCGCAAGAACGCCAAGCGTGACAGCGTGGTAACGACCAAGAGCGGACTGCAGTACAAAGTGCTCGTGAAGGGTACGGGAGCAATACCCAAGCCCGAAGACAACGTGAGCGTGAACTACGAAGGACGGCTGATTGACGGAACAGTCTTCGACAGCAGCTACCAGCGCAACCGCCCAGCCACGTTCCCCGTCAACCAAGTGATAAAGGGATGGGTGGAGGCCCTCACTCTAATGCCCGTTGGCAGCAAATGGGAAGTCTATGTGCCTCAGGAACTGGGCTACGCCGAGCGTGACCAAGGCAAGATTCCGCCCTTCTCGTGTCTCATCTTCACCGTCGAACTCCTCGACATCGTTAAGTAGACACACAACCGACTGAGTTCTAAAGAGGCATCCCTCGCGGATGCCTCTTTTTTTATTCTGAGAAGACCAAAGCGGAAAGCACTGTGCTTTTAGGACCGATGCAACATGATGCGGAGCATCGCAGTGCGACCGCAAAGGCCGTAGTCATAGGTGTAGGTGTTGATGCCGTCGAAGACCGTGTAGGCGTAGTGGCGCTGGTTCAAGAGGTTGGTGAGTTCCAATCGGAGGACACACTGCTTCCACTTATACTGTGCGGAGGCATTGAAAAGGGACATGCGCTTGTACGTGTTGGTAGTAATCTGGCGGCGCACATGGTCATAGTCTAAGGAGAGGTCGAGGGTGGCGATGGGAAATACGTGGATGGCTCCGCTGTGAGTGAGCGAGGTCATGGTATTACTCTTGTCGGAGTAGCGGGAGCGCGACCAACCGTAGCGGATGTCGTAGCGCAGTTCGAGCCACTGGATGGGGGTGACGGAGGCATTGCCGTGGAGGTTGTAGTTGTTCGAGCGCACCTTGATGATGTTCGCAACCCCTTCCAAGGAGGTGATGGCCTGCTCGCTGTCGCCGAAACCATACGCGGCATTTGCGCCAAATTTGCTGAAGATGTTCGGGATGTTCTTCGTGGTGGCAATGGAAAAGTGGCTGGAGCGTGAATAGGTGTCGCGTTGCAGGGCACTACTGTTGATGTCTATGCCGCTGACACTCTGAGAGTAGAGCGTGTTGCGCTTGTCCTCGCTGTGGCTGGCGGTGAGGCTCAGCGTGAAGTACTGCATGGGCAGTTGCCACTTCCAGTCGCCCGATGTCTCCCACGAGTTCGACTCGCCGATAATGCCCGACGAGGTGCGCACCGAGCGGTAATCCACCTGCATCGGCTCCGTCAGCAGCGTCATCATGTCGCCAATCGAGGTCTTGTAGCCCGTCGAGAACTGCAACTTGCTGTTGGCAGAGAAAGTGTAGTTGATGCCTATCGAAGGATTGAGTACAGGCTTTGTGTAGTTCGTCTTATTATAATAAAGCCCTTTCAAGGCGGCACCGAGTCCAGCACTGAGGTAGAAGCGACGATTGCGCGAATGAATCTCAAAACCGGGATTCAGAGTTGGGGTGAAAGACCAGCCACGTACCTCATTTACATCGCCAGTAGCCTCGCGGCAGGTGCTTACATCGTCATATTGGGCATCAAGTTTAACAGGAAGTCTCAGCTGGAAGACCCTGCCGACGGGGATTGTGAAGGACGAATGAACATTCATCGCAAGCGTTGAAGATTGTGCCGTCTGAACATAGCCTTTGCCGCTCTGATGGAAGTTCAGCCTCAATGTTGGTGTTCGCTTGAACGATATGGGTACACTGACATATCGGAGGGTGCCTTTGGGGGTTCTGTCCGACCAATAAAAACTGTTTTCTACTCCAAACGATGAAGTGCGCCGGTGTTGCTCAATCTCTTTCCCGTTTGCCACCACATTGCCTTCGTTCTGCTCAAACTTTCCTTTCAGCACAAACGTCTCAGCCAGATACACGCGGTCGGCATTCTTCAGATAATTCACCGTCAGTTTGGGTAGATGCACCTTCGAGAGCGGAGAGGTCTCTTCGCCCACGGTCGTGTAACTGCCATCACCTGCCAGATACGTGCTACTCTGGCTGATATCGTGCGTGGCGCGGTGGTAACTGTAGTCGGCGTTCACCTTCACGGTCGTGACCGAATCAATCTTTTGGATGCCATTGAGTGTCGCCATGCCGTTGCGTTGGTAGAGATATTCGCCTTGTGGAGGTGCACCGCCATCAAAGCCGCCGAACAGACTTGTGGCAGGTGTCGTCACCTCCGAGCCGCCGAAGTGGTCATACATGTCGGCCTGTGCAAAGTTCTTGTAGTTGCCACCCTTCAGAGAGCAGATGGTCTGGAACTTATCGGTGAACATCATGCCCGTCACGCCGAGCAAGGCTTGCAGCCCATCGTTCCCGTCCTCCATATATCCGGCACCCACCTCTTCCTGTCCGAACGGCTTGAACTTCGCCTTGTTCGAGAGTTTGATGTTCATCGACACCTCGTTGCTCGGCACGTCCTTCTCCACCTTCCGTGCATGGTGGTTGCGCACAATCTCCACCTGCGCCACATAGTCCGCCGGGATGTTCCGCGTGGCCAGGTTGTACTTGCCGCCGAGCAAGTCCAGCCCCTCGATGTTGAACTGCGAGATGGGTTTACCCATGTAGCTGATGGCGCCCGCCTTGGATACGTCCACGCCCGGCAGCCGCTTCAGTCCATCCTCCAGCGTCACGTCGCCTTTGCCGAGGAACGACGCGAGGTTGTGCGTCAGCGTGTCGCCCCGTTGCCGCAGCGGATTTGGCTTCACCTTCACTTCTTTCAAACTGATGCTTTTCGGAGTCAGTAGCATGTCCAACTTGGTCACCCGCTCCTTCATCGTCAAACGTTCCGACTCCTTCCCATAACTGATATGGCTGAACTGCAGCGTCACCTCTCCACTTGGCGCATTATTCAATTCCAGCGCATACTCGCCCTTCGCATTCGTGCTGGTGAACGCCAGTGTCTTGCTGTTGCTCACTAGTTTCACAATCACGTCGCTCACGGGCTTGTTCTGCAGGTCTATCACTCGCCCTGTCACCTTCACCTGAGCCGATGCTGACGCTGCCAGCACCATATATAATATAATGTATAGGAGTCGTTGCATAGTTCTTTACTTCAGTTGAACCTCGTTCTTCTTCCATCGCGATTCGGCAGAATCCAAGCAAACTTGGTTCTGCTCTCACTGCTCCGTCAGTTCCAGAGGTTGAAACACATGCGCCTTCGTCAGTAGCGGGTGGCCTCCATTGGCAAGGGCAAGTTGCTGGCCGTTTTGGTTGAGTACGGTCATGTCCGTGATACTGCCCATGAGGTCGGGCACATAGTACATGGGATTCTTGGCATATTGGCGGTTGCCATAAATCTCGTTTTTGTGCCTCAGCAGTTTGGTGTATTTCATCCGGTGAATATCGGGCCTTTGCTCAGGGACTGTAATGGGCGTTGCCTCATTTCTCAACTCTGCAAGGCAGAACGTATGCGCCTCGCTTTCGGCCTTGATAATCAGCCCAGGCAGACCGCGCAACCGCCATGGCCCTGCCGACGAAGGAATCTCATCGGTGTACCACACGCGCCACTCCAAGCCCCGGCACATCGCCGTGGCCTGCTGACAGAGGTAGCCGCTGACGGTCAGCGTATCGTCGGTGAGCATCCACGCGATGTCGGGTGTCGGTTCACTGCCCTCATAGTTGTGCGGGAAGATAAACTCGCGCACAGTGGTCTGCCCTTCCGGGTAGCCTGTCCACACCGTCGGCATGTGCATCAGAGCCTCTTGGAATCCTGCTGCCACATCGGGCTTTGAATCGCCGTCATACACAGGATAGGCAGAGCGTGGCATCGACTTCACGACAGTCCGTCCCACCTGCACTGCCAGTTGCATCCTGTCGGTGATGTCCTGTCCCTCGTCGTTCTGCGTCCTACACTCATAGTCGTACACCGCCACAAACTGTGCCGTGTCGATGTTTTCAGCTTGCCCCTGTGCTGCTATCGTCAGCGCAAAGGCCATCATGGTCACTAAAATCTTTTTCATTTCAGTTCTATCGGTTGATACTGTCGGGGATTAGAGACGATGACTACGCCGGCGACACTGCGTACATTATCGCCTGCCGGGTTAAAACTATTCTCCACATACCCGAATGCTTTCATGGGGTCGGGTGCATAGTAGGTGGGTTCTTTCAAGTAGCGGGAGTTACCCAGCACCTTCTTCTTATATGCGAGGAATTTAGAGGCTTTCATCTTCTGATAATCTACTCGCTGGGCTGCGAACTTGCCCCTGCCGTCAGGGAGAACCCAAGTAACGTACTGGGTGAATATTATTGGTGTGTCCTCCTGGTGAAAACCACAAAGTGTAAAGGTATGTATGTCCTTTGCATCGGTGGCCTTCGTGATGAGACCGGGCAATCCTCCCAACTTCCAAGGGCCGATGCTAGCGGGCACATCCTCCGTATAGAAGACATTCCACTTCAGACCGTGATACTTGGCCGTGGCCGACTGACAAGCATAGCCACAGATGCTGTCCTCAGCATTCGTCAGTTCCCAATTCTGCTTTTCAAGTGGCTCATCCGTCATGTAGCGATACGGATAGAGCATCTCCTGCGAAGTGATTCTGCCTTCCGGGTAGTTTGTGAAGATGGTACCCATGTGCATCTGGGCAGCCAAATAGCCGTCGGCGATGCGCGCCCCACCCTTCTTCTGCCTGTCATACTCTTCGTAAGGGAAACTCTTTGTGATGCCGCCCGAGGTCTGCACGGCGATGTACATCGAGTCCGTCACCGACTGTCCGTCGGCATCAGTAGTTTTACACTCATAGCGATAAATCGCCGTGAACTGTGACACGCCAATCGTGTCCTTCTGCCCCTGTGCTGCTATCGTCAGCGCAAAGGCCATCATGGTTACAATAATCTTTTTCATTTCAGTTCTATCGGTTGATATACATGGCTTTTCTGAGGAGTCATCATTCGGGAATTGAAGCCAACGAAGTACATCGTTCCGTTTAGGTTTACATTGACCACATGATCGGCGTCCTTTGGCACATAGTAGGTGGGCTCCTTCGCATAGCGTGGATTACCCAACGTCTTCTTCTTGAACGCCATCAGCTTCTTGCGGCTCAGTTTCAGGTACTCAGGATTACCAATCATGTTGATGTCGTGCACCTCGTTCTTTGTTTCATAGAGCGTGAAGCAGTGGATGCCCTCGCTGTCTTCGGCTTTGATAATTAGTCCTGGCAGTCCGCGCAGTTTCCATGGGCCTGCCGATGAGGGGATTTCCTCACAGTACCACGCAGTCCACTGTTTGCCGTAGAGCGAGCCCGTGGCCCGAAGACAGAGCAATCCGCTGATGGTCAGCGTGTCGTCGGTCAGCGTCCAGTCAATCTTTTCTAACGGGTCATGGGTTTCGTAGCGATGAGGATAGATTGGCTCGACGGCAATGACCTCCGATCTCTCTACATCGGTCAGCACATTCTGGTGGTGCATGATGAACGTATTCTCCATTTCATGGCTTGCTCGGCCGTCCTTGTTGAAGGAAAGTACGGTGGTGCAATACGTGGCACGTGTGCCCACCAGCAGAGCCAGCCGTAGCGAGTCCGTGACGTCCTGTCCCTCGTCGTCCTGGGTCTGAATGGAGTAATTGTGGAAGGCGACGAACTGGGTCGAGTCAATTTTCTCGGCCTGCGCTGCTATTGTCAGCGCGAGGGCCATCATGGTTACTAAGGTCTTTTGCATGGTTGTTTGATGTTTGGGGGTTATTATGAGGGCATAATAAGGGCTGTCCACCATTCTGGCGGATTATGTAATTGCGTCAATATATGGATGTTATTTTATCTAAGGCTGTAGTTGACGGACCTTGTCATCCTGACTCGTACGGGCTTTCCCCACTGTCGGCCAGGCTCGAAAGGCGGCATTCCAAGGAAGAGTTCTTCTGCGGCCTCGCGCAGGGCACGATGCCCCTCGTCATCTTCCTCCTGCGACGGGCGTTTATCCGAAGCGCCGTATGCGTTGACCACCGCATCGGCCTCTCCCGAAGGTACGTTAAAGGCATGCACGTTCGTGATGCGCCCATCTGCCTCGACGATGAACTGCACCCTGACGGTTCCTTCTACACCGTTCTCAGCAGCAACCTTCGGATAGCGCACATGGTGGGCCATGTATTGACTGAAGGCCGCGCTGCCACCAGGGTACTGGGGCATTTGGTCTGCGATGTCGAGCGGCTCGGAGACAGTCTCTACAAACACCTTCTTTTGACTTTGAATCACATCGATGTGATCGATGGTACTGGAATCAAGCGCCTTAAGTTCTTTCAGCGTAACAAGTTTTCCGTCGAGATAGGTTGCATATACCTCGGCCTTGGCCGACACCCACAGGCAGGCGGCGAGGGCTGGGGCGAGACAGAATAGTTTCAGTCGTGAGCATTGTGACGAACGGGCACTGTGCAACATGGCAAATCGTTTCTTCACAGCCCCGCGGCGCAGCGTGTTCACGATGGGCAGGGATTGTGTCTGTACTGCCTTGCGTACCAGCAGATGTTCGTATTCATCCAGCATCACACCCCCTTGCAACACGGCCTCGTCAGCCTGAAACTCGTGCACATCCACCAAATCTTGACGCAACATCCAGGCGAAGGGCAGGCACCACAGCAGGCGGCAGGTGAGGTCACAGAGTATCACGTCCCACGAATGTCCCATCTTCACGTGTGCCAGTTCGTGGCGGAGCACCGTCTCAGCGTTCTGCTTCAGGTCGATAGGTCCGATGAAAATCCAATGCATCCAACTGCTGGGTTGCGTGATTCTCATATCCAGCATCAGATGAACATCCTTTGGGATTGTCGGATGAGATATGCGCCGACTGCGACGTATGACACGCATCAGCGACAGCAAACGAAACAAGTAAACAGTGAGTGCGACGGCTATACCTATTATGTATATGTAAGTACAATAGCGCACCCAGAGGCCCGACGTTGCCCCTTCCTGCTCTTGGGCAGCGAGCACGTTCCCGTCAATGCCCGCCTCGGTTGACAGGCTAACCAGCGGTCCCTCAATTCTGGTAAGCGCCGCATCCATAGCCGTCGGCCTGTCGGTATGCAGTGGCATGAGCGGAAGCAAGGGACTCGTTACGAGGATGGTCAGCAGAACGGCACGGTTCAGACGATGAAACGTCTCGCGTCGGAGCAGGAGCCTGTAGACCGAATAGAGCAATGTCAGCGTGACCGCCCAACGGATGGCATAGACAAAGAATGCAACCATGCGTCAACCCTCCTTACGTTTCAAGTCGGCAAGATATTGAAGCAAATCTGCCTCGGTTACCTTTTCTTCCTGTATTAGTGTCGATACTACGCTCATGTACGAGTCACTGAAAAAACGATTGACGACGCTCGACAACCGCCCCCGGCCGTATGTCTGTTTGGACACGATAGGGCGATAGACAAAGCCGCGCCCTTTCGGTTCGTGTGCCAGGTATCCTTTCTTCTCCAGTGCCTGAAACACTTGGGCAATGGCATTTGCGCTGGGCTGCGGTTCGGGATAGAGCGATGAAACATCCTTCGGCGCACACTGGCCAAGCGACCAAATCAGTTCCATCACTTCTTCTTCTTTGCTTGTAAGTTTCTCCATAATACTACTATTTTTATGATTCTTCAACATGATTTTCTACCGATTATAGTGCAAAGATAAGGTGTTTTTCAGATATAACCAAAAAAATTAGTGTGTAATTAACAGAAAATATTGTTGAATAAGAATCCTCTTAACAGATACATGGTTAAAAAGAACCCCGCGCATCATCACGACGCACGGGGATTTAAAGTATCCTTCCTATCAGAATCTATCAAAAACTGTTATCATAAACAGTATTATTAATTGCGCTTCGGGTTTCGATTCCAGTGATAGACGACGTGGAACATCACATAGCGGGGCAGCGTCCGATACCACGTCTCGGTGCGGCCCAGCGCGTTCACCTCGTATTGGGTGGCCGAGAGTTGGTGCAAGAGGTCGAAAGCTTCCACGCATAGGATGAGTTTTCCCTTGAGAAGAGGCTGGCTGATGGAGGCGTTCAGCACGAAGTCGTCGGTGTTCAGGAGGCTGTTGCCGTAGCCACGACGGCTGTACATCGTGGCATCAGCCGCGAGAGTCATGGCACCGACTTTCTTGCCGAGTTCGGGCGTAGTGTAGCGGGCGGTCATGCCGTACTCGTATTCGTAGGCATTGAGGACGGAGAA
>CAJOLZ010000014.1 GCA_905235575.1 uncultured Bacteroidaceae bacterium | reverse complement strand
GGTGGAAGATTCTTAGAGATTCTTCGCTTCGCTCTGAATGACAAAAAGGGGGCATGCAAAGAGCATTAAAAAACGCAGCACGTTGCGACGGGCGTCGCACTGTGCTGCGCAGGCTGTCGCAGCGTGGTGCGACATGCGTAGGACTGCGGTGCGTTTTACGTCACTCGATGCAGGGCATAAAAAAAGCGCCCCGCTCGGAAATGAGCGGAGCGCATAGGCTCTTGTTACGGTCTGTCGTCGGGGTAAAGATGAAGGACTATTTCTTCTCGCTCATCATCTTCGTCGCTCCCTCGGTATCCAGCAGGATAATGTAGGGATCATAACCTTCTTTCTTGATGTAGAAGATACCGCCCTTTTCGTTGGCCCACGTCATGCCGTCGGCTGTTTCCTCATATTCGTCACCGTATTTTGCTATCAGGCTGTCGCGCAGTGCCGTTTCGTTGACGGCTCTGGGTGTGACTCTCACTTGATAGACGGTCTTCGATTTGGGCGTGTAATTTACATTCAGATAGGTCATCTGTCCACAATACTTGCCCTCGAAGATGTAGAAATACTGGTCGGTACGCTTCTCTTGCAGTTTGAAGCCGGCCTTACGCATCGGCTCCGTGATGTTGCGCACTGGTCCTGCGATTTCGACGCCGCAGAAGTCCAGATGCTGTGCCCACACGGCTGTTGTGGCCATCAGGGCAATCAAGTAGGTGAAAATGCGTCTCATAGTTGTAATTGTTTTAGGGGTTTTGTATTTAGACAGCAAGCATGGTGCGAAGGTTTACTTCACAGCCACCTTTTGTCCGCCAATGACGTAGATGCCGGCGGGCAGGTTGCTCATGGCGTCGTTCACGCGGATGCCTTTCTTGACCAGCTGTCCACGTGTGTTGTAAACGTCCACCACGGCATCTTGTGCCTGCAGCTTCTGGATGCTGGTTTCTGTACCTGCCAGCGAGGTGATGTGCTTGATTTCGAGTGAGGTAGCCGATGCTGTCTGCTCTTCCCAGGTGAAACCGCAACGTGTGGGCAGGAAGGTCTTGTCGCCTTCGGTGCGCACGAGGATGCTCTCCAGTACGTTGACGTTCTGCTGAGCGGGTATGCCGTAGCGGCCATCCTTCATGATGCTTTCCCAGCTGCTTCCGAATGTCACGCGGTTTCCTTTGCCGTCGCTCATGCTGACGTTCTTCAGTTCTGTGCTGACAGCTTTTGCGTCGGAACGCTTAGCCTTGAGTGTCTGCAGCGTGGGTGAGAAGATGAGGTAGGGAGTTCCGGCCTCGATGCCTTCGTTGGTGCAGTCGAGGAAATAGAGGCAGAGTGTGTTGTCCTCCTGACGGATGGATACCAGTCGCTCCACCTGAACGTCCTTGGCAGCAGCAGCAAGCTGTGTTGCGGAGAGCGAATAGGGCAGGCAGATGGTATTGTAACCGGCAAAGAGGGTGCGGCTGATTTGTACGTCGTCGTTCTGCTGGTCGAGCAGTGTCAAGTTGAGTTTCTGAGAACTTGTGTAGATAGTTCTGACTCTGTTCTCTGCAAAGGTCTGTGTGCAGAGTGCTGTGATTACGGTTAAGAAAAGTGTAAATTTCTTCATGTTTTGTGTTGTTTTATCGGTTTCTGAATGCAATATTACAAAAAATTATGTGATAGAACATGCAAAAGTATTCATCTTTAACTTTTTTTATACATAAAATTACTCGTTTTCGGTCTGTTGCACGCTGTCGGTCACTGCTTCGGGCACCCATTCGTCGGCAGTCTTCACCCGCGAACGGAACGTGCCGTTCTGGAGGCTGCGACGCGATGGTGCCGGCAGACTGGAAGCGGAGGCAGGGCGTGCCGCACCACGATAATCGCGCCAACGGTCGAGGGTCTGACGCACGTAGGCATCGGTTTCGGAGCCGCGCAGATAACCGTAGCGCACCACGGGGTCGCGATAGTAGGCCGGGTCGGAAAGACGCAATATATAGGGTGCCACGTTACGCCAGCGGTGCTCGTCGCTCCCGTGCTTAGAGGCCAACGCCATGGCATCGCGCACATGATTGTATCCTCCGTTGTACGAAGCAAGGACAAAAGCGATGCGCTCCGACGGGTCGGTAATATCGGGAAACATGGCTGTTATCTTCTTCAGATATTGTGCCGCGGCGGCGATGTTCGTTTCGGGATCGAAGACTTTGTCTCTTGATACACCCAGTTGGGCAGCCGTCGCAGGCATCAGCTGCATGAGTCCCTGTGCACCGGCCCACGATTGTGCCTTGGGGTCGAAGCCCGACTCCTGGTAACACTGCGCAGCCAGCAAGCGCCAGTCCCACCCGACGATGCCGCTGTAACGCAGGAAGAGGTTGTCGTAGGGGCTGATGACACCGTGTGCACGGTCTTGCATGACGGGCCTACTCCTGCGGCGCACAGTGCGTGGCTGACTGGTCTGTCGGCGCAAGCGCTCGGCTCGCGATGGGTCCCACCACTGGTCGATAGCCTCGCGCAGCAGTGGTGTGTTGCTTCGCGTAAGCCATGGCTGACCCGGTTCCATCTCGATGCAGACAAAATCGGCCTGTTGTTCTTCGAGTTTTTTGAGCATCGAGGCGGTGTCCGATGCTATCTCCATCTGCAGCGTAGCCCCTATGCTGCTGGCAAACTCCTGCGCCATTCGATATTGCAGACCGAAGCCCTCGCCGCGATATTCGTAGTAAGTATCCGGTCCGCTGAGTGTGACACCGATGAGCACTCCTGCATCGCGAATCTCGTGAAGGTCGTACACAAGCTCTTCGTCGGCCGTTCCCTGGCGTGTGCCGAAGATGGTCGAATGCCGCTGTTCCTTGCCCGACTGGCAAGAGACCAACAGAAGCAGCAGGAGTGTGTATAGGGTCAGCCTCATCGATTTATAGTCCGGTATTCTTATGAATGTATGTTTGTATGGTTTCGATTGCGCACAGGTTGTCGATACTCTGCGGAATTATCAGGTCGGCATAGCGTTTTGTGGGTTCGATGAATTCCTCGTGCATGGGCTTCAGCACGTTGCGATAGCGGTCGATGACCATCTGTGCGGTGCGTCCTCGTTCCAGCGTATCGCGCTCTATGATGCGGATGAGACGTTCGTCGGCATCGGTATCTAAGAAGATTTTCAAGTCCATCAAGTCGCGCAGTTCTTCCTTCCACAGCGCCATGATACCCTCGATGATGAGCACCTCGCAGGGTTCCACGTGGATGGTCTCCTCGAGTCGGTTGCTTATGAGGAAGCTGTATGTGGGCTGTTCGATGCTCTCGCCACGTCGCAGCATCTGTATGTGGCGCGTCAGCAGGGGCCAGTCGAAAGCGTCGGGATGGTCAAAATTGATGCGCCTGCGCTGCTCCATGGTCAGGTGGGAGGTGTCGTTGTAATACGAATCCTGCGGAATGACCGCCACCTTACCCTGAGGCAGTGTCTCCACAATCCGCTTTACGACGGTGGTTTTTCCCGAGCCTGTTCCACCGGCAATTCCTATGATATACATTGCTGCCGTGTCTTTTTTGGGTGTTGAACATCCTTTTTCTGCAGCAAATGTACGCAAAAGCAGGGGAAGCACAAAACAATGATGATGTTTTTTGAAGCTGAGGCAGTCGGGGTGGTGGGGTAAGAAAAGAAAGGGTACCTATAAAAAGAACAATTGCCCTACTTCACAGTAGAGCAAGCGTCTAAAAAAGTTGCAAAAACTTTTTAACCTAAAAACTTTCTTTAAACCTTAAACTAAACTAACAACACTATATCTTTTGTTCCCCGCGGGGATACATTTGCTTTTTGTCTGTCTCGCGGTTTGTTCCCGTTTGACGATGCAAAAGTATATAGATTTCGACTTTCGGTACGCATTTCGGCACGAAAAACATGTTTTTTAGCATCTCTTTCTTGATTTAAGTCAAGCAAAGAGGGCTAAATGGGGGAAAAAGGGCCAATACCCGAAGTTTTCATCACGACATAAGAACATACATTCCACCTCAGGACCTTTGGGCATAAAAAAGCCGCAGGCGGATGTGTCTGCGGCTTTTTCTGTGTGCAAATATCTTCGCTTACTTGATATATTCGGCCAGGTCGGTCAGGCGCATGTCACCTTTGCGCAGGAATGTGTCGTGCATTGCAAAGGCAGCCGAGAGGCAGTGATGCGTGTGTCCGCTGTAGCGCTCGGCATACTTCATGTAGTCGCGCAACAGGGGCTGATAGTCGGGGTGTGCCACCTTTATGATTTCCTCTGCTTTCTGCATGTCGCTCTTTCCGCGCAGGTCGGCCACGCCGTATTCGGTAATCACGGCGTCGATGAAATGGTTCGTGTGGTCGATGTGCGAGCAGAAGGGTACGATGCTCGAGATGGCTCCGCCCTTGGTGGTACTGCCGCAGGTGAAGATGGAGAGGTAGGCCGAGTTGGTGAAGTCAGCCGAACCGCCGATGCCGTTCATCATCTTGGTGCCGCATATCTTGGTGCTGTTCACGTGTCCGTATATGTCGGCTTCGATGGCGGTGTTGAGCGAGCATACGCCGATGCGGGCAATCACCTCGGGGTTGTTGCTTATTTCCGAGGGGCGCAATACCAGTTTGTCACGGAAGAAGTCCATGTCGCGGTAGATGCCCTTCAGGCATTCGTTGGTGACGGTGAGCGAGCATGCACTGGCGCTGAGCACGCGTCCGTCGCGCATCAGTTGCACGGGAGCGTCCTGGAGCACCTCCGTATAGATGCTGAAGTTGGGCACTTCGGGACAGTGGCCCAGTGCGCCCAGCACAGCGTTGGCACCGCTGCCCACGCCGCTCTGCAGGTTGAGGAACGACGAAGGTATCTTGCCGCTCTTCAGGTTGGCCAGCAGGAAGTCGGCCACGTTCTGGCCTATCTGCGTGGTGATGGGGTCCGGATCCTTGAAGGAGCGTGCCTCGTCGGGGATGTTGCATTCCACCACGCCCACGATGCGGTCGGCGTCCACCTCGATGTAGGGCTTGCCGATGCGGTCGCTGGCCTTGGTTATCATGATGGGCTTGCGATAGGGGTGGTCCTCCACCTCATAGACATCGTGGATGCCCATACACGAGGGTTCGTGGAAGGCGTTCAGTTCGATGATGATGCCCTCGGTGGCCAGACGGCACACGGTGGGACTTATACCGCCGGCAGCGGTCAGATAGATGTGTGCCTTGTTGCCCACTTTCTCCAGTGCGCAGGCCTCGATGATGGCCCAGTTGACATCGCCCAGATAGCCTTGGCGCAGCTGGGTGGCCATGTTCGAAAGGTTCAAGTCGCTGTATGCCAGCTCGTTCAGGTTGACATGCTTGCGGAAGTCGGGATTGGTGGTGTAAGGGGCACGGAAGTTGAGGGCGTGAGCATTTGTCAGGTCGCCGTCGCAGCTCTGTCCCGTGCTGGCGCCGGTGAAGATGTTCACTTTGAAGGGACGGCCGGCTGCATGTTCGGCCTCGGCACGCTTGGCAACCTCAGCAGGAACACTCTTGGGAACGCCGGCGGGAGTGAATCCACTCAGGCCTAAACTCTGCCCGTTCTGAATCATAGCAGCCGCTTCGACTGCACTAATTTTCTTGAATTCCATTCTCTAATTTATAAGGTTTTAGTGATTTTTTCGGAAAAATCCGTGCAAAGTTACAAATACTAATTTAGAAACGGAAATTATGGGAAAGGAAATTTTGATCCCGACGACAAATGTTTCGCGCGCGAACCCCTGCAAACGGCACACTGCACGTCGGAGCACGGGAGGGGATTCTGTGCAATATGTGGGGGATGAGAACGATAAAAAACTATTTACACTTGTCTGAACGGAAATCCGAGCAGAACGGTTTTCGTCGCATCGCAACGTGGCTCGTCGTCTGTCGCAGCGTATTGCGATGGCCGTCGCACCACGGTGCGTTTTCCTAAAAAGCGCGTTTCCGACGGAAAATCTCGGGAGAGAAGAAGGAAACGCAGAAATAGGGAACACTGGGAATCAAGCGGTTATATTCGCGACGTATTTCGCTCTTCACCACAACGCAGCGAAGGGCACCGATTCTCACTGCTTCTCACAGCGTTTTCCGATGCCCCTCGCGACAGCATGAGGATGTCAATCTTCCGATTTCCGTACAAATCAGTTTCTGATTGAGCAAAAGAAAAGCCTCCGCTACGAATAGGGAGGCTCAGGCAATTGTTTAGGTTAGGTTTGAAAGTTTTTTAGGTCGACGCGTTTCGTAGTTTCACTTGGTGGTGCCGCTCGAGCCGTCGGGACGAACGATGATTTTCGATGTAATCATCTGCTTGGCAGCAGCCTTCTGCTCGTTGGCTTTCTTGATGGCAGCATCTGCGATGTCGCTGTCGTTCTGGATGCTCGACACGTTCTGCTTAGCCTTGTCAATGACGCTGTTTGCCTTGTCGGCATCCTGGCGTGCCTTGTCGAGATTCTGCTCGGCAGCAGCAATCTTCTTGTCGGCGTCCTGGCGAGCCTTCTCGAGTTTCTGCTGTGCGGCGGAAACTTTCTTCTCAGCCTTTGCAGCAGCCTGCTGGGACTTTATCACGGCGTTGTCTGCCTTGTCCTTCTTCTGCTGCAGCTTGGCGGACTGACTGGTGGCCTTCAGTATGGCCTTCTCGGCAGCCTTCTCGCTGGCCACGGCTTTCTTGGCCACTTTCAGGTTGGTGTTGGCGGCCTTCAGGTCGGACTGCTTCTGCTTCAACTCGTTCTTCAACTCAGTGCTTTTGTCCACCTTGGTCTTGGCCTTCAGGCTGGTGACATCGGCTTTCAGCACCGTCACTTCACGCTCGAACTGGTTCTGCCATTCGATGCAGGTTTTTTCGTTTTGTGCCACTGCGCTCATACTTACGCCCAGCAGCATGATTGTCATAATTTTCTTCATAATCACAGACTTTTTATATCGTTCACTTTTAATTCCTAATTACACAAATAGGTGCACACCTGGTCCTGGAAAGCGCGGCCCAAGGCGGACTGCGAGACACCCTGGTTGAGAATGCAGAAACTGAGGAGATGCCCGTTGGAGGCGGTCAGATAGCCCGCAAGCGAGGAGACGCCCGTCACCGTGCCCGTCTTGGCATGCACGTTTCCGGCAGCACGCGTATCGAGCATTCGTTTCTCCAGCGTGCCGTCGACTCCGGCAATGGGCAGGTCGGCATAGAGCCGTTCGAAGATGCCGGGCTGGGAATAGGCGTAGTTGAGAATGGCCACGAGCAGCTCGGGTGTCACGTAGTTGTAGGGCGAAAGACCGCTTCCGTCGGCAACCGTATAGAGGTCGGCCGGCAGTCCGAGTTGCGTTATCAGGCTGTTAATCTTCGTCTGGGCATGTTTCCGTGAGGCAGCCTTCTGTCCACCGCAGGCGGCAATCTGATAGAAGACGCACTCGGCAAAGATGTTCTCGCTTTTCTTGAGCATCGGAATCATCACCTCGTCTATGCTGTGCGCCACGGCAGCCACGGCACGCCCCGTACCGTTATAGGTCTTTGTCTGAACCGATTTGTTCTGCAGTTGAATGCCTGCCCGTCCCAATTCAGCCACCCACAGAGAAGCGAACTGGTCCTTGCAGTCGACCATGAGTGCCGACAGCGGTCCGTAGTCATCGTCCCAACTCCAGCCCCATCCGTAACCGAGGTCGTCTTTCATGCTGAGGTCGACATAGAGACGTCCAGAGACGCGACTGATGCCCTCGCTGCGCAACGCTGCGGCCAATTGCTTCACATCAGCACGTGATAACAGGGGGTCCATGCTTCCAACTACATATACATCGCCGGTGAGAACTCCCCCACTCACCCGTCCCGCAATGCAGAGCTGAGTGGTGAACTGAAAGGCAGAACCCAGATAAAAATAGGCCGAGACGCTGGTAATCAGTTTCTGGCACGAAGCAGGACGCATGCGCTGTGTGGTGTTAAGCGTATAAAGGGGACGACCCTCAGTAAGATCATAAACGTACATTCCTAACTGAGAGGTCTGAAAAAGTTGTTGGCTGCAAAGCGAATCCAAGCCATGTTGCTTCCGCTCTTCCCATGTCACTTCGCGCTGCTGCACCACAGGAGCCTCTACAATCGGAGCCACCTGCACCACAGGCTGCGGCGTCATCGTGGTCAAAGCAACCACTTGCTGCGGCATGTCGTCGGGCACCGACGACGTGACTACTCTTCGCTGCGTCCCACAAGAAACGAGCAGCAAAGCAACGCCAAATGACGCGAAATACTTATATTTTCGATGGCATGTCATGCCTGAAACTGCATTATTCCCGACAAAGGTAAAGAAAAAAACAATAAGAAGATACAACGAGCCGACTTTTTCTGTACTTTTGTCTTTGAAATACATCATTATAAAACAAAAATAAGCAAATTCAGAACCCATGATACACAAATACGATTTCCTTATTATCGGTGGCGGAGTGGCTGGAATGAGCTATGCGCTGAAAGTGGCCGACACAGGCAAAGGACGGGTGGCACTGGTGTGCAAGACTACCCTCGAAGAGGCCAACACCGCCAAGGCGCAGGGCGGCATCGCTTCGGTGACGAACCTGCTGGTGGACAACTTCGAGAAACACATCCAGGATACCATGATTGCAGGCGACTACATCAGTGACCCCGCAGCCGTGGAACAGGTGGTACGCAATGCACCCGACGGCATTCGCGACCTGCTGCGATGGGGTGTGAACTTCGATAAGAACGAACAGGGCGACTTCGACCTGCATCGCGAAGGCGGACACTCCGAATTCCGCATCCTGCACCATGCCGACGACACGGGAGCCGAGATACAGCGCGGACTCATGGAAGCAGTGCGCAAGAACCCCAATATAGAGATTCTCGAGAACCATTTTGCCGTGGAAATCATCACCCAACACCACCTCGGCATTCGTGTGACACGACGCACTCCCGACATCGAATGTTACGGAGCCTACATCCTGAATCCAGCGACAGGAAAGGTGGACACCTATCTGAGCCGCGTCACACTGATGGCCACCGGTGGCACCGGAGCCATCTATGCATCCACCTCGAACCCCAATATCGCGACGGGCGATGGCATAGCAATGCTCTATCGAGCCAAAGGTAAAGTGAAAGACATGGAATTCGTACAGTTCCATCCCACCGTGCTCTATAATCCGCAGGAGACACATCCCGCCTACCTCATCACCGAAGCTATGCGCGGCTACGGAGGCATCCTGCGACTGCCCAACGGCGAGGAATTCATGCAGAAGTACGACGAACGCCTCTCACTGGCACCGCGAGACATCGTAGCCAGAGCCATCGACCGCGAAATGAAAATACACGGACTGGACCATGTCTGTCTTGATGTCACACACAAAGACCCCGAGCAAACAAAACACCACTTCCCCAATATCTATGCCAAATGTCTGAGCATCGGCATCGACATCACAAAACAGTACATCCCCGTGGCACCCAGTGCACACTATATGTGCGGAGGCATCAAGGTTGACCTCGACGGGCAGAGCAGCATCCGACGCCTCTATGCCGTAGGCGAATGTTCCTGCACCGGACTGCATGGCGGTAACCGACTTGCCAGCAACTCCCTCATTGAGGCTGTCGTATATGCCGATGCTGCAGCACGACACTCACTCGAAGTCATCGACCAGTATCAGTATAACGACAAGGTTCCTGAATGGAACGACGAAGGCACCATGACGAACGAGGAGAAAGTGCTCATCGCTCAGGATGTGAAAGAAGTAAACCAGATAATGAGTACCTACGTGGGAATCGTCCGCAGCGACCTGCGACTACACCGCGCCTGGGAACGTCTCGACCTGCTCTACGAAGAGACCGAACACCTGTTCAAGCGCGTAAAACCAACCAAGGACATCTGCGAACTCCGCAACATGATAAACGTCGGTTACCTCATCACCCGACAAGCCATCGAACGTAAGGAAAGTCGTGGACTACACTACACCATCGACTATCCCAAACACGCTCTTGAGAACAATTCATAATTGTCACTAAAAAAGAAAAATGAAGAAAAGCATCTTCGGCTCGCTGCTGCTCATGGAAGGCTTCTTTCTGATGCTCACCATAGCAGTCACTCTCTACTACGGAGACGGCGACACCTACGCTTTTCTCATCACCGCTGCACTCTGCTTTCTCTCGGGCGGCATCTGCAAGATAGCAGGGCGCAACAGCAATCGCCAGCGCACGACACGTACTGAGAACTTCCTCGTCGTCTCCCTTGCGTGGGTGATGTTCACCGTCCTCGGGCTCATACCTTTCATGCTGCTCGAAGACATGAACCTCAGCAGCGCCTTCTTTGAGACTATGAGCGGATTCACCACCACAGGTGCCACCTGCATCACAGACATAGACAGTCTGGGACATGGGCTCAAGTTCTGGCGCAGTATCACCCAGTGGATGGGCGGACTCGGTATCGTTGTCTTCACCATCGCACTCATACCGAGCTACGAGATGCGCAACTCCAGCATCTTCTCTGCCGAAGTTCCCGGAGTAGAGAGTGAGAAACTGCGACCAAAGATATCCAGCACCGCCCGACGGCTCCTACTCATCTATCTCATTCTCACCTTCACTTGTGCTGTAGTGTACTGGGTTGGTCCGATGGACATCTTCGATGCCGTGTGCCATGCCATGACCACGATAGCCACCGGAGGCTTCAGCACCCACAGCGCCAGCATCGCTTATTTCCAATCTACCTATATCGAGTACGCCGCATCCATCTTCATGATACTCAGCGGTGTCAACTTCAATCTCTTCTACTACCTCAGCGTGCGTCGCGCCCGTGTCCTGCTCCGCAACGAAGAACTGCATGTCTATCTCTTCATGGTGGCAGCCATGGTCGTATTCTTCTTCGTTTCCTTCTACCTCGCTCCCGTACCCGCCGAGAACATCTCCACGCTGCCTGGCGGAATAGAAGAAAGTTTCCGTTCATCCCTCTTCCATGTAGCCACCAACATCACCAGCACCGGATATTCGGCCCAGCGTTTCGACTACGTCGCGTGGGGAGGTGCTTTCTGGATGCCCACCGTCTTCATCATGGGCATAGGTGCCTGTGCCGGCAGTACCGCAGGAGGTATTAAGGTGATACGCGTCATCATAGCCGTCAAGACTGCTTTCAACGAACTCATCCGCCAGCTCCACCCCCGAGCCGTACTCGCTGTGCGTGTCAACAGCCAGATAATTCCCAATGCCCTTGTGCGCCGAACCCTCTCTTTCATTATTATTTATGCCCTGCTTGTGGTCATCGGAATGGTCTTCTTCACCTATCTCGGCATCGACATCGACACCTCGCTCGGCAGTTGCATTAGTATGCTCAGCAACGTCGGACCTGGCACAGGCCTCACCGGACCTGCATCTACTTTTGCCCACATACCGGCCTCCGGCAAGTGGCTCATGAGTTTCTATATGCTTGTGGGACGTCTCGAAATCTATACCGTACTCTTCCTCTTCGTACCGCAGTATTGGAAGCAGCGCAAATAGATTTATTTCTTTTCTAAAATAGACCGTGCGAAAACGCCGTTCGGCTATGCCGCTTCTGCCCACGTTAGTGGGTGTTGAAGAACGTGGTGCGCAGGCCATCGCAACGTGGTGCGTCAAGCGTCGCACTGCGGTGCTTTCTTTTTCTTATTTCAGAATGTAGGGAATCAAAGTCCCATTCGGAGCATGGCGAGGTCGGAATCTTCGCCCACCACCCACAGTGTATCACCAGGCTGGAAAGTTCGGTTGGGCTGCGACGGAAGGATGGTACCACGCTTGTCTTCTATGCCCACCACCATGCAGTGGTAGTTGGTGCGAATGTCTGTCTGGGCGAGTGTCTGTCCGCACAGAGGCGATGCCTCGGCTATATCCATCTTTCGGAGCGTGAGCCTGTGCTGGCGTTCGGTTGCGCTGTCGGCCGATATCACTTCGGCTTTCATTCGCTGCGAGAAACCTTGTATGGAGGTGTCGTCACCCACCACTTCGAGGATGTCTCCTGCAAATACCTTGCTGTTTCCGCCGGGGATGTTGATGCGTTGGGTGCCTCGGAGTATGGCTACTACGTTTACGCGGTCAGTTCTTCCTATATGAAGTTGCGCCAGTGTACTGCCTCTCCAGGCGGTATTGTGTGGCAGTGTGAGCGAGGCTATGTGAAGATCTTTGCCTCTTAAGGCGCGTCCGTAGGTGGGTGAGGAAGCGTCCGATTGTTCTTCGCGGCTACGCAGATTCGACAAGAAGGTTCTCTGGATGCGGATACTCAATAGTTTTATGCGCTTGCTGCGTATGATAAACCACGTTACTAACAGGCTTAAGGGTACTTGCCATATCCACGGAAGCGGTGAGAGATGGTTGAGGACATTGAAGATAATGCCCCAGCCGAAAAAGTATTTGGCACCCGTCAGTCCATAATATAGCAGTCTTGTAGAGGCGTTGTGGTCTCGCAGATAGAGGGCCGATGCAGTGTGATTGTGTTGCATGATGATAGGGCGAACGAGAGGCGAAATTACTGACAGCGTGAGTAGGGCGCATATTATATTGCCGGGCACGGTGGTGAAGGCTTGACGGCAGAGGGGTAATATGGAGGAAAAGCTTATACCTGTGACCGCAAGACAGATGGTTAACCATGCTATAGTCTTCAAAAATACCATGCGTGAATAGGTTTTCCAAGCGGTATGAGGAGTGAATTCCTGACTGGCTTCACTTCTTCTATTCGATTGTGTGGTATGTTGGCTTCGCTTCTCTATGGCATTGGTGAGGCGTGCCGGCAGACGGCTCTGCAACTTCTGGTAGGCTGGTTCTGCGGCGCGTATCATGTAGGGAGTGAGGAAGGTGGTGACTATACTCACTGCCACTACAACGGGATAAAGGAAAGAACTGGTTACTCCGAGTGTCTGTCCGAGTGCTGCAATGATGAATGCAAATTCACCTATCTGCGCCATAGAAAATCCACTCTGAATAGCTTCCTTTAGTGGATTACCTGCAACAAGATAACTAAGACTGCCGAGAGTGGCTTGTCCTATTACGACGGAAAGTGTGATTACAAGTATAGGTAACCAGTATTGTATAAGTACGGAAGGGTTGACAAGCATTCCTACGGATACGAAGAAGATAGCTCCGAATAGGTCTTTCAGCGAGGAAACCGTGTGCTCGATACGCTCAGCCTCTACGGTTTCGGCAAGTATGCTACCCATCATGAACGCTCCGAAAGCAGGGCTGTAACCTACGTAGGATGCCAATACAACAAGCAGAAAACATAATCCTACACTTACTATAAGCAGTGTTTCGGTGTTTATGAACTTCTTGTTTTTACGCAAGATAAGAGGTACTATGTAGATGCCTACAAGGAACCAAAGCAGAAGGAAGAAGCCTAATTGCAGCAGATTAGTGATTAGCTGCATACCCTGGAACTTGTTGCTTGCTGCCAAGGCACTCAGCATTACCATGAGCAAGATACCGAGAATGTCTTCAAGTATGAGTACGGACAACACTCCTGATGCAAACTTACGAGGTAAAAGTCCTAGATCGTCAAAGGCTTTATATATGATGGTAGTAGAAGACATGGCAAGCATTCCACCCAAAAAGAGCCTATCCATCTGTGACCATCCAAACAACATACCTACGGTGTTTCCTACACTTATCATGCATCCCATGACACAGAGCGCGGCTATGATGGGACGTAAACCCATGCGAATTATCTTCTTGAAAGAGAATTCCAAGCCGAGGGTAAACATAAGGAATATAACACCTATCTGACTCCAATCGTTGATGCTCTCGCTATCAGTAATGGAAGGTGTATAGGGCATGTAAGGTCCTGCAAGGAAACCTGCCACTATGTAGCCCAATACAAGTGGTTGACGAAAACGCCTGAATACGATGGTAACCGCACCTGCAATGACAAGAATGTAGGCGAGGTCTATTATTATACTTGGAAGGTCTTCCATTTTTTATTTACTTAATTCAAGCATTTTCTTTATGGGACGAATGGCTTTAACTGCTATTTCAGGGTCTACTTCTATTACAGGCCATTCGTATTTAATGCAATTATATAGTTTAGGAAGTGTGATAAGTTTCATGTAATTGCATTCGTTACAAGCACAGGTACTGTCGTTAGGAGGCGCAGGAATAAAGGTTTTCTGAGGTGCAGCCTTCTGCATTTCGTGAAGTATTCCACTTTCCGTTGCAACTATGAATTCATTTGAATCATCCTCGATGCTGTATTTCAACAATGCCGCTGTGCTTCCCACCTTGTCTGCCACCTTCAATACAGGTCCTTTACATTCAGGATGTGCCAATATTTTAGCTTTGGGATGTTCGGCTTTCAACTGAAGTATTTTCTCCAAGGAGAACTTCTCATGAACATGACAAGCACCATTCCACAAGAGCATGTTGCGGCCGGTGATGCTGTTGATGTAGTTACCGAGGTTCTGGTCAGGACCGAAAATTATCTTTTCATCCTTTGGAAAACTTTCTACTATCTGACGTGCGTTGCTGCTCGTCACTACAACATCGGTTACAGCTTTTGTTGCTGCAGTGGTGTTGACGTAGCTTATGACGGTATGGTCGGGATGCTGCGATACAAAAGTTGCAAATTCATCAGCAGGACAACTTTCAGCTAAACTGCAGGTAGCATTCAGATCGGGCACAAGCACTTTCTTGTCGGGACAAAGTATCTTGTTGGTTTCACCCATGAAGTGTACTCCGCACATTACGATGATGTCTGCGTCGGTCTGAGCTGCCTTCTGCGCCAGTGCTAGGCTGTCACCTACGAAGTCTGCTATGTCTTGCACTTCGCCTTCCGTATAGTAGTGTGCCATGATGAGTGCATTCTTCTCCTTGCACATCTTGCGTATCTCGCTCTTCAGGTCTATTCCTTCTGGGATGGGTTCATCTATGAAACCCTTATCTTTCCAACTTTCAATTATCATAATATTATTTTTCTTTTATTTCTTAAATAGATAAATGTATTGATGATGATGATAGGTTGTGGATAATGTGAATAAGTATAAAGCATTTTCTACTCCTTTTAGTTATTCACATACTATGAACCATTTTATATTCTTTATCAACAATTATTATAATAGCTTTCTTTCTTTATTATAGGCATTTTACGCTTTATAGGGTTTATAGTTATCCACAAAGGTTAACATCTGCAAATTTAATAACTTTCTGTGAAACGAGGTGTAAATAATTGGAGAAAATAGTGTGGAGAAGCGAATAATAAAATGAGTGAGCTGTGAATAAATGTACGATGAGATAATTTTAGAAGTATGGTTGTTTATAAATAGTGTAGAAAAAGTATGAGTTATGAATGAGTTTTCAACGCTTTTCACTAATTTTGTGGAAAACTTAAGTGCATGGCAAGATTGAGAAAGTTGAAAGTAACGGAAATGGGTCGTCTTTCTGTAGAGGAATACCATGGAAGTGAGAAGTTTCCGTTGGTTGTAGTGCTGGATCACGTTAGGAGTCTCTACAATGTAGGTTCCGTTTTCAGAACTTGTGATGCATTCCGGCTTCAATATCTTTTTCTTTGTGGTATCACCGCCACACCGCCTCATCCCGATATACACAAGACTGCGCTTGGGGCTGAGGAAAGTGTAGATTGGCGTTATTTTGAGCATACCGAAGATGCAGTTACCTTCCTTCATAACGAGGGTTACACCGTTTTGGCTGTTGAGCAGTGCGAGGGTAGCACAGCCATGCAGGATTTTGTATTTGAACCTGAGCGCAAGTATGCCATCGTATTGGGAAACGAAGTAAAAGGAGTGCAGCAATCGGTGGTTGATATGTGCGACGGTTGTATTGAGATACCACAATTTGGTACCAAGCACAGCATGAATGTTGCGGTGACGGCAGGCATAGCCATCTGGTCTATAGTTGTCCAGTCTCTACCAGAGACACCACACGCTCAATGAGTTTGTCGTCGTCCTCAGGTTTATATTCTTTCTTCAGACTCGCACGGAATGTCCAGGCAAAAACCTGATAGAATGCAGCTTTTGCCGGTCCGAAGAAAGCCTGTACTATCTCGTACGAACTCTGGTTACACTCCCTGTCCACCAGTTTTATGAGCAGTTTTCCCTGTGAGTAAGTAAGTTTTTTCATCTCCGGCGTATATTGCTCCTTGATGGAACGTTCCACCTCGCGAATATGCTGCTCCTTTGTTTTTTTGTCGGGCAGGCTCTCCAGCACTTCGTACGTCTCCTGAATCATGCTGTTCACCTGCTGGGCCAGCGGAAGCACACGTTTTACGTTGTAAACCAATTTGTTGTATTCCCTCCGCTGACGTTCGTTTTTGAAGACCAGCGGCGCATAGACAGGAATCTCTGGCAGGAGATAACACCACATTGTGTCGCCGTTCTCCACAATTGGTTTCACATATCGGTATATCTGAAGCTTCAGCTTATATCCGCGCGGCTCGACAGGCTGAATATCCTCCACGTCGTTTTCTTTCTGAGCATTGACAGCAGACAATGCTAAAAAAAACAAACTTAATATGGAGAGCCACCTTTTCATTTTGTTATTCAGCGTGCCCAAAGAGGCAAAGGATATTATTTTCGCTGCAAAAATACAAATAAAATTATTACGCCCACCGTATTTAAAATAAAATAACGTAACTTTGTAAAGTTTATGAGTACCATTATCTATCCTTCGCCCATTTTTGGCCCCATCCACAGCCGTCGCCTGGGCATCTCGCTCGGCATCAATCTCTTGCCGGCCGGCGGTAAGTGGTGCAGCTTCGATTGCATCTATTGTGAGTGCGGACTCAATGCCGAGCGGCGCACACACAATCCGTTACCCACGATTGCCGAGGTGGAGAAAGCGCTCACCGAAAAACTCCTTTCCATGCAGGCAGAAGGTGTCGTTCCCGACGTACTCACCTTTGCAGGCAACGGCGAACCCACGCTCCATCCACATTTCCCCGAGATAGTATCGGCCGTGACCACCGTTCGCGACAATCTCTGCCCCTCGGCACGCCTCAGCATCCTCAGCAACGCCACGCAGATACATCGGCCCGAAATACGAGAGGCACTCCTCCGCTTCGACAACAATATACAGAAACTCGATACCGTCAATCCGCAGTATATCAGTATGGTGGACCGTCCGCAGGGAGCCTACGACGTGGAGCGTCAGATAGAGAACCTCGCCCTCTTCGGCGGAAAAGTAATCATCCAGACACTCTTCATGCGCGGTATATATAATAATGTAAGTGTCGATAACACCGGCGAAACTTTCGTAGGCCCCTATCTGGAGGCGCTCAAACGTATCCGGCCACAAAGGGTGATGATCTACACCATCGACCGCGAAACACCCGTGAAAGGACTCCTGAAAGCCCAACCCGAAGTGCTCGACCACATAGCCGACCAGATACGCCTCAACGGAATGGAAGTGAGTGTGAGTTATTAGACACCGTGCTTCGACGCATGTCGCACCACGTTGCGACAGCCTGCGCAGCACGCTGCGACGCCCGTCGCACTGCGGTGCGTTTTTCAGCGCATTCTTTCCTCTTTGTGAAACGACATAAAACAACCGCCGCCACCCAAGAAGTTCTCGGATGGCGGCGGTGTCATTTTTGGGAGGTTCTAATCCCCTACTTCACAAGCACCTTGCGTGACTTCCCGTCCTTCGTGCGGACGATGTTCACACCCTGCTGCGGGTTTGAAACTCTGCGTCCCTGCAGGTCGTAGAAAGTTGCATCTTCGGCCATGCTTTCGCTCGGAGCTGCTATGCCGGTGGGGTCAATGGGTATCCACTTCACGCTATATATCTTGACCGCGTTCTCGGAGATGGCCTCCGCACGGCGCTTGGCAGACGAAGAAGATTTCAGCGTTCCGTAGATATAGACATACTGCGGAGTCTCCACTTCGTAGGAAACCGTGATGGTGCCTTGCGACAATTGCACGAACAACTGTGCATCGCTGTCACCAACCTTCACCGTCAGGGCGCGGTTGCTACCTGTCTGCGCCGTAATGGTGACGGTACCCTTGCCGGCAGGCACTTCCATGATGATCCCGTTGAAGCTTTCCTGAATCTCACGAACGTCCATTCCATTCTCCTGCAGTGCCTTCACCTGCTCCTCTGTCGTAGTGCTGGAAATCACGAGACATCCTTCGTCCTGCGAATAGCCGTCTCCGCTCTTCTGGTCGAGCGTGATGTACATATTCTCAACCACCGTGCCCGAGAGGTCTGTCTCTTCGCTTATCGCGTCATCGAATGCAATTTCAGTTTCCTTCTCCATCGGATCGATGTTCAGCGTCTCTTCAATTTCCACGATTTTCCCGAAATAACACCACGGACTGGTCGTCTTGTATGCCTCAATGGATGCTGCCGGGACATGGAGTGTGACAGAGAAAAAGGTGGGATCAAAAGTCCAGAGTTCTGTCGCTGGGATATTCGTTGCAAGGCAATAGACATCGGTAAGACCAGTGCAGTACCAGAACGCATAGTCCCCGATGCTTGTCACGCTCGAAGGGATGGTGACAGAGGTCAGGTTATAGCAATCATAGAACGCATCGTCCCCGAGGGTTTTCACACCCTCGGGGATGGTGATGGAGGCTAGGTCGAAGCAACCAGCGAACGCACCGCCTCCGATACTAGTTACGCTCTCGGGTATAATCGTATTCTGGCATCCTGCAATTAGTGTGTTTGTGGCAGTTTCTATAATAGCATTACAATTATTGCGGGAGTCATATATGGAATTACTCTCTTCCACAATAATAGAGGTCAGGCCGGAGCAAGCAGCGAATACATAACTGTCAATGCTTGTCACACCGCTTCCGATAGTGACAGAGGTCAGGCTGGAGCACCATTCGAACGCACCGTACCCGATGCTTGTCACACTGCTGGGGATGGTGATAGAGGTCAGACCAGTGCAGTTCAAGAACGCACAATACTCGATGTTTGTCACACTCGACGGAATGGTGATGGAGGTCAGGCTAGAGCAGCCACGG
Source organism: uncultured Bacteroidaceae bacterium (assembly GCA_905235575.1). Classification (GTDB taxonomy): domain Bacteria; phylum Bacteroidota; class Bacteroidia; order Bacteroidales; family Bacteroidaceae; genus Physcousia. The sequence continues at coordinate 87,423 of CAJOLZ010000014.1, read as the reverse complement.
AACGCATTGGCCCCGATGTTGGTTACGCTCTCGGGTATAATCGTATTCTGGCATCCTGCAACTAGTGTGTTTGTGGCAGTTTCTATAATAGCATTACAATTATTGCGGGAGTCATATATAGAATTGCTCCCTTCCACAATAATTGAGGTCAGACCATAGCAACCAGAGAACGCATAACTGTCAATGCTTGTCACACTCGAGGGTATGGTGACAGAGGTCAGACCAGTGCAGTACCAGAACGCATAATCCCCGATGCTTGTCACGCTCGAAGGGATGGTGACAGAGGTCAGGTTATAGCAATCATAGAACGCATAATCGGCAATGCTTAATGTACCGTCTTGCAGCACAATATTCGTATTCTCAGGCATTGTGCCTTTGTAATTATAGGCGACCTTACCTGCATACACCAATCCGTCAGGCTGGTTATCATACCATGCTGTACCACTGAACGCATCGTTTCCGATGCTTGTCACGCTCTCCGGAATGGTGACAGAGGTCAGGCTAGAGCAATAACCGAACGCCCAGCTCCCAATGCTGGTCACGCTCGAAGGGATGGAGATGGTTGTCAGGCCAGTGCAGTTCAAGAACGTACTGTTCCCTATGCTGGTGAGTCCTGTAAAATACTGAAGTTCATCGAACGAGGTGATGGTCTCATTTTCCTCAAATACATCTCCTAAAGAATTCACGGCTGCAGCCTCCGCTTTGCTCAGCTCACCATCACCATCGGCGTCCCAGATGTCAACACAGATAGCCTTTACGTTCGCGTCTGCAAAGGCGATAATATCACTACCCTCCTCTTCAATCGCCACGATTGACCCAAAAAAGATTCTGCTCCAAGGCCTTGTCGTCTTGTAGGCTTCAATAGAACCTGCCGGCACATGGAGTGTGACATTTTTGACGGGTGTACCACTAAATGTAGCGCCAGGTGACATAATATTTACGCCGGGGAGATCTTCAGCATAGCAATATACATCGCATAAACTGCTGCAATTAGCGAACGCATTACTGCCGATGCCGGTCACGCCGCTTCCGATAATGACCGAGGTCAGACCGGTACAGCCAGAGAAGGCATTGTCCCCGATACTGGTCACGCTGTTGGGAATTTCGATAGAGGTCAGGCCTGTGCGAACAGAGAAGGCATATTCTCCGATATTGGTCACGTTGTTGGGAATAACCGTATTCTGGCACCCAGCAACTAATGTATTTGATGCGGTTTCAATAATTGCATTGCAGTCATTGCGCGAATCATATACACTATTTCCTTCAGCTACAGTGATGGAGGTCAGGCCAGAGCAGCCAGAGAACGCCGGGACCCCGATGCTCGTCACGCTCTCAGGGATGGTGATAGAGGTTAGGCTAGAGCAACCTGTGAACGCAGAACTGCCGATGCTGGTTACACCTTCTGGAATGATAATGGAGGTCAGACCCGTGCAGGCAGCGAACGCCGTCTCCCCGATACTGGTCACGCTCGAAGGAATCACAACCGATGTCAGGCCAGTGCATCTCCAGAACGCCCGCTCCCCGATGTTGGTCACGCCATTGGGAATAATCAGGTCTGTTATCTCTTTCCCGTTCATAAACAGATGCTGTGCATAATAGAGAGGATTATCAACGAATGTAATACCGCACCACGCTGTTAAATCCTTAATATGGACGGATGTCAGGCTGGTGCAATCTTTGAATGCCCAGCCTCCGATGCTTGTCACGCTTGATGGAATGGTGATAGAGGTCAGGCCAGTGCAGCCCTCGAACGCCGTCTCCCCGATGTTGGTCACGCCTTCTCCTAAAATTATTTCGGAGATAGTGGTATTCCCTCTGAACCATCCGACAACGTAAGGGCAACTGATAGTGACGGAGGTCAGGTTGGAGCATTCTTCGAACGCCTTCTCCCCGATGCGTGGCACGCCGCTTCCGATAGTGACCGATGTCAGGCCTGTGCAACCAGAGAACGCACCGTCCCCGATGCTTGTCACGCTCGAAGGGATATCAATTGAGGTCAGGCTAGAGCAATAACCGAACGCCCAGCTCCCAATGCTGGTCACGCCATAGTGACAGAGGTCAGGCCAGTGCATTTATAGAACACCGACTCCCCGATGCTTGTCACGCTGCTGGGGATTTCGATTGAGGTCAGGCTGCTGCAACCAGAGAACGCCGACCCCCCGATGCTTATGGTTCCCTCTCTCAGCACAATCTGCGTGTTGTCCGGCATGGTACCTTTGTATTGATATGCTACATTTCCTGCATACACCAATCCGTCTGGCTGATTATTATACCAAGGTGTTCCATCGAATGCCCAGCCTCCGATGCTTGTCACACTCTCTGGAATGACAACTGAGGTTAGGCTGGAGCAGCCATAGAACGCACATCCACCGATGCTAGTCACACTCTCGGGGATGACAACTGAGGTTAGGCTGGAGCAGCCATAGAACGCACTTCCACCGATGCTAGTCACACTCTCGGGGATGGTGACCGAAGTCAGGCCACTGCAGCCTTGGAACGCCCCGCCTCCGATGCTTGTCACGCCCTCCAGAATGGTGACTGAGGTCAGGCTGGAGCACTCCATGAACGCACCGTCCCCGATTCTCGTCACGCTCGACGGGATGGTCACTGAGGTCAGGCTAGAGCAATAACCGAACGCCCAGCTCCCAATGCTGGTCACGCCGTTTCATAGTGACAGAGGTCAGGCCAGTGCATTTATAGAACACCGACTCCCCGATGCTTGTCACGCTGCTGGGGATTTCGATTGAGGTCAGGCTGCTGCAACCACCGAACGTATTTTCCCCGATGCTTGTCACACCCTCCGGAATGGTGACAGAGGTTAGGCCTGTGCAGCCAGAGAACGCACCGTACCCGATGCTTGTCACGCTGTTGGGGATGGTGATAGAGGTCAGGCTGCTGCAACCACCGAACGTATTTTCCCCGATGCTTGTCACACCCTCCGGAATGGTGACAGAGGTTAGGCCTGTGCAGCCTTGGAACGCACCAACCCCGATGCTTGTCACGCTCGAAGGAATGGTGATAGAGGTTAGGCTGGAGCAATCTCTGAACGCCTGCCCCCTGATGTTTGTCACTCCCTCTGCAATAATCGAGCTTTTGATATAAGATTTCCTGGAGTACCAAGGAGCAGTTCCAACATAATTCATATCCCCAGTTCCCTCAATGGTCAGCACACCCGTCTTAGAGTCCAGCTGCCAAGTGAGATTTTCGCCGCATGTGCCGGAGTAAATCTCGGCATTCGCCGTCACAGATACCAGCATCGCCACCAGCGATGCCAGTAAAGTTTTAAAGTAATTTTGTTTCATTTGGTTTGGTTATTTGATGATTAGGTTTTCATTCCACCGATGCCACTATCCCCTCGGGTGGCTCAACTGACTGACGGATACAAGAAGCGGGGGACTTGTCCTCACTCATCTTAAAGCTGGCTCTGGAAAACCATCATAGAAATGAATAGGTAACAATAACCCCTCGCCGTAATATGCAGCTGCAAACGGCGAGGAACCGTATGCATACGAACTACATATGGACGAGAGTCAACCTGTCTGCCATCCTTCTATGATTTGAAATTTTCCAGATTTCGCTTTAAAGGATGAAAGCGGAAACGCTCTCTTGGCCGGGCGGCTGTCTATCCGCACAGGGCGGAACGGTCCACTCGACACGGCAAAGGTACGTACATTTTTCGGAAGGACAAAGAAATGGGGAAAGAAATTGAAGCCCCCTTTCCAAAGTCCACTGAAAAACGCAGCGTGCTTCGACGCATGTCGCACCACGTTGCGACAGCCTGCGCAGCACGCTGCGACGCCAGTCGCACTGCGGTGCGTTTTTTGAGGGTGCGTTGAACCCGAATCGGTCAATAGGTAGACAAAGGGAACTTTCCTTTTGTCTGAGTAGTGTTTTTATGCCATGACGGCATTTGTTCCGGGTTGAATGATGTCAGGAGCTTTGGTAGACGAGGCGATACATGCCGCCGCTCATGGCTTTGACGACGCCCTTCATTTCGAGTGTAAAAAGCAGGCTGGAGAGGTTTCCGACGGCGATGCCGGTCTCTACGGTGAGCATGTTGATCTGCAGCCCGTCGTGGTGGCGCAGTGTGTCGACGATGCGCTGTTCCTGTTCGGTGAGGTCGGGGAAGAGGTTCTGCTGTATGCCGTCGGAGAGTTTTTTCTGGCGTTCGGCTGCCGTTTCCCATCCCATGTCTTCGAGGAATGTCTGGGCGCTGTAAACGAGGGATGCGCGGTTGTGCCGTATCAGTTCGTTGCAGCCCACCGAGTAGTTGTCGGAGGGCCGGCCGGGAAAGGCGAAGACGTCGCGGTGATATGATTCGGCTATCTCGGCAGTGATGAGCGAGCCTCCCTTGGCCGCGCTTTCCACCACGAGCGTGGCGTCGCTCATGCCTGCCACGATGCGGTTGCGCTGCACGAAGTTTTTCTTGTCGGCCGGGGTGCGGCTCATGAATTCGGTGAGGAGTCCGCCCTGCTCGAGCATGCGCACGGCATCGGGGCGGTGGTGTGTGGGATAAATCTGGTCGAGCCCGTGTGCCAGGACGGCCACGGTGGGGAGTCCGTTCTCGAGTGCAGCGCGGTGGCACTGTATGTCCACTCCGTATGCCAGTCCGCTGACAACGAGCACGTTGGGGCAGAGGGTGCTGAGTTGCCGCACGAACTGTCGGCAGACGTCCTTGCCGTGCTCGGTGATGTGTCGGGTGCCCACCATGCTCACCACGTGGAGCGCGTTGAGGTCGGCGGTGCCCCGATAGAAAATCACGGTGGGTGCATCGGTACATTCGCGCAGGCGTGCCGGATAGTCGGCGTCGAAAATGCCTATGCATCGGATATGCCCCTGACGGGCGAACTGCATCTCCTCCTCGGCGCGCGGCAGGTGTTCGTCCATCGCGGAGAGGGCTTCGACGGTGCGTCGGTTGGCATCGGGCAGCACGTCGTTGATGTCGCGCCGGTGCTCGTATATGGCGGTGGCGCTGCCCAGTTCCTTGAGCAGAATGCGCTTGTTGAGCAGGCTCAGACTGGGCACCCGTGTGAGGGCGAGGGCATAGAGGGTCTCCTGTTCGGTCATTCGTCTTTCTCGAAATATGGTTCAAGCAGGGCTTCCATCTCGCGGCATTCGCTCAGTTTGCCGTTCACCAGACATACGGTGTCGACGCGTCCCCGGGCTGCCAGCGTATGTGTGGAGGCCAGGTAGATGTCCTGCAGGAATACGTAGCGGATGCCCTCCTTTCGGACGCGCAGGCAACTCAGAAATTCGTCGCGGCTGCGCAGGGGTGTCTTGTATGAAATGCTGATGCGCGCCACCACGGGTGTGATGCCTTTCTGGCACATCTCGGCAAAGCTGAGCCCCACGCTGAGGAGGAACTCGTGGCGCGTGTGCTCCATGTAGTGCTGATAGTTGGCATTGTTGACAATCCCTTCCATGTCGCACTCATAGTCGCGCACTTTCATTTTCAGTTCGTAGGCGTAATCCATCGCTATTTTCGTTTTAGATATTCGTATCCGAAGCGGCACCGCAGGCAGTCGTTTCGGTCGCAATACTCGCGCTTGAGCTGTATGAGCGCCTGGCTGTCGGCGGCACTGGCGACCAGCAGTCCGCACGAGCGCCACTGGCGGATGATGTAGTTGTTTTCGGCGGGCAACTGCTCAAGCAGGGAGATGGCTCTGTCCATCAGCGGCTGCTCGTTGTGACTCATGCCATAGGCATAGAGGAGGGGGATGACGGTGTTGATGACGAGCAGGTTGCGGCTGGCGGCGGAGAGCCCGTCGATGTCAAGCTGGCGGTGGAGAGCATAGATGTCCGAAGCCTCCAGCAGCTGGCTCATGCGCGCCTTGCCCAAGTGGAAGAGGCGTGCAATCTGCAACAGACGCACGTGGGGAAAGTTCTGAGGACGGGTGCGCAGATACTTCCATTCGTGGGCTTCCATAGGGTCTGGCAGCTGGAATTTGTGCCGTAGGAAGGCGTATTCCTGCTCGAGTCGCCGTACTTCTTTCGTGCCGCGCGATGTCTCGAGTTCCTGGAGCAGACCTGCCGTGCCGAGGAAAAATGCCTCGGTCTGAAAAAGGTCGTCTCGCTGCTTTGCGGCCGCCTGCAGGGGTATGTTACGGGCCCATCGCTCGAACGCATCGCCGTTGAGACCGAATCCGAAATTGCGGCTCAGCGTGACGAAGGTGGCCTGCTCCCAATCGCCCTGCGTGGCTTTTACACGCTGAAGCACACGACCGCTGCGCTCCTCGAGACGTTCCACCAGCAGGGCATCCATCCAGGCGTGTGCCTTCATGGTGTCGAGCGTCGGAATCATGCGATGGCAGCGCGGATAGTCATCGGTCTGACAAAGCTCCTGATAATGGGTGGTAAGTTGTGCCGGAATGTCGAGCTGAAGCTGCGCAGGGTGCTTCCCGTCGGCCGTCTCCACCTCGCAGTCGGCGACGTTCACCACATGCAGAATGGTGTTGTTATAGGCAGCATCGGTCTGATGTCCGTGGCGAAACCAATCGCTGGCACGCAAGTGAATCTCGACGTTGCCAGCCCACATAACGCCATCCAGCCGCACCTTGGCATTGAAGAAATCGGGCCCTTGGTCGCTGTTGTGTAACCCTGGGTCGATGATTTCCAACATCTGACCGCCCGTAGTCTGCAATGCCTTCAGTGGCAAAATACGGTGTTTCCAGACATAATGGAGTAACTTTTCCATACCCTTTAACGTGCCTTTAACTTAAATTTAGAAGCAAAAATAGTGATTTCTGCCTGAAAAGCAGTACTTTTGCACGGAAAAAGTTAAACGAGACATGAAATTTGCATTGATTGGTTACGGCAAGATGGGCCGTATGATAGAGGAGATAGCAGTCTCCAGAGGTCATGAGATAGTCAGCATCATAGACATTGACAATCAGGAGGAGTTCGATTCGGAAGCATTTGCCAGTGCCGACGTGGCCATCGAGTTTACAACTCCATGGACAGCATACGACAATTACCTGAAGGCTTGGAAGGCCGGCGTGAAGGTGGTGAGCGGCAGTACCGGTTGGATGAAGGACCATGAAGGAGAAGTTCGCGAAGCCTGCACTGCGGGAGGAAAGACACTCTTCTGGGCCAGCAATTTCAGCGTAGGCGTGGCCATCTTCAGCGCTGTGAATACCTATCTGGCAAAGATTATGAACCAGTTTCCTCAGTACGACGTGAACATGGTTGAGACACACCATGTGCATAAACTGGATGCTCCCTCGGGCACAGCCATCACGCTGGCAGAGCAGATTGTGGAGAATCTGGACCGCAAGGAGCGTTGGGGACTGCACGAGACAAAGCCTGAGGTGCTGCGCATAGACGATATCCGCCGGAAAGAGGTTCCCGGCATCCATACCATAACGTATGACTCGCCCGAGGACATGATTACCATCGCCCACGATGCCCATAACCGTCGCGGCTTTGCCATGGGTGCCGTATTGGCAGCCGAGTACACAGCCAACCACGAGGGATTGCTGACGATGTCTGACTTGTTTACGTTTTAACAATGAAAAAAAGAAAGGAAAAGAAGAAAGTTTCAAGGGGCGATTGGGCGCGTGCCATAATATACAGCATCCTGTTTGTATTGTTCCTGTACTGGGTGGATGCCTGGTGGGGACTGATTTTTCTGCCGTTCATCTTTGATGCTTACATAACACGTTTCATTCCCTGGACATGGTGGAAGGACTCCGACAACCCTGTTGTCCGCACCGTGATGAGTTGGGTGGATGCCATCGTCTTTGCCTTGGTGGCAGTTTATTTCGTGAACATCTACTTCTTCCAGAATTACACGATTCCATCGAGTTCGCTGGAGAAAAGCCTGCTTGTGGGCGATTATCTGTACGTAAGCAAAATGAGCTACGGTCCACGTGTACCGCAGACACCGCTCCACATGCCACTCTGCCAGCACACACTGCCATGGGGTGGGAAAAGTTACATCGAGTGGCCCAAGTGGGATTACAAGCGTATCTCGCCCAAACCGGTGAAACTGAACGACATCGTCGTCTTCAATTATCCTGCCGGAGACACCATTACCACCCAGCTCAGATATCAGACGGAATACTACGAGATGTGCTATAGCTTCGGCAAACAACTCTACCGACAGGAGGCCGGGTTCCTTCCCGACATGGACACACTCTCGGCTGAGGTACGCCGCGAACTCTTCCAGAGATACTATACGATGGGGCGACGTTACATCGAGCTGTCGCCTGCCGAGTTTGGAAAGATTGACCATCGTCCCGTGGACCGTCGTGAGAACTACGTGAAGCGCTGCGTAGGCCTGCCGGGACAGACGCTGCAAATTAAGGACCGTGTGATTTTTCTCGACGGCGTGGAAAATCCCGATGCCAAAGACGTGCAGTATAACTATCGTGTGGACCTCCTGACAAGATATCTGCCCGATGACCTCATTCGCGAGCTGGGTATCAGTGCGGAAGATTTGGACACATTCTATCAAAGAGGTACCATCCCACTGACAAAGTCGGCGAAGGAGAAACTGGAAACACGTGCCGATCTGGTGGCTCGCATTACCATCGATGAACACAACGAGACTGATTTACTCTATCCTCTCAATGGATATACAGGCTGGACATGTGACAACTATGGACCCATCTGGATTCCGAAGAAGGGTGAAACCATAGAGTTGACACTCGATAACCTGCCCATCTACGAACGTCCCATCAGCGTGTATGAAGGCAACAAACTCGAAGTAACCAACGATGGAAGGATACTCATCAACGACGTAGAGACCAACAGCTATACGTTCAAGATGGACTACTACTGGATGCAGGGCGACAACCGCCACAACAGTGCCGACAGCCGCTTCTGGGGTTTCGTGCCCGAAGACCACATCGTGGGCAAGCCCATCGTCATTTGGCTCAGCACCGACAAAGACCGTGGATGGCTGGACGGACATATCAGATGGAATCGTCTCTTCCGTCTGGTGAAAAACATCTATTAGCGTGTGAAGCCGAAACTTCTTCACTTGTCTTGCGTATTGCTGGCAGCAATTTCCATTGCTGTCCTGTTGCGCGTCCTGCTGTTCGGTATGCTTGTCATTCCGCACAATGGCGAAGCACCGGTGCTCATCGAGGGCGACCGCGTGGTGGTGAACAAGTGGAGTTATGGTCTACGACGCCCTTTCAGCCGCTGGGGAGGCTATCACAGATATGCGGCAAAACAGCCTGAACGAGGCGATTGGATGGTGTTCAACAGCCCATCTGTTGAGAAAGGTGCACTGCCCGACACGAGCGGACTTTGCATCGGTTGTGTGCTGGCTTGCCCCGGCGATACCATCTGGCTGGGTAACAAAGGGCGGGTGAGTTCCGTATGTGACTACCCGAGCGGCTGCATCTGGCCCGTCATCGTTCCCTCAAGTGGCTCAAACATACGCGTTACGCCCTGGAACCGTTCGCTCTACGAACGCACCGTGCAACGCTTCTCAAGTTCCGACAGTCAGACTTTCGTAAAGCGTGACAGCAGTGAATTTTGCCGATTTCATCGAGATTATTTCTGGATTGTCTCTGGTAACGAGGCGAATATGAATGACAGCCGCACCCTTGGCCTTGTGCCCATGGAGTTTGTCTTGGGCAAGGCTGTATCAGTGGCCTATTCGCTCGACTCCTCGAAGCCATGGTACCGCACCCTGCGGCGAAAGCGTTTCTTCAAACCTGTGGGAGAAACCGATGACTGACCTCACGCTCCCTTCCTACTATCTTCCGCCCGTCAGCTACTTCCGACAGCTGGCACACAGCGAAACAGCAACGATTGAGGTCTGCGAACACTACGTAAAGCAGACGCTCCGCAATCGGTGTTGGATTGACAGTCCTGCGGGACCTCTTTCACTTTCCATACCCATAGAGAAGACGCTGGGCAAGACGGCCATGCGCGATATCTGCATCAGCGATCACGGCAACTGGCGTCACCAGCACTGGAATGCACTGGTGAGCAGTTACGGTCAGTCGCCGTTTTTTGAATTCTATGCCGATGAATTCGCACCTTTTTACGAGCGGAAATGGACGTTTTTAGTCGATTTCAACGAAGATTTGCTCCAGATGTTATGCCGAGAACTTGACCTGCCGACCCGCTTCAACCGCACCACCTCGTATGTAGGGGAAACGACAGACAGCCAGTTCGACGAAACGCCCAGGCCTTACTACCAGATGTTTGCGCATCGCCATGGCTTCCTGCCCGACCTGAGCGTGGTCGACCTGCTCTTCAACATGGGCAACGAATCCATCCTCTACCTATGAAACTGCACCCACTTCCTGCGTCGGTAAATGCTCTCGAACTGCCGCTACGCTTCACCTATCCGTTCTGCTACGAGCCCCATCCGCTCTGTGTTGCAGCGGCCGATGAGGTGCGAAGCTATCTGCGGTCGCAACCACAATGGTCCGAGGAACTCTCCAAGGGAAAAATGTTGGGCGTGATGATTGTGGAGAAGAACGGTGAGCGAGGCTTTCTGGCAGCCTTCTCTGGGACACTGGAGGGGCGCACACAACACGGATATTTCGTTCCGCCCGTGTTCGACCTGATGGCACCCGATTCGTACTTTCTGCGCGAAGAAAGTGCCATTTCATCGATAAACCGAACTGTCGAAAAACTGAAGGCAAGCATGGTGGAGGCCGTTATGCCCGAGGAAGGAACGATGGCCATCGAGGCTGCCAAGGTAAAGATGAAGGAAGCGAAACGACGCAGGGATGCACTGCGACAGTCCATGTCCCCAGAAGAACGTGGCGCGCATGAGGAGGAATGGCAACGCGAAAGCCAATTCCTGAAAGCAGAACTGAGGCGCACGATGGCGTTCTGGAAAGCTAAGAAAGACGACATAGAGCGCAAAAATGAACCAATTCATCGGGAAATAGAAGCGCTGCAAGCCGAGCGACAGTCACGCAGCCAGGCATTGCAGGAATGGCTTTTCGCCCAATATACTTTTCTGAACGCACGGGGCGAAAGCAAGTGCCTCACCGATATTTTCACACCTGCCACTCCTCCATCTGGTGCCGGCGACTGCTGCGCCCCCAAGCTGTTGCAATATGCCTATCTGAACGGGATGAAGCCGCGCTGCATGGCCGAGTTCTGGGTGGGCGCATCGCCGCACGACGAACTACGTACCGACGGTCACTACTACCCCGCCTGCCGCAGCAAGTGTCTGCCCATACTGGGGCACATGCTTCGGGGGTTGGAGGTGGACGAGAATCCGCTGGTGAGGGGGTACGAGGCGCTGGTTGCTCGGCTGAGAATCATCTACGAAGGACACGAAATGGTGGTGGTGAGCAAACCTGCCGGCATGCTGTCGGTGCCCGGAAAAGAAGAACTTCCGAGTGTCTTTTCTTCGATGAAATCGCGGTTTCCTGAAGCCACAGGCCCCATGATAGTACATCGGCTGGATATGGATACAAGTGGACTGATGGTGGTTGCGCTGACCGAGCGACGCTATCACGAACTGCAGGATTTATTTGTCCGTCATCGGGTGGAGAAGACCTATCTGGCTGTGCTGGAACGGTCGATGCGCGTGGGCGAAGTGGGCGAGATTCGCCTGCCTATTCGACCCGACGTGACCGACCGACCACGTCAGATGGTGGACGAGGAGCACGGGCGCACGGCTGTGACGCGATATGAGGTGATAGGCGATAGAGACGGCCACGCCCTCGTCCGACTGCAACCCCTCACGGGGCGGACACACCAACTGCGCGTACATTGCGCCCATCCGCGTGGACTGAACAATCCCATCGTGGGCGACCGTCTCTACGGAAAGGCTGGCGACCGTCTGATGTTGCACGCCGCACGTCTGCGATTCGAGGACTGGGATTTCACGGACGAGGACTTTCTCCTGCCCGTAAAATAACGCACCACGTTGCGACACGTGTCGCAGCGTGGTGCGAAGGCCGTCGCAGCACGCTGCGACGGGCGTAACACTGTGGTGCGTTTCGGTGCGCCTCAGAAGTTCTCGGCTTTCAGCTGGAAGTAAGCCTGCGGATGACTGCACACAGGGCACAGCTCGGGAGCTTCCTTGCCGATGTGGATATGTCCGCAGTTGCGGCACTGCCAGATGCAATCGCCATCGCGCGTGAAGACCAGTTTCCCGGCTATGTTCGCGAGCAGTTTGCGATAGCGCTCCTCATGCTCCTTCTCGATGGCAGCCACACCTTCGAAGAGTTCGGCAATCTCGTCGAAACCCTCTTCGCGAGCCTCGCGTGCCATGGTGGGATACATGTCGGTCCACTCGTCGTTCTCGCCGTTGGCGGCATCCAGCAGGTTCTGCTCGGTAGAGCCGATGCCGTGGAACAGTTTGAACCACATCTTGGCATGCTCTTTTTCCTGCGCAGCCGTTTCCTCGAAGAGGGCAGCAATCTGCTCGAAGCCATCCTTCTTGGCCTTGGAGGCATAGTATGTGTACTTGTTGCGCGCCTGCGATTCGCCTGCGAAAGCCGCCATCAGGTTGGCTTCCGTCTTCGTTCCTTTCAATTCTTTTGCCATGTCAAATTGTGTTTAAGGGGTTAAAACTAAGTCATTCAGGGACAAAGATAGACATTTTTCACGAATACAATGCTGCCAAGGGTAAAATTTTGTACATTTCATATTGGAAGTCTTATAGCGTAAATTAGAGAAAAATTGATAAAACTTTTCCTCTGTAATACATATATTTGTTGTATTTTTGCAACGAGAGCGACGGGAAATGGAGATTTTCTGTCACCGATTCGCCTCGAAAAGTCGAAGGGTGACGATGTATAAATCAAGAAAGGAAATGAGCATGAAACGACGACTGGTTTTAACGGCGATGTGCCTTCTGGTTGCATCGGCCTACGCGCAGGATACGTTGCAGACCACCAACATGAACCGCATCGTGGTGGCGGCACGCAAGAGTTCGGTGAGACTGAAAGCCGACCGCAAGCAATATACCATTTCAGAAATGGCCACGAGTGCCGGTCTCTCGGCATCCGAAGCCCTGGAGAGCGTTCCGGGGGTGGAAGTGACGGGCGACGGACATATCTCGCTGCGTGGCAACGATAGGGTTGAGGTGTGGATAAACGGCAAGTCGAGCGGCCTCACGGTGGAAAATCGCGGAGAAGTGCTGCAACAGTTGGCAGCCGAAGACATAGACTATATCGAGGTGATTGACAATCCCTCGGCGCGCTATGCAGCCGAAGGCACCGCCGGAATCATCAACATCGTGCTGCGTAAGGAACGCCGCAGAGGCTATTATGGGTCGGCACAGGCCGGCGTGAAAACCATCGGTGCTGCTGTGGGCGGACTGAACCTGAACTATAATTCGTCGGTGTGGGACGGGTTTCTGAACATCGGATATCGCCATCGTCGCAACAAAGGACGCGACGAAAGCGAACAGACATTCCTGCAGACCGACCGCTACCAGTGGTACAAAAGTCGCGACACCAACACGGGAAACAGCCTGAGCAACCGTGCCGGTGTGACGCTGCATGCCAGCCAGAACGACGATATCACACTGGCCGGCACCATGCTGCTCTCGCGACGCCACAACCGCGGCAATGCGACCTACCATTATGGAACCGACAGTCATATCGGCTGGTTGGGCAGCGACGAGCGTTTGCAGCAACGGCGCATCCACACGGTGGAAGACGTGGACATGTACTACGGTGAGCTGAGTTATCGCCACAATTTCAGCGAGAAACATTTCCTCGAAGTGCTGCTGGACGTGAATCGCTGGACTTCGGACAATGACAATGTCTATCAGGACTCGACGCTCTACGACCCACTTTCGGCCACGACCTACGCGTGGCAATGCCAGACGATGGACGTGCACAACCGAATTTGGGAAGCAAAGATAGACTATGAAAACGCCTTGACAGACAATCTCCTCGTCCAGTCGGGCTATCAGGGACGCTTCTCGCACGAGAGTACTCCGCAACACACATCGGCAGACGACACATACTGGGACGGGCATGCAGCCAGCGATGTTCCCGAACTGCGCGACCGTTTCCTCTACGACATGGACCTGCATGCAGCCTATGCGGCAGGCACGCTCAAACAGGGGGCTTGGAACCTGGCGGCAGGCCTGCGCGGTGAATATTGGAAGGTGAAGACCAGCCTGCCCTATCGGCACGACTACTTCCAACTGTTTCCCTCAGCCTCTGCCATCTACAACCTATCCGGCGGAGATCAACTCTCCCTGAGCTATTCGCGTCGTATCGCCCGACCATACGGCAGCCAGCTCAATTCTTTCCACGACATGCGCGATGCCACCACAGTGGTTGCCGGCAATCCGAAACTTACCCCCGAATACGGACATACACTGCAAGCCGGTTATCTGAAGTACTGGACCGAACACTCCATCCTGCTTCAGGCCTATTATCGAACGATGGAAGACGCGCTCCAGTATATCCATTGGCAGGACGATGCCGACGACATATTCTTTTCCACCTATATAAACGTGCCGCACAGTCATACCGAAGGACTGGAACTGACGGGTAAGAACCACCTCTTCCGCATCCTTGACCTTACCACCACCGCCAATGTCTTCCACCGCCAGATAGGTCATTTCAGTCAAGATGTAGGCGGACTGACACTGACAGACACCTCGCACGACTCTTGGTCGTGGAACTTATACATGCTGGCATCGCTGTCGCTTCCCTACGACATCTCTTTCCAGGGCATCGGCTACTATCACTCGCGCGAAGCCGTTTCACAGGGCTACCGCAAGCCTAATGCAACACTCGACGTGGCGCTCCGAAAGAACTTCCTGCAGAAGAAACTGGTGCTTTCCATCAATTGCCACGATGTCTTCAGCACACGCAAACTGGAGAAAGTACACACCACGTGCGACACATTCCTGCGAGACCAACTGAGAAACAGGGGCTCACGAAAAGTGAATTTCACACTCACGTGGAACTTCGGAAATACAAAAGCGAAGGGAAAGGCTGCGAAAGTGGAAGACCCCTCTGATACGTATCGAGGCGAGAGCGACGATTGATAACTATAGCTCATTCGGGCTTAAGCGAATAACAATATACCGAAACAGGAAAGGGGATGCGCCAATTAGGTGCATCCCCTTCTTCGTATCTGAACCGCCTCATTCCGCGAGGCTGACTTCCCTCCCAATATGTATGTTTTTGCGCACCGCAGTGCGACGGGCGTCGCAGCGTGCTGCGCAGGCTGTCGCACCGTGGTGCGACATGCGTTGAAGCGCGCTGCGTTTTTAGTCTGACTTCAAGACATGAGAAAAGGCCATGTATCGTTGTTGCCAGCATGGTCGTTCTCGAAGAAAAGCTGCTCTTTCCCGTCCACGTAAGTGCGGATGTAGTCGGCCGTCCACTCAAGCGCATAGACATGGAAGTCGCTCTCGGCCGTGGGGATGAGCATCTCGTGTGTCTTCTGCGTCTTCATCGGGTGATTGTAAGCCTTGCAATGGATGGACGAGGAGACGTAGTTGGCGTTGGCTCCCACCTCTTCCATGATGTCAATCTCGCCGTCGGCAGGCCATCCCTTCTCGTGCTTCACTGGCATCATCCAGAAGGCGGGCCATGTGCCACGACCTACCGGCAACTTGATGCGAGCCTCCACGTAACCGTAGCGGAAGCCGTTCTGCCGGTTGCCATAGATGCGCCCCGAATAGACCTTGTCGCCCTCGGGTATGGCATATATCTTCAGTGTGCCGTCCGAGACCTCCACCACGTTGCGTCCCGCTGGTGTCGTTCCCTTGACGTAGGTCTGCAGTTCGTGGTTCACCCATCCGGCACGTGCTTCCTGATAGACCCATTTCTGCATATCGAGTGTCTTGTCGTTGAATTCGTCGTTCCACACCAGCGTGTATCCCTTCAACGGACAACTCTTAATTTTCTTAGCTTCTACGCCCGCAATCATCATTAAAGCGCAGCACAGCATGATCGTTCTTTTCATATCCAGGAGTTTTTTTAGGTTTGCGCCGTAAAGGTACGAACTTTCTCTCAGAAAAAAGTTCAGAAAAGTACGAATTACTACGAATAAACGTTAAACATCAAGCAATCTCGCAAATTTTAGATATCTAAATATTGCGAGATTCAACAAATGTCTCTTTCTTTGCAACAGTGAAACCCCAAAAGACAAAAAAATGAAGCGCAAAGAAGACACACTGACCTGTCCGTTTCCGTACGCCCGAAGTGTCCGGGAATGGACACTCACGCGTCAACGTATCATTCATTATCAGCGAGTTGCGGTTTTGGCACGGAGATTGTGCTATTCATAATGCTCAATGCACAATTTATTATTATTAGTATATGGAAAAAGTTGTCAGGCTTGGGGAGGTTCCCAAAATCGGCCGAACTGACGATAGTTTTTATTAGTTTTGTTTAGAAATGGTTGTAAAGGTTCAGAACTTTACAACATAACAAAACCCCGGCTTGTGAAAGTCGGGGTTTTGCGATTAAAGAGTAGAGGATGTGCTTACACACCCTTTTCTGGATTTCTTAGTCAGCCAACTTGGCGCAGATGAACTCGCGGTTCAAGCGTGCGATGTTGGAGATGGTCTCGCACTTGGGGCATACGGCTTCGCAGGCACGTGTGTTGGTGCAGTTGCCGAAGCCCAGCTCGTCCATCTTGGCTATCATATTCTTGGCGCGGCGTGCAGCTTCTACCTTGCCCTGCGGCAGGAGTGCGAGCTGGCTCACCTTGCTGCTGACGAAGAGCATGGCCGAGCCGTTCTTGCAGGCTGCGACGCAGGCTCCGCATCCGATGCACGAAGCGCAGTCCATGGCTTCGTCGGCATCTTCCTTGGGGATGAGGATGGCGTTGGCATCCTGAGCCTGTCCCGTGCGGATGGTTGTGTAGCCGCCGGCCTGCATGATCTTGTCGAAGGCGGTGCGGTCCACCATACAGTCCTTGATGACGGGGAATCCTGCGGAGCGCCATGGCTCGACGGTGATGACATCTCCGTCCTTGAAGCGGCGCATGTAGAGCTGACAGGTGGTGGCTCCACGCTCGGTCTTGCCGTGGGGCGTTCCGTTGATGTAGAGCGAGCACATGCCGCAGATACCTTCGCGGCAGTCGTGGTCGAAGACGAAGGGTTCCTTACCAGCCTTGATGAGTTCCTCGTTCATGATGTCGAGTGCTTCGAGGAATGAGGTGTCGTCGGGGATGTTCTTCAATTCGTGCGTATCGAAGTGTCCTTTCTCCTTCGGTCCGTTCTGTTTCCAGAACTTTATGGTAACATTTATATTCTTTGCCATGATGCTTAGTTCTTATAGTTACGTGTTTGTACCTTGATAGCCTCGTACTCGAGGGGTTCCTTTATCAGTTCGGGATCTTTGTCCTTGCCCTGATATTCCCAGCAACCTACGTAGAAGAAGTTCTCGTCGTCGCGCTTTGCCTCGCCCTCTTCGGTCTGGTATTCCTCGCGGAAGTGGCCGCCGCAGCTTTCGTTACGCGAGAGTGCGTCGTGAGCCACCAGCTCTCCCATGGTGAAGAAGTCGCGCAGGTGGATGGCCTTGTCGAGCTCCACGTTGAGGCCTTCCTTGCTGCCTGGCACGTAGAGGTTGGTGTCGAATTCCTTCTGCAGTTCCTTCATCTTCTGGATGCCGGTCTTCAGTCCCTCGGCGGTGCGACCCATGCCGACATATTCCCACATGATGTGTCCCAGTTCCTTGTGGATGCTGTCCACAGAGCGCTTGCCCTTGATGTTCATCAGGCGGTCGATTTCGGCTTGAACGCCCTTCTCAGCCTCTGCGAATTCGGGCAGGTCGGTGCCCACCTTGGGCCAGATGCTCTGGTCGGCCAGATAGTTCTGTATGGTATAGGGCAGCACGAAGTATCCGTCGGCCAGGCCCTGCATCAGTGCGGAGGCACCCAGGCGGTTGGCTCCGTGGTCCGAGAAGTTGCACTCGCCGATGGCAAACAGGCCGGGGATGGTGGTCTGCAGCTCGTAGTCAACCCACACACCGCCCATCGTGTAGTGGATGGCGGGATAGATCATCATGGGCTTATAGTACTTCACGCCGTTGATTTCGCGTGCCAGGTCACCGGGATATACGTCGGTAATCTCCTCGTACATGTCGAAGAGGTTGCCGTAGCGCTGCTTCATGGCGTCGAGGCCCAGGCGGTTGATGCTCTCCGAGAAGTCGAGGAACACGGCCAGACCGGTGTTGTTCACGCCGAAACCCTTGTCGCAGCGTTCCTTGGCGGCACGGCTTGCGACGTCGCGCGGAACGAGGTTACCGAAGGCAGGATAGCGGCGCTCCAGATAGTAGTCGCGGTCTTCCTCGGGGATGTCCCATCCCTGCTTTGTGCCGGCTTGCAGAGCCTTGGCGTCCTCCAGTTTCTTGGGCACCCAGATTCGGCCGTCGTTGCGCAGCGACTCAGACATCAGCGTCAGCTTCGACTGTTTGTCGCCGTGCACGGGGATGCAGGTGGGGTGAATCTGCACGTACGAAGGATTGGCCATATAGGCACCTTTGCGATAGCACTGTACGGCTGCGGTGCAGTTGCAACCCATGGCGTTTGTGGAGAGGAAATATGCGTTGCCATAGCCGCCCGTTGCGATAACGACGGCGTTGGCAGAGAAGCGCTCCAGCTTACCTGTCACGAGGTTCTTGGCGATGATGCCGCGAGCGCGGCCGTTCACGATTACCACGTCCTCCATCTCGTAGCGGGTGAAGAGTTTCACCTTGCCGGCATTCACCTGGCACGAGAGCGAGGAGTATGCACCGAGCAGCAGCTGCTGACCGGTCTGACCCTTGGCATAGAAGGTACGGCTCACCTGTGCGCCGCCGAACGAACGGTTGGCCAGCATGCCACCGTATTCGCGAGCGAAGGGAACGCCCTGTGCCACGCACTGGTCGATGATGTTGTTCGACACCTCTGCCAGACGGTAGACGTTGGCTTCGCGGGCACGATAGTCACCGCCCTTCACTGTGTCGTAGAAGAGACGGTATACCGAGTCGCCGTCGTTCTGATAGTTCTTGGCTGCATTGATACCACCCTGCGCAGCGATGGAGTGGGCGCGGCGGGGCGAATCCTGGATGCAGAAGTTGAGCACATTGAAGCCCATTTCGGCCAACGAGGCGGCAGCGCTGGCGCCGGCCAGACCTGTACCCACGACGATGACATCGAGCTTGAGCTTGTTTTTCGGGTTCACCAGACGCTGGTGGGCCTTGTAGTTCGACCATTTCTCAGCAACTGGTCCCTCGGGAATCTTGGAATCTATTACTTTTGCCATAATCATCTGTATTTCTGAGTTAATAATTCAATTTCAGGCTCCCTGACAGCAGGCTCCGCCGCACAGTGAGGGAGCGCAACCGAAGGCGAAGGCCAGGATTACTGAGAGGAACATGAGCATCAGCACTGTCACGTAGATGATGCCGATACATCTCCAGCGGGCAAACCAGATCTTGCCGCTCCAGCCGAGCGTCTGCATGGCCGACCAGAAACCGTGGGTCAGATGGAACCAGATGGCACAGATCCAGATGATGTAGAGCACCACATAGCAGGGACAGCTGAACGTGGAGACAATCTTGCCGAAACCGTCAGCTGGTGCTGCGTCGAAATGAACCGACGGGAACAGCTCGGCAAACATCATGTTGTACCAGAAATTGTACAGGTGGAGCAGCAGGCCCACTACGATGATGAGGCCCAGCACGAACATGTTCTGGCTCGCCCACTCCACCTTGGCGGGCTTTTCGGTCACTGCATAGCGGTTGCTTCCGCGGGCCCTGCGATTCTGCAGTGTCAGGATGAAAGCATACAGGATGTGCAGCACGGCCAGGAAGGCCAGTCCGAGTGTCGCAACCACGGCATACCAGTTGGCACCGAGCAACTCACAGATGGTGTTGTAACCGTCGCGAGAAATCAAGGCAACCAAGTTCATCGAGCCGTGGAACGTGAGGAACAGGATGAGCGACAAGCCCGTCACGGACATAATCACTTTCCTGCCGATAGAGGAATTAAATAACCACATAAATTTTTAAGTTTAGATATTTTTGATTGTTTGTTTTATTCGTGCAATACTATATTTTAGGTATCATTACGCTGCAAAATTAACTTAAAAAAGTGATTTGGGCAAGAAATTGTCGCAAATGTTGATGAAAGAGGCGCGATTTTATGCACCACGCTGCGACGCGATACGCACCGTGCTGCGCAGCCCGTCGCAACGTGGTGCGACAGCCGTCGCAGCACGGTGCGTTTTCAGGGGCATCGAAACGTGGCTTCTTACGCCACTCCCCTACCCCCTTTGCTCAACGGTTGTCCCGAATCGTTCAACTCGGCACATATCTTGCTCTGACATAAATCATAAAGATCTGTTCGGGATGATTTTTTCGGCTCCAAATGCCGCAGTAGTGAAAGAAAAACACTACTTTTGTGGTGCAAAAGCGCACTCAACGCACAGGAAATGGATTTGAAATTCGATGTCATAGTGATTGGTGCCGGACACGCAGGCTGCGAGGCTGCGGTGGCCAGCGCACGCCTCGGTGCAAAGACATGTCTCGTCACGATGGACATGAACAAGGTGGCGCAGATGAGCTGCAACCCTGCCGTTGGTGGTATAGCCAAGGGACAGATTGTCAGAGAGATAGATGCTCTCGGAGGCGAGATGGGAAACGTCACCGACCGTTGTGCCATCCAGTTCCGCATGCTCAACCGGTCGAAAGGACCTGCCATGTGGAGTCCTCGCGCTCAGTGCGACCGCGGCAAGTACATCTGGGCGTGGCGTAGTGTGCTCGAAAACACACCCAACCTGAGCCTCTGGCAAGACCAGGCGAGGCAGTTGCTCGTGGAGGACCACCGCGTGACGGGCGTGCTCACCTATCTGGATGTCACGCTGCGAGCCCGTTGCGTAGTCCTCACAGCCGGCACATTCCTCAACGGGCTGATGCACATCGGACGCACCAAGTTGGCCGGCGGACGCTGTGCCGAACCGCCCAGTCTGGAACTCACCGAGAGCATCACACGTCACGGCATCACAGCAGGACGCATGAAGACGGGAACGCCCGTACGAATAGACGGACGCTCGGTCCACTTCGACGAGATGCAGGAACAGCCCGGCGATGTCGATTTCCACAAGTTCTCCTACATGGGCAAACCCCGCCACCTGCCGCAACTGCCCTGCTGGATAACCTATACAAACCCTCAGGTACACGAGAGATTGCGCCAAAGTCTGCCCGACTCCCCCCTCTATAACGGCCAGATACAAAGCATCGGTCCGCGCTATTGCCCAAGCATCGAGACGAAACTCGTCACCTTTGCCGACAAGGAGCAGCACCAGCTCTTCCTCGAACCTGAGGGTACAGACACGCAGGAATTCTACCTGAACGGCTTCAGCAGCAGCCTGCCCATCGACGCACAGCTGGAGGCTTTGCGACTGATCCCAGCCTTCCGCGACGTGCAAATCTATCGTCCCGGATACGCCATCGAATACGATTACTTCGACCCCACACAACTCTATCACTCGCTGGAATCCAAGGTGTTAGATGGCTTATTCATGGCCGGACAGGTGAACGGAACAACGGGCTACGAGGAGGCCGCCGGACAGGGACTGGTGGCTGGCATCAATGCTGCGCTGAAGTGCGGAGGCGGCAGCGAAACGTTCGTAATGCGTCGCGACGAATCATACATCGGTGTGCTCATCGACGACCTGGTGACGAAAGGTGTCGACGAACCCTACCGCATGTTCACCAGCCGCGCCGAATATCGCATCCTGCTGCGGCAGGACGATGCCGATGCACGACTCACGGAGCGGAGCCATCGCATCGGTCTGGCCAGCACCGAACGCCTGCAACACTGGCTGAAGAAGAAGGAACACATTGAAGAAATAGAGCGATTCTGTCAGGAGACGAGTGTAAAAGCCGCCAAAATCAACCCGGCACTGGAACGCTTGGGCGCCACCGCACTGGAACGCGGATGCAAGTTGATTGACCTCATAGCACGTCCGCAACTGAGCATCGAAAGTCTTGCGCCACATCTTCCCGAACTCGCCTCCTTCCTCCGTCGCATCGAAGACCGCAGGGAAGAAATCGTTGAGGCAGCCGAAATCCAGATTAAATATCGCGGATATATACGTCGCGAAAAGGAGATTGCCGACAAAATGCAGCGACTGGAAAACATCCGCATCCGTGGAAAATTTGACTACGACAACCTGAAATCGCTCTCTACGGAAGCACGTCAAAAGCTGAAACGCATCGACCCTGAGACGCTTGCACAGGCCAGTCGAATACCCGGAGTGTCGCCAAGCGACGTAAACGTTCTGCTGGTGCTCATGAACCGATAGTTCCACGTGAAACAAAACGATTACCACTTTAACCTTAAACATTTGATTATGAACAACGAAATTCTGCTGAAAAATCTGCGAAACGTGCCCGATTTTCCCATTCCCGGAATACAGTTCAAGGACGTAAGTACGCTCTACAAAAGCGCGAAATGCATGCGCATCATGGTGAACGAACTCTACGAGCTCTACAAAGATAAAGGTATCACAAAAGTGGTCGGCATCGAGAGCCGCGGTTTTGTAGTGGGTGCAGCATTGGCAGTGAAGCTCGGTGCTGGCTTTGTCATGTGCCGCAAACCGGGGAAGTTGCCTGCCGAAACACGCCAGGAATCGTATATGAAAGAGTATGGAAAGGATACCATCGAGATACATACCGATGCCATAAATGAGAAAGATGTTGTGCTCCTGCACGACGATCTTCTGGCCACTGGCGGCAGCATGAAGGCAGCATACGACCTGGTGCAACAGTTTAATCCAAAGAAAACATACATCAACTTCATCATCGAACTCACCATCGAGGGTATGAACGGACGTGCTGTTTTCGACCCAAGCATCGAAATAACAACCCTCTTGAGAATCTGATACTCCCCTACCCTACGCCAAGGATGAACGACAGCGCCGGCCGAAAGAAAAAAGACGAACTGCACGCCTACCTGATGGGAATCGTGCAGAACCTGCCCGAGAAACCGGGCTGCTACCAGTATTTCGATTCGGAGGGCACTATCATCTACGTTGGAAAGGCTAAGAATCTGAAGCGACGCGTCTCGTCGTACTTCAATCGCGAGCATGACAGTCGCAAGACCGCAATGCTTGTCAGCAAGATATGTGACATAAAATACATCGTGGTGAACACGGAGGCAGACGCACTTCTGCTGGAAAATAATCTCATCAAACAGTGGACACCACGCTACAATATCCTGCTGAAAGACGGTAAGACATACCCCAGCATCGTGGTGACAAACGAGTATCTGCCCCGCATCTTCCAGACACGTAAAATCAACAAGAAGTCAGGCACATACTTCGGTCCGTACAGCCACATAGGCATGATGCACATGCTGCTTGAACTTATCCAGAACCTATATCCGCTGCGACGTTGCCACGAAAGCATCACGAAGGATAGTATCGCTGCCGGAAAACACAAGGTATGCCTGGAATTTCACATAAAAAACTGCAAAGCGCCGTGTGTGGGACGACAGCAACGCGACGAATACATGCAGCATATTACCGAAGCCATCGAGATTCTGAAGGGTAACACCGCTGCGCTGGAACGCTCGATGATGAACGAAATGCAGCGCCTTGCAGCAGAAATGAGGTTCGAAGAAGCCGAGGTCATCAAGAAGCGATATCTGTTGCTGGAGAATTACAGAAGTCGCAGCGAGGTGGTCAGCAGCACACTCCACAACATCGATGTTTTCCATATTGAGGACAACGAAAAAGTGGCTTACATAAACTATCTGCACGTCGTTAACGGCTGCATCACGCAGGCTTTTACTTTCGAATATGCGAAGCGTTTAGATGAGCAAAGTGAGGACCTGTTGGTTGCAGGAATTGTTGAAATGCGCAGCCGTTACAGCAGTGAGAGTAAGGAAGTTATCGTTCCGTTCCACGTGGAACTTCCACTTGAAGGAGTGCAAGTGACTGTGCCTCAGAAAGGGGACAAGAAGAAGTTGCTTGAACTGAGCAGGCTTAATGTCCTGCAATACAAGAAAGACCGTCTGGCACAGAGTGACAAACTGAATCCGGAACAGAAGAGCGTGCGGCTGATGAAAGAACTGCAGACGGCACTTGGCATGGACCGTATGCCGATGCACATCGAATGTTTCGACAACAGCAACATCAGCGGCACCGATGCAGTGGCCGGATGCGTAGTGTTCAAGAAGTGTAAACCCAGCAAAAACGACTATCGGCGGTACATAATTAAAACGGTTACAGGCCCCGATGACTACGCCAGTATGCAGGAAGTGGTGAGACGGCGATATACGCGCATGCTTGAAGAAGAGCAGCCACTCCCCGATCTCATCATCACCGACGGTGGACGCGGACAGATGGAAGTGGTACGCCAAGTGGTGGAAGACGAACTGAAAATAAGCATTCCCATCGCTGGTTTGGCCAAGAATGACAAACACCGCACAAACGAACTTCTTTTCGGCTTTCCGCCACAAACCATTGGAATGAAGGTGGACACTTCCCTATTCCGATTGCTCACACAAATACAGGACGAGGTGCACCGCTACGCCATCGCCTTCCACCGCGAGAAACGCAGCAAACATCAGACTGCTAGTGCTTTAGACCGCATCGCAGGTGTCGGTCCTAAGACTAAGGAACTGTTGCTCAAAAAGTTTCACAGCGTGAAACGAGTGGGTGAAACAGGTGTCGATGAAATGGCGGAAATTGTCGGTAAAGCTAAGGCTGTAATAATCTGGAACCACTTCCATCCCACAGAGGAAGAATAGGCCTCTAATAAGTTGTCGAAGTGATTGATGCACAGCGATATAACAATCACTTACAATTTGAAACAAGTATTTGCACCGTGGAAGTGTTAAAAACACACCGTGCTGCGACGGCCTGAAGACCGTGCTGCGACAGGCCGAAGACCGTGGTGTGACGGCTTGAAGACCGTGGTGTGTGGATCGCTACTCCCTGAGGCATGTTTTGAGCAGGTGCGGCATGGCACCCAAGTTACAATCTGTAAGCAGTATGCATTCGACAGGACATTTAGCATCTGAATCCGAATCGCACATCGGGTTTAACAACCTTTAGTAATAAAAAACTTCGTCAAATAAAATAAAGATTGTATCTTTGCGAAAAGAAAACCGAGGAGAATGAGAGCCGTAGTACAGCGAGTCAGCGAAGCCAGTGTGAGCATCGGCGGTGTGCAGAAAAGTGCCATCGAGCAAGGATTGCTCATACTGTTGGGCGTGGAAGAGGCTGACAACGAGGAAGATGCCGTATGGCTGACACGCAAGATAGCCGCCCTGCGCATCTTCGATGACGAGGCCGGTGTGATGAACCGCAGCATCGTTGACATAGGCGGTCAGGCACTGGTGGTGAGTCAGTTTACGCTGATGGCCAGCTACAAGAAAGGGAACCGTCCCAGCTGGATACGCGCCGCCCGTCATGAACACGCCATCCCTATGTACGAAAAATTCGTCTCGTTGCTTTCTGAATTGCTCGCAAAACCCGTTGAAACCGGCGAATTTGGTGCAGAAATGATGGTTCAACTTGTGAACGACGGCCCAGTGACCATCTGCATGGACACGAAAAATAAAGAGTAGGGGAGAGAGTGGAAAGCGAAATAATAAATTATAGGTAAAATGAACGCAGACAAACTTACAAAAATTGTACAAATCATTGGCACGGTGCTGTTCATCGTCGCCATAATTGCAGGCAACATTTGGGGAGGCACGGTGTGGGCCTTCGTCGTTTGCGTCGCAGCAATCTTGGTTCTCACACGCACAGCCTACGAAATGATACACTTTAAGGAATACAAGAAGAGTAACATCAATTTTCTCGTCTGTTTTCCCATCATAGTTATCGTGATATTGATACTGAGATACTTCAACGTGCTATGACACTGCAGGAAGCACAACAACGGGTTGACGAGTGGATTCGCACCTATGGTGTTCGCTATTTCAGCGAGCTCACGAACATGGCCTGCCTGACCGAGGAAGTAGGGGAGTTGGCCCGCGTGATGGCTCGCAAGTATGGCGATCAGTCATTCAAAGCTGGTGAGAATCAAGACCTTTCGGAGGAGATGGCCGACGTGCTGTGGGTGCTTATCTGTCTGGCCAATCAGACCGGCGTTGACCTTACGAAGGCACTCGAACAGAGCTTCGAGAAGAAAACTGCACGCGACAAAGAAAGACATAGAAACAACATAAAACTGAAATAGGATGGAAGAGAAAAGCAAGTATGAACAGGCGCTCAGCCTCTATGATATGTCACTGGACGACGAGGCGATAAAAGCAAAAGTTGCCCATTTCATCGTGGAAAAAGTGGCTGAAAATGATACTCCGGAGGTGAAACGGTTCCTGTTGGGCAGCGTGGAACTGACCACACTGAAGACTACCGACAGCGAGGAGAGTGTGCTGGCCCTCACAGAGCGAGTGAATGCGTTCGAGGATGCCTACCCCGACCTTCCACATGTCGCCACCATCTGCGTCTATCCGTGCTATGCCAGTATCGTAACTCAAAGTCTTGAGGTAGAGGGCGTTGAAGTGGCTTGTGTAAGCGGTTCATTTCCCTCGTCGCAGGCCACGATGGAAGTGAAGACTGTGGAGACAGCCCTGGCGCTGCGCGACGGAGCCACCGAGATTGACATCGTCATGAGCGTGGGCAAGTTCCTGAGCGGCGACTACGAAAGCCTCTGCGATGAAATCAGCGAATTGAAAGCCGTCTGCGGTAAACACAAGATGAAGGTGATTCTGGAGACCGGACTCCTCGGAAGTGCTCAGAACATCAAAAAAGCCGCCATTTTATCGATGTACGCAGGTGCAGATTACATAAAAACGAGCACAGGCAAGGAGATGCCGGCAGCCACGCCCGAGGCAGCCTATGTGATGTGCCAGGCCATCAAAGAATACTACAACCGCACAGGCATCCAGATAGGGTTCAAGCCGGCTGGCGGACTGAACACGGTGCATGACGCACTTGTCTATTACACCATCGTGAAGGAGGTGCTCGGCGAGCGATGGCTCACCAATGAGTGGTTCCGTCTAGGGACGAGCCGACTGGCCAATCTGCTCCTGAGCGAGATAGTAGGGGAGGAGACAAGGTTCTTTTAACCCTCGCGAGCGTCGAAAATTTCGGCCCGACGGCAAGGAAAGCTTCGCAGAAACGATTCTCAAGAGGTCAGAAAAGCCATCATCGGACTGAAAGACAATTCAGTAAGATAGATTAAAAAGAATATAAAAAACCATCAAATTAGAGAAAACGATGAAGACGAAAGGTATCTTGGCACTCCTCATGGCGTGCACGTTGCTCTCCTCGTGTATGGTGAGCCGCAAGAAGTATGAGGCAAGCGAAGCCGGACGCTGGGCAGCCATTTACAGCCGCGACAGCCTGGCTGACCTGCTCGACGGCAGTCGCATCAAGTCGTCCTCGCTGATGAAGGACACTTCGCTGCTGAAAGGAAGTCTTAGAAATTACCAGGCACTGCTGGCCTCCAACCAGAACGAGAACCAGAAACTCAACACGTCGCTCTCGCTGAAAGAGCAGGAACTGGCCGAACGCGAGAAGACCATTGCACAGCTGCAGGAGATGATAAACGCTCAGAACGAGAAAGTGCAGTCACTCCTCAACAACGTGAAAGATGCCCTGCTGGGCTTCAGCAGCGATGAGCTGACGGTTCGCGAGGAAGGCGGCAAGGTCTATGTGGCGATGAGCGACAAACTGCTCTTCGAGTCGGGAAAAGCCATCGTCAACGAACAGGGCAAGCGCGCGCTCGGCAAACTGGCTGAGGTGCTGAACAAGCAGACCGAGATTGACGTATACATCGAAGGACACACCGACAACGTGCCCATCAAGACCGTCGTCTATCAGGACAACTGGGACCTGAGCGTCATACGCGCCACCAGTGTGGTTCGCATCCTCACAGAGGTCTACGGCGTGGCGCCGCTCCAGATTCAGCCCTGCGGCAGGGGTGAGTTCAAACCTGTGGCAACCAACGAGAGCGCCGAAGGAAGGGCTAAAAACCGACGCACCGAAATTATCATGGCACCGCGCCTCGACAAACTTTTCGAGATGCTGCAGAATAATTAACCCGAAGACGAACTACAAAATATAGGAGTAGGGGAGTGCACCGAAAATGATGCACTCCCCTTTGTCGTTTCAAATCGGGCATTAGGGGGAAGAGGCGATCCAAGCAATCATAAAAAAACGCACCACGCTGCGACACCCGTCGCAGCGTGGTGCGTAGGCTGTCGCAACGTGGTCCGACACGTGTCGAACCGCAGTGCGTTAGTGTACGTTGTTACATCACGGTGACGCGCTTCTGCTGCACGTCGCGGCTGTTTGAACCCATCATGATGTCGAATTCTCCGGGCTCGAAGATGAGTTTTCCGTTCTCGTCGTAGAAGCTGAGGCTCTCTTGTGTGAGTGTGATGGTGACTGTCTTGCTCTCGCCTTTCCTGAGCGTGACGCGCTCAAATCCCTTCAGTTCTTTCACGGGGCGACTGTATCGGCATGCGATGTCGCGGATGTAGCACTGAACCACTTCGGTTGCATCGTAGTCGCCTGTGTTCTTGACGGTTACCGACGCTTTCAGGGTGCGTCCATTCTGTTCTACATTCATCGTTCCGTATTCGAAAGTGGTGTAGCTCAGTCCGAAGCCGAAGGGCCATGCAGGTCCGTTGCTGACTTCGAAATAGTTGGAGCTGTAGAGGCGGAACGTGGGTTCGTAGTCGTTCGTGGGACGGCCGGTGTTCAGGTGGTTGTAGTAGAGGGGTACTTGGCCGGCGTGCTGTGGGAGCGTGGTTGTGAGGTGTCCGCTGGGCACTTTGTCTCCGAAGAGTACGTCGCAGAGTGCCGGTGCCATCTCAGTACCTCCGAACCATACATTCATGATGGCTGGTATGTGTTCTTTCTCCCAGGCCATGGTGGTTGGTCGGCCTGCGAAGTTGAGCAGTACGATGGGCTTCCCGAGTGTGGCGAGGTCGCGCAGGAGTGCCATCTGTGTCTCGGGCATGTCGAGTGTCACACGGCTGTGGCTCTCGCCGGAGTAGTCGGCTCCTTCGCCCATGGCGCATACGATGACGTCGGCCTTAGCTGCGGCTGCCATCGCCTCGCGGTGGGCCTTTTCGGCATCGACCACGGGGATGTACCACGATGTCCCGGCCTCACGCATTCGGCCGTAGGGGGCGATGTTACATCCCTGTGCGAAGTAAACCTCGCCCTGTCCCTTCACCGCTTCTTCTATGGCCTGTCTGAGGCTGGGGTAGGAGTTGCTCTTGGGGCGCGCAACAACCCATGTGCCGAGCAGTCCGTCGGTGGTGTCGCCGTTGGGCCCGATGAGTGCGATGCGTGCGCTTTTCTTCAGAGGTAAGATTTGTCCTTCGTTTTTCAGCAGCACGAAGGTCTCGGCCGTGAAGTCGCGTGCAGCCTTGCGATGCGCGTCGGTGAAGAGGTGTGCTGCCTGCTCGTCGTCGCTCATGTTGCAGTGCCGGTAGGGCTCGTCGAAGAGTCCCAGCTTGTACTTGGCCTCGAGGATGCGTCGACATGCCTCGTCGATGGTCTTCTTCGACACCTTGCCCTCCTTGACGAGTGTCTCGAGGTGCTGCTGGAATCCGGTGGCACACATGTCCATATCGGTGCCGGCGTTGATGGCCAGTTCGCTGTTGTGCTTGAGATCGCCGAAACCATGACTTGTCATCTCACCGATGCTTCCGTAGTCGGTGACGGTGAAATCCTGGAATCCCCATTGCTGTCTGAGCACGTCGCGCAGGAGCCATCGGTTGGCAGTGGCGTGCTGTCCGTCCACCAGATTGAAGCTTGTCATCACACTTCCCACACCGGCCTCCACAGCAGCCTTGTAGGGCGGGAAGTACTGGTTATACATGCGCAGATGGCTCATGTCCACAGTGTTATAGTCACGTCCGGCCTCTACAGCACCGTAGAGTGCATAATGCTTGAGGCATGCCAGGATGTCGTGTCGGCTCGAGAAGTCGCCCTGATAGCCCCGCACCATGGCTTGTGCAATGAGGCTCCCCAGGTAGGGATCTTCGCCGCTGCCCTCCGCGATGCGTCCCCAACGTGGGTCGAGCGCGATGTCCACCATGGGGCTGAATGTCCAGTTGATGCCGTCGGACGTTGCTTCTTCGGCTGCGATGCGTGCTCCGGCTTCGATGCCTTCAACGTCCCAGCTGCATGATTGTGCCAAGGGTATGGGATAGATGGTCTGATAGCCGTGAATCACATCGAGTCCCACGAGCAGGGGAATGCCCAGACGGCTCTGTTCCACTGCAATCTTTTGCATGGCCTGAATCTTATCGCGACCTACGGTGTTGAGTACGGCGCCCAGCTGACCTTGGGCTATCAGTGTGCCCAGCTCGTTGTTCATGGCTGCGCCCGTTGTGACATCGCCGCCCGGCAACAGGTTCAGCTGCCCGATTTTCTCGCTCAATGTCATCTTCGACATCAGTCGGCTGACGTATGCATCCATCTTCTTGTCACGAGCGCCCAGGCTGAGCGCAAAGCCCAACAGGGCAAGGCAAAGCATTTTTCTTCTCATTTGCTTATCTTTTTATCTTGAAATCTTTTCGGGTTAAACGCCTACAATCCACTTGCTGCCGGGCAGGTGGGAGAGGAGCCATGTGGTGACGTAGCAGCACACATAGCTTGCGATGGCTATCACAGGAATGGCCAGACCCACGGGCAGCAGGGGCTCTGCAACATTGCCTGCCACTATGTAGCTGGCGATGGGAGCCAGGAAGAAGAGGTGCATCAGATACATGCCAAAGGAGCACTTGCCCAGCGAGGTGATGATGGCGGGTGCTTTTGTCTGGCGTATGGTGGTGAAGAGCAGGAAGAGTCCGAAGGTGGCCAGCAGCACGTTAGGTGTGCAGAACTCCCACGACCACTCCAGCATCGGTGTCTCGATGAGCACACCCGGTGTACCTTTCAGCCAGAAACTCCATGCGGTGAAGGCTCCTCCCACAAGGAAGGAAGCCCATCCCACGGCGAGACGCTTCTGCCGCGACCAGTCAAGGTGGACTCGGATATAGTGCGCCAGCACCAGATAGCCCAGGTAGCCCGAGCAGTACCAGAATGCTGAGAACTCGTTCCAAAAACATTCACCCCAAAGTTCGGGCGAAACGAAGCGATGCAGCCAGGGTATGAGTGTGGTGAAGGCAAAGATGCTGATGAAGATCTGTTCCTCGCGTTTCGTGGCATGTTCCAGCCAGGGAGACACCACGGGAATAATCAGGTAGAGGCTGATGAGCGGATACATGAACCACAGATGTCCGGCCATCGACGGGAAATTGAAAGGCAGCATCTTGAGGTCGGCCACCGACTGTTCCCATGTCATGCCGCCCCATGCCAACGGTAGCAGGCAATAGAGCAACAGGAATGTGATGAATGGCGGCAGGATGCGTTTGAAACGGCGACGATAGAAATCCGTCATGGTGGTGCCTGTGGGCATGGGGACGAGCAGGAATGCCGAGGCGATGATGAACAGAGGTACGGCCGTGCGGCTCACGCCTCCGTCCCAGAAGGCTACCCAGAAACGGTTCGACTCGTTCGCAAGCATCGACATGTTGCCTGCCAGTCCCGAAGAATCGGCTCCGTAGAAATTCTCACTGGCGTGTACCAGCATGACCATCAGACAGGCCACGGCACGCAGATAATCCAGAAAAACAATGCGTTCTTTTTCCATAAAAATGTAGATTGTTCCTGCAAATTTACGATTTCACAGACAATAATGCAAGCCGGATGGGTGCGTTTTGATGAGAAATGTGTAAATTTGCTTGCAAAAGAACATATTACAGAGATAGCTTCACGAAAAACAAACCCCAAAAATATCAGACATGAAACTCCGTATTGCCCTTCTTCCCATTTTCCTTCTGCTGGCATTGAACTGTATGGCTCAGCGCGAGAAAACCACGTTCCAGACTTCGGGACAGTGGAAGCCCGTGACCGATATCCGTTCCGATGCGGTGATGGTTTACGGTGTGAACGACAACCGCCGCTACCCTTTTCCCGAGCGAGTGAAATCGTGGCGGGAGCGTGGTTATACCGCCCACTTCATGACTGGCATTGCCTGGGGACAATATCAGGACTACTTCACCGGACGCTGGGATGGCAAGTGGCACATGGACGAAGGACAGAAGACCATGCGTGGCGACACCATCATGCACGGCGAACTTGTGCCGTACATCGTGCCTTCGATGAACTATCTGAGATATTTCAAGGAGAAGCACATCAAGCCTGTCATCGACGAGGGCATAGACGCCATATTCCTGGAAGAACCCGAGTTCTGGGCCCGGGGCGGATACAGCGAGGCGTTCCAGCGCGAGTGGCAGGACTACTACGGCTTTGCATGGCGCCCTCAGCATGAGTCGGCCGAGAACACCTATCTCTCGAACAAACTCAAGTACCATCTCTATTATCGCGCACTCGACGAGGCTTTCACCTACGCCAAGCAATACGGACGCGAGAAGGGTATGAACGTGCGTTGCTACGTGCCCACCCACTCTTTGCTCAACTATTCGCAGTGGCAGATTGTGTCGCCCGAGGCTTCGCTTGCTTCGCTGGAGAGCTGCGACGGATATATTGCTCAGGTTTGGACCGGCACCTCGCGCGAGCCCAACTATTACAACGGCGTTGCCAAGGAGCGTGTCTTCGAGACTGCGTTCTTGGAGTATGGCTGCATGGAGTCGATGACGCGCCCCACCGGACGCAAGATGTTCTTCCTGACCGACCCCATCGAGGACCGTGCGAAGGACTGGGACGACTACAAACGCAACTATCAGGCCACGTTCACCGCTCAGCTGCTCTATCCGCAGATTGCCAACTACGAGGTGATGCCATGGCCCGACCGCATCTACGAAGGCCTCTATCGTGTCAGCGCCAACAGCAACGAGCGCGCCCACATTCCACGTTTCTACTCGACACAGATGCAGGTCATGGTCAATACGCTCAACGAGATGCCCCTTTCCGACAACAAGGTATCGGGCTCGCAGGGAGTGAGTGTGGTCATGGCGAACTCGCTCATGTTCCAGCGCTCGCCGCAACCTGTCGAGGGTTATGACGATCCCCAGCTGTCCAACTTCTACGGGCTTGCCCTGCCCCTGGTGAAGCGCGGTGTGCCCGTCAGCATCACACACCTCGAGAATACGGGCTATCCCGACACCTGGAAGGGTGTGAAAGTGCTGCTGCTGACCTATTCCAACATGAAACCGCTCGACCCCGAGGCCCATCAACATATTGCCGAATGGGTGCGCCGCGGAGGCCGGCTCATCTACTGCGGCCGCGACAACGACGCCTTCCAGAACGTGCTGGAGTGGTGGAACCAGAACGGCAACCATTTCACAGCGCCGTCGCAGCATCTGTTCTCCCTCATGGGCATGCCGCAGAAAGCCGAGGCGGGCGAGTATCGTTATGGCAAGGGAACCGTCTGCGTCATCCGCCAAGACCCCAAGGAGTTTGTGCTCAATGCCGGCGGCGATGCAGCGTTGCTGGCGGCCGTGCGTCAGGCGTATGGCAAGATTGAGGAGAAGAACTCGTTCCTCCTCGAGCGCGGGCCGTATGTGCTTGCTGCCGTTGTGGACGAGCATGTGGTGAGCGACCAGCCGCTGGTACTCACTGGACACTATATCGACCTGTTCGACCCCACGCTGCCTGTGCTCAGTCAAAAGATTGTAAAACCGGGCGAGCAGTCCTTCCTTTACAACCTCGACCGGCTGTCGAACAAGAAGAAGGCACAGGTGCTCGCTTCGGCATCGCGTCAGGAGAACGAACAGCGCACCAGCCGCAGTTTCTCGTTCACGTCTAAGTCGCCAGCCGACACCGATAACGTAATGCGCATTCTGCTGCCCCGTGAGCCGCGCGAGGTGAGTGTCGATACGCAGAAAGATTGGAAGTGGGAGTGGGACAAGGCGAGCCGCACCATGTTGCTGCGTTTCGAGAACAATCCCGACGGTGTCCACGTATCCATAAGCTGGTAATCCACCTCCGAAATGCTTACACTGTGTTTGAATAATCGTTACACGTAGTTCATCGCAGTTTCAGACCAAACGGTAAAATGCGCGAAACAGCACGTTGTTTCGTATGTCGCACCACGGTGCGACATATGTTTTTCCGTGGACTTATTGCGCGAGAATCGCATATTTCTGCCCAACGCTCGGCGTGACGGAGAAAATCGCAAAAATAAGAAGCGTTGATAATCAATGGGTTAGTTCTCTACTGTACTCTGTAAAGCACTGAAAAGCCCCTCAAAACGGCGTTTTTCGCACGATTTTGGGGGACTATTGTTTCTGCCCGACCGGGCTTTTCGGTCAAAAAAAATTACGCGTCGGAATCGGATATCCGTACGTGTGGCGCGCGGTAATACTCGCTGAAGAAAAAAGTTCGAGGGCCCACGTACAGGAAAATTCTGTGCGCAGGCCCTCGGAAAGGATGTGGTTAACTCGAATCAGAGATCGATGCTGACACCGCCCATGAAGGTGGCCTTCGGCATGGGGAAGCCCATATAAGTCTGGTAGCGCTCGGCTGTCAGGTTGTCGCCCTTCGCGTAGATGGTGATATTCGGATGCAGGCGATAGCTGGCAGTGGCATTCAGCACGGTGTAGTTCTCCTTTGCGGTGTCGGAGAGATAGAGCTTCCGGATGTTCTGAACACCCACCAGTGCGGAGAACTTGCCACAGGTATACTTCGCCCCGGCGTAAATCTTACCCTCGGGTGAACCAGTCACGGGAGTATCCATGTGCAGGAAACTGTAGTTGGCATTCACGGTCCAGTGGCTTGTGAGGCGATAGTCGCCAAAGACCTCGAATCCACAGTTGGTGAAGTCGCCCGTGTTGACGTTGCGGGGGCGTCCTTCGGACACGATGGTGTTGATGAGGTTGTCGCCATCGATGTAGAAGACGTTTGCTCCCACGCTTCCGTAACCCTCGAAGCGGTGGGTGTACGAGAGCTCATAGTTCATCATGCGCTCAGGCTCCAGGTCGGGATTAGCAGGGGGGAACATATACATTTCGCGGATGATGGGGTTGCGGAATCCCTTCGAAGCGATTGCCTTGATGTCATCATAAGACGTGGGGTGGAAGGTAAGTCCTCCCTGCGGAATCCACTCGCTGCCAGCCTGGCAGTGCCAGTCGTAGCGTACGCCTGCATCGATGGAGAGCCAGTTGGTGATATCCTGACGGAAGTCGATGTATGCACCCACCTCGTTCTGAGTCTTGTCGGCAAGTTCGTTGTTGGGACGTCTGTCGTGATAGCGGTTCCATGCATGGCCGCCGAAGTGCTGCCAGTCGAGTCCCACGGTGACGTTATTGCCCGTGAAGAACGAGGCTGTCTGATACCATGTAATGCCGGCGATGTGGTCGTTGTGGAGGTAGAAATTGTCGCGTGGCGTACCGCCATACGCATAGCCATCGTTAATCTTGTGATGACCCCAGTCATAGAATCCGCGCAGCGTACCGCTGGTATGTTCGTAGCGGTTCGATATGGATGCCGAGGCCAGTCCTCGCAAGACGCGGCTGTCATTGTCAAGGAGAGGGGCTGTCTCGGGACCGGGATTGCTGGCCTTGAAATAAGCCAGATTACCGTCGGCACTCACTTTCCAGTTGTCCGAGATGTCGTAGCCCAGCTTCAGGAAACCCGATTCCTGTGCGAACTGCGAGTTGGGGCGATGTCCGTCGGTGCGCTGATAGTTGATACCCACGATGCTGGAGAAGCGTCCCACACGCAGTCGGTTGCTGGCCTGTCCCTGAAGGGAACCATAGGAACCAGCACCCAGTTGGAAGTTGGTTTTCTGTCCGTCTTGGTTCATCTGCGGTGTAACGATGTTCACCACACCACCCATGGCATTGCTGCCGTAGAGCATACTGGCAGGGCCGCGCAGCACCTCCACGCGGTCGGCAATCAGTGTTTGATAAGCATCGGGGATGGGGTGTCCCATAAGTCCTGCATACTGTGGCTGTCCGTCGATGAGCACCAGCAGTTTTGCGTCGCTGCCCACGCCGCGAATCTTCATGCTACCTGCAGCACCCGTGCTCACTCCATAGCCCATCACGTTGCGGCTGGTGGCGAACAGACCTGGTACTTGCTCGGTGAGCGTAGGAATAACACTCAGACGATAGTTCTCGTTGAGCTTTTCGCTGCCGATGACAGTGATGCTTGTAGGCAACTGACTGGAAAGCGTCTCGTTGCGAGTGCCGGTGACGACTACCTCCGAGATGGTTGAATCCTTGATAATCTCTTCGGCCTGCATCGCGATGGGCGCACACAGCAGTGCCAACATGCAAAATTTCTTTCTCATAATTGTTTTCAATTAAAGTTAACTACTGGTGAATCTCTCCTCTTGTGAATTATTCTCTTATAATGTGTTTTGCTTGAGTTTCTCCACGAAGCGGTCAACGCGCTGCAATTCGCGAGGGATGTCGATGTTCTGCGGGCAGTGTGGCACGCATTCGCGGCATGTCGTGCAGTGATTTGCTTGGCGTAGGCGCGGCACACTGCGGTCGTATCCCACGAGGAAGGCGCGGCGTGCCTCCTGATAGTTCTTGGCCTGCTGACTCTCGGGCACATTACCTTGGTTGACACACTTGTTGTAGTGCACGAAGATGCCGGGAATGTCCAGTCCGTAGGGGCAGGGCATGCAGTATTTGCAATCGTTGCACTGGATGGTGGGATAACTCTTGATGAGCGTAGCCGTCTCTCCTTCGAGCCACTCCTGATCTTCTTCGGAAACAAGTTCCAGCGGACTGAAGGAGCGCACGTTGTCCTCCAGATGTTCCATGTATGTCATGCCGCTCAGCACGGTGAGCACATTGGGCTTGCTGCCGATGTATCGGAATGCCCAGCTTGCCACGCTGTTCTCGGGTTTGCGCTGCTTGAGGTGTGCCACCACGTGGTCGGGCACCTTCGAGAGACGTCCGCCGAGCAGCGGTTCCATGATGACAGCCGGAATGCCGCGCTTCTCCAGTTCGTTATAGAGATAGTAGCCGCTCGAACTGCGGTCGCCGTTGCGGTTCCAGTCGATGTAGTTGGCTTGTATCTGAACGAAGTCCCAGTGATACTGGTCGTGGTGTTCCAGCATCCAGTCATAGACGTTCACGTCACCGTGGAACGAGAAACCCAGATTGCGGATGCGGCCGTTCTCGCGCTGTTCCATCAGCCAGTCCAGCAGTCCGTTGTCCAGGTAGCGGTCGTGCAGATTCTGCATGCCACCGCCGCCCACCGAATGGAGCAGCAGGTAGTCGATGTAGTCGGTGCGCAGATTCACGAGGCTTCTCTCGAACATTTTCTTTCCCTCCTCGAAGCTCCATTGTGAGGAACTGAAGTTGGAGAGTTTCGTTGCGATGAAGTATTTGTCGCGCGAATATCCGCTCTGTTCCAGTGCGATGCCCAGCGACTCTTCGCTGCGTCCACGGCTGTATGCTGGCGACGTATCGAAGTAGTTCACACCGTGTGCCAGTGCGTACTTTGCCAATTCGTTCACCGATTCCTGGTCTATCACCTCTTCGTTTCCTTCTCGCTTGTTAGGCAGTCGCATCCATCCGTAGCCCAGCAGGCTCACGCGGTCGCCCGTTTTTGGATTTATGCGGTAGGTCATTTTGTCGGTGGGCACCTCGTCGGTGTGGTGTCCCATGGGGTCGAGGTTGATGTCGCCCTCGCTTTTCTTGCAGGCAGCCAGTGCCGTAGTGGCAGCCACGGTGCCGCTGACTTTCAGAAAGTCTCTTCTGTTATATTCTTTCATAGGTCTTTGTCTTTGTAGATTGAATGTATGAGAGCGATATCATATTTCCTTGTGTACGGCATGTCCCTCTACGTAGATGGCGCTGAAGGGGCGCACGGGGCATAGGTTTTCGCAGGCTCCGCAGCCGATGCACTTCTCCTCGTTCACTACGGGAATTATGTGTACGGCGTTCATGTCGATGGGTTGGTTGTCGCGGTCCACCCAGCGTCCGCGGTCGTTCTTGTGGTAGCCGTCTCCGTCGGGCACCATCTGTATGGCTCCGGTGGGGCAGTGGCGTTCGCAGTTGCCGCAAGTCTTGGACTCGTTGGCAGGGATACAGTTCTCGCGAATCCACACGGCGTGGCCCACCTGTGTCGAGGAGCGTTCTTCGATGCTGAGGGGCTTTATGGCTCCTGTGGGGCACACCTGCGAGC
The DNA here is from genome assembly GCA_905235575.1 of uncultured Bacteroidaceae bacterium. Classification (GTDB taxonomy): domain Bacteria; phylum Bacteroidota; class Bacteroidia; order Bacteroidales; family Bacteroidaceae; genus Physcousia. Next base: position 49,388 of record CAJOLZ010000014.1, on the reverse strand, counting down.
AGCGGTTACACTCGGGTCGGCAGTAGCCGCGTTCGAAGCTCACCTCGGGCTGCATGAAGTTCTTCAGGCTCGAGTTGGGGCGCAGTACGTCGTTGGGGCACGAGTCCACACAGAGCTGGCAGGCGGTGCAGTGTGACTGCAGGTTGCGTGCCGACACTGAGCCCGGAGGTGTTATCTTGTGTTTGCGCTCGGGTTTCTTCTTGTCTTCTATGGTGGCGAAGCCGCCGTCGGTGGTCTTCTCCTGTGCGTGCAGCAGGGCGGTGGAGGCGAGCAGGGCGGTGGAGGTCAGCACGGCGCGGCGTCCTTCGTCCACGCTCTCTTTCTTTTCCTCTTTCTCCTGTTTCTTCTTCGATTCGCTGTAGATGGCGTTCTCTTTGTCAATCATGGGCTTGAAACCGAACGAAAGTGCGCCGAAGCTGCATTGTTCCAGACAGTTTCCGCAGACGACGCAGCGCGAGTAGTCCACCTGGTGGTTCTTGATGTCGATGCAGGCGGCCTTGCAGTTGCGCTCACACTTGCGGCAGTTCTTGCAGGCGTCGGCGTCCATCACCACCTTCAGGCGTGCGTGTCGGCTCACCAGTCCCAGCAGTGTGCCCACGGGACAGATGGTGTTGCACCATGTGCGGCCGCCGCGCCATGCCAGCACGGCGATGATTAGCCACGTGACCAGTGCGATGGCGAGGGCTGAGATGCTCTTCAGCCATACGTCCACCGAGTAGAAGGCGTAGCTGTCATAGTGTTCGGCGATGGCTGCCAGTGCGTTGTTCCCCAGCTTGTAGAGCGGAGCCACCATCGTGCCCACGATGCGGCCGTACGTGCTGTAGGGGAAGATGAGGCCGGCGGCCCAGCCCAGGCCTGCGACCAGCAGCAGAATGGAAACTACAAGCACGCTGAAACGGAGCGTCTCGCGCGCCGGAGAGTAGCTGTACTTGTTTTTCTTGTGCCGGAACCATGCTATGGCATCCTGCATCACGCCCAGCGGGCAGATGACGGAGCAATAGATGCGTCCGAACAATAGGGTGAGCACTACCAGAAAGAGCAGTACCACCAGGTTCATACTCAGCAGCGCGGGCATGAACTGAATTCGGGCCATCCAGCCAAGATACGCTTGTGCGGTGCCCGTAAAATCTACCAGCAGCCATGTGATGAGCAGCCAGAAGAAAATAGCCAATGTTAGTCGGATTTTACGTAACATACAATACTTAAATAAGGTTAGTTTTTAGAAAACTTTGACAAAGTTAGTCATTTCTTTCGATTATGAGGGTGTCGGGAGTCGTGTTTTAAGGTTTATTAAGAAATAGAGGCGTGGGCCGACGCACTGCGGTGCAACGTAAAACGCACCACGCTGCGACAGCCTGCGCACCACGTTGCGACGCCCGTCGCACCACGGTGCGTTTTCGGGAGGTCTTCAGAAGCGCAGGCGGAACTGTGCCGAGAGGTCGTTCTTCCAAGGGCTGTAGATGGTCTGCAGACCGGACGACTGCACATCGCGGTCGAAGTATCGGCAGAGGGCATATCGTCCCTCTATCATCCACCGCTGGTTGCGGCTCACGAAGCGTGCCGAGAGGGCGGTGTTGAAGCCGTGGCCCGAGAAAGTTCCTGCCACGACGCTGTTGTAGAGCGCCGGCAGGTGGAAGTAGAGGCGGCTCAAGTAGTCGGTGGTGTGGAAATAGCACCCCGTCAGTGTCAGTTTCATCCGCTCGGGCACTGGGGCAAATTGTGCCGTCTCCTGCACGCCTGCGCCCCGTTCGCCCTCTACGAAGTGGAGCAGTCCCGTGGTCTGGAGTTTCCATCGTTGTGATGGCTCGCAGGTCCACTGCAGCCTGAGTCTGTGGTGCGGCTCCATCTGGTCGGCCTGCTCCTTGCGTTTCATCTGGTAGCGCAGGCTCAGGGTGTTCGCCCCGTCGGGCTGGTAGCCTATTTGCATCATCGCCTCCTGTCCGTTGCTGCTGTGCGTCATCCGGTAGCGCGGCCAGGGGTTGTGGAAGAAGTCGGCATAGGCCACCACCTGCCATCGGTCCCACGGCCGGGCATTCAGGTGGAGCAGTACGCCGTTCTCGTTCTGGGCAGTGCTGTTCTCGGCGAAAGAGGTGGCGAGGAACGAGACGTAGTGGCGGTCGTAGTATCGCTGGATGAGGCTCAGCGTGTAGCGGTGGTTGACTGTCCATACCACCCGGTGGAGCGTGGCCCACGCCGCATGATGTCCGCTGACCGCCGTCTCGCCCGAGATGGAGAGACGATAGCCGCTGTATCCGTAGTTGAGACCAGCCACTCCGAACGAACTTCCGTGTGGATAGATGCGGCGGTAGAGTTGCGTGCCGGGATTGAGATTTCGCGAGAAATGTTGCGTGTAGCCCGTGAATCCGACGTGCAGGACATCCTTGCGCCACGTCAGGTTTCCGCCGGCCTGTGTCACTTCCACGTCGCGTCGGCTGGCACGTTCCGAAGCCGTTCGGTGATAGCCCGAGGTGATCAGCGTCTGCACCTCGCCGTCGCTGTTCAGCGTGGCATCGGCCTTTTTGTAGGAACCAAAAGCCGAAAGTTCCACGCGGCGCCCCAAGGCCAGCGTCACGGCCGCTCCACGCAGGAAGCGCGCCTCGTCCATACTCGTCATGGGACGTATGCCCGTCTGTTCGCGCAGGGTGGGTGAACTCTTGCTGTTCCACGCACTGCCGCCCATCACCACACCCTCGCCGAAGCCGGCACGGTAGTCACCCACGGCCAGACGTCGCATCGCTCCCACATCGCGTAGCATGGCATAGGCTCCGTAGGTGTCGTAATATCGCTCGCCCGCATCCTTCTCGATGCGCAGTCCTGCCTCCAGATGTCGGCTGGCACGAAGGTCGTATCGGATGCGGTGATAGAGTGCGTCGCCCCGATAACCGTCGTCCACCTGGAAACCCCTGCGGTAGTAGAGCGGAATGTCTATGCGCGACGAGAGTGTGCTCTGCATCCTGTCGGACAGCAGTTTGCCCTGCTTCGGCACGGGAGCGGCGTACACAAAAAGGGCGAGCTTGCGGCGCGTGTCCTCGTCGAGGCTTTTCAGCAACCGCAGTTCGCCCAATGTCTGCATCTCGCCGTGCAGATAGATGTATGCGTGAATCTCTTCAATCTGAGCTGCCGTAAGGAATGGCAGCCGCATGAGGTCGTCGATGCCCGCCGTGTTGATGTTCATCGGTTCCTCGTGGATGGCCTTCAGCTCCTCCAGCGACAGCATCCACTCCTCGTCGTCGGCCCGCTCGTCGTCGGTATATTCCTGAAAGAAATCGTCCCACGAATATTGCTGTGCCTGTGCGCTGGTGACGCAGGCTATGAGCAATATCAGTGGGACGATGAATCTCAGTCTGTGACTATGCATAAGGCAACAGCGACGTACATCGCGTGTCTTGTGGCCTATTTCTTACTTCCCTTGGTCTCGGGCTCCTTCACCACGAGACCTTCGCGCTCGATGGCTTCGCGCAGCAAGTCGTTGAAAGTCTTTATGTGGTCGTACTCCTCCAATACCTTCTTGTCGTTCTTGTGCTTACGTTCGAGTTTCCGCTCCTTGATGGCAAATGGATGTGTTATCTTGTCGTTCAAGCCCGGAGACCACTTCTCAAGAATTTCGCTCAGTGATGGGGGAGACTTGGGCATGAGGCGTTCCAGCGATTTGCGTAGGCTTTCCATCATCTGAAGCGTAGAATCGGGTGTCACCTCCACCATCCGCAACGTGTCTATTCGTTCGGTGGGGGCGATAGTGGTGTCAGGCGTGGCAACGGTGTCAACAGCCAGAAAAAGAGCGACTAGCAGGAAATTCATGTTGCAAATTTACGACTTATTCTGCAATCTTGTGTCTTCGGTATGTTAAAAAGTCCTAAAGTATTCACTTCGCCAGTTTCGTAGCAAAGCCTCCGTCGGATGAAAAGGATATCGTCGGCATGAATGAAGGGTTCTTTTCCCGTCTTTTTCGTATGTTTGCTGTTCGTGCCCGGAAAACGCACCGTGCTGCGACGGCTGTCGCAACGTGGTGCGTAGGGCGTCGCAACGTGGTGCGTCATTCGTCGCACTGTGGTGCTCATCCCTCCACGATGCGAAGCAGCTGTTTTTCCGAGGCGTGGGGGAGCAGTTTGCGCAGGTGGGTGAGCAGGCGTTCGGCCGAGGCTTCCGGTGTGCGGTCCACCGCCAGACGCTCGGGGCCGAAGAAGGCTTCGGGCGTGCAATAGCGTGCCACGCCCCATCCGTAGCGGCGCCCCTGCCGGTCGTAGTTATACTCGAAGTCGGCTATCACCACCCGTCCGCCCATCTGCAGACGGCCGATGGCTGCATCGAAACTCTGGCGGCGCGGTGACGTGGCGGAACGCAGACGGCGTGCCAGCCCCGGGTCGGCCTGTTCGGCCATCACCTCGAGCGGTGAGCGCCTCTGACGTTGTTCGGTGTATCCGCAGAGACGCTTCAACTCCTTCGAGAGCAGCGATTCGTGCGCTGTCAGCACCTCCAGCATCTGCCGCTCGTCTTTGGTCGGCTCGCAGAGGCTGCGGCGGTAGTTCACAAGGTCGGGAAAGAGGTCCATCGATACGAAACAAGCCTTCTGGCGGTAGAACTTGCCGTAGGCACAGTCGGCCTCCATGATGATGGGTCCCTTCCACTCCCAGATGCCCTCCACCGTCCCCTCGGGAAACCAGCATTCGGGCGAGGCGTGCTCCTCGATGGAGAAGCCTTCTATCTCGCCGGCGAAATAGGGGACGATGCCCCAACGGGCAATGAGGCGGACGATGTCTTGCTGACGACGGAGTGGTTCTGAAATCATAGTGTGGCGGTTGAATTGGGCTCGCAAAACGGGGCTGCGAATCTTCGTTACGGAGCACAAAGATAGTGGAAACAGGCGAAATTCACAAATAATGGGGCTGAGGAAAACTTTTCGGCGCGGAAGTATTTGTTTTTCGCAACCTTCTTTGTAACTTTACACTCGAATATGGGACAAAAAAATATCCAGACACAACAGCAGACGCAGATGCAGCAGCAGGTGCAGACGCTGTCGGCTCAACACGTGATGGCGGTGCGCCTGACCGAGATGTCGCTCGACGCCTTGCAGCAGCGCGTGGAGAACGAGTGTCTGGAGAATCCCTGGCTCGAAAAGGAGACTTCGCCCGACGACCAGCCTGTCAGTGCCGAAGCACCGGCAACACAGGGGAATGAGAGCGGGATGGACGACATGATGGCCGACTATCGCAGCGAGGACGACGTGCCCGACTACTTGCTCCGCGCCAACAACGGAGAAAGTCCTTCGGAACGTCTCGAATATGGCGACACACTCTCGTTCTACGACCAGCTGAAATCGCAGATGGCCGAATATGACCTCGACGAGCACGAACGTCTGCTCATGGAATACCTCATCGGCTCGCTCGACGACAATGGAATGCTCAAGAAGTCGCTCGCACAGCTGGCCGACGAACTCGACATCTATCAGGGTGTTCCCACCGACGAGTCCGAAATGGAACGTATGCTGCACATCCTCTGGCAGTTCGACCCTCCCGGCATCGGCGCTCGAAACCTGCAGGAATGCCTCTTGCTGCAGATAAAACGCGACACGCAAAACCCCATGCAGAAACAGATGCACCAGGTGATTGCTGACAGCTTCGACGATTTCATGCACAAGCGGTGGGACCGTATCGTGCGGCGTATGGATCTGACGCGCTCGCAGCAGGAACGCCTGCAACGCGAACTCAGAAAACTGAATCCGCGCCCCGGGAATGCACTCGGCGAGCGGACAGGACAGGGTAGCCCGCAGGTGACGCCCGACTTCATCGTAGAGACCGATGGCTACGGAAACATCACCATGATGCTCAACCAAGGCAACATCCCGCAACTCATCGTAAGTCCCGATGCCCTCGAAAAACTGAAGGCATACGAAGGCAAGAAGGTCTCCGCCCTGAGTCAGGCAGCACAGGAGGACCTGCGCTTCACCCGTGGTTACGTGGAGCAGGGACAGATGTTCATCAACGCACTGGCCATGCGGCGCGAGAGCATGATTCGTACCATGCAGACCATCATAAAACTTCAGGAGAAGTTCTTCCTCGAGGGTGACGAGTCGCTCCTTCGTCCCATGATACTCAAAGATGTCTCGGAGGCTTCGGGCGTCAGCATCAGTGTGGTGAGCCGCGTCTGCAACAGCAAATATGTGCAGACCAGCTATGGCACCTATCCACTCCGCTGGTTCTTCTCGCAGAAGACAGCGCAGGCCGGAGGCGACGATGTATCGGCACGCAAAGTGATGGCCGCCTTGCGTCAACTCATCCAAGACGAGGACAAAGAACATCCGCTGAGCGACGAAAAACTGACACAGATGCTCGCCGAACAAGGGTATGGAATAGCCCGACGCACCGTGGCCAAGTACAGGGAAATGATGGGTCTGCCCGTAGCAAGAATGAGAAAATGAAAGCCGCAATCATCATAGCACGCATACTTTCCACCGTCTTCCGACCGGTGTACTATCCCCTTCTGGGCATCTTCATCCTCTTTACGATAAGTTACTTCTCGATGTTGCCCTGGATGACGAAGCTTTACGTCATGATGCTGGTAGGCATCTTCACCTTGCTCTTGCCCTATACGGCAATCTACATCTATCGGCGTCTTGTGGGCTTGCGGCGGCACGAACTGAGACATCGCGAGAACCGTTTCGTGCCCTATCTTATTTTTCTGCTCAGCTATCTCTTCTGCCTACACCTGTTGCGTCAACTTCACTTCCCGCACCTCGTCACCGGCATCATCTTGGTGTCGCTGCTGGTGCAAGTGGTATGTTTCCTTGTGAACCTGCGTTGGAAGATAAGTACGCACTCGGCAGGTTCGGGAGCCATCATCGGTGCCCTCGTAGCCTATTCCATCCTCTTCAGATTCGACCCCGTATGGTGGCTCTGTCTGGCGATACTGGTGTCGGGACTGGTTATGAGCAGCCGAATGCTGTTGCGACAACACACGTTGGGGCAAGTCTTGTGCGGAACCCTTATGGGTATCATCTGCGGATACATAGGAATCATCGTTTAACCCTCTTATAGAAAACAGATATGGTAAGCATTATCATGGGCAGCACCAGCGACCTGCCCGTCATGGAAAAAGCAGCTGCGATTCTCGATATGATGGAGATTCCATTTGAAATGAACGCTTTGAGTGCCCACCGCACTCCTCGTGAGGTGGAGACTTTTGCAGCCGAAGCCGAAGGACGCGGCGTGGAAGTAATCATAGCCGGAGCAGGCATGGCTGCCGCTTTACCAGGTGTGATAGCTGCAGGCACCACAATCCCCGTAATAGGCGTCCCCATCAAAGGCATGCTCGACGGGCTCGACGCGATGCTCAGCATGATACAGATGCCGCCGGGCATACCCGTTGCCACCGTCGGTGTGAACGCAGCACAGAACGCCGCTCTGCTTGCTGTCGAGATATTGGCACTGAAAGACGAAGCCCTCGCTCGCAGGCTGAAAACCTACAAGGAGGGCTTGAAAGATAAAATCGTAAAGGCTAACGAAGCGCTCTCGGAAGTGAAGTATCGCTTCAAAGTGAACTGAAGAACGCCCTGCGGATTATTCCGCATTTGACGTTTCTTCGAGTTCCGCTTCCTTAGGCAACGTAAAGTTCAGCATCAGGCATCCTACCAGCGCCGAGGCAACAGAGCCGCACAGGATGCCCAGTTTTGCATCGTTGAGCAATTTCAGGTGTGCCGTGCTGTCGTAAGACAAGTTTGCCATGAACATAGACACTGTGAAGCCTATTCCGCACAGCATGCATACTGAGGCAAGCGAAGCCCATGTCGAGTTCTTCGGCATCTGAATGACGCGCAGCTTGATGAAGAGCCAGGTGAAGCTGAACACACCGATAAACTTTCCAATCAGCAGACCCAGGAACACAGCCAGACCAACGCCGCTCAGCAGGTCGCCCATCGACATTCCATCCAGGTTGACGCCTGCATTTGCAAAGGCAAAGATGGGCAGGATGTAGTAGTTCACCGGAACCTTCAGGATGTCTTCCATATCCTGAAGCGGACTGATGAGTCTGTCGCTCGCACTCTCAATGCTCTTCAGAATCGACACCTCATCGTCACTTAGGATGGTAGGCTTGTTGCGATCGGCCTTCACCACCTCCATCTCCGGGAAGTGGTTGATGGCACGTCTGATTCTTTCGATGTAATACTTCGTGCCGTGGGGCAGGTTAGCTGGCACACAGAATGCGAGTACAACGCCCGAGATGGTGGAGTGGATGCCGCTGTGCACCATACAGTACCACAGCACGATGCCGAAAGTGAAATAGAACGCTTTTGAGCGAATGCCTCGCCAGTTGCCGGTCAGCAGCACTATGGTGGTCAGAGCTGCTGCGCCCAGATAGAACCAAGACATCTCTTCGGTATAGCGGATAGCAATCACGAGGATGCCTCCCAGGTCGTCCGCTACGGCAAGCGTTGCCAGAAAGACCTTCAGACCCAGCGGCACTCGTTTAGAAAATACCGACAGCACACCCAGCGAGAAGGCGATATCCGTAGCCATCGGGATGGCCATACCGCGCTGCATCACCTCGTCGGCAGGGCATACAAGCGTGAATACCACTACAGGCAGCAGCATTCCGCCGCAGGCTCCGATGACGGGGGCCAGCGCCTTCTTCACCGACGACAGTTCGCCGCACAGCATCTCGCGCTTTATTTCGAGACCGACGCTCAGGAAGAAGATTGCCATCAGGAAGTCGTTAATGAAGGTTCCCAGTGACATCGGGTGCCCGTTGTGACTGAAGAGGTTGAACTTGCCCAGGATGAGGCTCACCGGCTGTTCCCAGAATGCAGCGTAGCCCTCGCCCCAGGGACCATTGGCAATGATGAGGGCGGCTACGGTTGCAATCACCAGCAGAACGCTCGACGTGATGTTTTTCCTCACCCACGCGGTGAAGGAATAAGATACATTTGTTGAAAGGTTTTCCATATCGTTACAATTCATATTTCTTAATTCACAATTCGCTGTTTAGCCTCTTGATGATGTCGCGCATTTCTGGCTCCTTTTCTTCTGCGCTGAGCAGCAGCCGCATCTGGTTCTCGGCTCTCACCAGATTATGGTCGGGGCGCGAGCATTTCCAGTAGAGGTCGCCTTGCAGATAGTCCCACAGGAAGCGCACGCACTGCATGTAGGGGAAGAGCTGTGCGGCATAGGGCAGGTTGTCCACCTCCTGAGGGAGCAGGAAGCAACGTGCGCTTTCGAGGTAGCCAGCGGTAAAAGCCTCGAAGATGTCCATGCGGAAGTCCACCTCGTCCAGTCGCGCGCTATCATCGGGTTCGGTGTTCGCTGCAGAGCGCAGGAAATCGCCGTAGTCCGAGAAAACGAAGCTTGGCATCACCGTGTCGAGATCTATTACGCAGAGCACGTCGCCGCCCTCGTCGAAGAGAATGTTGTTCACTTTCGTGTCGCAGTGGCACACTCGTTTGGGCAGCGCACCTTCGCGTCCCATCCTTTCGGCGCGGCACATGTCGTTTGCGCGGCGTTCAATCTTGATGAGCAGCGCCTGTACACGGCGTTCTCTCAGCCTGCCGGCACGGTCTTCCTTCACCGCCTCGCGCAGTTGCTCCAGACGGAACTCCATGTTGTGGAAGTTCTTTATGGTCTCGCCCAGCGGTGTTTTCAGGTCTGCGAGCAGCGCCTGAAACTCGCCGAAGGCACGTCCCGCCTCTCTGCTGCTCTGAGTGTCCACCTGCTGTTTTGTCACCGAGCGGGGGATGTATCGGCTCATCCGCCAACATTCGTCCTCCACCTCGGCATAGAGCTGCTGCGCGTCGTCTCTGAGACGCACAAAGGTCAGCACCCGGCGGTCTATGTCGGTCGTCCCGGCCAGTTCCAGCTTGTGCCGTATGTGAGCCGTCACCGACGAGATATTGCGCATCACCATCTCTACGTCGGGGAAAACGTGGCGGTTGATGCGCTGCAGCACATAGTCGGGCGCTTCCGGCTCGAGCGTGCGCACCAGGAAGGTGTCGTTTATCAGACCCTCGCCCAGCGGAACGATACTTTCCACCGTGCCTTTGGCGTCGAACAGCGCCACAATCTTTTTCATGTCTGCCATCGTGTTGTATATCTGATACGTTCTGCAAAATTACGAATTAGCAGGAATATAAACAAAACTTGTTCCCGTTTTTCTCTTACGTGGAGACACTTGTATCATTATATAATGGTATATGACCAACTCATGTAAAAAACGCACCACGCTGCGACGCCTGTCGCACTGTGGTGCGTTGCCTGTCGCAGCGTGGTGCGACAGACTACATAACGTGGTACGTCTCGGCGAGACGTTCTCACTTGGGATAGCCCACGGGGTTGTTCATGAGCGGCGTCTGCCCCTCGCCCAGTGAGAGCAGCTTCTTGATGCCCTCGTCGTCCATCGAGGCACGCGGACGTGTGACAAGACCTGCTCCGGCGCAGTAGAGGTTGATGTTCTCCGACACGATGCCGGCGTCTATTGCCATCATGGTCTTCGACCGCTCGCTGTTGCTGCCGACCCTGTCGGCATCGGCCACCATCAGCAGAATCACCGGAGCACTCTTCACCCATTCCTGATGGGCTGCGATGAGGTCGCGGTGGTCGCCTTGAGTCACGGGGCGCAGGCTATGCTCCTTGTTCATGTACTCGGCCACACCTCTGGCGGTGAAGACAAAGACGCGAATCTCCTGCTTGTTGGCGGCCGTGGGCGACGTCATCCTGCCGTCCTCGCGGTTCACGCCGATGGCTGCGAAAAGCAGGTCGGAGAGGTCCTGACGGCTCAGCATCTTGTCGCTGAATTCCGTACTCGAAGCGCGGCTCCACAGCGTTTCCATAATACTCTTGCCGCCCGTCTTCTGCGGGTCGGGCAGTTTCATTCCTTGGGCGAAGCAGCCAGCCGTTCCCAGCACGACTGCCATCAGGGAGAGAAGAATCTTTTTCATCGTTTTACTTCTTTTTATAGGTTTGTGAATAAAGTTCGGCTTTCTGGCCTCTGTGTGCAAAGATAGGGCGATTTTCGCACAAATCAGAGGTCTAAAAGGGGGAAAAATTGTCCTGATGAAAAACTCACTGGTTTCTTGCTCACGATTCTGAACGGGCGGCTTGGAATCATTGGACATATTCTTCCGCAAGCGTATGAAAAAAAACGCACCACGCTGCGACGCCCGTCGCAACGTGGTGCGTTGGCCTTCGCACTGTGGTGCGTCAGCCTGAAAAGCGTGGTGCGTTTATCGCTCCTCCGGCAGACTGCGTCCGCTGAGCAGCGTCCCTTCGCTGTCCATACCCTCGGCGCTGACGGCTATTTGCGTCTGTTTGCCGTTGTTATAGAAGCTGACGGTGGCCTCGCCGTTTGCGTCGAGTTTCACGTCGGGGTTCCAATAGAGCGTGCGCCGATAGTCCTTGTGCTCGGGCAGCGGTTTGCTGGAGTAGTCGGGCTGGTAGAAGTCCTCGCTCACAGCATAGCCTTGGAGAATGTAGCGTCGGTCACGGAAGGTGGGACGCACTGAGCGGTCGGAATATTGGTTGAGGGAGATGATAACTTCGGGCTGATTGCTGTTTTCGTAGCGTTTGTCGCCCTCGCGGCGCGGGCTGTAGTCGGTGTAGATGTAGACCTTGTCGAGGTTCTGCAGGTGGTCGTAGGCAGCCAGGACTTCGGGACCCATGTTGGTGCTGGTGTTGCGGTTGTTGTAGCGTATCTCGAGGTCGTAGTTTCGCTCGATGTTCATATCTCCTATGTAGTTTCGTGCGAGTGTGTTGGCGAAGGAGAGCGCGCCATAGTATATGCCTGTATTGAGTCCTGCGTCGGCTACGTCGTTGAATGCCTTGTATGCGTCGATGACATAGGCAGGTTTCGAGGCATCAAAGCGGCTCATGCCGTTGCGTCGGGCCCCTACGGTGACTTCGCGGAGGGTGCGCGTTCCGTCTTCAAGCCAGTCCTTCGACATGGCGCTGCCTTTGGGGGCAGGGGAGAGGTTGGTCTGATAGAAGTTGTAGGGTTTGACGAAGCGGGGGTAGAATGGGGTGAGCTTGACGTAGAACTCGGGGTAGTTGAGCTCACCGCTTTTGTCTTCGGCTTCGAGCACCCACATGATGTTTTCGGCAGTCTCTTCTTTCTTCCACTTGGTGGAGTCGCTGGCTGCGAGGAAGAAGTAGCAACCGTCGTAGAAGCGTGGGCTGGTGATGGCGAAACGGCCTTGGGTGGTGGCCATGTCACCGACTACACCTTCAGGTGCTCCGGGCTGTGTGAACTCGGCATGGAGGATGACGTCGCGCTTCAGGTTGCTGCGTCCGTAGAGGTTTTGCTGGTCTATGATGGCCGTGTTCTGGGAGGCTCCGGTCTTCTCGTTCTGGTCGAAGATGTCGCGGTTGCTTACGAGGTCGGCTACGGCATCGTGGGTGTCGTCGGTGCCTTCGGGCGAGGTTGCAGTGTCGCTGCCGTCGGCATCCAGCTGTGCCATCATTTCTTCTCCTGCATCACGGAGCGCGTCTTCCCGTTCCTGTGCCATGTATGTGTTTACTTCGCCGACCATGAGCTGTGTGATTTCAGGTCGGTGATTGAGAATGAAGTATCCGGGTGTGGCCATCACTTGCCAGTTGTATCTGCGCCATCCTTGTATCATGAGCAGGAGGTCGAGGGCGCGCTGGTGTTCCTCGTCGTCTTTCTCGAAGTAGTAGCCCGGGTCTTCTACGAATCCGCGTATCTGGCTGCTGAGGAGCATTTCGGTGAGGATGGTTCCGTTGTCATAGATGTACTCGGTGTGTGCTGCGTCACGCACTGCGAGGCTGATGTCGGCTCCGGGTGTTCCCCCTTTCACGCCCAGACGGATGGGGGCATAGGCTTCGTATCCGGCTTTGGATATGTCGGTGAAGGTGAGTGGGCTATGCTCCTGGCTGGCGTTGCGCACGAAGAAGAGTCGGTCGGCATAGATACGTCCCTGGGCATTGAAAACGGTGGCTTGGATGACTCCGTTGCGGAGATCCTTGGCTTGCAGTGTGATGGTCTTCTGGGTTATCTTGCCCAGTTCCTGGAAGTCTTGCAGCAAATCTTGGCTGAGGATGGTGATGCCGAGTTCTTCCTGTGTGGCTGTACCGGCACAGTTGAGGCTGATTTCTATCTTGTCGCCTTGCTGTTTCACCATGATGGCGCATCCGTCTGTCTCAACATCGGGAAGACTTTTCTTGCCGTTTCCTTTCTCCCATGTGAACTGTGCGGTGTACTTGCCGTTGGCTTCGGGCGTGAACTCAACAGTGCCTCGTCCTCGTTGTTCGGTCTTGGCTTCCGCTACTTTCTTGCCCGACTCATCGAGAACGGCGAGTGTTCCCTCGAGGTGCATGCCGTCTTCATCGTTGGCTTCGAAAGCTACTCGGTTGGGAATGCCTGCCACGAGGTGACCGCCTTCGGGATAGAGACTGATTTCGGCATCGGGTGTCGAATTATCTGCTCTGAAGTAGCGACGGAGTGGACGGACTGTCATGTCGTGCTGGAAGTCGCCCTCGGTCTTGGGCTTGTCGTAGACGGGGAACACGCGGCTGTAGAGTTTCTCGTAATCGCGGTAGTATTCGCGGGCCATGCGTCGGTTGAAGAACCAGCGTTCGGCAGAGCGTGTGTGGTCGTGTTCATACTCTCCCCAGTTTAGTTGCCAGCGTGTGTAGGCTCGCAGCTCGTAGTATCCGCCATAGAGTGTGTCGAGCAGACAGAAGGAGCCTGAGCCTTGCCCGTTCTTCATCTCGATGAGCTGTCGCTCCACGAGGTAACCATCTTGGTTGAAGAGTTCGGCATAGAGCAGACCGCTCAGGTTGCTGGGCGTTCCAGTGTCGCTGCGGCGAAGGTATGCTTTGAAGTAAATGGTGTCGCCCAGGAAGTAACAGGTGTTGTCCATGTGGACGAAGACCTGTTCCTGTGGTATGCTTTTGCCGAATTTCTGCAGTCGTGTGGCCCAGCCTTCGAGTGTGGTGGGTGTTTCGATGGCCTGATTAGCTTGGCCGTATCCTTTCATTGCTGACAGAAACAGCATGACTGTTGCCAACAGGAAAAATGAATGTTTCATATTTCTTCGTTTAGGTTTGAATCTATTTTGTATATAGGGTAGATGACTCCTCTGCCTCCGAAACCTTCCTTCTGTGTTGTCAGGTTTTCGTTCAGTATGCGGCCTCCCTGCTCGTTGTTTATGCCGAAATCGAAATAGCGGAAGCCTTGTTGACGGTAATGATTTATCAGGTTGATATATAGCAGGTCCAGTGCGCCGTCTTCCTTTCCTTGAGGCGTTGCGTGCCCATACTGAACGTGGACGACGCCGGTGGTCAGGTATAGGACTGCGCCGGCTTGGGCAGTTCCGTTGTTATCGCGAGCTATCGTGCAGATAATCTGTTCAGGGAATAGGTTTTGTAGGTACTGCATCTCTTCCAGCGAGTGTACAGGCTGGACATGATAGCGTGTTTGCAGGTTGTTTACCATGATGGGCCAAAACTCCTGCAGGCTTCCGTCTCCTGTCGTGTAGTCTTTCTCCAAGGCCCTTCTCATGCCTCGCAGCCTGCGTCGTTCTGTGGGTGCAGGGGGAGTGGCTTGCAGAGATATGGTGCTCGAAAGGTTGCATGATTCCAATTGGGCTCCCATGCGGAACAGGGCATAGAGGTCTTCTTGTGTCGTCAGACGGTGATATATCGTCGGCAGTGCTTTGTAGAGTATATACGAGAACGCTTCCTGCTGAGCATATCTTACCAGTGCCTTCATGATTGCGAGAACCTCGATGGCTGATGTGTGTGGCGAGAGCACCAGTCCTCCGTAGGTGAGTCCTTGATGCGAGGCCAGATATTTGCAGCCATCTTCGTCCTTGCTTTCATTTGCAGGCAGGATGGCAATGAGCCGTCCCTTTTCGTCGAAGAAAAGCAGGGAGTGGTCGGTGAAGCGGTGTCGGTGATAGTCCATGTAGTCGCGCAGAAACAGGAAGGTGCTGTTTCTGGATTCTGTCACGAATGCGTCCCACAGCGCCTTGTCTTCGACCGTATATCGTCTTATATTCGTCATTTTCTCTGATGTAATCAGCCTTCTTTCTTGACGTAGTTCAGGAAGTCTTCGTATTCACGGATGTAGTCTTCTTCTTCGTAGGGCTCGCTTGCCAGCACCATGCAGACGGCGCCCGAGGAGAAATCATCGAGTGTTCGCCAGAGTCCGGTCTCCACCAGCAGTCCTTCCCAGGGATGGTTCAGGTGGTAAGTTTCGCGTCGCTCTCCGTTGTCGAGGGTGACGTCGAACGAACCATTGGCAGCGACGATGAACGAGCGGCATTTCCGATGGGCATGACCGCCTCGGCACTCTCCTCCTGGAACGTCGGTCAACCAGTAGGCTCGAGCTATCTCGAAGGGAATATGAGTTCCACCCTCGGCAACGGTGAGATTGCCGCGCGGGTCGTCGTGTTTAGGTAGGGGAATGATGGTTCCTAAGGGGTTCATGTCGTTTTCGGAAATTGCATTTATAAGACGTGAAAAGTAGTCTGTGGTTTAAAGTAGGTTGCGCGAAAGATATCTGACGGGATACCAGATGGCAGCCCATCCCACCGCCAATACGGTGACAAAGATGATGGCTACGTCGCTCAGATGTACGCTGACGGGATAGGCCTCCACGATGAAGCTACCTTCCACCGAACCCATTGCGATGAGGCCGAATTGCTGTTGTGCCCAGCAGAGTGCCACGCCCAGGACTATTCCGACGAGCGAGCCTGCAAGGCTGATGAGACAGCCCTCTAGCATGAATATCTTGTTGATGAGGCTGTCTGTGGCTCCCATACTGCGCAGTGTCTTTACGTCGGCACGCTTGTCTATCATCAGCATGGAGAGCGAACCGATGATGTTGAAGCAGGCCACCAGCAGGATAAACGTCAGGAAGAGATACGAGATGAGTTTCTCGACGCGCATGATTCGGAAGACATCTTCCTGCTGTTCATATCGGTCACTCACCTTGAATCGTCCTCCCATTGCTTGCTTCACCTGCCGCTTGCCGTTGCTTGTCGAGATGCCGTCCTTCAGTTTCACTTCCATGGCCGAGAGCTGTCCGGGCTGGTCGAAGAGGCGTTGTGCGAAGCCGAGGCTTGTCAGGATATACTGCCCGTCGTACTTCACCTGCTTCACCATGAACACCACACCGGGGCTCTGCAGCTCGTCGTGATTGAAGGAACTCATGGGGTTGGCCATGTTCACCTGCTCGCCTTTCTTCGGTGCGTAAACCTGTATTGGATCGGGAAACGAGGCTGTCAGCCCCAGTTTGCTTGCCAGTTGTATTCCCATGACGCCATATTCGAGCACATCGGCATGGAGACAGAAGTCGCCTTCGCCGTACAGGATATCTTCGATGGAGGCTTGTTCGCGGATGTTGTCGGCCACGCCTTTGATGGTCACCACCTGCTGCTGTCCGTTCTGCACCACCAGTGCCTGATCTTCCAGTACGGGTGTGCATATCTCCACCTCCGGCAGTTGTTGCAGGCGGAGCACCGCTTCGTCGTCGGCCGCAAAGGTAGCGCCTTCGATGGGGGTGATGCGAAGTTGCGGGTCGAAGGCGGTGAAGAGGTCGGCCACCAGTTCCTGAAAGCCGTTGAAGACGCTCATCGTGCACACCAGCGCCATGGTGGCGATGGCAACGCCCACCACCGAGATGCCGCTGATGATGTTGATGGCATGGTGACTCTTCTTGCTGACGAGGTAGCGCCGTGCTATGTAGAGGCCGGTGTTCACTGTTTCAGCAATTCGTCGATGTGTTCGGCATAGTCGAGCGAGTCGTCTACGAAGAATTTCAGTTCAGGAATGATGCGCAGCTGTTTGCCGACGCGTGTTCCCAGTTCGTAGCGCACTTGTCGCTGATTGGTGTTCACGTTGCCCACTATTTCCTCGGCGCGGTTGCTGGGAAAGACGCTCAGGTAGACGCGGCACACGCTCAGGTCGGGACTGATGCGGCAGGCACTGACGCTCACCAGCACGCCCCGCATTCCGCTCGTCTGCCGCTGGAACATGTCGCTCAGTTCTTTCTGGATGAGGCGGGCTATCTTGTTCTGTCGTGTTGTTTCCATAATATGTTTCTTCTTATTCTTCGCCCATGAACATAGGGTCCCATGCGGGCAGTCTGATAGGTTTCTTCTTCAGCAGGTCTTTCACCTTCTGGGTGCAGTATTTGCGGTTTATCACCACGCGGAACATGTACTCGTTGAACCACTCGTCGCTCATGATGAGGTAGCCGGCGAGTCCGCTTGTAGCTCCCCAGCTGTTTTCCACCTTCCATTTCGTGGGTTTCCCGTCTTTGTTCAGGTCGACGGCCATCAGTGTCATGGCGTGTGTGCTGCCGCTGTCGCCCGTCTGTATGCGCTGTCGTTTGTTCATGCCGAAGGTGGTTCCCAGCAGGCTCCCGTAGTCGTAGTTCTCGAGGTCGAGGATGCCGGTGGTGCGATCCAGGAATTTGCTCACGTCGCACGAGAAGTACATCTGCATCGAATCCTTCAGACTTTCTATGGCCATCGGTTTCAGTTCCTCGATGTCGAGGTTCACGTAGAGCCAGTTGTGTCCGTCGTAGAGATGGCGGTCGTAGTCAATCTCGTACACCTGGTCGTAGGGACGGCTGGGGTCGTTCATCAGCATCACATAGTCGGCGCAGAGGTCTTCGTCGTTTCCGCACACCTCGTGGTAGAACTCTTGCGGCGTATAGGTCTTGGGCTCTCCCTTGGGCTTACCGTTTTCCGTGGGGGTCCATGTGAATGTCTTTGGCGGTTGTCCGTAGGCCATCACCAGCATACGGTAGACGGTCTTCAGTTGTTCCACTTTGGTCTCCTGCAGCACTTTCTCGCTGGCTCCGGCTTCGCTCTTCTCGCGCAGCTGGATGCCGAATTCGCGCAGTTTACGTCTCAGGTGACTGTTGAATTCGCTTGTGCTGTTGCTGTTGTAAGTCTCGGCCATCACGTCCTGTGGCACCACGCCGTATTTCGTCACCAGGTCGGCCACGCCCGTGTAGGTGCCGCCGTCGCTCAGTGGGTGCTGAAAGAGCCATTCCACCATCTGGTCGTCGATGGGTTTCTTGCGTGTGTCGATGATGCCTTGCAGGAACAGGTTGCTCTTCTCCAACTGGTCGTAGAAGAAGAGATAGACCTGACTGAAGAAGAAGTTCTTGACGCCCAGCCGTTTCATGGCGCGGTTGCGCAGCACGTTGGTGCCCGTGAAGAGCCAGCATCGTCCGCTGCTGGCCTGGTCGCTGATGCCCGTGTTCTTCACCTCGATGCTGAAGTACGTATCGGCGCTCTGCGTATGTTCTTGGTTTATCGCCATTTTGGCGATGCTGTTGTTGCTGAGTGCGTTGCGCAGAGCCTTTTCCGACGGTGTGCCGCTGTATGCTCCTTCCAGGCTCTGGAGCACTTCGGGAGTGATGTTGGTTTGTGCCTGCCCCAGCGCGCAGCAGAGGGCAAAGACGCAGGTGAGGGTTGTTCTCATATCTCTTTTCTTGTTTATATCGCTGCAAAGTTACGAATAAGCGAGGAAAGTGCAAAACGAAAAACATTTTTTCCCTGTTTTTGAACGGAATTGCCGTTACGATGTGTCCGCGCTGCGGAAGCCGATGCTGCGGACTCCTTTTCTGTAAATAAATCGGCCGAAGTCTCTCCGCATTGCTCCGCAAGGGGTGTCGGAAACGCGTGTGAGAAAGTGTGAGAATGAATGCGCTTCGTTGCGTCGTTGTGAGGAGTTCGATTCGACGGATTTGTAACCACCTGGTTCTCAATACTCGCAAATTTCGTGTACTCGTTGTCTGCTCCACGAAATTCGCGACGGAATGTGATTTTGACGAAAATGCACCGTGTTGCGACAGCCGTCGCACTGCGGTGCGTCATTCTGCGCAGCACGCTTCGACAGGCTTTTTCAAATTTCGCTTCGAAATACGCACCGAAAACTGTAAACAATTCGTCATCTGTGCAAACCTGCTCTTATTGCTGTATCGGGGAAAAGTAGTAATTTTGCGGCTCGAAGAGAACGAAGGACAAAAATGGCGCGCACAAAAGATATGACCGTTGGTCGGCCGCTGGGGCACATACTGCGCTTTGCGGTGCCGCTGGTGCTGGGCAATATGCTCTTGCAGGCCTATTCGCTCATCGACGCCACCGTTGTCGGGCGATGGTTGGGCATCGGTCCGCTGGCCTCCATCGGAGCCAGTTCGTCGGTTCTCTTTCTGATACTGGGCTTTTGCAACGGATGCTGCGCCGGCTTCGCCATCCCCGTTGCGCAGAGTTTCGGTGCGGGCGACTATTCCCGTATGCGACGATTCGTGTCCGTCAGCATCCGACTTTCGCTCCTGCTTGGCGTGGCGCTGGCGGTGGTCACGAGCCTGCTGTGCCGCCATATTCTGGAATGGATGCAGACGCCGTCCGAGATTATGGACGATGCGTGGGCCTATCTGTTCGTCACCTTTCTGGGTTTGCCTACGCTTTTCTGCTACAACCTCTTCTCGGGTGTTCTGCGTGCGGTGGGCGACTCCAAGACGCCTTTCATGTGTCTGGCCGTCGGAACACTCCTCAATGTGGTGCTCGACCTCGTGCTGGTGTGTCTTCTCGGCATGGGTGTGGCAGCCGTGGCGGTGGCCAGCGTGGTGTCGCAGAGCGTCTCGGCACTGCTGTGTTACATATATATGAGGAGAGGCTACCCCGTTTTGCAGTACGTCTCGGCCGACGAGCAGACATTCTCCCGTCAGATGGCACTCGAGGTGCTCGGCATAGGTGTTCCCATGGGGCTTCAGTTCAGCATCACGGCCATCGGCAGCATGATGTTGCAGGCCTCAAACAATGCGCTGGGCACAACCTATGCCGCGGCGTTCACCGTGGCCATGCGCATCAAGATGTTCCTGATGTGCATGCTCGAAAATATGGGCGTGGCAATGGCCACCTATTGTGGGCAGAACTATGGCGCACGACAGCCGCAGCGCATCCTGTCGGGGGTGCGCGACGCACTGTTTATCGTAGTGGGATATTCGTTGGTGGTGCTGGCACTGATGTGGCCCGTGACATACCAGGTGGGCAGTCTCTTTGTCAGCGAAGCGGATGCGACCCATGCCGAGGGCGTACTGCGCGGCATCGAACAGTTTCTGCACTCGTCCATGCCGTTCTATCCCGTCCTGGGCACGCTGTGTGTGCTCCGTTACAGCATACAGGGCATGGGTTATACGAAGTTGAGCATGCTGAGCGGTGTCTCGGAAATGTTTGCCCGCATCGGTGTCTCGCTGTGGGCAGTGCCCGTGTGGGGCTATACGGCTGTGTGCTTCGGCGACCCCACGGCATGGGTGGCCGCCGTATGCTTCCTTGTGCCGGCCTTCCTTACGATTCTGCTTCCTCTACTGGCTCAAAGTCGACGTACTCCTTCTGTTTCTGGCGTTCGTAATACCAGAGACGAAGTCCCAGAATGAGCTCGGAAACAGCATAGCCCAGGCAGCCGATGCCCAGAATGATAAAAGGCAGTGAGGCTGACTCGAGCGGACGTATCAGTATGAAAAGACCTGCGCAGAAAAGCAGCAGGGGTATGACAAAAAGCCACCACTGCAGCGGGGCAACGTTGCGGCGGAGCACCATCGAGATAAACTGACTCGCACCGGCCAGTATCAGGAAGAAGCCCAGCAGATACATCAGGAAGGTGACAAACGTGGAGGGCATCAGCACCAGAACGACGCCCAGCAGGATGGAGCCAAGACCGACAAACGGAAAGATGGGACGCAGCATGGAGTCCCCTTTGGATTTCGGCAGGAAGTAGCCCAGTGTCTGCGTCAGACCCAACAGAATGAAGACGGCACCGATGAACTGCACGATGGTGGTGGTCATCGACAAGGGGTTGCTGACAAGCAAAAGTCCTATCACAAAAGCGCAGACGGCGCGCAACAGAACATAAAGAAACGATTTCATAAAAGGTAGTCTTAATAGGTTTTCTCATCGCAAAATTAGGGATTTCTGCCGAAACTCGATGGGCTGTAAGCTGCATTTTTGCATCGCTGGGGAAAAAATACCACTCCGAGGATAGCCAACTCGCCGAATTTTCATACTTTTGTAGCCAAAGGATTGAATTATACACCCAATAACTATCTTACTCCGACCAAACATTATGCGTTGTCAGGAACGTTTCCAGGAAATCTACAAGCGGGAAGCCGACTATCTGGCTTTCTGCCCCTACCGCGTTTGCCCCATTGGTGCACATTCGGACCACAACTTAGGTAAAGTCACAGGTTTTGCCCTTGACAAAGGTATCCACATAGCCTATCGCCCCAAGCAGAACGGAGTGGTAGAGATCTGTTCGATGCAGTTCGACAAGCGAGCACAGTGGCACGTAAACGACGCACCCAGTAACAAGCAGAACGATTGGGCCGATTATCTGCGTGGTGCTACGCTGCGCCTCAAGGAACGCTACGTGCTCCACACCGGCCTGAGCGGTGTCATCGACGGCAGTCTGCCCATCGGAGGCATCAGTTCGTCCGCTGCCGTGGGGCTGGTATTCCTGAAAGCGCTCTGTCATGTCAACAACATCACACCCACGCCCCTCGAACTCATCCTCTGTTCGGTGGAGGCCGAGAACCTCTATGTGGGCGTCAACAGCGGCAAGCTCGACCAGAGTTGCGAGACGTATTCCAGGAAAAATCACCTGCTTTATCTCGACACCAAAGACGACACGTATGAGCTGATTCCCACAGCGCCCACCATGAAGCCCTACAAGATTGCCATCTTCTTCTCCGGTCTGGAACGCACGCTCACCGGCTCGAAATTCAATATGCGCATTGACGAATGTCGCAGTGCCGCCTATGCACTCGCTGCTTTCGCAGGCATGGACTACGGCAAGTTCCGGGAGACCAACCTGCGCGACATCCCCCGTGAGGTGTATGACAAGTATCGCGACCGCCTGCCTGAGACATGGAGACGCAGAGCCGAACACTGGTACACCGAATTTGAACGTGTGGAGGCTGGTGCCGAAGCATGGCGAAGGGGCGACATCGACACCTACGGACGCCTCTGTTTCGAGAGCGGATGGAGCAGCATCTACAACTGGGAAACCGGGTCGCCCGAACTGAAGAAGCTCTACGATATCATGACCACCACCGATGGCGTTTACGGCGGACGCTTCAGCGGAGCCGGTTTCAAGGGATGTTCCATGGCACTCATAGACCCTGCATTCGAGGAAAGTATCTGCCAGCGCGTCAGCGACGAATACCTGAAGGCCTTCCCCGACCTGCGCGGAAAATATGCCGCCTATATCTGCGAGAGTGCCGACGGATTGGTGGCCGATGCAGAATAATTCCCGAAATATCAAGCCAAAATTCTAAAAAACTACAGAACGATGAAATGCCTCATACTTGCCGCAGGCTATGCCACGCGCCTATATCCGCTCACCGAGAATTTTCCCAAGCCCCTGCTCAAGGTGGGCGAGAAAACCATCCTCGACTGGCTCATCGACGATATCGACGGGTCTGCGCTGGTGGACGAATACGTCGTGATATCGAACCACAAGTTTGCCCATCATTTCCAGACCTGGGCTGCGCAGAAAAAACAGCGCGTGACGGTGGTGGACGACGGCACCGAGTCCAACGAGACACGTCTGGGAGCCGTCTGCGACATACAGTTTGCCATCGACAGCCTGCAGCTCGACGACGACATGCTCGTCATTGCCGGAGACAACGTCCTCGACTTCTCGTTGCAGCGTTTCGTGACCTATGCCCGAGAAAAGCAGACCAGCTGTATCATGCGCTTCTATGAGCCCGACGAGAAACGTCTGCTCAAGTGTGGCGTGGTGACCATCGACGGCGACGACCGCGTGCTGCGCATGACCGAGAAATCACCCACACCCGAGACACACTGGGCGTGCCCACCTTTCTATTATTACACGCGCGAGGACGCGCGGCTCGTCAGTCGGGGTATTGCTGCAGGATGCGGCACCGACGCCCCCGGAAGCTACATCGCATGGCTGTGCACACAGACCACGGTGCATGCCATGGAAATGCCCGGACGACGATACGACATCGGAAACCTGCAGAGCTACCAACAGGTGCAACAGGAATATCAGGGAATTACGAAGTAGGAACGCAGAAGTCCAGAGGACCTTCCGAAAACGCACCGCAGTTCGACACGTGTCGAACCACGTTGCGACAGCTTACGCACCACGCTGCGACGCCCGTCGCAACGTGGTGCGTTTTTTGAGGGAGTAAGTTTATGACTTGATAACTTGCCTATTTCTTCAGATTCTGCACAGGGAACGTGAAGTAGGTGTCGGGGAATGGTTCATCGGTAAGTGTGAAGTGCCACCACTCGGAGGAGAGGGGTTTGAAGCCGTGGCGCAGCATGGCCTCGCGGAGCAACATACGGTTACAGTACTGCTCTTCGGTGATGCCTCGCGGTGTTGCCTCGGCTATCTCGGCACTGTAATTGCCCGTCTCGGGATCGGTGCAGAAGTCGGGGTGGCTCTCAATTCCGAACCAGTCGAAAGTGCCACCCATGTCGAGCTCTTTCTCGGTGTTCATGTCGAAAAGCGTGAGGTCGACGGTGGAGCCGCGTGTGTGGCCGCTGCGCTCGTAGATGTATTCCTGCTCGAAGAGGACGCTCTTGGAGAGGTCGGGATAGAAGTAGGACTTCATGAGCGTGTCGTTCACGTTGGCAGCCCAGCGCACGAAGTGGTCGACGCCCTCTTGCGGGCGGTAGGCATCGTAGATTTTCAGTCGATAGCCCAGGGCTTTCACGTCGTCGCTCACGGCACGGAGGCTATCGGCAGCCTTGCGTGTGAGGATGGCGGCGGGCTCCAGATAGCCGTCGATGCGTGTTCCTACGAAATTATAGGTCCCGTAGTAGCGTATCTCAAGTATGGCATCGGGCACGGCCTCGGCGAGCATTACAAACTGAGAGGAATCGGCCGTGGGGTCGATGTCACTCTCCTGACAGCCACACAGGAGGAGGACTGCCAAAGGAAGGAAATGTTTAGCTTTCATGATTCGGTATGTTTGTGATTAAACGGAATGACGTTCGGATGGCGTTATTTCTTCAGTCCCAACTCCTTAATGACGTTCGAGGCGCCACCCCATCGGTCTATGAGATAGAGCACGAAACGGATGTCGACGCCTATGCAGCGCTGCAGCGAGGGGTCGAAACTGATGTCGCCCGACATGGCCTCCCAGTTACCGTCGAATGCCAGTCCGATGAGCTCGCCTCGACCGTTAAACATGGGGCTTCCGCTGTTGCCGCCGGTGATGTCGTTGTTGGAGATGAAGCAGAGGTGCAGGTCGTTCGTGCGACGGTCGGCATAAGGTCCCCACTGGGCTCGCTGCATAAGGTCCACGAGGGGGTCTTCGAGTTTGTAATCCTCGTTCTGCGCCTGCTGCGCGGCCTTGTCGAGAAGACTCTGCGAGGGGGTATAGTAGTCGAAATGCTGGCCCTGTGCCGTGTAGTCCTGAACGAATCCGTATGAGAGGCGCATGGAGAAATTGGCATCGCTGTAGTGGGGTGTCTGCTGCTCCATCTCGAGCAGAGCCTGCGTGAGCAGTCGCTCGTTGTAGGAAATCTGCACGTTTGCATCACGTGCTGCCATGTAGAGCATGCTGAGGCCTGTCTGCACCTCATCAGCTAAGACGAGCGCGGGGTCGGTGTCGCGCAATGTGCTGTCGGCCAACAGGCGGTCGAGACAGTCGGGACGTGTGCAGATGGTCTTCGAGAAGAGGTCGTGGGCATAGGCTGCACAGTCGCCACCGTAGAGGGAGTCAATTCTGGCATAAAGGCTGGGAGGATAGGTCGTGTCGCCCACCTGCTCACGATAGTTCTGCAGCAGGGTGGCAGTGGTTTCCTCGTCAACACGGGCATCATAGTCCTTGAAGAAAGCTGCCAGTTGCTCCTTGGTCGCTTCTTTCTGCTCGGACGATATGTTGTTGGGTGTGCGGTTCAGTATGCCTGCCACGCGGTTTATCTCTATGCCGCGCTGGAACGTCTCGGTATAGAATCCCGTGGTGCGCACATTCTGACGACGCTCGGCATAGCTCGACTCGAGTTGCGGAAAGACCGACGAGAAGCGACGCTGTGTCTCGGGATTGCTTTCGTACCAGTTGCGCACGCTGCCCTCCAGCTTCTGCTTCTGCCCGATGACGTCAAGGTCTTCTATGGCTTTGTTCATACCGATGGAGTTCTTCCAGTAGTTGCTGCTGCCGGCCCACTTGCTGGCATACTTGAGTGCAATGACACGGTCCTGATCCATCCACTTCTTCCACACTTCCTGCTTCTTTCCTCGCACCTGTATGGTTGAGATGTTGCGGTCGTTCACACGCTCACCGATTCCCCACGAACTGAGGTAGCGGCTGGTGCTGCCCGGGTAACCTATGGTCATGCAGAAGTCACCGGGCTGATAGCCTTCGATGCTCACCTGGGCATAGCGCTTCGGACGATAGGGCACGTTATCGGGACTGTATTCGGCAGGTTCGCCGTTGGCATCGGCATAGATGCGGAAGACACTGAAGTCGCATGTCTGTCGTGGCCACATCCAGTTGTCTGTGTCGCCGCCGAACTTGCCCATGGTTTCGGTGGGAGCAAAGACGAGGCGCACATCGGGATAGATAGATGGAGACGTAGTAGGCATTTCCGCCGTAGTAACTCTTCACCTGACAGTCCAAGCCTGGGTTGGCTGCGGAATACTCACGTTCCACCTGACGGCAGATGGAGTCAACCTTCAGACGGTCAATCGAGCTCGTAGGTACACCGGGATTGGCTTTGTACTCAGCATCGAGAGCTCTCATCACACGTCCCGAGCACTCCTCGGTGCGCTGCAGGAAACGCACGAAGAGTCCTTCGGCAGGGCGTTCCTCGGCATAACTATGTGCCACGAAACCGTTCGTGAGAATATCGTCATCGGGTGTAGCAAGCCGTTGGATGGAACTGTAGCCGCAGTGATGATTGGTGAAAACAAGTCCGTACGGACTGACAACGACACCTGAGCAGAAGTCGCCAAAGTCCACTACGGCATCCTTCAGACTCAGTCCGTCGGGGTTGTAGAGCTCGCGAGGTGTCAGCTCGAGACCAAGATTCTTCATCGTCTCGGCCGTCTGCTGGTCAATCTTGTTCAGCATCCACATACCCTCGTCGGCATGGAGAGGGAGCATCAGGATGGCTGACAAAAGGAAAAAGAAATACTTCTTCATTATCTGTATGCTGTTTTTAGTTTTGAAACTTCCTGAGACTATTTTGTCTTGGGCTTGCGACGTGCCCATCCTTCTTCGCTGAAATCGGGCTCGTCACCCACGAGCTGGTTGAGCATGGCTGCTTTCTTCTTGCTCTTCTTCGACGGTTTGTCGGGATGGAGAAACTTCATCCAGTCGTCCTTGGTATATTTCTTTCCGTAGGGTTCGGCTGCCTCCGGTTCCTTTCGGGGCGTCTTCTTGCGCTTCGGCTTCGGTGTATCGGCATCATTTTTCGCGAAGGGATTGTTGCGGCGTTTCGATGTCGATTCGCCCTCGGCTGCCGGTGATGGGCTCGAATGATCCACCACAACGCTGCGACCTTTCACCGTAACACCGTGTTTGAGAGCCTTTATCACGCGGTCGGCATCGGCTTCGGCGACCTCCACGAAAGAGAAATTCTTCATCAGGTCGATGCGTCCGACCTCCACCTTGGGGCCTTTCACGTTAGTGTTCAGCATACCGATAATCTCCCGGGCATACATGCCATCTATCTTACCCACGTTCAGGAACAGACGTACGTATCCCTCTTCGGCCGTACGGTGTTCGCCACGACGTTTGTTGTGGTTTTCGGGTTTTCCTTTGTCTTTCGACGTAGTTCTTACATCCTGAATCTCCGGTGCATTGGCATAGTAGCGCAGGAAACGTCCGAACTCGCGGCTCAGCACGCGGCGAATCAGGTCGTCTTTGTCGAGCCACTCCCATCGTTTCTGCACTTCTTCCATGAAGGGAGCTATCTCTTCTTCGTCCACTGCCACGCGCTCTATTTCGTCAATCACATGGTAAAGTTGCTTGGCGCAGATTTCCTTCGGCTCGGGCAGTGTGCCCAGTACGAATTCCTTCTGGATGGTTTTCTCCACCTGTTTTATCTTGCCCTTCTCGCGGCTGTGCACGATGCTGATGCTGGTGCCTTTCTTTCCGGCGCGCCCTGTTCGACCGCTGCGGTGGGTGTAGTTCTCCACATCGTCGGGCATGCCATAGTTGATGACATGTGTCAGGTCGTTCACGTCGAGCCCACGTGCAGCCACGTCGGTGGCCACCAACAGCTGTGTGCGGTGCTGGCGGAACTTCTGCATCGTCAGGTCGCGCTGCTGCTGAGAGAGGTCGCCGTGCAGTGCGTCGGCGTTGTATCCGTCGCGAATCAGATTGTCTGCCACCTCCTGCGTTTCAATTTTTGTGCGGCAGAAGATGATGGCGTAGATGCGCGGATAGTAGTCCACTACACGTTTCAGTGCCAGATATTTGTCCTTGGCATGCACCATGTAGTAGATGTGGTTCACGTTTTCGGCACCTTCGTTGCGGCTGCCCACCTGAATCTCGTGTGCGTCCTTCAGGTAGCGTTGTGCTATGCGCTCAATCTCGCGGCTCATGGTGGCCGAGAATAGGAGTGTGCGGTGTTCCTCGGGCACTCCCTCCAGAATGGTGTCGATGTCTTCCTGGAAGCCCATCGAGAGCATCTCGTCTGCCTCGTCGAGCACCACGAATCTCACCTGCGAGAGGTCGGCCGCCTTGCGGTTCATCAAGTCGATGAGACGTCCCGGTGTGGCCACGATGATGTCCACCCCGTGTTTCAGGGCACGAATCTGGGGCTCTATGTTTGCGCCGCCATACACGGCCAGGATGCGCATGTGGTCGATATATTTGGCGAAGCCCTCCATGTCGTCGGCAATCTGCAGACACAGCTCGCGCGTGGGAGCCATGATGAGCAGACGGACGGAGGTGGTTTCTGCAGAATTCTCGGCCTCAGACTGATGCAGCAGTTGCAGCGTAGGCAGTCCGTAGGCCGCCGTCTTGCCAGTGCCGGTCTGCGCCAGTGCCACCAGGTCGTTCTGGTGTTCGGGGTCGAGCAGGAAGGGAATCACCTCCTCCTGCACCGGCATCGGATGTTCATATCCTTGCTCACCGATGGCACGCAGCAATTCGGGGCTCAGCCCCAACTCGTCGAAAGTTTTATCCATTAAAATTCAAATGTTTCTAATTTGGCTGCAAAGGTACGATTAAGTGAGGAGAAAAACAAAACTTGTTTTGATTTTCCTCAAAGAGAGAATCTTATGACAACAACGGTAGAATCCGCAATGTCCAAAAATCGGAAGATAACAGTATTCTCGACGAGGAAAGGGGCATCGAAAACAGACGTGAGGAAGTGTGAGAATGGATGTGCTTCGCTGCGGCGTGGTGAAGAGCGGCATTCGGCGAATTTGTAACCGTTTGATTCTCAATACACGAAAATTTCTCGTTTCACTTTTCTTTCCCGTGAAATTCCCGAAGGAAAGTGATGTCGGCGAAAACGCACCGTGGTGCGACGGGCTTCGCAACGTGGTGCGTCGGACGACGGAACACGCCGCGCACAAAAAATCCGCGCCATCCGATGCGGGATGATGCGGATATATGTAAGGATTATTGCTTGCAATAGTTGTTTCTCAGAACTGCTCCAGATAACGTATGCGGCTTTCGGTGGAAGGGTGTGTGCTGAACAGGCTGTTCATCAAGCCCGAGATGCCGTTCACCACCTGCTTGGGATGTATGATGAAGAGTTGCGCCACATCCTGACGTGCCACACGACCCAGTGCCGGGTCGCCGCTTATCTTGCGCAGCGCCGAGGCGAGCGCCAGCGGGTCGCCGCAGAGTTCGGCACCACCTGCGTCGGCCATGTATTCGCGTTTGCGACTGATGGCAAAGCGCGTGAGGAGCGTGAAGAAGTAGCCGATGGAGGCCAAAACGACAGCCACAAGCATGATGACGATGACCGCAACCCCGTTGCCACCTTCGCGACCGTTCCGCGTGTTGGTGCGTCGACCGCCGCCACCGTAGAAGAGCGTGTTCCACATGAAGCGGACGGCCAGGCTCATCACGGTGCCCATGATTCCGACAAAGATGATGCTGATTATGAGGAGGCGTGTGTCGCGGTTGCGTATATGGGTCAGTTCGTGACCGATGACGCCAGCCAGCTCATCGTCGTCGAGCAGGTCGCACAGTCCGGTGGTCACGGTGACGGTATAGCTCCCCTTGTCGATACCACTGGCAAAGGCGTTCAGCTGTGGGTCGTCGATGACGTTGATCTTCGGCATGTCCATTCCGCACGTCATGGTCAGATTCTCCACGATATTGTAAACCCGCGGATTCTCGCGTCGCTCCAGGGGTCGTGCTCCGGTGGCGCGGCGAATCATGCTTGTGTTGGCAAAATAGGAAATCAGGAACCAAATGCCCACGATAATCAGCACCCAGGGCAGGATGCTCATCATCTCGTAGTTGACATAGTCCCACTGGACACGCTCCACCGGTCCGTAGGTGGGGTCGCTGTATCCCAACGAGTTGACGATGACCAGGAAAAGATAGATGACGCCCAGCAGGATGCATGGGAAGAGAACCAGCAGGAGCAAGCTCTTCAGATTGTTGCTCCACTGCTGTGTATGTATGCCTACGTATCTCATCAGTTTTTATACCTCTCGAACCCTCGGCTTGGCAAGGGTGAACGGAAAAAGAGGATGTGTCCCGAGGTGTGCCTGCGGGACGCATCCAGATGTTTTATCACTCAGAAAGAAATCTCGGGAGCCTTTTCCACCTGTGCGCGCTCCTCTTTGGGCACCTCGAACATGGGTTCGCGGTGGAAACCGAACATGCCGGCGAAGATCACGGCGGGGAAGCGCTGCACTGCGGAGTTGAGCTCCTTGGTGGCGCTGTTGAAGAAGCGGCGTGTGGCGGCCAGCTTGTTCTCGATATCGGAAACCTCGTTCTGCAGCTGCAGGAAGTTCTGGTTGGCCTTCAGGTCGGGATAAGCCTCCACGGAAACCTTCAGTCCGGCGAGCGCGCTGCTCAGGGCATTGTCGGCCTCAATCTTGTCGTTGATGGAGGTGGCGTTCATGGCAGCGGTACGGGCCTGTGTGATGCGTTCCAGAAGCTCCTTCTCGTGAGCGGCATAGCCCTTGACGGTGGCCACCAGCTGAGGGATGAGGTCGTAACGCTGCTTGAGCTGTACGTCGATGTTAGCAAACGCATTCTCGCGATTGTTACGCAGAGAAACCAGGTTGTTGTATATGCCAATCACCATCAGGACAAGCACAACGACAACCGCAATCAGGATAATAAGTCCGGTACTCATAGTAGTTTTGATATTAAAATTGATTAGAATTGTCTCGAATTTGAAGACAAAGGTATAACAAATCCCCCATAAGACATGAAGAAAATGAGGGTATTTATCAATTTTTAACTGTTTTTTTGCAAATATTTTCGGAGAAAGCACTATCTTTGCGTGCTTAAAATGCGTTAACGCATATGAGACAACTAAAAATCACCAAAAGTATTACCAGCCGCGACAGCGCCTCGCTTGACAAGTATCTGCAAGAGATTGGACGCGAAACACTCCTCTCTGTCGACGAGGAAGTGGAGCTCTCTCAACGTATCCGTAAGGGTGATCGCCAGGCGCTGGACAAACTGGTAAGGGCCAACCTGCGATTTGTAGTCAGTGTGGCCAAACAGTATCAAAATCAGGGACTCTCGCTGCCCGACCTCATCAACGAGGGCAACGTGGGCCTGATAAAGGCAGCTGAGAAATTCGACGAGACGCGAGGTTTCAAGTTCATCAGCTATGCCGTATGGTGGATTCGCCAGACCATCCTCCAGGCTCTGGCAGAACAGAGTCGCATCGTGAGACTGCCCCTCAACCAGGTGAGTGCCGTGAACAAAATCAGCAAGGCCATGACCAAGTTCGAGCAGGAACACGAACGCAAGCCCAGTCCAGACGAACTGGCCGAACTGGTGAACGAACTGCCCGAGAAAATCAACGACAGCCTGCGCGCCAGCGGACGCCATGTCAGTGTGGACGCCCCCTTTGTGGAAGGAGAAGACAATAGCCTGCTGGACGTGATGGAGAACACCGACTCGCCCATGGCAGACCAGTCGCTCGTGAACGAGAGCCTGAACACCGAGATTGCACGCGCCCTGAGCCAGCTCAACGAACGCGAAAAAGACATCATCGAAATGAGCTTCGGCATCAATCATCAGGAGATGACGCTCGAGGAAATAGGCGAACGTTTCGGATTGACACGCGAACGTGTGAGACAAATCCGCGAGAAAGCCATCCGCAAACTGCGACTCGGCAGCCGAAACAGCCTGCTCAGACCCTATCTCGGATAGGAATCCACCTGCAAGCAAGTAAACATAAACGCACCGCCACAGACATTTGTGGGGTGCGTTTATGTTTTTCATGCCTCGATATTCGGAAATGTAATTTATTTAACGTATCTTTGCCACGAGAAAAGAAAGAATAGACATGCGTAAACTCACTACAGAAGAAATCAAAAGCCTGTCGCAACAAGGTTGCACAGCCGAAGACTGGGAAAACATAGAGGTGGATGAAGCCTTCCAGCCCGAATATGTGTGGAATGTGGAATTCTACGGTCACGTGAAGATGGGACACTTCGAGAAGAACGTAGCCCTCAGCGAAGACTTCCCCAAACACAGTGGCATACGCAATGCCACACTGCGAAATGTGGAAATCGGCAATGACTGCCTGATAGAAAACATCGGCGAATTCATCAACAACTATCGCATCGGCAACAATTGTCTGATTGAGAACGTGGCCGTGATAGAGACAAAACAAGACGCATCGTTCGGCGAAGGACGCATCATATCGGTGCTCAACGAAGTGGGCGATGGCAATGTGATGATCTTTGACGGACTCAACTCGCAGATAGCTGCGCTGATGGTGAAGTATGAACAGGATAAGGCATTCACCGAACGTATCCGCACCCTCATTCGGGAGGACATCGAAAACAAGAAACATCGTGCCGGTACCACCAATGTGGGCACCATCGGTGACAATGTACGCATAGTGAACACCAAGGAGGTGATAAACAGCCATATCAGTGCGAACTGTCAACTGAACGGCGCTACGAAACTCTACGACTGCACCCTCAAGAGCAACCCAGACGCATCGGTTTACATCGGTGCGGGCGTCATCTGCAAAGATTCCGTGATATACGACGGAAGCAGCATCACCAACAATGCCAAACTGGAATGTTGCTTCGTGGGTGAGGCATGCAAGATTACCGACGGCTTCACAGCCGAGAACAGTCTGTTCTTTGCCAACTGCTACATGTCGAACGGCGAGGCCTGTGCTGCTTTCTGCGGTCCTTTCAGTGCCAGTCACCACAAGAGTTCGCTGCTCATAGGCGGAATGTTCTCGTTCTACAACGCCGGTTCGAACACCAACTTCTCGAACCACGCCTACAAGATGGGGCCGCTCCACTGGGGCATACTTGAACGCGGCACCAAGACAGCCAGCGGTGCATACATCTTGATGCCAGCCCACATCGGAACTTTCTCGGTGTGCTTCGGCAAACTGATGTATCACCCCGACACGCGTAAATTGCCTTTCTCATACCTGATTGCCTACGGTGACGAGATGACACTCGTGCCGGGCCGCAACTTGACCACCGTGGGTCTCTACCGCGACATACGCAAATGGCCCAAGCGCGACAAACGAACACAGGGCGGAAAGAACAGTCTGGTGAACTTCGACTGGCTCTCGCCGTTCTCTGTCGGAGGCATCATGACAGCCAAACGCACACTGGAAAGTCTGCGCGAAGTCTCGGGCGACGTGGCTCGTTACAACTTCCACGACTATGTCATCAAGAACTCGTCGCTCAAGAAAGGTATCAAATACTACGACATCGCACTGCGCATCTACATGGGTGCTGTGATGAAACGTCACCGTCTGGAAAAGCCTCGTTCCAGCGTAGGAACAGGAAAATGGAGCGACTTGAGCGGACTGCTCATCCCTGTGAGTGAGGAGGAACGCATCGTAAACGACATCAGAACGGGCAAGACAAGCAACGTGCAGCAGATTCGTGACGAGTTGCGCCAGGCTTTCGAAAACTATAGCGAATACCGTTGGGCATGGAGCTATCGGCTCATCTGCGAATACTATGGACTGGAGGAAATTACACCCGACGACGTGGAACACATACGTGCCGACTACATCTCGGCACGCCGTGCATGGATTGCCGAGATACGTAAAGACGCTGAGAAAGAGTACGAACTGGGCGATATCGACGAGGCAACACTGAAGGAATTCCTGGCACAACTGGATCAGGAGGTGGAATGGGAGAACCTCAAATACGACATGTAAACGAACTGCAATACTAAAGAAATCAATGAAGAAAAATATCGAAACCATCTGCATTCACGGTGGATGGAAACCTCGCAAAGGTGAACCACAGCAGATGCCCATCTGCCAGAGCACCACGTTCAAATACGAGACAAGTGAACAGATGGCACGTCTCTTCGACCTGAAAGACGAAGGTTACTTCTATACACGTCTGGCCAACCCGACAAACGATGCCGTGGCACGCAAAATTGCTGCCCTCGAAGGCGGTGTGGGATGTGTGCTCACCAGCAGTGGACAGGCTGCATCGTTCTATGCAATCTTCAATATCTGCGAGGCTGGCAGCCACCTCATCAGCACCAACACCATCTACGGCGGCACGTACAACCTGTTTGCCGTCACGCTGAAGAAGCTGGGCATCGAATGCACATTCGTCGATGCAGAATGGACTGACGAGCAGATCGAGGCCGCCATACGTCCCAACACGAAATGCATCTTCGGGGAGACCATCAGCAACCCGGGAGGAAACATTCTGGACATTGAGCGCTTTGCCCGACTGGCGCACAAGCATGGCATGCCACTCGTGGTGGACAACACTTTCCCCACTCCCATCAACTGCCGCCCCTTCGAATGGGGTGCCGACATCGTCACACACAGCACCACGAAATACATGGACGGACATGCAGCTCAGGTGGGCGGAGCCGTGGTGGACAGTGGTAACTTCGACTGGGATGCTCATGCTGATAAGTATCCCGGACTGACTCAGCCCGACGAGAGCTACCATGGCCTTACTTACACGAAGTCCTTTGGCAAGATGGCATATTGCACCAAGCTGGTGAGCCAACTCATGCGTGATCTCGGCAGCATTCCGGCACCACAAAACTCCTTCTTGCTGAATATCGGTCTCGAGACACTTCACCTGCGCATGGCTCGCCACTGTGAGAATGCACAGCGAGTGGCCGAATGGCTCGAACAGCAACCCGACGTAGCATGGGTGAACTATGCAGGACTGCCCTCGAACAAATACCATGCACTGGCACAGAAATACATGCCAAAAGGCACGTGCGGCGTGATTGCTTTCGGACTGAAAGGCACACGCGACGATGCCATCCGATTCATGGATAGTCTCGATTTCATAAGCATTGTCACGCACGTTGCCGATGCTCGCACTTGTGTGCTTCACCCTGCCAGCCACACCCACCGCCAGCTTTCCGACGAGCAACTGCGCGAGGCTGGAGTTGCCCCCGACCTTGTTCGTCTTTCCGTAGGCATTGAAAACGTCGAGGATATCATTGCAGACCTTCAGCAGGCCTTCCAGAAAATGAAGAAATGAGGAAGCCGGTCCTTCTTTTTCTGCTCACGTTGAGTCTCCTGGCCGATGCACAGCAGGTGACAAATCCCGTGTGGCAGAACAACTGGCCCGACCCCACCGTGTGGCGAGGCGAGGGCGGCACCTACTACTGCCTTGCCACGAATCCGCAGCGTATGTTGGAAAGCAGCGACCTCTTTCATTGGACGATGAGCGAGCAGATTCCCATTGATGAGGCATCGTGGGCCACCATGCGCAGCATCGCCCGCAACTTCTGGGCGCCCGATGTGACCACCGTCCACAACCAGCGCCTGCTCTATCTGACACTATACAACAGCGCCGAAGACTGCCGGATTGCTGTGCTGCGTCAGGAAGGCGACGGCAAGTTCCACTACGTAGGCATCATCACAGACAGTCGCGAGACAGGCATTGAAGATACCATCGACCCCGAGGTTGTGACAGACGGGAGCACCGGAAAGGTGTGGCTCTTCTTCGGCAGTGTAGGAGGAGTGCATCGCGTACAGCTCCGCTCCGACGGCCTCAGTCTCTATCCGGGAGCCAAATACGTACACGTCGCTGGCAAGACCGTACACGAGAACCCATCGCGCAGCCAGGTCTACGAAGGCTCCTACCTCCACCGCCGCGGACGCTACTGGTATCTCTTCGTAAGCTCGGGAAACTATGGCGACCACACCTACCAGCTGCAGGTCGGCCGAAGCAAGAAACTCACTGGCACATTCCGTGACCGCAACGGCAAACCGATGATCAAGGGCAATGCCACACCTGTCATCAGCAGCAACCGCGACGACCACTTCTACGGCCCCGGTCATTGCGGCGAGATATTTACGGCCGGCGACGGAAAGCAGTACATCTTCTATCACTGCCACAACACCGCCACACGACAAAACAGCCGCCCCATGATGATGCAACAAATCATGTGGGACAAGCAGGGATGGCCTTACGTACACGAAGGCAAACCAACGGAAATCGTTGCACCCTGACACCGAAATACAAACACTACTTAACACTCCCAAAAGAAAATTTATGAAAAAGAGAATCGCAGTGGCCGGAACGGGCTATGTGGGATTGAGCATTGCTACACTGCTCTCCCAGCATAACACCGTGACAGCCGTGGACATCGTGCCCGAGAAAGTAGAGAAAATCAACCGGCGCATCTCGCCCATTCAGGACGAATACATCGAGAAATACCTGAAGGAGAAACAGCTCGACCTGACAGCCACCCTCGATGGCCGCAAGGCGTATAGCGATGCCGAGTTCGTCGTCATTGCTGCCCCCACAAACTACGACCCCAAGACCAACTACTTCGACACCCACAACATCGAAGACGTTATCGACCTCGTCCTCGAGGTCAACCCCTCCGCCACGATGATCATCAAGAGCACCATACCCGTAGGTTACACCGAAAGCGTTCGACAGAAGTTCTCCTATCGCGAGCGCCAGCCCGACGGAACCATGAAAGTCGTGGTGCCCAACATCATCTTTTCGCCCGAGTTCCTGCGCGAGAGCAAGGCCCTCTACGACAACCTCTATCCGAGCCGCATCATCGTGGGACACCCGAAGGACGACCCCGTCATGGCCCAGAAAGCACACGAATTTGCCGCCCTTCTCGAGGAAGGAGCTCTGAAGGAGCACATCGACACACTCTTCATGGGACTCACCGAAGCCGAGGCCGTGAAACTCTTCGCCAACACCTATCTGGCACTGCGCGTCAGCTATTTCAACGAACTCGACACCTATGCTGAAATCAAGGGACTCGACACGCAGGCCATCATCAACGGCGTAGGTCTCGACCCACGCATCGGCACGCACTACAACAACCCCTCGTTCGGCTACGGAGGCTACTGCCTGCCCAAGGACACCAAGCAGCTGCTCGCCAACTATGCAGCGGTGCCGCAGAACATGATGAGCGCCATCGTGACCAGCAACGCAACACGCAAGGACTTCATAGCCGACCGCGTGCTCGAACTGGCCGGAGCATACAGTTCCAACAGCCAGTGGGATTCCGCGAAGGAGAAAGACGTAGTCATCGGCGTCTATCGCCTCACCATGAAGTCGAACAGCGACAATTTCCGGCAGAGCGCCATCCAGGGCATCATGAAGCGCGTGAAGGCCAAAGGCGCAACCGTCATCATCTACGAACCCACCATCGAGAACGGCGCGACATTCTTCGGCAGCCGCGTGGTAAACGACCTGCAGGCATTCAAGTCGCAGGCCAAGGCCATCATCGCCAACCGATACGACACGTGTCTCGACGACGTGAAGGAGAAAGTCTATACGCGCGACATCTTCCGCAGAGACTGACACCTTAATTAGCTCAAAAAACGCAACGTGGTGCGACAGCCGTCGCACCACGTTGCGTTGCCCGTCGCAGCACGCTGCGTCATGCGTCGAAACTTGCTTCGACACGCAAAATTCTTTTCTGAAAAGAAATACGCAGAGAAAAGTGTTGGTATTATTTACCACATATCTGTCGGGCTGTGACACGATGGTGACGGCGGCGGAACGGCAGTGGGGGAGTGAAGGCAGGGGCTGTGGAACGCAGGAGAGACATATTTATTTGGTCATATCGGAATAAAGCGTTACCTTTGCGTGTCTGAAAGAAGACAAACGTAGAAAAGAGAACGAAAGGATGAGTTTGAGGGAACGTGTGCTGAGCACGATGAAGTCGCACGAGACGGAGGGCAACTTCGAGCTGTACGTGACGCGTACGCCGGGCTATCTGTGGGCCGTGGTGTTCCGCTGGCTTCATGTCCACCCGATAGCCGTCACGCTGCTGAGCATCGTGATAGGCACGGCTGCGGGCTATTTCTTCTGGTTCGACAGCCTGAAGATGAACCTCATCGGCATGTTGCTGCTGGTGTGGGCCAACTGGTATGACTGCGCCGACGGTCAGCTGGCACGCATGACGGGGAAGAAGACGTTGCTGGGGCGCATCCTCGACGGTTTTGCCGGCGACGTGTGGTTTCTGAGCATCTACGTGTTTCTGACGCTGCGTCTGACGCCCGAGTGGGGCATCTGGATATGGCTGTTGTGCTCGTGGGCCGGCTTCCACTGCCATGCGCAGCAGTGTGCCATCGCCGACTATTATCGCAACGTGCATCTGTGGTTTGCCCTGGGAAACGAGGGCAGCGAGCTGGCGACCACGGCACAGGAGCGCGCCGAGGTGGCTATGATGAAATGGCGCAGCCGACAGTGGTTCCACAAGTTCTACCTGTGCTGCTACATCCATTATACGGCGCGTCAGGAGCGCATGTGCCCGTCGCTGCAGACGTTTCTGGGCCACGTGCGGACGCTCTACCCCGGTGGTGTGCCTGCCGACCTGCGCGAGCGCTTCCTGGAGAAGAGCCGTCCGATGATGAAATATGCCAACATATTGACGTTCGACACACGCGTGGCGGTGCTCTTCGTGTCGCTGCTGGTGGGCGAACCGTGGATATATCCGGTGTTCGAATGCACCGTGCTCGAGGCGCTTCGCTTCTACACGATACATCGTCACGAAACATTCTGCCGCCAATTTGACGAAGAACTGACCCATGGGAACGAATAAGGAACGTAACATAGCCCTGCTGCTGGCCGGTGGCCTGGGCAGCCGACTGAGCAACAAATGCCCGAAGCAGTTTATTGAGATAGACGGCGAATCGGTGTTGCTTCACACGATGCGTGCCTTTCAGCAGCATCCGGACGTGACCGATATATACGTGGTCTGCCTGGCTCGGTGGGAGGAATATGTGGAGGGACAGGCACGCATGGGCGGCATCACCAAACTGCGCGCCACACTGCCGGCCGGTGCCACAGCCTATCGCAGCATCTGCCAGGGTGTCGATGGCCTGCTGGCTGCCCACGGGGACGAGGAGGAGACGTGCATCGTGATGGTGCACGATGCTGTGCGGCCACTGATAAGCTACGAAATCATCGGACGCAACATTCAGGTGTGCCGTTCGCGCGGAAATGCCATCACTGCCATATACAGCAACGAGGCTTATCTGAAGACGGAGAACGCCGAAAGTTCGGACAGCTACATCCGCCGGGAGACACTCATGAGGGCACAGACGCCACACACCTTCCCGCTCGTCGAGCTGAGGAAGATTCTTGCCACCGCACGCGAACGTGGCATCGAGGACCATCAGTCGCTCTTCACGCTCTGCAACGAGATTGGCTATCATCCGCTATACATCGCTCAGGGAGACCCCATCAACTACAAACTGACCGAGCCGAACGACATCAAGATCTATCAGGCATTGAAGGACCTGGTGCTGTAAATCCGAGTGACCGATTCGGGATTAAAGGGAAAGGAGAAGCCTCAGAAGGAGATTTCGAAGTAACCGCGTATGCCCCACCGATGTGTGTGGTCGTAGATATAATTCAGACGCCGTACATACTCGAGGTGCAAAACCCTGAAGATATTATGCACACCGACGATAACCTCGACGTAGGGTTTGTCTGACTGAATCACTCGTGAAGCATAGTCGAAGGAGCCGTCGTCTGTGAACGAACCGGGCATGTAAAAGAGTTTGCTGTCGTCGCGGTTACGTTCCAGGAAGGGGTTGTTCTTGTCTGTGAGCTTTCCCCACAGGCAGTTGACGCCGATATATTCGCGCCACTTGAGTTTGCGTATGAGGGGGATGCGGTTCAGAATCTTGCCGTTCATGTCCCACGAAAACATGAGCGAGCCGTAGCGGTCGGTGGGGAACTCCATATTCCGTATCAGGTTGAAGTTGAACCCTTCCGTGATGTAACTCATGTTGGCAGCCGGCATGATCAGGAAGGGATAGGGAACTTTGTTCCATTGTATGCCTCCCTTGAGCATGAAATTCATCTTTCCCCACGAATTGAGCCAGAAACGCTTGTAGAGCGTGGCCTCGGTGAAATTGTAGCTGTAGTCTCCGCCCAGCACACCTTTCAGTCCCATTGTGTGGTTCAGCCCCATGATGGGCGAGTCGAAGTTGGTGGTCAGTCGGTGCTGCTTCGTGTTGATGTACGTGGCTCCGGGCTGATATTCGAAGCCCACGGTGGCCTCGGTGAAGTTTATCCTGTGTATGTTCTGTGCCGCATCGAATTCGTCAGAGCCGGGAGCGGACAGGTTGAGTGTGCGATAGAAGAGGTCGCCTGCGCCTTCGTTCCATTCGCGGCGGCCCTGGCCATAGACGTGCAGACCGTTCTCCCACTCCCAGTCGAGCTTCAGGTTGTAGCGCTCGAAATAGTTCATGTGCTTCACCGGAGCCCACTTGAGCGAGACGAAGACATTGTCTTTGTCGGTGGGGACGAACTTATCGCTGGGCGATGCCACGTCGTTTTCGTACGAGAAGGTGATGTTGCGCATGGGATATTCGCGCGGCATGTAGTCCTTGCGATTGAACGAATAGGTCACCTCGCCCATGCCTTTCCAGCGCTGGTCGCCAAATCCGTACTTGACATTTCCGCGCAGGAACCAGTGTGGGTTCAGGTTGGCAGTGGTCTGCGCACTGGCCCTCAGACGGAATCCCTCCACGAAGTTGCTGCCCAGCATGGCGTTGATGGGGCCGATGTCCACCTTGCTTGGGTGCTCGGGATTGATGCTCGTCTCCACGTAATTCTCTATGAAAGCCTTGGCAATCCACATGAAGCCCTTGAAGCCTTTTATGTCATAGAGGCGGTTCATGAGGACGCTCATCGACTCTTCGCTCTGGGTGAGCGGTATGGGTCGATGTTCCTCCCAGAATGTCTCGTTGCGCATCTGTGCCGAAGCCTCCACCTTTGTGTCGCCCTTGAACTTGAAAGACTGCTCCGGAATGGGCGTGAAGTCCCATCCGCTGTACGTGACGGTGCGCTCCACCTGCACCTTCTGGAGCCACGAGAGCAGCGACATCTGCACGCACATCTTGTTGTCCACCACCACCTGCTCGCCCGTGGGCAGCGACTCGAAGTCCTGCACAATCCGCATCTCGTCGACGAAGTTCACGTCGCTGCGCGAGGGTATGCCCAGTTCGGCACGCTTCACACGCCACGTAGAGTCTGCCAAGACGAAGAGCGAGCCCGAGAAACCGAAATCCTGCGGATTGTTGGGCGTGAAGTCGATGCGGTAGCACTTCTGACTGTCCACCTGCAGTGTGTCAGTGATGAAATAGCGATAAAAATTGATGGCGCTCTGCGTGCTGATGGGGCTGGTGAAGGGATATTGCAGCAGGCGCACCTGGTCCTGATAGATGTCGACGTCGGTGAAGCAGTCGGCCATCACCTCCGTCATTATTTCACCAGTGTTTATCAGGTTGTTGACACCCTCGTGACGTTCGCCCATGACGACCGATTTCTCCGACTTCGGGTCCTTGCGATAGATGATTTGGCTCACCTTCTCGTCCATGGTGAGAGGCAGGATGAGCTTTCCCGTCTCGGGGTGACGCTCCACATGTTCCCTCAGGAAGGGCAGACGCTTGAAGTGCTCGTCCTCGAAGACCTTTTCCGTAAACTCGTTGAGGGCGAACGTCATCTTCTCGTACTTCATATATGAGAGGTAGTCGTTCTGTCGCAGGTCGGTGGTTTTCTTGGCGGCTATCACCTTGCGCATCATCTCCACGGCCGGGTTGCTCTTGCGCGTATATTTCTGACGCTTGCCCGAAATCTGCACTTCGCGGAGCGACGATGTCGTCTCCTTCAGTTTCACGTCGAGTTTCTGCGCCGACTTCACCTCCACCATCTTCGTGTCGAAACCTATCATCGAGAAGACGAGTGTGCCGCGTCGGAAGGCGATGCGATACTTGCCGTTGATGTCGGTCTGAACGAGCGTGCTCTTGTCGTCGGCATAATACACGTGCACCCCAGGCAACGTCACGCGGGAGTCTCCGTCGGAAACCACGCCCTGCACCAGTTGGGCCGCAGCGCGCGCCACACACAGCAGGGATATTACGGCAAAGAAGAAAAGACGATTACGCACGCCAGTTAT
Source organism: uncultured Bacteroidaceae bacterium (assembly GCA_905235575.1). Lineage (GTDB taxonomy): Bacteria > Bacteroidota > Bacteroidia > Bacteroidales > Bacteroidaceae > Physcousia. The sequence continues at coordinate 7,865 of CAJOLZ010000014.1, read as the reverse complement.
TCGCTTTCATTTACAGCCTGCAAAATTACGAATTTTCGGTCGCCGTACAAATCATTTAGTCCTTTTTAACAACCTTTGAACCCGAATAACACTTTTGTGTTATGCCGACATAACTATTTGGGTAAAAAAAACGCACCGTGGTGCGACGGCTGTCGCAACACGGTGCGTTGCCCGTCGCACCACAGTGCGTCATGTGTCGCAGCACGGTGCTACAAACGGAATTCAGTTCTGGGGAGAAATACGCGAAGGAGTGTGTGCCTGTGCGAGGTCGGCACGGTACCATTCCACGAGGCGGCGTATGCCCTCGTCGAGTTCCACGGTGTGGTGCCACCCGAGGCGGTGCAGGCGCGAGACATCGGTGAGCTTGCGCGGTGTTCCGTCGGGCTTGCTGCTGTCCCAGCGTATCTCGCCTTCGAATCCCACTGCGCGGCGTATCTCCTCGGCCAGCTGTCGGATGGTGATTTCGCGGCCGGTGCCTATGTTTATGTGGCAGTTGCGTATCTCGTGCATCCCTTCGCAGATGTCTGTGAAGCGGGTGTTGAGCAGGATGTGTACGCTGGCGTCGGCCATGTCTTCGCTCCAGAGAAATTCGCGCAAGGGCGTGCCGGTGCCCCACAGCACGACGGCCTGAGGACCGATGCCATAGCGGGCCAGTGCGCGCTCAATCTCGGTGGGGGAGGAGTCTCCGTTGACCTGCACTGCCTCGCCGCGTGGTTTTACGGGACGCAGATTGAGGTCGGCGCGGAGTGTTTCCCAATCGCCGGCGCGGAGACACTGGGCGAGGAACATCTTGCGTAGCATGGCCGGCAAGACGTGGCTGTCCTCGAGATGGAAGTTGTCTCGCGGGCCGTAGAGGTTGGTGGGCATCACGGCGATGTAGTCGGTGCCATACTGAAGGTTAAGGCTTTCGCAGAGTTTCAGTCCGGCTATCTTGGCGATGGCGTAGGGCTCGTTGGTGTATTCGAGCGGACTGGTGAGGAGACTGTCCTCGGGGATGGGCTGTGGTGCCTGGCGCGGATAGATGCAGGTGGAGCCGAGGAAGAGGAGCCGCTGCACGCCGTGACGCCACGCCTCGCCGATGACATTCTGCTGTATCTGCAGGTTCTGGAAGATGAAGTCGGCCCGGTCGCGCGAGTTGGCCATCATGATGCCTCCGACATGGGCTGCTGCGAGGACAACCGCCTCGGGCTGCTCTTCGTCGAAGAAACGTCGCACGGCAACACCATCCATGAGGTCGAGTTCCTGATGGCTACGCCCCACCAGATTGGTGTAACCGCGCATCTGTAAATTACGCAAAATGGCCGAACCCACTAATCCGCGGTGTCCGGCCACATAAATTTTGGATGACTTGTCCATCTGTGTGTTGTTTCGTTAAACGGCGAGCGTTTTCTACTTGTCGACTCCACGCTCGAGATATTCGGCCAGGTTGGTTCGCACCATGCTGGCCATGTGGTCGGCGGCCACCTTCTCCATGTCGTGCCGCACCATGAGGTTGACCAGTTCTTCGAAAGATGTCTTGGCCTGCGGATTCCATCCCAACTGTCGCACAGCCTTGGACGGATCGCCCAGGAGGTTGACAACGTCGGTGGGCCTATAGAAGTCGGGCGAGACTTCGATGAGGGCTTTCCCCGTTTTCTTGTCGTAGCCTTTCTCGTCGATGCCTTCGCCTCGGAACTCGATATCGATGCCCGCAGCCTTGAAGGCCAGGTGACAGAACTCGCGCACAGAATGCTGCACGCCGGTGGCTATGACGTAGTCGTCGGGCGTTTCTTGCTGGAGGATGAGCCACATGCACTCGACGTAATCCTTGGCGTAGCCCCAATCGCGCTTCGACGAAAGGTTGCCCAGGTAGAGTTTCTCCTGCTTGCCTTGTGCGATGCGTGCGGCAGCCAGGGTTATCTTACGGGTGACGAAGGTCTCGCCACGCCGCTCGCTCTCGTGATTGAAGAGAATGCCCGAGCAGCAGAACATGCCGTAGGCCTCGCGATACTCACGTATCATCCAGTAGCCGTAGAGCTTGGCCACTGCGTAAGGCGAATAGGGATGGAAGGGTGTGTCCTCGCTCTGAGGCACTTGCTCCACCTTTCCGTAGAGTTCGCTGGTGCTGGCCTGATAGATGCGGCATGAGGTAGTGAGCCCACAGAGACGCACAGCCTCCAGTATGCGCAGCACTCCCACGGCATCGACGTTGGCTGTATATTCGGGCGAATCGAAACTCACCTGCACGTGACTCTGAGCAGCCAGGTTGTAGAGTTCATCGGGCCGTACCTTGCTGATAACTTGCACGATGGACATCGAGTCGCCCATATCGGCATAGTGCAGATGGAAGTGCGGCTGCCCCTCGAGATGGGCTATGCGTTCGCGATAGTCCACCGACGAGCGGCGGATGATGCCGTGCACTTCGTATCCTTTCTCGAGAAGAAACTCCGAGAGATAGGAGCCGTCCTGCCCCGTTACACCGGTGATGAGCGCTTTTTTCATACTATTGCTCGGTTAGTTGTCGGATGCGTTGCTCCTCGCCCAAGCGACAGATGAGCAGCGAATTGTCTTTCTCAGCCACGATATATCCGTCGAGACCCTGCACAATCACTTTGCGTTCCTGTGTCGCATGGATGATGCAATTGGTGGTCTCTGCGGTGATTATGTTGTTGCCAATGCATGCATTGCCGTGTATGTCACGCTCGGTATTGAGTAGCAGCGAACCCCATGTGCCGAGGTCGCTCCATCCGAAATCGGCAGGAAAGACATAGATCTCGTCGGCTTTCTCTAAGATGGCATAGTCCACGGAGATGTTATCGCACAACGGAAAACGCTCGTTGATGAGCGACTGCTCCTGCGAGGTGCCGTAGATGGGCAGCAGGTCCTCGAATATACGCGAGATTTCGGGTTGATAGATGCGGAAAGCGTTGACAATCGTATTGATGTTCCACAGGAAAATGCCTGCGTTCCAGAAATAATAGCTGCGCTGAATGAAACGCTCCGCAGTCTCGGCATCGGGCTTCTCGTGGAACGAATCGACGCGATAGATTTCCTTGTTGCGTGCCGTCGCACAAGAGAGGTCGGCCTGAATGTATCCGTATCCTGTCTCGGGACGTGTGGGCTTCATGCCGAGTGTGACAATAGAGTCGGTCTCGCTGACGAATTTCAGTCCTGACTTGATGACGCGCTGAAACTCGGGGACATCAAGCACCACATGGTCGCTGGGCGACACTACGATGTTGGCCTTGGGGTCTTGCGACTTGATGCGCCAACTGACATAAGCGATGCAGGGAGCTGTGTTGCGCCGGCATGGTTCCAGAAGGATGTTCTGGCGCTGCACTTCCGGCAGTTGCTGGCGCACCAGCGAGGCATACTGAGCAGAAGTAACCACCCACACGTTCTCCTTAGGAACTACGCCACGGAAACGGTCATAGGTCAGTTGTATTAGCGTTTTGCCGCAGCCCAGCACATCGGCAAACTGTTTCGGTAGTATTGAGGTACTCATCGGCCAGAAGCGACTTCCGACACCTCCGGCCATGATAACTAAATGGTCATTCATTTTCACACTTCTTATCCTCTCACTTTTTTCGTTGCAAAATTACGCATTTCCTTTGTATTATCATTCATTTGCTGCGTTCATTTTGCTGTTTACATCTTCTTGTGTCGAAAATATTCAATTACGCGGCACAGACCGTCCTCGAGCGTCACGGTCGGTTCCCATCCCAGTTTGCTCTTGGCCTTGCTGATGTCGGGTTTGCGCTGGCGTGGATCGTCGGCAGGCAGTGGCTTGAAAATTATGTTGCTCTTCGAGTCGGTGAGCTTGATTACCAGCTGCGCCAGTTCCAGCATGGTGAACTCTGCCGGGTTTCCCAGATTGACCGGACCGGTAAAGTCGTCCTCGGTGGCCATCATGCGCACCATGCCCTCCACCAGGTCGTCCACATACTGGAACGAACGTGTCTGCTTGCCGTCGCCATAGATGGTGAGGGGCTCTCCGCGGAGTGCACTGACGATGAAGTTGGTCACCACACGGCCGTCGTGAGCCTGCATGTTGGGACCGTAGGTGTTGAAGATGCGAATGATCTTCGACCTCACGCCGTGCAGTCTGTGATAGTCCATGGCGAGTGTCTCGGCACAGCGTTTGCCTTCGTCGTAGCACGAACGGCTGCCGATGGGATTCACGTTGCCCCAATAGTCTTCGGGTTGCGGATGGATGGACGGGTCGCCATAGACCTCGCTCGTCGAGGCGTGCAGGATTTTGGCATGCGTACGTCGGGCCAGACCACACATGTGATAGGTGCCGAAGACAGCTGTCTTGGTGGTCTGGATGGGGTCGTACTGATAGTGGATGGGACTGGCGGGACAGGCCAGGTTGTATATCTCGTCCACCTCGCACCAATAGGGTTGGATGACGTCGTGGCGCACCAGCTCGAAATTGGGCTCGCGCAGCAGTTCCCACACGTTTTCCTTGCTGCCGGTATAGAAATTGTCGAGCGCCAGCACGTCGTGACCGTCATGCACCAGCCGCTTGCAGAGGTGCGAGCCGATGAAGCCGGCTCCTCCTGTAACGAGTATTCTTTTCATCGCCTTTGTGTCTTTACCGTGCAAAAATAAAACAAAAATGCGCTCATTCCAAGAGAACGAACGCATAAATTTTCATTTCCGCCTGCATTTCATGGTCAGAACCACGCCGCCGAGGGGTGGCACATGACATACGAGCGGTTTTGTGGGGCTGAATGTCACCGCCGTTGCTGTTCCTGTCAGCAGGTCGGTGGCCTGCGTCTTTTTTGCAGTCGGGGAGAGGCTGTAGAGCTCAAACAGATGCTCGGGGATGTTTATGCTTACCTCCTGTGCCGCGTCGTCGAAGTTTGCCACCACGATGACCACTTCGCCCTTCCGTTCTCGCACGAAAGCATATTGTCGCGAGAGGTGCGGATTGACGTACATCAGGTCATAGAACGTGCCTTCGCGCAGCACCTCGTTTTCGTTGCAGAGGCTGAGCACGCGGCGATAGTATTCCTGCAGCCGGCGTTCGTCCTCGGTGAGTTGTTTTCCGTCGAAGGTTCCCTTGCTGCGCCATCGGCGTACCGTGTCCACCGACCAGTAGTCGAATATCGAGGTGCGCCCGTCGCGTCCGCTGAAGCCCTCTTCGTCCATGCCGCGCTCGCCCAGTTCCTGTCCGAAGTAGAGCATGAACGGGTTGGTGAACTGCAGTGCGCTCACCAGCAGTGCAGCCTTGCCGCGTTCGGCATTGCCGGCAAAGAATTCGCTGGCCACGCGCTGCTCGTCGTGGTTTTCCAGGAAGTTGAGCATCTGCCCGCGTATGTCGTCCACCGACTGCCAGCAGCGTGTGATGTCGTGTGTGGAGGCCATTCCGCAGGCGACGGCTCTCAGGGTGTCGTAGAGGCCCACCTTGTCGTAGAGATAGTCGAATCCGCCGCGACGCACATAGTTGCGGTATTCCGCCGGATTATACACCTCGGCGATGAAGATTATCTCCGGGTGGCGCGCCTTCACTTGTGCTATGGCCCATTCCCAGAAATCCACGGGCACCATCTCGGCCATGTCGCAGCGGAAGCCGTCGACACCCATTCCGGCCCAATAGAGCAGGATGGAGAGCATCTTGTTCCATGTGTCGGGAATGGGATGGAAATGTGTGGTGCGTCCGCCGACGTAGTCCACTCCGTAGTTCAGTTTCACCGTCTCGTACCAGTCGTTCTGCTGCGGCCATGCGTGGAAGACGTCGTTGCCCGTGGCGCGTGCCGGTGTCTCGCTAAAGCCCTCCACGTTCACGGGCAGGTGGAGTTCCTCGCCCGGCACGTAGTAGAAATTGTTCTGCGGCGAGAAAGCCTGTGTCCTGTCGTCCCTCGCGCCGAAGTCTTCCACGCCCTCGGGAGCCGTCTCGGAACGATAGTAGCGCGCGACGTGGTTAGGCACGAAGTCGATGACGACACGCATGCCGGCCTCGTGTGTGCGCTTCACCAGCAACTGGAATTCGTGATCGGGATTTGCAGTGGCAGCCAGGTCGCAGTCCACGCCGTAATAGTCCGTGATGGCATAGGGACTGCCTGCGCGCCCCTTGGTGGGGGCAGGTGTCGATTCGTTCGCGTGGGCTATCACGCCGGTGTACCACACATGGGTGATGCCCAGCCGGTGTATCTCGTCGAGCGCCTTGCGGGTGAAATCCTTCAGCCGTCCGCAGCCGTTCTCCGCCCGCGAGCCGTTGGGCCGGTGTGCGGCAGAATCGTTGCCGAAGAGACGTGGCAACACTTGGTATATGACGATGCGTTGCATCAGATGCCCTGCACGGTTACGTCGCGGTTTATCTTGGTAATCATGCCCTGCAGTGCCTTGCCGGGACCGCATTCGGTAAACTCGGTGGCGCCGGCCTCAATCATGTGCTCCACCTCCTGGGTCCAGCGCACGCTGGCTGTGAGTTGGACAATCAGGTTGGCCTTTATCTCGGCTGCATCGGTGTGAGCCTCTCCGTCCACGTTCTGGTAGATGGGACAGCGAGGGGTCGAGAACTCGGTCTGTTCGATGGCAGCCTGCAGCTCGTCCTTGGCCGGCTGCATGAGGGGGCTGTGGAAGGCTCCGCCTACAGGCAGGGGCAGTGCACGCTTGGCACCGGCCTCCTTCAGCAGTTCGCAGGCGCGGTTCACTGCGTCCACGTTGCCGCTTATCACCAGCTGTCCCGGGCAGTTATAGTTGGCAGGAACGACCACACCGATGCCCTCGGCCGACACCTCGGCACACACGCGCTCGATGGTCTCATCGGGCAGTGCCAGCACGGCAGCCATGCCGCCCGCTGCTGCCTCGCAAGCCTTCTGCATGGCCTGCGCACGGGCATATACCAGACGCAGACCGTCGGCAAACTTCAACGCGCCGGCAGCCACCAATGCACTGAACTCGCCCAGCGAGTGACCGCCCACCATGTCGGGCTGGAATGCCTCGCCCATGCAGAGCGCACTGATAACGCTGTGCAGGAACACCGCAGGCTGCGTCACACGTGTCTGCTTCAGCTCGTCGGCTGTTCCCTCGAACATGATGTCCGTGATGCGGAAACCCAGTATCTCGTTGGCCTCCTCAAAAAGCGCGCGCGCCTTCTCGTTCGTCTCATAAAGCTCCTTGCCCATGCCCGTGAACTGGGCACCCTGGCCGGGGAATACAAATGCTTTCATCTCTTTTTACTTATTATTTGTACTGATTATCCGATTCTTTTTCTCCTTTTGAGGTGCAAAGATACGATTAAACGAGCGAAAAGCAAAATTTATTTTGATTTTCCGAGTGTGGTATCTTAGACCGAAGGTCAGAGATACGATTAAGTGAGGAAAATGCCACGCTCGGCTCTGCCGCTTCTGCCCGACAACGTCGGGTGTTGAAGAACTTATTTTGATTTTCCGCAAATTGTCATTCAGAGCGTAGCGATGAATCTCACCGAGGACGTCCGCTGCTTAGAGATTCTTCGGCCCTTTGGGCACTCTGCGCTCGGCTCTGCCGCTTCTGCCCGACAACGTCGAGTGTTGAAGAATGACAAAGGGGGAAAACAACGCACCACGGTGCGACGGGCGTCGCAGCGTGGTGCGCAGGCTGTCGCAGCGTGGTGCGACATGTGTAGGAACGCGGTGCGTTTAGTCAGGGTCCTTTTCCAAACCTACTTCCTCCCTCACTTGCCGTTCTTTCACGCCGGCGGGGCTGCTGTTGAGGATGATGTTCACGATGCCCACGGCGTCGGTGATGCTGATATCACCATTTCCGTCAACATCTGCGGCACGTTTGATGAATGTGCCCTGCGTAGAACCAAGGATAGAGTTCACCACTGCCACTGCGTCGGTGATGGTCACCTTGCCGTCACCGTTCGCGTCGCCCAGCACAAACTTCGTGAA